>NZ_JAGXKA010000021.1:0-95085 GCF_019091065.1 Burkholderia sp. GbtcB21
ACTGCAAACGCAACCTCGATGTCTCGCACACTAAAACCCGACCTTGCCAACAGGGAGGTGTTCATATAAGGACGTCAACGTCATCCTCCATGTGATGGACCCCGTCGGGCACGGGGCCGTCGGCTTCAAATTTTTAAGCGCTTAAATTTCAGGCCTCGATACGAGGCCGGATCGAGCGTAGCGCACCCGCCGTCGCACACGCAAAGAACGCATGCGTTGCCTACTATCTGGCGAGGTACGAAAGGGCGCGCATTCCCGGGGCGTCATGTCACGCGCGCGAAAACGGGTACTTGACGTACGTCAGGAATCCGGACGATGCCACCTCGGCTCATAGGGAAACGGCCCGTCGGTGCGCGTTGTGGCGCCGGGATGAATGACGGATCCTCGATTGCCGGAGATGCGCATGAAAATCAGCGAACCGACGCGGGCGCCCCTCGGCGCCCGACACGCTTGCGTTGCCGCAGTTCGGCCTGCGGCCGTTCTACCTGACCGGCAGGGCTCGTCGACAGCGCCGCTTGACGCGCATCACGCGTGCTGCGCGAGCGCCTTTACCTGATCGGCCGACATCGCGCCGCGATAGATGCGGAACTCGTCGATCGAGCCGCTGAAGAACGGATCGCCCGGATACTGCGAACGTCCGATCCAGTTCTGCGCGGTGTGCCCGATGCGCCATGGCGCGAAGATGACGTCTCCCGCCGTGCCGATCGCGTTGCCGTTCAGATAGAGCGTCGCGGTCGTTGCCGCCAGCGTGACGGCCACGTGCGCCCATTGTCCGGCCGGCAGCGCGGCGTTGCCGTCGATCGCGCGTTCGCCGTGCCCGCCGTTGGTCGTGATCGCAAAGCGCATCGTCCCGCGATGGTTCCTCGGCGTGACGTACAGATAGCGTCCGGTGCCCGAGCCGAAATCGAAGAGGCGCGCCCACGTCTGTCCGCCGTTCCAGTTCACCCAGGCCGCGATCGTGAAATCCGACACGTCGGCGACGATGTCGTTCGGCAACGCGACGTAACCGGTCGAACCGTCGAGCGACACGGCGTTGCCGGTTTTCCCGGGCCCGCGCGAAACGCCGCCGGCGAGCGTGCCCGCATGACCGTTGCCGGACGCGTCCGCGGCGGCCGTGCCGCCCGTCTCGTCGAACGTCAGCAGCGTATGCAGCTGCAGCGCCGTCGACGCGGCGACTTCCGCCGAATTCGCGGTTTCGCCCGACGCGGTATGCCCGCTGATCACGTAGTACCAGGTGCCCGCCGCCGGGCTGTCCGTGTACGTCAGCGGATCGGCGATGCCGCTCGCGACGGTCGTGTAGGGGCCGCCCGATTTGGACGCGCGCTTCACGTTGTAGCTTGCCGCGTTCGCGACGCCCCACCACGACAGCACGACCCGTCCGGCACCCGGCCACGCGGTCAGCCCGCTCGGCGCGGCGGCGGGCGCGACGGGATCGCGCGTGCAGGTGAGCGTGCCGTAGCCGAGCTGATCGTAGCCGCCGCTCGCTTCGCCGTAATTGCCGCCGCCGCCTTCGGGCTGGATCGCGTGCGCGAACTTCGTCGACCACGGCGCCGACAGCCCCTTGCGGTTCACGTAATGGTTGTGGACGAGTGCCCAGCATGGGCGGATCGTGCCCTGGCCGGCGGTCGAGAATTGCGTCTGGGTCACGTCGACATTCGAGTACGACGCGTACGGCACCGGCAGGAACGTGCCGTCGGGCCGCACGAGATTCGCCTTCGCGACATATTCCGCGCCCGCGAGGAAACGGTTGTTGTCGTGACCGTACAGGTCGATGCCCTGGTTCCACGCCATTTCGCAGATCGCGCCGCCCAGCGCGATGCCGAGCGTGTTGTGCCCCTGGTCGCGGCCCGACTCCTGCCATTGGCCCAGATGGCCGGGGTGCACGTAGTAGACGGCCTGCGCGATCGCGCCGTTGCCGGGCCCGTCGATGAAATAGTTGACGGCCTCGTCGAACTTCGCGTGGTCGTCGCACAGCACGCCGATCGCCATGACCGATGCGAGGTTGCACAGATCCCAGTTGGCCCAGTAGTGCGTGATGTCCGTGTTGTTGTGGCGATTCAGGAAGTCGGCGTTGATCGGGTAGAACTTGTCGGCCATCATCGCCTGGAACGCGGCGAAGTCGGCCGCCGCCCAGCCGGGATAGGTGCGCATGATTTCGCCGGCGTTGGCGAATTCGTAGCCGTAGATGCCGGCTGCCAGATCGACGTTCGAGTCACCGGCGAGGTTCTGCAGCGTCGACGACCACGCGTTCATGATCTGCACGGCCTTGTTCGCATACGCGACGTTGCCCGAGATCTTCCAGCGCAGCGCGCACGCATAGGCGGCTGCGATGTCCTTGTACAGCACCGGGTAGTTTTGCGCGCCGGTGCCGCCGCGCGTCACGACGGCCTGCGGTCGCGGCGACCATGACAACTGTGCATGACCGTTCGTGACCAGCCGGTTCCAGCCGTCGAGCCAGGGCGACGCGGCGGTAGATACCTTCTGCGCGATCCGGTCGAAATCGGCTTGCGTATGCAGCAAGCCCGGATGCGCGAACGCTTCGCGCGTCGCGACGGTCGCGGTACCCGTCGCAACGCGTGCGAGCGCGCGGTTGCCCGCCCCGGAAGTTGCGATGCCGGTGACGCTGCCGCTCGCGTTCGTGCTGCCGCATGCCGACAGCGCGAGCGCACCGACGCTGTAAAGGAAGGTGCGCCGGGAGATGCCTGCGCCGGATCCGGGCCCAAATTGCGTGTCGTTCATGATTGCATCGTTCCTTGACGAGACCCGCTCGCGAGCACCGAGGGCGAGCGGGGCGACCGACCGCCGAGCGTCATCTTGAGCGCGGTCGAAATCAGTCATCGCATAACGACGCGGAGTGTAGCGGACGCGTCATCGTTTCGGAATAAAAAGTTGTCACGAAACAACTCGTCGATCGAATAGTGATTGCTGCAAATCAATTGATTAACATGCTAATAAAAATGGGAATAAATGGTGATTGATACGTTTGCGAGATATTATCGTCGCCGGCACAGCGAGCAGGAGGCGCTTCACGTCTGCGGATCGATGGCGGTGCGCTATTTTCTTTGTTGTCATACAACTGACAACTTGTGATGTTTTGCGTATCGCATGCCGGTTTGCGGGCCGATACGACTTCATGCCGGCGCAGCAACGCCGGTGTCGCTCGACGGATGAAAAAAACGGAGAACAACACGATGACGAGCAGGATCGCAGTCCTTGACGATCGATTCGCGCGATGCGCGGTAGGTTCTCCAGCACATCGACCGGCACGCGGTATCCGGATTTCACGAACGTCGCGGTCCAGGACTTTCACGACGTCGTCAGCGCGAAATTCGGCGGCGGAAAGATCATGTTCTCCGGCTACGAAGCGAACGGGCGGCACTTTCCGCTCGGCATCGTGCAGAACAACGTCGTGTTCGACGGCACGCAGCCGACGTTCGAGAAAGGCGCCGCGACGCACGACACGCCCGGGCCGGGCGCCGTGAGTTTCTCCGGCTCGATCGTCACGTCGAGCGCGAACGACGTGGCGGTCACCGGCACGCCGGGCACGTCCACGCCGTACGACTGCAGCGCCGCGTTCACGACGCTGAAATCCGTCGCGCCGGCTTCGCCGATCCGATCCGGCCGGCATGCGCGCCACGCCGGCGATGGCGTGGCGCACCCGCCGCCCGTTCGGCGTGTTCTCCGTCGAACGGGCCCGTTACGCTTTCGGCTGCGCGGCATTCCAGGTACCGGCAGCGTGGCTGCGGATCGGTTTCGATGCGCATGTTCAATTTGCCCGGAACGTTCGCGATATACGGCTTCGCATGACGTCGTGCCGCGATCGGCGACGGCATGACTCGAAGCGTGCGGACTTTCAAACGCCCGCTCAGTTTTTTTAAAGACCGCGCCACGTTCGACCGGTATGATCGCTGCGCTCGCGAACGGCGCCATTGGACAGTGCAGGCCGGTGCATGCCGACCCGCGCGCAACGACATCACGAGCACGACAACACAGGACGGCCGCGGCGACGCACCGCTCGTCGCCGGGGCCGAACGGGCCGAGACAGCACGACGGAGTATTGAAACAATGTTGACGGAGACAGGGGCGGTGCGACGCACATGGGCGATCGCTGCCGGGGGAGCGTTGTGCGTGGCCGCAGCGGGCGGCGCGCACGCGCAGGCGTCGAACGCAGCGGCGGCGGCGCAGGCCGGCACGGCGGCGGCCGTGCTGCCGCCGATCGATGTGAAAGGAACGGCCGGCGGATCGTCCGTCGGGCTCGTCGGGCTGCGCACCACGGCCGGCACGAAGACCGACACGCCGGTGGCCGAGATCCCGCAGACGACCAACATCGTGACCGCGCAACAGATCGAGATGACCGGCGCGGCCGACCTGAACCAGGCGCTGCGCTACGTGCCGGGTTTCGCGACGTTCGGCTCCGACAGCCGGACCGACTGGTATGCGGCGCTGCGCGGCTTCACGCCGACGCTATACGTCGACGGTATGCCGACGCCGAATACGGCCGTGATCGCGAACTGGCGCGTCGACCCGTACACGATCGACTCGATCGCGGTGCTGCGCGGGCCGACGTCGGTGCTGTACGGCGCGGGCGAGCCCGGCGCGATCGTCGACGCGCACACGAAACTCGCCGACGGCGAGCGCGTGCGCGAAGCCGGCGTGCAGATCGGCAACGATGCGCGCAAGCAGTTCATGCTCGACGTCGGCGACCGGCTCGACCCGGCCGGCCGGTATGCGTATCGCTTCGTCGGCGTTGCGCGCGACGGCAATGCGGTGACCGGCCCGAACGGCGACCGGCGCGTCGCGCTGGCGCCGTCGTTCCGATGGCGGCCGAACGCCGATACGTCGCTGACGTTCTCCGCGTCGTTCCTGCAGGACAGCGGCGACATCACGTCGAACTTCCTGCCCGCGTCGGGCACGGTGCTGCCGAACCCGAACGGTCGCCTGTCGCCGGACATCTACATGGGCGACCCGGCGTTCAACGACTACCGGAAGAAGCAATGGTCGCTCGGCTACGCGCTGGAGCATCGCGTGAATGCGATCTGGACGCTGCACCAGGACGTGCGCTGGTCGCACCTGTCGCTCGATGACGCGACGGTGTTCGGCGTCGGCCTGGCGCCCCGCAGCACGACCAACATGATGCGTTTCGCGGGGCTGTTCCAGCTCAACTACAGCCGGCTCGATATCGACAACCGCGCGCAGGCGCGCTTCGGCACGGGGCCGCTCGAACACACGCTGCTGTTCGGCCTGCAGTTCGACCGGCAGACGACGACCAACAGCGTGTGGCTCGCGCTGGCGCCGTCGCTGAACCTGTACCACCCCGTCTATCGGCCCGTGACGGCCGCGATCTTCTCCGGCCCGACGTCGCTCGGCCACGTCGACCAGTACACGGCGATGAACGCGGTCGGCGTGTACGCGCAGGACCAGATCCGCTGGCAGCGCTGGACGCTGACGCTCGGCGGCCGCGAGGATCGCGTGAATGCGCGGTTCGACGACCGGACGGCCGGCACGCAGTCGCAGACGGCCGGCACGCAGTCGCGGCAGGACGTCAGTGCGTTCTCCGGGCGCGTCGGGCTCACCTATCAGGGCGATGCGGGGCTGTCGCCGTATGTGGGTTATTCGACGTCGTTCGATCCGGTCATCGGCGTGCGGATGGCCGGCGGCGGTTTGCCGAAGCCGACGCGCGGCACGCAGACGGAAGCCGGGCTGCGCTGGCAACCGCCCGGCCGGAACCTGATGCTGAACGCGGCCATTTACCAGATCGACCAGACCAACGTCGTGACCCCGACACCGGTGAATCTCGATCCCACCGGCACGACATCCGTGCAGACCGGCAAGGTGCGCTCGCGCGGCATCGAGCTGAGCGCGGTCGGCAAGCTGACCCGCGAGCTGTCGGTCGTCGCGTCGTATATGTATCAGGACGTCAAGAACGTGCAGGCGAACGACGCGTCGCTGAACAACTGGCCGGTGTCCGTGCCGCTGCCGCGGCAGATGGCGTCGATGTGGGCCGACTGGACCTGGCATACGGGCGCGCTGGCGGGCCTCGGGATCGGCGCCGGCGTGCGCTACCAGAGCGCGTCGGCCGGCGCCCCCGACAACTCGCTGACGGTGCCGAGCACGACGCTGTACGACCTGGCGATGCACTACGAGATGCGCCACTGGCGGTTCGCGCTGAACGTCGCGAACCTGTTCGACCGGCGTTACGTCAGCGGCTGCACGTCGTACACGGTGTGCGTGTTCGGCAACGAGCGGACCGTGCTGGCCAGCGCGAAATACAACTGGTAATCGCGCTCGCGCCGCCCCGGCCTATGCGCCGCGCTGCGGATCGCGGGTCGAGGCGCGCCGGCCCGCATGGCGCTGGCGCCGCCATTCGGTCGGCGTGATGCCGAAACGTTCGCGGAAGGCGGTCGCGAAGTTCGCCGGCGTGGAAAAGCCGATTTCCTTCGCGATGCTGGCGATGCTGAGCGACGTCGAATCCAGCAGATCCTGCGCGATCCGCAGCCGCTCGTGCCGCAGATACTCGAACACCGTCTGGCCGAGATTGTCGCGAAACGCGCGCGACAGCCGCTTTTCATGCGTGCCGACCGCGCGCGCCAGTTGCTCGACCGTCGGCGGATCGTTCAAGGTACGCGACAGGTGGCGAATGGCCGCGCGCACGATGATGTCGTCGTCCTGGCCGGCCGCGAGCGGGCTTTCCGTGTCCGACGGCCGTTCGCGCTTCGTCCGCGCGAGCTGCACGCGAATCCGCGCGAGCACTTCGGCTGGCTCGAACGGCTTCACCACATAGTCGACGCCGCCGATCTCCAGCCCCTCGAGGCGTTCGTGCAATTCGCCGGCCACGGTCAGGAAGATGACCGGAATCGCGCTCGTCAGCGGATCGGCGGCCAGCAGCCGGCACGCGGTAAAACCGTCCATGCGCGGCATGCGGACATCCATCAGGATCAGGTCGGGTATCAGCGCCTGCGCGCGCTGGCACGCCTGCGCGCCGTCGGATGCGATGCTGATCCGGCAGCCGGTGCTGCGCAGGATGTCGATCAGCAAACGCAGCTGGTCGGGCTGATCGTCGACGATCAGGAGATGGGCGTCGCTCAATGCGGAGATCGATGGAGACATCGTGCACCTGTTCTGGAAAGGCGGTTGGCCGCGATCCCGCGGGTGGCCTGCCCGGTTCGGGGAATCGTCGGATGCCGCTCTATCACGACGCGCAAACGCATCGCACGCTCGCATCGATAATCGGTTCGGGCCGGACTGCGCGGCACGCAACCGCCCGGCGCAATACCCGGCGTTCGTTGTTTTGATCGCTGAGCCGGTAAAGGCGCGGACGATTGCCGCGGTCGCGTCGTGAATGGTCGCGGCTGCCGGTATCGATGCGAGCGGAATTGTAGGAGCATATTTCGAATCCCGCCAGATGGCTTGTCGATATTCGTGCCATGCCGTTTTACGCATTTTCGGGATGTGCTGCGGTTTACGTCTGCTGTCTGGTCGATTTTCTGGCTGCGAGTCGTTCGATTGCATTTAATTCAAATCCGCTTCGGCAAAGTATTTATCTGCCTCAAAAAACATTCCGATTAAGTGCGGCGATGCGCAATCGTTTGCGAGACGGCAATATTTTAAGTAACGCATTGAATATATTGGATTTTGCAATCTATAAACAATGTCGCCTTTGATAATCATCGATCGTGTCTCATAATTCGTCCGAACTTTGAGCGCCGGATGGCACGGAACAACCGAAGGCTCCGCGAACCGCGACGGACGTTGCGCGAGTCGAGTCCGAAGCATCAGTCGATGCATGCCCGAGCGAATGTCCTGGGCATCGAAGCGGAAATCCGGTTGCCGGAGATGAAATAAAAGAGACGAGGTTGGTCGCGGTCGGCGCGACGTCGGATTCGGGGTGGTTATAAAGACGGGTTGAATCTCCGGATTCAGTCGGGGGAGAGCTCGTCCATAAATAACACTACGTATTCCTAATGTATGTAACGGATTAACAGAACGGGCCGCAAAGAGACGGCATGCCCGGGCTATCGGACGCCCTGTCGATTTGCGCGGTCGTTGCGTGTCGCGTTCGACACGGCCAGGCCGGGCATCGGGAACAGGTTCCGCACTGGAGTCGCAATCGCAGTCGAAGTCGAAGCTGTCAATAAAAGTAAGTAGTCCATATTCAAACCAGACGCTACAAAACGGAGCAGAACAGCATGAAGAGGAATCAGATTTCGGCGCTTGCCGCCGCCATGTTCACGGGTGCAGGTGTGCTGATCGCGGGAGTCGCGCACGCGGACAATTTCGTCGACCGCGGCAACCCGGACAACGCGCTGAACGGCCAGTGCATCGACGGGACCAACCCGCTGTGCGTGGCAACGAAGAGCGGGAGCTACGTGGCGGTGAGCACCTCGAACGTGACGCAGGGAACGAATGCCAGGGCCGGTACCAGCGGTATCGCGATCGGCGACCAGTCGAATGCAAGCAGCAAGGGCGGCAGCAGCAGCGGCGGTGCAATCGCGATCGGTGTCGGCTCGCAGGCGCTGGCGAACTCGGCCATGGCGATCGGCACGGTGGCGGTCGCGCAAGGCAATACGTCGCTCGCGGTCGGCCGCCAGTCGGCCGCGGTCGGCGATTTCTCGATGGCGCTCGGCAACGTCGCGGATGCGCACGGCACGAGCTCGATCGCGCTCGGCCACTCGGCGCTGGCCAGCGGCGATCGCTCGATCGCGATCGGCGGCGCCAACCCGACATCGAGCGACGGCGTATCGAACGGCGCCGCGTACGACGCGGCGACGCAGACGCGCGCCGGCGGCACGCAATCCGTGGCGATCGGCGCGGGCGCGCAGACGAACGACAACAACCAGGTGGCGATCGGCTCGGGCAGCGTCGGCGCGAACAACGGCGGCACGCCGGTATTCGGCGGCACGGCCGCACCGGTCGGCGGCGCGGTGTCATTCGGCGCGATCGGCAGCGAACGCCAGCTGAAGAACGTCGCGGCGGGCGCGGCCGATACGGACGCCGTCAACGTCCAGCAGTTGAAGAACGTGAACAGCACGCTCAGCACGGGCATCGGCAATGTCGACGCACGCGTGACGTCGGTCGGCAATTCGTTGTCGACGTCGATCACGAACGTCGACCAGCGCGTGACCAATGTGGGCAACAGCCTCAGCACGAGCATCGTGTCGGCAACGCAGAACGTCGTGAAATACACCGACGATTCGCATGCGGCGATCGCGCTCGACGGCAGCAACGGCACCACGATCGGCGGCGTCGCGGCCGGCGTGGCCGATACCGACGCGGTGAACGTCGGCCAGTTGAAGGGCAGCGTCGCGCCGCTGCAAACGTCCATTTCGACGGCGGCTTCGAACATCGCGAACCTGCAGAACAGCGTCTCCGGCATCAACACGTCGCTGAGCACGGCCGCCTCGAACATCGGCAACCTGCAGGCGGCCGATACGCGCAACGTGAAGTACGACGGCGCGAGCGGGTTCGACTCGGTGACGTTCGCCGGCACCAACGGCACCACGCTGCACAACGTCGCGGACGGCAAGGACGTGCACGACGCCGTCAACGTCGGGCAACTGAACGGCGGCCTCGCATCGCTCAGCACGAGCGTGACGAACAACCTCAGCACGACGCTCGGCAACCTGAGCACGTCGATCACCAGCCAGATCGGCGCCGCGACGAAGAACGCCGTGCAGTACGACGACGACGCGCACGGCGGCGTCACGCTCGGCGGGCAGGGCGCGCAGGCGCCGGTCGGCCTGCACAATGTCGCGGACGGCATTGCCGCGGGCGACGCGGTGAACGTCGGCCAGCTCGGCAAGGCGACCGACACGCTCAACCAGTCGATCACGACCGTCGGCAACCAGGTGACGACGAACACGGGCAACATCGCCGCGCTCCAGCAGGATGCGCTCCAGTGGAACGCGAGCCTCGGCGCGTACGACGCGAGCCACGGCGGCAACGGCCCGCAACTGATCAGCAACGTCGCGGCCGGCAAGAACGGAACCGACGCGGTCAACGTCGATCAGTTGACCGCAGCGATTCACGACGGCACGAGCCAGCTCGATGCGCTGGCCGTGAAGTACGACGATGCGAGCAAGCGGCAGGTTTCGCTCGGCGCGGGCAACGGCGGGAGCCCGGTGCGCGTGACCAACGTCGCGGAAGGCAACGTGGCGTCCGGCAGCACGGACGCGGTGAACGGCGCGCAATTGCGCCGCGCGATCGACGGCACCGCGGCCGCGCTCGGCGGCGGCGCAACGGCGAATCCGGACGGCTCGATCGGCGCGCCGGCTTATAAGGTCGGCGGCGGCTCGTTCAACAACGTCGGCGACGCGCTGACGAACCTCGACGGCCGCGTCGGCAGCAATACGACGACGCTCGAGAATCATGAAACGCGCCTCGGCAATGCCGAAACGAACATCGCCGGCAATACGGCCGCGATCGCCGGGCTGCAGCAGGACGCGCTGCAGTTCGACCCGAAACTCGGCGCCTACAGCGCGGCGCGCGGCGGTGCCCCGACCAAGCTGACGAACGTGGCCGACGGCAACGTCGCCGCGGGCAGCACGGACGCGGTGAACGGCGGCCAGCTGTCGGGCGTGAGATCCGCTCTCGAACAGCAGATCACGCAGGTGTCGAACCAGACCGGCGAAGCCGTGAAGAACGTCGTCAAGTATGACGTCGACACGAACGGCAACCGGCTGAATTCGGTTTCACTCGTCGGCGGCGACACGAACTCGGCCGTCGTGCTCAAGAACGTCGCGGCGGGCACCAGCGACACCGACGCGGTGAACGTGAAGCAACTGAAGGACGTGCAGTCGAATCTCAATCAGCTCGGCGCGCTTGCGGTGCAGTACGACGACAGCTCGAAGAGCACGATCACGCTCGGCGGTGCCGGCGGCACGCGCATCACCAACGTGCAGGCAGGCACGCTCAGCGCCACCAGCACGGATGCGGTAAATGGCTCGCAGCTCTACGCGACCAACCAGCAGGTGTCGAAGAACACGACCGACATCTCGAACCTGCAGGGCAGCGTGACCAACATCGCGAACGGCAAGGCCGGCCTCGTGCAGCAGCAGGACCCGAACGGTGCGATCACGGTCGGGAAGGACACGGGCGGCACCAGCGTGAACTTCTCCGGCACGGCGGGCGACCGCACGCTGACCGGTGTCGCGGCGGGCGTGAACGACAACGATGCGGTCAACGTCGGCCAGTTCAACAACGCGATGAAGAGCGTGGCGGCCAACGACAAGATCCGCACGGCGGCAACCGATGCGAACACGACGTGGATCGCGCGTGCCGATGCGGGTTCGATCGGGTCGACGGCGACCGCGACCGGCAAGAATGCGGTGGCGGTCGGCCAGGGCTCCGTCGCCGATCGCGACAATTCGTTCTCGGTCGGCGCGAAGGGCAGCGAACGCCAGATCACGAACGTCGCGGCCGGAACGGCGCCGACCGACGCGGTGAACGTGCAGCAGCTGAACGACAACCTCACGGCCGCTTCGACGCAGGCGAAGAGCTACACCGACCAGCGCATCGGGCAGGTGTACAACTCGTTCAACGACCTGAAGAAGGACATGTACGGCGGCGTCGCGTCGGCGATGGCAGTGGCCGGCCTGCCGCAGCCGACGGGTGCGGGTCGCTCGATGGTGTCGGCGGCAACCGCGAACTATCACGGTCAGCAGGGGTTTGCCGCCGGCTACTCGTACGTGACGGAGAGCAACCGCTGGGTCGTCAAGGCATCGGTGACGGGCAACAGCCGGTCTGACTTCGGCGCGGTGGTGGGCGCGGGTTATCAGTTCTGATGTAGTTCGCGCGGCGTAGCGCGATCGGTGGTGCCGGGCAATGCATGCGATGCCCGGCACCCCGGCGGGACATCCCTGGCCCGGGGTCTGTCGGTTGACCCCGGGCCATCGTTGTTCGACGCGTCGCTCAAAATCACCGCCCATGTTGTTACGTGGAGGTTTATTCGCGCCGCCCCGCCTAGATTCGCGCGAGCGTGTCGTGATCGGCCTCACCGCCGAAATATTTCTCGAGCGCCTCCACGAACACCGCGTTGTCGGCAGTCGCATGCGCAAACAACGTGACCGACGACCGGAATTTCAGGTAATCCGGATACCCGAAAATCGTCTGGATCGAACTGCCTTCGACCTGATTGACCAGCCGTGTGCATTCCCGCAGCCTTTCGCCGAGCAGCGGATGCTGAAGATACGCGACGGCTTCGGCCAGTGTCGCGATCGCATACCGTTGCGCCATCGCGCTGTTGCCAAGCCCTTCGATCTGCGGAAACACGAACCACATCCAGTGGCTTCGCTTGTGTCCGTTCTTCAGCTCGTCGCATACCTGCGCATACACCGAATCCTGTGCGTCGACAAAGCGCTGAAGATCATGGGGATCGTCCATTTCGCCCTCCGTCCGTTCCGGCGCGGCAAGCCGCCCGAACGCTCATTGTGAGCGTGACCCGGATGGCGCGCAAACGCCCCGTTGACCGTGCGCTCACCCGGCTTCGCATCGCGTCCCGCGAGTGGGAACGAGCGGATTTGCTGCAGTGCGGTGCAGTGCGATCGATCGCCCGCGAGTGACGTCGCGCATGCCGTCGGATGGCGACGTGCCGGCAACGAGCGTAGCATTCAGACATGCGGCCGGCCGCGATCCCGACCGACGGATCGGCGGCACACCCCGATCCGGCCGCAGCCGGCCTCGCATGACGGCGCGGCAAAGGAGCATCGATGCGCTCGCAAGCAATGTCCGTCTCGCGCCTGAGGCGCTATGGGATCATGGCTGCGGTCGTCGTCGCGTGCCTGATCGTCATCGGGCGCATCACCGGTATCCTGGTCGACTGGCTTTGGTTCTCGTCGATCGGCTATGCCGGCGTCTTCTGGACGATCCTGTCCGCGAGGGTGCTGCTGTTCGTCGCGGTGCTCGCCGTGTCGGCGGCCGCGATCGGCGCGTCGGGGCTGCTCGCGCATCGTTTTGCAAGGCCCGTCGATGTCTGGCAGGTAGAGGAAGCTTCGTCGACGCGTGCGGAGGATGTCCTTCGGGCGCTTGCAGCGGAGGTCGCATCGCGCGTTCCATGGCGCGCGGTCATCGCCGCGGGTGCCGTCTTCCTCGGGCTTGCGATCGCCGCCGGTGCGATGTCGAGCTGGGATGTCGCGCTGCGCTTTCTGCATCGGGTGCCGTTCGGCGCGCGCGATCCGATCTTCGGCAACGACATCGGTTTCTATCTGTTCGCGCTGCCCGTCTGGATCGTACTGAAGAACCTGCTGCTGCAAGTGGTCGCCTGCTGCGCGATCGTCGCAGGCAGCGTCTACTGGCTGCGCGGCGACATCATGCTGCGCCCGCAGAAGGGGCTTTCGTCGGCTGCCGCCGTTCACGGCTCGGCGCTGCTGGCGCTGTTCTTCCTGCTGAAAGCCTGGTCCTGGTGGCTCGAACGCTTTCTGCTGCTCTACGACAACAACGGTGTCGTGGTCGGCGCCGGTTATACCGATATCCACGTGATGCTGCCGGTGCTGTGGCTGCTCGTCGGCCTCGCCACTGCGTCGGCCGTTGCGATGCTGGTCAACCTGCGCCGGCCCGGCTATCGGCTGCCGGGCGCTGCGGTGCTGCTGGTGTTCGGCACTTCGTTTGCGCTCGGCATCGTCTATCCCGCGCTGTTCCAGCGCTTCTACGTCAAGCCGAGCGAGCTGCAGCTCGAGACGCCCTATATCCAGCACAACATCGCGTTGACGAGACAGGCTTACGGTCTCGCCCAGATCGAGGTCAAGCCGTTCGCGGCCGGACAGGGCCTGAATCTCGCGTCGCTGCAGGCCAATCGCGCGACCGTCGACAACATCCGGCTGTGGGATGTGCAGCCGCTGATGGATACCTATGCGCAGTTGCAGGAGATCAGGACTTACTACAAGTTCTTCTCCGTGGATATCGATCGCTACCGGCTCGACTCCGGCTACCGGCAGGTCATGCTGTCGGCGCGCGAGCTGGAGCAGTCGATGCTGCCGGAGAACGCCCGAACCTGGGTGAACCTGCATCTGCTGTTTACCCACGGCAACGGCGTCGTGATGTCGCCGGTCACCGAGAAATCCACGGAAGGCCTGCCGTCGCTCTATCTGCGCGACATTCCGCCTGCCGCGGACGGCGGGCCGGCGATCCACGAACCGCGCATCTACTTCGGCGAAGGCGGGCAGGGCTATGTGATCGTGAAGGGCAGCGTGCCCGAATTCGACTACCCGAAGGGCGACAGCAACGTCTACACGTCCTACAGCGGGCGCGACGGTGTCGCGATCGGCGGCGCGGCGCGGCGCGGCCTCTTCGCATGGCAGTTCGGCGATCCCAACATCCTGCTGACGCACTACATCACGAACGACAGCAGGATCCTGTTTCACCGCAACATCCGGGACCGGATCCGCACGATTGCGCCGTTTCTCGCGCTCGACCACGACCCGTATGTGGTGGCAAGCAACGGACGCCTGTTCTGGATGCAGGACGCCTATACGACCAGCCGCTGGTTTCCGTATGCGCCGCCCGGCGTCGGCGACGGCGCCAACTACATTCGCAACGCGGTGAAAGTGGTGGTCGACGCGTACAACGGCACGGTCGACTTCTACGTCAGCGATCCTTCCGATCCGCTGGTGCGGACTTACGCGCGCATCTTCCCCGGCATGTTCAAGCCGCTCGACGCGATGCCGCCGGATCTTCGGCAGCATATCCGCTACCCCGAGGATCTGTTCCTGATCCAGGCGAACCTCTACCGTGCTTATCACATGGATGCGCCGGAAGTGTTCTATAACCGCGAGGACCTCTGGCAGTTTCCTCGCGCGCTGGGCGATATCGACGGGGGCGACGCAGCGAACGCGCAGATGGCGCCGTACTACACGATCATGAGGCTGCCCGGCGACGCGCAGGCCGGCTTCGTGCTGATGCTGCCGATGGTGCCGAGCCAGCGCGAGAACATGATCGCGTGGCTGGCCGCGCGTTGCGATCCGCCCGGGTACGGCAAGCTGATCGTCTACGCGTTCCCCAAGGACAAGCTGATCTACGGGCCGTACCAGATCGAGGCGCGCATCCAGCAGAGCACGGAAATCTCGCAGCAGATCTCGCTGTGGAACCAGATGGGCTCGCGCGTGATCCGCGGCCATCTGGTGGTCGTGCCGATCGAGAATTCGATTCTCTACGTGTCGCCGCTTTATCTGCGCGCGGCGTCGGGCCAATTGCCCGAGCTGAAGCGGGTGATTGCGGCCTACGGCGATCGCGTCGTGATGGAGGAAAACCTGAGCGCAGCGCTCGCGGCGCTCTTCAAGGAGACGGGGCCGGGGTCGGTGGCGGCACCGGCCCGCGGCGCGGCGGATGCGCGCGCCCGCGAAGCGCTGGCCCATTACGACCGCGCGATCGAGCGGATGAAGGCGGGGGACTGGGCCGGCTTCGGCGCCGAACTCGATGCGCTCCGGCCGTTGCTCGAAGCGCTGGGCGCCGTTCGCGCGGACAACAAGAAGTGAGGGGCGCGCGGCCGGGCCGTCAAGTTACCGGCGGCGCGTGTCCGTGATCCCCCAGATCCCGCGCTTCGTCGTATTCCCGCGAAATATCCTTGTTCGTGTAATCCCCGAGCTTCGACGCGGCGACCAGGCTCAGCACCGCACACACCAGCACGTACACCGCGATCGCATACCCCGAATGGTAGTAGGCAAACAGCGCCGTCGCGATCAGCGGTGCCGGGCCGCCTGCGATGACCGAAGCGAGCTGATACCCCATCGACGCACCGCTGTATCGCAACCGCCCGGTAAACGACTCGGCAATCAACGCAGCCTGCGGCCCGTACATCATCGAATGCGGGACCAGCGACAGCACGATGGCCGCGAAGATCCATACCGGATTCCGGCTGTCGACCATCGCGAAGTAGAGGAATCCGAATACACCGACGGCAGCCGCGCCGATCATGTACATCCGCCGCCGCCCGATCAGATCCGACACGTGCCCGAACAGCGGGATGGTGACGAATTCGACCACGGATGCAACCAGCACCGCCGTCAGCAGCAGTTCGCGCGTGACGCCGAGCGCCGTGATCCCGTAAGTGAACACGAACGCCGTAAAGATATAGAACGGCGCCTGTTCGGCCATCCGCGCGAACGCCGACAGCACGATATCCCTCGGCTGCTTGCGCAGCACTTCGAGCATCGGCGTCTTCTCGATCCGGCGCTCGGCCAGCAGTTTCGCGAAGATCGGCGTCTCGAGAATATTCAGGCGGATATAGAGCCCGATCGCGACCAGCAGGATGCTGAGGAAAAACGGCACGCGCCAGCCCCACGCGAGGAAACTGCTGCCGGAAAGCCAGCTCATGGCCAGCACGGCGAGGTTGGCAAGGAACAATCCCGCCGGCACGCCGAACTGCGGCCACGACGCGACGAAGCCGCGATGCGCATTGGTGCGCGCCCATTCCATCGACATCAGGACCGAGCCGCCCCATTCGCCGCCGACGCCGACGCCCTGGATGAAGCGCAGCACCGTGAGGAGAACGGCGCCCCAGATGCCGATCGTCGCGTAGGTCGGGACGAAGGCCACGGCGAACGTGGCGAGCCCCATCAGCAACAGGGTCACGATCAGGGTGGCCTTGCGTCCGATACGGTCGCCGTAATGGCCGAAGATCGCGGCGCCGACCGGCCGCGCGACAAAGCCGACCGCATAGATCAGGAACGCCTGCAGCGTGCCGACGAGAGGGTGGGATTGCGGGAAATACAGCTTTGCGAAGACCAGGCCGGTGACCGTGCTGTAGAGGAAAAAGTCATACCATTCGATCGTGGTGCCGATCGTGCTGGCGATGACGGCGCGGCGCAGCTGGCGCCGGGCTTCCTCGTCGGAGAGGGGCGTGGCCGCGGATTGCATGGCAGCCATTTCGATATCTCCCCAAAAAGGGCGACAGAGAAATAAACCATACGCCCGGCGATGGGTTCCGGCAAGGGCAGGCCGCGAATGGTTTGCACGGCGTCCGGGACTTTCAGTCAGAAGTCCTGATATATCGAATGCTCAACTGCCGGCGCGGGCGTGCCTTTCGATGAACGCGCGGGTACGCGATGGCCCGGTGATCTCCGTCCATTGCAGATGCGCGTATTTCGGATCGTCGCGCAGGGCGGCGAATTTGACGCGGTTCCTGGCGAAGGTGGTGTATGACCACAGCAGTACCGAGTCTTTGGAGCAGAACGCCATCCGCAGCGACTCCCGGTTGCCGTGAAAAAGCTCGGTGCGCATGAGCCCGCGGCTTAGCGTGCGCCAGAGCACCCGGGAGAACACAGTCCATCGCCCGAAGTTGAGCCAGACGACGTGCGTGGCTCTCGACCAGAGCACGTCGCGTACGGCGCTGTAATTCCCGTCGGCGACCCACCGGTCGCCTGCCGTCGCGGCAAGCACGGCTTTCTCGAACTGTTCGGGCGGTACGGCTGTCCAGTCGGGGCCCCAATAGAGTTGATCCAGTTCGATGTATGGGCAACCCGCAGCGGCCGCCAGCGCACTGGAGAAGGTGGATTTCCCCGACCCGCTTGTTCCGACGACGACGAAGCGCATGTGTTTGACCGCGGTCGAATTTCTCAGCCGCGTATTGTGCCTGATGCGTCGAAGCGGCGGATCGTCGCCGATCGGTTCCAGGCCATTCGAGAAGTCACCACTAAACCTGCCCCGAAGACTGTTCTTCAGCGTACCGACTCACCGGGCCGCCGCGATGCACGATAACGTTCGTCGCATTCTTCTGTCTGGAGCGGTTCATGAAATATCCGATCTATATCACGCGGCACGGGAATCCCCGCTATCGCGGCGCGCTTGCGGATTTTCCCGAGGTCGACGTGGAGGGCAACTCGTATGGCGAGTTGCAGGCGGCCGCCGCGCAGCGGGTCGTGGCCCGTTATGACCGGTCCGCGCGTCTCATTCCGCCGCCGACCACGGACATGTCCGTATTGCAGGCGTCGGAGGTCGATGCCGGCGACGGGATCTGGCGGTTCTTCGACATCGACCTGACCGGGGTGACGTCGAGTTCCGTGCGGATCGAGCTGTGCCTGCCGAAGCGCATCGTGCACGACATCGATCGGACGGCGGGCGCGCTGCACACGACCCGCGATGCGTTCGTGTCGATGGCGTGCGAGCACGCCGTCGACCGATCCGCGCAGCACGGCGGCTTGCGTGGCGAACCTGTCGCGACATCGCTGTCGGAAGCGGTTTGACGGCCCGGGCGCGCCTGGCCGAGCGGTGCAGCCATCTGGGAGAAAGCCTGTTGAAGATTCACGTTGCGCGCGTTTCGCGACGCCGGACCTCGCCGTGGAGCAATGCCCGGCCGATTCGCGAGGAGTTCTTCGGCGACGAGCGACTCGCGCAGCATGCGGGCAGCCTGGCTCGCGCGCAGAAGGTGTTGCCCGGTGCGGCGTCGGGCCCCTCGCTGGCCACACGGCTGAAGGACAACGCGGATCATCTGCTGAAGGCCTACCGGAACACGGTGGCCGCAGATGCGCGCGGCGAGGAAATCACGCCCGCGGCGGAGTGGCTGCTCGACAACTACTATCTTGTCGCGGAACAGGTGCGGCAGATCCGCGACGATCTTTCCCCTCGCTATTACCGGCAACTGCCCAAACTGAGCAACGGCCCGTTCGCCGGTTATCCGCGCGTGTTCGGGATCAACTGGTCATTCGTCGCCCATACCGACAGTCGTTTCGATCCCGATGCGCTATGCCGTTTCATGCTTGCCTACCAGGCCGTGGAACCGCTGACGATCGGCGAACTGTGGGCGGTGGCGATCACGCTGCGGATCGTGCTGATCGAAAACCTGCGGCGGCTCGCGGATCAGATCATCGACGACCGGCGCGCGCGGCTCGATGCCGACGCGCTCGCCGATCGCCTGCTCGGCGAAGGCGGGCAAGCGCGGCTGGAGACGGCGCCGCTCGTCGCCCGTTATGAGCAGGCCGTATTGCACGATGCGTTCGCGGTGCAGCTGATTCAGCGGCTGCATGATCCCGATCCGGCCGTCGCGCCGGCACTCGCGTGGCTGCATCGGCACCTGGCGGCGCGCGGCGCGACGCCGGACCAGATCGTTGCGTCAGTCAACCATCAGCAGGGCGCCGCCAGCCTGACCGTGCGCAACGTGATCACCAGCATGCGGCTGATTTCGGAGGTGGACTGGACCGATCTGTTCGAACGCATCAGCCTGGTCGATCAGGTGCTGCGCAGCCACCCGGGCTTCGCGGAGATGGATTTCCCCACGCGCAACCTGTATCGCGACGCCGTTGAAGCGCTTGCGCGCGGCGCGCCGGTCAGCGAACTCGAGATTACCCGCCGCGTCGTCGCCGATGCGGCAGCCCGCGCACCGGCCGCAGGCGCGGTGCCGGGCCGCGAGACCGACCCCGGTTACTACCTGCTGGCCGACGGCCGCGCCGCACTGGAAGCGGAGATCGGCTATCGGCCGCCCGTTGCGTTGTGGTTGCGGCGCCTGACGCGCCACGCCGGCCTCGGCGGTTATCTCGCCCGTATCGGGCTGATCGCCGCACTGCTGCTGGCGGGCATGCTGGCGTGGCTCACGCGCGTCGAACCGCCCGGCCACTGGCTGATCTGGCTCGGCCTCGCCGGCCTGCTGCCCGCGCTCGACGCCGCGCTCGCACTCGTCAATCGCAGCGTGATGCGCGATGTCGGCGCGAAGATACTGCCCGGCCTCGCATTGCTCGACGGCATCCCGCCGGACCTGCGCACCCTGGTCGCCGTGCCGGTGCTGCTGACGACGGAAGCGGCGCTCGCCGAGCAGATCGAGCAACTGGAAATTCACCATCTGGCGAGCCCCAGCGGCGCGCTGTACTTCGCCTTGCTGTCCGACTGGGTGGACGCGCCCGCCCCGCACGCCGACAGCGACGACGGGCTGCTGGCATTCGCGGCGGCCGGCATCGACCGGTTGAATCGCCTTTATCCGGCGGCACCGGGTGAAGGCGAGCGCTTTCTGCTGCTGCACCGCAAGCGCGTGTGGAACGACGGCGAACGGTGCTGGATGGGCTGGGAGCGCAAGCGCGGCAAGCTGCACGAGCTGAACCGCTTGCTGCGCGGAGCGCAGGACACGACGTTCGTCGCGCGGGAAGGCCGGCCGCCGCGCGTGCCGCCGGACGTGCGCTACGTGATCACGCTCGATGCCGATACGCGGCTGCTGCGCGATACCGTGCGCCGCCTGGTCGGCAAGATGGCGCACCCGCTCAACCGGCCGGTATTCGACTCGGCGAGCCGGCGCATCGTCGAAGGCTACGGCGTCCTTCAACCGCGCGTCACGTCATCCCTCGCGAGCGGCGACGAGGGCTCGCTGTTCCAGCGCGTGTCGTCGAGCGCGCACGGCATCGATCCTTACGTGTCGGCCGTATCGGATGTCTATCAGGACCTGTTCGACGAAGGCTCGTATGCGGGCAAGGGCATCTACGACGTCGATGCGTTCGAGGCAGTGCTCGCCGGCCGCGTGCCGGAGAACACGGTGCTCAGTCACGATCTGTTCGAAGGCATTTTCGCGCGGGCCGGGCTGGCGTCGGATGTCGAGGTCGTCGAAGCGTCGCCGTCCCGCTACGACGTCGCGGCCGGGCGCCTGCACCGATGGGCGCGCGGCGACTGGCAGCTCCTGCCGTGGTTGATTTTCGGCCATGAGCCGCTGACGGCGGTCGGCCGCTGGAAGATGCTGGACAACCTGCGCCGCACGCTCACGGCGCCCGCGATGCTGGTCGCGCTGCTCGCCGGATGGATGCTGCCGCTGCCCGTGTCGCTCGCGTGGAGCGCGTTCGTGCTGACGACGATCGCGCTGCCGTTCCTGTTGCCCGTGTTGAGCGGGCTGGTGCCGCGCTGGCGGCGCACGCACGTGAAGATGACCACGCGCAGCGTGCTCCATGCATGGTCGACGGAGCTGCGGTTCGCGTTGACGCGGTTCGGCCTGTCGATCGTCATGCTGCCGCAGCAGGCGTGGTCGATGGGCGACGCGATCGCGCGCACGCTGTTTCGCGTGGGGATCAGCCGTCGCCACCTGCTCGAATGGACCACGGCGGCCGAAGCCGGCGCGCGCGAGCGGCGGACCCTGGCGTTCACCTATCTACAGATGCGCGGCGGCGTGACGCTCGCGCTGCTGGCTGCGGCTGCCGGCCTGACGGCGGGCTGGCGCTTCGATCGTGATGCGGGCTGGCTGGCCGTTCCGTTCGCGCTGGTCTGGCTCGCGGCGCCCGCGATCGCCTACTGGCTGAGCCGCGCACCGCGGCCGGCGGGCGAGCTCGCGGTGGCGCCGCACGATGCGCGCCAACTGCGGCGCGACGCGCGCCGGACCTGGCGTTATTTCGAGACCTTCGTGACGGCGGACGATCAGATGCTGCCGCTGGACAATTTCCAGGAGGACCCGAAGCCCGTTGTCGCGCACCGGACCTCGCCCACCAATATCGGGCTGTACCTGCTGTCCGCCGTCAGCGCCCGCGAGTTCGGCTGGCTCGGCACGCTGGACGCGGTGTCGCGGCTGGAGGCGACCCTCGCGACGATGCGGCTGATGGCGCGCTATCGCGGCCATTTCTACAACTGGTACGACACGCGCGACCTGCGGCCCCTCGAGCCGCGGTACGTGTCGTCGGTCGACAGCGGCAATCTCGCCGGCCACCTGATCGCGCTCGGCAACGGTTGCCGCGCGTGGGCGAATCAGCCCGCCGGCGTGGGGCGGCAGGCCGCGTATGAAGGGATCGGCGATACGCTCGCGCTGCTGCGCAACGCCGTGTGCCGGGAAGGCGACGCCCGCACGGCCTTGCACGGCGAATTCGAGCGGGCCGCGACCGAGCTGGAGGAGGCGCTCGCCGCGCCGGCCGGGGACGACGCCGCACCGGACGGCCGCGCCGCGCCGGAATGGCCCGCGATCACGGTCCTCGCCGCGACGGTCGCCGATGTCGCGCGCGCGCTGATGGACGATATCGGCCGGGTGCGGGGCGGCGACGTCGACGACGTGCTGTTCTGGGCGCAGGCGCTGGAGCACACGGTGCAGGGACATGGTCGCGACGCGACGCGCACGCCGGACGAAGCGGACGTGTTGAACAAGCGTCTTCATGCGCTGGCCGATACCGCGTTGCAGATGGCCTATGCGATGGAGTTCGGCTTTCTGCTCGACCCGGTGCGGAATCTGCTGTCGATCGGTTATGCGGTGGCCGACGGACGGCTCGATCCGGGCAACTACGACCTGCTGGCGTCGGAGGCTCGGCTGGCGAGTTTCGTCGCGATCGCGAAGGGCGATGTCCCGGCGCGGCACTGGTTCCGGCTCGGCCGCCTGGCGACGCCGATCGGGCACGGCGCGGCGCTGATCTCGTGGTCGGGATCGATGTTCGAATACCTGATGCCGTCGCTGGTGATGCGCGCGCCGGACAGCAGCCTGCTCGCGCGCACCAATCACCTGGTGGTGCGTCGGCAGATCGCCTATGCCGACGGGCTGCGCTTGCCGTGGGGCATGTCCGAATCGGCATACAACACGCGCGACATCGAGCTGACCTATCAGTATTCGAGCTTCGGCGTGCCG
The DNA here is from genome assembly GCF_019091065.1 of Burkholderia sp. GbtcB21. Lineage (NCBI taxonomy): Bacteria > Pseudomonadati > Pseudomonadota > Betaproteobacteria > Burkholderiales > Burkholderiaceae > Burkholderia > Burkholderia sp. GbtcB21. The sequence goes on from NZ_JAGXKA010000021.1 coordinate 22,493, forward strand.
GAGTTGGGGCTCAAGCGCGATCTCGACCAGAACCTGGTGGTCGCGCCCTATGCGACCGCGCTCGCGGCGATGGTCGCGCCGGACGCCGCCGCGCGCAACTTCGAGCGGCTGCGCGCGGCCGGCGCGTGCGGGCGCTTCGGCTTCTACGAAGCGCTCGACTACACGCCCGCACGCGTGCCGGAAGGCATGCCGGTGGCCATCGTGCGGGCGTTCATGGCGCATCACCAGGGCATGTCGATCGTGTCGATCGCCAATGCGCTGCTGGGCGGGCGCATTCGCGCGTTCTTCCATGGCGAGCCGGCCGTCCGCGCCACCGAGCTGCTGTTGCAGGAGCGGGTGCCGGGCCGGGTCGCGGCAGGGCGGCCGCGGGTCGACGCGAGCCCCGCCGGCAGGATGCATGGCATCGATGCCGGCGTCGCGCGGCGCCTGCTGTCGGCGGACGATCCCGCGCCCGTCACGCATCTGCTGTCCAACGGCCGCTACGCGGTGATGCTCACGGCCGCGGGTTCCGGCTACAGCCGCCGCGACGATCTGGCCGTCACGCGCTGGCGGGAAGACGCGACGCGCGACGATTGGGGCAGCTACCTGTATCTGCGCGACGTCGACAGCGGCGACGTCTGGTCGGCTGCATGGCAGCCCACCGGGGTGGTGCCGGATAGCTACGAAGTGACGTTCACCGAGGATCGCGCCGAGTTCGTGCGGCGCGACGGCACCTTGACGACGTCGCTCGAGGTGGTGGTATCCGCCGAGGACGACGCGGAGGTGCGGCGGGTGTCGGTGGCCAATTCGGGCACCCGGGCCCGCGTAATCGAATTCACGTCCTACGCGGAAATCGTGCTCGCGCCGCCCGCCGCCGATCACGCCCATCCCGCGTTCTCGAAGCTGTTCATCGAGACCGAGTACGTGCCGGCGTCCGGCGCGATTCTGGCGACGCGGCGCAAGCGTGCGCCGAACGAGGCGGAGGTCTGGGCCGCCCATCTGGCGGTGACGTCCGGCGAAACCGTCGGCGCGGAAGAATTCGACACCGATCGATTGCGTTTCATCGGGCGCGGGCGCGGCGTTCGACTGCCGCTTGCGCTGACCGAACGGCGTGCGCTGGGCGCTTCCGAAGGCGCGGTGCTGGACGCGGCGTTCACGTTGCGGCGGCGTCTGCGCATCGAGCCGGGCGCGAAGGCGAGCATCGTCTACTGGACCATCGTCGCGGATTCGCGCGCGCAGCTGCTCGACCTGGTCGACAAGCATCGCGACGGCGAATCGTTCGCGCGTGCGGCGATGCTCGCGTGGACCCAGGCGCAGGTGCAATTGCGGCATAGCGCGGTGAGCCTCGACGAGGCCGCGTTGTTCCAGCAGCTGGCCGGATACATGCTCTACAGCGATGCGTCGATGCGGCCGGGTTCCGCCGCACTGCTGCGCCATGCGGCGGCGGTGTCGGCGGCGGGCGGCGTGGGCGCGTCGCCGCTATGGACGCATGGCGTATCGGGGGATCTGCCGATCCTGCTGGTGCGGATCGACGACATCGAGCACATCGCGATGGTGCGGCAGTTGATCCGCGCGCACGAGTATTGGCGGATGAAGCGGCTCGAGGTCGATCTGGTCATCGTCAACGAGCGCGCGGCGTCGTATGTGCAGGATCTGCAGGCGGCGCTCGAGGGGCTGGTGCGGGCCCGGCAGCAGCCGGACGAAGCCGGGCGCGGCAGTATTTTCGTGCTGCGCGACGACCTGATGGCGGCGGCTGCGCGCGCGCTGTTTCCGTCGGTTGCGCGCGCCGTGCTCGCCGCGCGCAACGGCCGGCTGGTGGACCAGTTGCGGCGGCTCGCTGGTTCACCGCTACCCGCCCGCGCGGATGCCGCGCGCCCGCCGCTGCCGCCCGCGTTACTGCCGCCGAAGGGTGCACAGGCCGGCGCCGGTCTCGAATACTTCAACGGCATCGGCGGTTTCGCGCGCGGCGGCCGCGAATACGTGGTGATCCTGCAGCCCGGTCAATGCACGCCGATGCCGTGGGTCAACGTCGTCGCGAACCCGTCGTGCGGCTTCCTGAGTTCGGCGGAAGGGGGCGGCTATACCTGGGTGACGAACAGCCGCGAGCATCCGCTGACGCCGTGGTCGAACGACCCGGTCACCGATCCGCCCAGCGAGGTGTTCTATGTCCGCGACGACGAGACCGGCATGCGCTGGGGGCCGCAGGCGAACTCGATCGGCGACGATACGCCGGGTGCGACTCCGTTCGTGGCGAGCCATGGCCAGGGCTACAGCCGGTTTGCGCATACTGCCGCCGAGGTCGCCGTCGAATTGCTGCAGTTCGTGCCGCTGGCCGATCCCGTCAAGATTTCCCGCCTGACCCTGCGCAACCTGTCGGACCGGACCCGCCGGCTGTCCGTCGCAACCTATGCGGAGTGGGCGCTGGGCGCGTCGCGCAGCGCCGCGGCGCCGCACACCGCGAGCGAGATCGATCCATCCACCGGCGCGCTGTTTGCCCGCAACGACTGGAGCCACGCGTATCGCGGCAGGGTGGCGTTCGCCGATCTGTGCGGCCTGCAAACCGCCTGGAGCGCGGACCGGCGCGAGTTCATCGGCCGCAATGGCGTGCTGAGCGATCCCGCCGGTTTTCCGGGCAGCGTCGGCGCGCCGCCGCTGTCTGGCCGGGTCGGCGCCGGGCTCGACCCGTGTGCCGCGTTGCAGACCACGGTCGATCTCGAACCCGGCGGTGTCGTCGAAATCGTCTTGCTGCTCGGCGAAGGCGCCGATGCGGCGGCGGCGCGACAGTTGGTCGAGCATTACCGTCAGGCGGATCTCGACGCGATATTCGCCGCGGTGACGGCGTTCTGGGACGAGACGCTCGGCGCGCTCCAGGTCGAGACGCCGGACCGCGCGATGGATCTGATGCTGAACCGCTGGCTGCTGTACCAGACGCTGTCGTGCCGGATCTGGGCGCGTGCGGGCTTTTATCAGGCCAGCGGCGCGTACGGTTTTCGCGACCAGCTGCAGGACGGCATGGCGCTCGCGGCCGCCCGCCCGGCCCTGACGCGCGAGCATCTGCTGCGGGCGGCGGCGCGCCAGTTCCCGGAGGGCGACATGCAGCACTGGTGGCTGCCGGAAAGCGGCAGCGGCGTACGCACGCGGATCTCCGACGATCGTGTCTGGCTCGCCCATGCGGTCGCGCACTACGTCGACGTCAGCGGCGACCGGGCGATTCTCGATGCGTCGATCCCGTTCATCGACGGGCGGCCGTTGGCCGCCGACGAGCAGGACGCGTTCTTCGTCCCGCGCATCTCGGAAACGAGCGCGTCGCTGTTCGAGCATTGCGTGCGCGGGCTGGAGTCCAGCCTCGCGCACGTCGGCGAGCATGGCCTGCCGCTGATCGGCACGGGTGACTGGAACGACGGCATGAACCGCGTCGGCGAAGCCGGGCGGGGCGAAAGCGTGTGGCTCGGGTGGTTCCTGCATGCGACGCTCACGGCGTTTGCGCCGCTCGCCACGGCGCGCGGCGCGGGCGATCTGGCGGCGCGCTGGCTGACGCGCGCCGACGCGTTGCGCGACGCGCTCGCCGATGCGGGATGGGATGGCGAGTGGTATCGGCGCGGCTACTTCGACGACGGTACGCCGCTCGGCTCGGCCGGCAACGCCGAATGTTCGATCGACGCGATCGCGCAGTCGTGGAGCGTGCTGTCGGGCGCGGCGGACCCGGCGCGCGCCGCGCAGGCGATGGACGCGCTGGACGCGCGGCTGATCCGCCGCGACGATGGCCTGGCGCTGCTGTTCGCACCGCCGTTCGATCGTTCGCCGGTCGATCCCGGCTATATCAAGGGTTATCCGCCGGGCATCCGGGAAAACGGCGGCCAGTACACGCATGCGGCCACGTGGTCGGTGCTCGCGTTCGCGCAAATGGGTGACGGCGATCGCGCCGCGAAGCTGTTCGCGCTGCTCAATCCGGTCAATCGCAGCCGCACGCGCAGCGGCGCGAATCGCTATCGGGTGGAGCCGTACGTGGTCGCGGCCGATGTCTATTCGGTCGCGCCGCATGTCGGCCGCGGCGGATGGACCTGGTACACCGGCTCGGCGGGCTGGCTGTATCGCGCGGGCGTCGAAGGGCTGCTCGGCCTGCGCAGGCATGGCGACATGCTGTCCATTCAACCGTGCATCCCGCGATCCTGGCCGGGCTTCCGGGCAACGCTGCGTCATGGCGCGTCGCACTACGACATCGTCGTCGAGAATCCGGACGACGTCAGCGGCGGCGTGTCGCGCCTCGTCGTCGATGGCGTGCGGCTCGCCACCGGCGAAGCGGCGGTGCGGCTCGTGGACGACGGTCGGCGGCACAGCGTGGTCGTGACGCTGGGGGCTGCGCAAGCGGTGCTGCTGTGAGCGGCAGGCCGGCATCCGGGCCGGTACGTTAGCGGACGGACTGTGCGCGATTCACCGTCCATCATGAACCGACGTCTCGAATTCCATCGGGATGTCGGCGCATGGGTTTCCATGCGTCGTGCCGGATCGGCCGACGCGGCGGCAACCCGAGGAGATGATCATGAGAAAGCTACATTCCGTTGCAGTCGAGATGACGATAGTCACCATGACGATTGTCGTGCTGGCGGGTTGCGGCGATATGTCTCGCCGCGGAAGGGATACCGTGATCGGGGCCGGTGTCGGCGGCGTCGCCGGTGCGGTCCTGACGGGCGGCAGTGCGTTGGGCACGGTGGGCGGCGCGGCCGTCGGCGGGGTTGTCGGCAATCAGGTCGGGAAATAGGCCGGCCGGTTGAAGGGCAGGGAATCGGCACGCGCATGCGCCGTTACGGCGAAGCGCGCGCGATACGCGCGTGGCTTGGAGTACGACCGGTATGTCGGCATTTCTCCTGAACGGCGAGCTGAGGCTGTCCTGGTGGCAGCTTGCGTGGGTCGTGCTCGCGCTCACGCATGTCACCATCATCAGCGTGACGGTGTACCTGCACCGCTGCCAGGCACACCGGGCGCTGGAACTGCACCCGGGCGTCAGCCACTTCTTCCGGTTCTGGCTGTGGTTGACGACCGGCATGCTGACCACGCAGTGGGTCGCGGTGCATCGCAAGCATCACGCAAGAAGCGAGACCCCGGAAGATCCGCATAGCCCGCGCACCCGCGGCCTCGCGGCCGTGCTCCTGCGCGGTGCGGAACTGTATCGGGCGGAAGCGCGGAACGAGGAAACGCTGCGCAGATATGGCTCGGGTACGCCGGACGACTGGCTCGAACGCCATGTGTATGCCCGCTATCCGAATCTCGGCGTCGGGCTGCTGGCCGTGCTCGACGTCGGGCTGTTCGGGCTGCCCGGCGTCGCGGCGTGGGCGATCCAGATGATGTGGATTCCGTTCTGGGCCGGCGGCGTGGTCAACGGTTGCGGCCACTTCAGCGGTTACCGGAATTTCGCGACGCCCGATGCGAGCACCAACCTTTTCCCGCTGGGCATCCTGATCGGCGGGGAAGAGCTGCATAACAATCACCACGCATACGTGACGTCCGCCAGGCTGTCGAACCGCTGGTTCGAGTTCGACATCGGCTGGCTGTACATCCGCCTGCTGGCGGCGTTGAGACTCGCGACCATTCGGCGAGTCGCGACGAAGCCGCGCCTGCTTCCGCACAAGGCAGTGGCCGACGACGCGACGCTGCAAGCGATCATCCGCAACCGGCATGCGGTGTTGGCCGCCTATGCGCGCATGCTCGAGCCGGCCTGCCGGCGGGAGCTGCGCCGCATCGAGGACATGAGCCGCGACGACAAGCGCGCGTTCGCGCTCGGCATGAAACGCTGGCTGCGCCAGGCCTGGGGCCATCGGGACAAGCCCGATCTACGGGCGCTGACGAGCCCCAATGCGAACCGGCGAATACGCGTGTACGTGGATATGTACGAGACGTTGCTCGAGCTATGGACGTGGTCGCACGCGTCGCACGAGCAATTGCTGGTTCAGTTGCAGGATTGGTGCCGTAGTGCGGAGCAGAGCGGCATCAAGGCGATCGCCGATTTCTCGATGCGCCTGCGCCGGTATGCGTGATCGCGGCACGCCGGCGTGCCCGCGATGCGGGATCGGCGTGCAACGGTGCGCAGTTCATCTCGCCCGATTGTCGGGACGCGAATAACGCCACTTGCTCGCATTGGAATCGATGCCGGCATCGTGTCGGATGCGCTTTTCGGCGCGTTCGACGTCGGCACGGGCCAAATCGTCCCGTTGCTTTTGCCGGGTCGCGTCATCGCGCCGGTCCATCGAGGGGCCTGAGTGATATTTCATGGATTGCTCCTCTGAGTGAGGTGTGCTCGCGTCGCGAGGCGCCGCGTCGAGCCGGATGCGGCAGACGGATCAGATCGCCGTAGCGGCGATCTTGCCATCCACGATGTCCTTGCCGAATTGCATCGCCAGGTCGAGTGCGAGCGCCGCCGTTTGCGGAGCGCCATGCTCGAAAATGGTCGAGTAACGCGGTGCCGTTGCCGAGGTCGCCGGAATCGTGTCGATGCGCACGATCGAACCGAAGCGCTTCAGGCCGGGGGCGTGGGGATCGCCGAACGGCGGGAACAGGATTTGCGAATAGACACGCAGTTCACGTCCGCGATATTCGACAGTGGGAATGGTCATGATGTGCTCCTGACAGAGCAACCGTTGGCGCCGAAGGATTCGAGGGCGCCGATGCCTTGACAACAAACCGGCAGGTGTCTTCAGTGTGCGCGTTCGATACCGGTTTGGCAACGAACATATCGGATGCCGAAGCATATTTCAATGCAGATGAATCGCCGGTTTGCAATACGGCAATTGCGGTGCCGGAATAACCCGCTTCAGAATAGTCGATACCGTACAGATGCAGGCGTGTTGCCAGATTTACCATGAACTCGATACCGAGGAGGCAGCCATGTGCATCCCACTTTCACCCGAGGTCGTCGAGACCCTCAAATCGCTTGATCGAATTCCGGATTCCCAAGCGGATATTCCACGCACCATAGCCAACGAACTGTTGACTCACGGGCTTGCATACGAGTCGCGCACCGGCGGCTCGATCAATATGACGGCCGCAGGCCGGCTGTGGCTGAATCGGTGCGCCGATTAGCGCGCGCATTGACCGGACGAGACGGGAGTTTTGTCGCGTACAACGCTCCAATGGACAAGTGAGGCAATGATGAAAATCCAATCTACACGATGGTTTCCGCTGGATCGATATGCACCGGTTCGCGACGGATGGTATGAGGTTCGACTGGTGAGCGGCGACACGGCATTTGCGAAGTTCGGCGGCGGCGAATGGACCGAAAAGCCGGTGCTCGCCTTTACGCGCTGGCGAGGCTTGTGCTCCGATCCGGCCAAGTCGGGCGACCAGGAGACGTTTGCCGCGGATGCGACCGCAGCGAAAGGTGTCCGGGACGCGTGGGACGCGTTCTTTCCCGGCGTCGGAGACGAGCAGCACAAACCACGTGCCGCACACGGCGATCACACCTGACGCACTGCGGCATCGTGACGCTCAGTCGGGAAGCGGGTATTGCCGGATGCATGCACGCACGCGCCGTCGATACCCACCGAATCCGCGGCATGCCGCCCGATCGCGCGGCGCTTCGCTTCGGAACCGTTCGCGCGAACGCCCTACGGCCGCTTCTTGAGTTGCTCTTTCGCGTCGCCGAATGACGCCTGTGTCTTGCCGACGACCTGCTCGACCTTGCCCTGCATTCTGGTCGATCGATTTCCCATGACCTTGCCGACCATGACCTTCAGCTTGCCTTTCGCTTCCGCGATGCGGCCTCTCACCTGATCCCTGTTCATGACATTGCTCCTTGACATGGGGCGCCCGTTTCACCGGTACGAAACCCGGAACCATCGAAGCGTCGTATCGGGCGCTTTGGCGCGGGACACTCCGGACGCCCGAAAACACACTGCGCGCGATCGTGACGGAAGTCGGTACGATGCCGTACGCGAGTCGGCGCCGGCGCACCAGCGGATGCATGCGGGCGGCGATCGGGGCGATCGCCGCGACGAGGGCTTGTATAGGTTGTCTGTTTTAGCACGCTCGGTACGCTTTCGTACCGCATTCGCATTCGCCCGTGTGTAGCGTCAGTATATCCACGAACAATCCGCGGCGAATCAGGCTGCGACGAACATTTCCATGAGGTGCGCCGGGATCGATCCTTGCTATCGGTGTAGTAGTTCCGGGATGCACGACGACCGACACCGCCGACGCCAGTGGCAGCCAGATCGACCAACGCCACACCATCGACGCGGGCGCCGGCCCGACCCTTGCGCACCGTTGCACGACTGCCGAAGGCTCGCGTGTCGCCGGGCTCGAGCCGCTGTCACGAACGTCGGAGGCGGGGCGGCTTTGTATTCATGTGTTGTTTTCAATCTTGCGGAGGGCGTATGAACATCCTCACGAGCGCGGGACCACTGGTTTCGCTGATCGCCGGCATTCTGATTCTTGTGGTGCCCCGTCTGTTGAATTACATCGTCGCGATGTACCTGATCGTCATCGGGTTGCTCGGGCTGTTCGGCGGACATATCCACTGAGCCGGGCCAGCCACGAAAAAGCGGGTCTCGAACCTTGCAGGCGGCACCCGCGATCGTCGAACCGCTGCCGTCGCCAGGTCCGCACGGAGTCGACCGCGCAACGATGTGCCGGTGCGTTGCCCGGTTGCGCCGTCGCGTGCCGATTGCAATCGAGGTCGCGCGGCCGGAATGATGCGCCGCGACGTTCGCGATTTCACGCATAGCGGCGCATCAGCGGTGCCGCTGAAATGCCGTGCAGCACGATCGACACGGCGATGATGGCCAGCACCCACGGCACCAGCGGCAACAGGTCCGCGCGCGGCCCTTGCTCGAGGGCCAGCATCAGGTAATACAGCGAACCCACGCCGCGAATGCCGAACCAGCTGATCAAGCGGCGCTGGCGGTGCGACGCCCGGGACCCGATCAGCGCGAGCTGGATGGCTGCCGGCCGGATCACGAACAGCAGTGTCGCGACCACGGCCACGCCCGTCCAGGTCAGCATGCCTGCCCAATAGCGGGACACGAGCGCGCCGATCAGCAGGATCAGCACGGCTTCGGCGATGTGTTCCAGCTCGGTAGTGAATCCCATGACCGATTCCGCGACGAACGCATGGGCTTTGTCGGGATCGGTGGCGGTGGCCTCGACATCCTCGCTGTCCACGACGCCGACCGTCTCCTTCGGCGTCTTCCGGCCGCTCGTTCGATGCTCGACGCGCCGCATCGCGACGCCCGCCGCGAATACGGCCAGGAACCCGTAGCCATGAATGGCGAGCGTCACGCCGTACGACAGCATGATCAGGCCCAGCGCGAAGAACCCCTCGAAGCCGAGCGCCTGGCCGTGACGGCTGCGCAGGAATGCGACGAGCCGGGCGGTGACGAAGCCGAACAGCCAGCCGGTGCCCACGCCGGACGCGATGCCCCATGCAATGCCGCCGACCATGCTCCAGTGAAGCGCCGACGTCGTGCCGGAACTGCACAAAAGCAGGCCGAGCACCGCGCACGGGTAGGCCGTGCCGTCGTTGATCCCGCCTTCGCCGGACAACGAAAAACGCACCAGCTCGACGTCGCCCGCGTCGCGCACGCCGACGTCATGAGCAAGTACCGGGTCCGTCGGCGCGATCATCGCGCCCAGCAGTACCGCGACGCCGAGACTCAAATGCAACACCAGCACGCCGAGTGCGGCGATCGACGCGACGGTGAAGATCATCGCGACGACGCCGAGCCGCAGCGGCAGCATCCAGCGGCGATCGACGGGCGGGACACGCAGCTTCAGGCCGATCGCGAACAGCGAGATCAGCAGGCCGATTTCGGCGGCGATGCGCAACCGCGCGACGTCGTCCGGCAATGTCATGGACAGGATGCCGATGCCGGCCGGGCCGATCAGAAAGCCGATCCCGAGATACACCATGGCCGCACTCAGCGGCAGGCGCTCGAGCGACGATCCGATGAGTCCCATGAAAATCAGCAGGGCTCCGAAGATGAGGCATCCGATCGTTTCGGTCAATTTGCATTCCCCGCATGAATAACGTCGCGCTCGCCGCGCTTCGGTTGCAGGTCGCCATGTGGCGTCGTGGAGCTGTACGTGGGGCACGCTCGGGGCGTCGAGGCCTCGCACTCATCGCACAGTATCGCGCCGATCGTCCCACGTTCGCAGCGAGGCGGTTCGGCGTCTGTCGGATGGCGGACAAAGGACCGGGCATGACCATTGCATTCGCAGCCACGCGTGCCCGCGGCTGAAGCGCTCGGGAACGCGTACCCGAAACGGCACGCATACGATGTACGGTAGCGGGCAGAGCGGCGCCGCGGGTCGTCATAGACTGTTCCCCGACCCTGACGACCACCGGAGCACTGCCATGGCCCACACAGCAATCGAGGGAGACCTGCGTTCGCTCGAACGACTCATTGCACGCGTCGCGCCCGGTGAGCCTGCGCCATGGGCACTCTGGCGAATCCGGCTGGAATCGATTCTGGAACACGGCAGTCTGACGCCGTCGGAACGCACGCATTTCGTCAGCATCATCGCCCTTATCCTCATGCTCGAGCGTCGAGCGGGCAAGCCGGCCGCGCATTGAGCACGGCCGGCCATCGGGTACCGGGGATCTCTATCGCCGATGGCTCAAGCGAGCAGTTTCATCGCGCGGTCGCAGACGTTCTCGACCGTGAAGCCGAAATCGCGCATCAGCTCGGCGCCCGGCGCCGACGCGCCGAAACCCGCGACGCCGAGCACGTCGCCACGATCGCCGACATAGCGGTGCCAGCCTTGCGACACCCCCGCTTCGATCGCCAGCCGCGCGCCGACCGACTTCGGCAGCACGGCGTCCTGATATGGCTGAGGCTGAGCGTCGAACAATCGCCAGCAGGGCAGCGACACCACCCGAACCGCCACGCCGCGCGCGAGCAGCTCGACTTGCGCCGCCAGCGCGAGCGCGACTTCCGAGCCGGTCGCGATCAGGATCAGCGCGGGGCGGCCGTCGGGGGCGTCGGCCAGCACGTAGCCGCCGCGCCGCAAGCCCTCGGCCGGCGCGAAGCGGAGGCGATCGATGGTCGGTACGTCCTGACGGGTCAGGACCAGCGCGGTCGGCCGCTCCCGCGCTTCGAGCGCCACCCGCCACGCGACGGCCGTCTCGTTGGCATCGGCCGGTCGAATCACCAGCAGGCCCGGGATCGCGCGCAGGCCGGCCAGCTGCTCCATCGGCTGATGCGTCGCACCGTCCTCGCCGAGCGCGAGGCTGTCGTGCGTGAACACATAGATCACCTGCAGGCGCATCAACGCGGCGAGCCGGATCGGCGGCCGCATGTAGTCGGAAAAGATCAGGAAGGTCGCGCCGAACGGCAGGATGCCGCCGTGGGTCGCCAGGCCGTTCAGGATGGCGCCCATCGCATGCTCGCGCACGCCGAAATGCAGATTGCGGCCGCTGCGGCTCCAGCCGCCGCCGTCGGAGCCTTGCCGGTCGAGCGCATTCATGCCGGCGGCCTCGAAATCGCCGTGCCCGGTCAGCGCGGTGAAGGTGGAGGGATTCAGATCGGCGGAGCCGCCGACCAGCGACGGTACGCGGGAGGCGAGGGCATTCAGCACCTGGCCGGATGCGACCCGCGTCGCGATGCCTTTCGGATCGGCCGGAAAGACCGGGATATCGCGGTCCCAACTGTCGGGCAGCGTGCCGCGCACCGTGTTCAGCAGCATCTCGGCCAGCTCGGGAAACGCGCGCGCATAGGCGGCGAATCGCGCGTTCCAGTGATCTTCCCGTGCCCGCCCCTCCGTCAACGCACGACGAAAATGCGCGAGCGCCGGTGCGGGGATATGAAATGCGGGGTCGGGCGGCCAGCCGAGGTTGTGCTTGGTCAGGCGCACCTCGGCATCGCCGAGCGGCGATCCGTGAGCCTGGTACGTGTCCTGCCGGTTCGGCGAGCCGTAGCCGAGATGCGTGCGCACGAGGATCAACGACGGACGCAGCTTCTCCGCACGTGCGTTGGCCAGCGCCGCGTCGATGGCGGCCAGGTCGTTGCCGTCGTCGACCGTTTCGGTATGCCAGCCGTAGGCGTCGAACCGTTGTGCGCGATCTTCGGTGAAGGTGATCGCGGTGCCGGCGGACAGCGTGACGCGATTGTCGTCGTACAGGCAGATCAGCTTGCCGAGCCGCAGATGGCCGGCAAGCGATGCGGCTTCCGCTGCGACGCCTTCCATCAGGTCGCCGTCGCTGACGAGTGCGTAGGTGTGGTGATCCACGATCTCGAAGCCGGGACGGTTGTAGCACGCGGCGAGCTGCGCTTCCGCCATCGCCATGCCGACGGCGTTGGCGAAGCCCTGGCCGAGCGGGCCGGTCGTCGTCTCGACGCCCGGCGTGAGGCCGCGCTCCGGATGGCCGGGCGTGAGGCTGCCCGATTGCCGGAAGCGCCCGATCTGATCGAGCGGCAGGTCGTAGCCGGTCAGGTGAAGCAGGCTGTACAACAGCATCGAGCCATGTCCGGCCGACAGGATGAAGCGATCGCGATCGAACCACGCCGGGTTGGCGGGGTGATGCTTGAGATGGCGCATCCATAACGCATAGGCCATCGGCGCGGCGCCGAGCGGCAAGCCTGGATGGCCGCTCGCCGCTTTCTGCACGGCATCGATCGACAGGAAGCGCAGCGTATTGATGCAGAGTGCATCGAGTGCCGAACCTTCGGTTGGCGGGAAATCGGTTGAGGTCATGCAGTTGCTCCCTGGCGTCCGGTTACGGGATATCCCGCACGGGATGGTGGTTGCGTTGGCTAGCCATGGCGCGGGTCAGCGTTATCGGTCGCCGTGCCAATAGCCGTGCTTGCCGTAGAACTCGTGCAACTCGATCTCGTAGCTGCGATGCACGAGCTGCGAGTCGTCGTATGGAGGGCTGCGGCGGATCGCGTCGCGCGTGAGCGTGGTCGATACCGTTTCCGTCGGCCAGTCCACCTGGTCGAGCCAGTGAGTCGCGATCAGCACTTCCTTGCCGGTCGACCACCAGCTCGACGTGTCGATCGCCAGATAGCGGATCACCCAGGCTTCATCGTCGTAAATGAAGTCGGACACGTGGCCGATATGTCCGTCCTTGACTTCGAGCCGATATCCGTCGACCTCGCGGGTGCTGTGCAGATGCGTATCCGCCGCTGCGCTGGCCGGCGCGGTGCGAGAGACGAGCGGATCGCCCGCTTCAGGATCCTGCGACGGCCCGGCGGGATCGAAAGCCGGATACGCGCCCATCCCCCAAAGGTTCGGGCCGCCCCAGTAAGTCGGGTAGTTGTAGTAACGCAGGTACTCGATCTCGTGCTGGCGCGATACCGGTTTGTGCGTGTCCACGTTCGGGCTGTCTCTCACCTGCTGTTGCGTGAGGTTGACGTATAGCGTGCGGGTTTCGGGGTCGGCATGCGTGACGGAATACGGCGAGACCAGCACCTGCCTGTCGTGCAGCCAGTCGCCCGTCTCGACGACGAGGTAGCGGATGCACCAGTTGTCGTCGTCGAAGTAGGCCTGATGGATACGCCCGATATCGCCGTCCTTCGCTCGAACCGTGTCTCCGTGCAACCTTCGGATGCTTCGTAACATGATTTCCTCGCCAGATCGATGCTCGGCACGTCGGTGATCCGGCTGGCATGCCTGCCGTGCGGCGGCGTCCAGCCGTACGTCCGTCGGTGCGGAGCGATTCCTGCCGAGCGCGTCCCCTCGGATGGCCGGCATGCTTGAGACGCTACACGCGACGAATGGCCGATGCGGTACGAAACCGTACAAAGCGTGTGCGGGGGCGATCCGGCGGCGAACCGTCCCCCTCCCGACATGTCGCGAAACATCCTGTCGATTTTTTGTCATCAGGATCACGAAGCGGTGAAGATCGCCAGGGTCCGCTCGTGCCCTGCGTAATTTTCAAATGGGGCCTATGCTGGCGTCGTGACCAGCGGTATTCCACATTGGCGGGCCGGCCGCAGGCGGCCAGTCGAATCCGGGGCAGCCCGGTCCGACCATCAGCTCCATGGAGGCGGTTATGCGCAGCAGGTATCGAGAGAAGCATACGAACGGCAGCAAGAGCGAGCGCAATGTCGACGACGCGGTCGAGGGGACGTTCCCCGCCAGCGATCCGCCGTCGATAGGCGGTGTCACCCGGATGATTTCCCGCCCGGCCCATCGAAAGCATCACCGGAAATCGTCACACATCAAGCACCGTTAGCGCAGGTTGCGCGATGCGTGCCAACGCCTTGCGTGACCGGGATCCATCGAGTCGTCGCCGGCATTCAGCGATATCGATGAACGCGGAGGCATCGGTCAGAGCGACGGCGAGCCGATATTCCCGGTCTTCCCGGGTACGGAACCGTACCGACTTCCGATGCCGGTGCGCGCAGCGTTTTCTCGTGCGTCGAGTGCCATTGTCGATGTCGACGCTGCGCACGAGACGGATATTCCCGAATCTTGTCCAAGGAGGACATCATGACGACGCTTCACCCCCCCGATCGACCTGTGGATGACGGCAACGGGGGCAAGCTTGTCGAACGCGATTCAGGCGACGAGCCCGGCCCTATGGTGAGGACTGCGGATGTACTGAAGGGAAGCAAGATCGTTGCGTCGGACGGCGAGGATGTTGGAAGTGTTTTCGACATCGTGCTCGACTTGCACCACGGCAGAATTGCCTATGCGGTTGCTTCCAGCGGAGGAACGGGCGAGATGCTTTGCGCCATTCCGTGGAGTGCGATGAAATACGATATCGGCGACAAGTGTTTCCATCTGGATGTGACCGGTGCGCATGTCAAGGACACCCCGGGCTTCGACGACGAGCATTGGCCGGTGATGACGCAATCGCAGTGGGGAATGTCGCTTCACCAGTACTACAACCGGACGCCGTACTGGGTAGCCGGATGAAACGATGTCACGCAGAGGTTTCGTCGCGTCGACAGTCGTATGCTCACGGAATATCGCATTCGGGCCGTTCGCGCCACGGTGCGTCGCAGTCGCGGCTAGAGGCGCTTCAGATCAGGAAGCAGGCGATCGAATTCGCGTTTGACCACGCTGTAGCATTCGCACACGCGCTTTTCGAGCCCCGGCCGATCCAGCACCTCGATATGACCGTAGTTGTAGCGGATGAGGCCCGCGTCCTGCAGCTTCAATGCCGCTTCCGTCACGCCCGACCTGCGCACGCCCAGCATGTTGGCGATCAGCTCCTGCGTCATGCGCAGCTGGTTCGACGGCAGACGGTCGAGGCTGAGCAGCAGCCAGCGGCACAGTTGCTGATCGATCGAGTGATGCCGGTTGCATACCGCGGTCTGAGCCATCTGCGTGATCAGCGCCTGGGTATAGCGCAACAGCAGGCGCTGCATCGAGTTGCCGCGCCGGAATTCTTCTTTCAGGATGCCCGCGTCGAGCCGGTAGGCCTGCCCCGCGCTTTGCACGACGGCTCGGCTCGGCGTCGTTTCGCCGCCCATGAACAGCGACACGCCGATCATGCCTTCATGGCCGACGATCGCGATTTCCGCGGACGAGCCGTCCTCCATCACGTACAGCAGCGACACGATCGACGTGGTCGGAAAATAGACGTGATGAAGCTGGCCGCCCGACTCGTACAGCACTTTCCCCAACGGCATGTCGACGAGCGTCAGGTGTGCGGCGAGGTGGGCGCGCTCGTTTTCCGGCAGCGCGGCAAGCAGGTGGTTTTCGATAATGGGCGGGTTGTCCTGCATGCGTGGCTCCTGCGCTTGCACTCGGTTGACGATGGAGACTCCGGCCGACGTGGATGCAGCGGGAATCGGTGGGAGCGGCCAACCATCATACGTTATCGATCCGGCGACCGGACGGGAGGGTGACGACAATGTGTCCCTTTTCCCGATGAGTTCGGGATGACCGACCGTTCGAATGCGAATCGACCTTCAAAAATTATAGTGCCGATACATGTCTCATCAAGGTACGCGCAATCGCGCGCGCTCGATACGGAACCGATATCTCACGGCGCGATTGACGGGAAATCGCGGTCGCCAGGCCTGGGCGGCGTCGACCGCGGAATGACGCGCCGCGATGATTCGCGTGCATCAGGTACATTGCCGGACAAGCGCCACGCACGAACACGCTTGCGCTTACGTGCGTATCAGGCGAGTTGAGTCCAGATTCGCCGCCGCGTTGGCCGCTCGTTCGCCTGGCTGGCTTTTGAGCGCTACAGCGCCGTCAGCTTGGTGATCTTCGTTCCTTCAAGCGTCACACCCGCCATCAATCCGCTGTTCGTCAGCACGAACGCTTCGATCGGCGCGGTCGCGGTGCTGGTGTCGATGTTGCCGTTCGCGCCGACTTTCAGTACTGCCACCGATGCGTCGCCGCCCACCGACCAGCCTTCGCTGTTACGGAACCGGTCAAGCGCGTCCTGGGTCATGAACAGGAAAATGATGGCCTTCGATTGCGCACCGATCTGCAGCCCGATCGAGCCGGTCGTGGTGCTGTAATACCCGACCGTGCTGCCGGCAACGCGCAGCGAGCCTTCGCCGTACTGACCGCCGATCCAGAATCCGGCCGCGATGACCGACGGGAACACCAGTACGCCACGCGCCTTGCCGACGAGTTCGCGCGAGCCTTTGGCGCTGGTGTAAAGACGTGCGAGGGTCGAGTCGACGCCTGCATCGATGGTGTGGCGCTTGTCGACCTGGTGGCCGCTCGCGTCGGATGTACCGGTCGTCGTGCATCCCGAGACCGCGAGGCCGATCGCCAGGATGGATCCCGGCGTGCCCCACAGGAATGTTCGTCGCAGCATCATCGTCTCCTGGTTGTTCGTGGAGCTTCGACGCTACGCCAGGGCGGCCGCGGACGCGGTACGACAGCGTACAAAGACGCGACATCCGCGTCGGCCGGTGTGTCGTTCAGCTTCGCAGCACGTGCGTCGTGTGCGGGTGAATGTCGGTCGATGTCGCGCAACCGGCCCGCCTCCGCAAGCGTCCTTCACCGTACAGACACGCGATCTCGTTGACCGGAGGATATCTGCTGAAACCATCCATTCGTGCGTGATCTTTTCACGAACATCGACGTGGGTCACATCGGCGGCGAACGATTCCGTCATGCGTCCCCGGTCGATCGAACGAAGCGCCACACTCGAATGCGACTGGCAAGGAGAGCAACATGCGTGCGTCTATCTATGTCTGTCTTGCGGCTATTGCAACCGTGCTTGCCGGATGCCTTTGGGTACCCGGCGACGGCTATCGCGGTGATCGAAATGGGGGGTACGGCGGCGCGTACGGCGGCGGTCACGAAAGCGGATGGAACCGAGGCGGCGCTTCCCGCGACCACATGAATCATTCCTGGCATCCCGATGACCGGTGGCCGCATAAGGACGGGCAGCGGGAAGGATGGTAGGTCGGCCGCGGTCATCACATGAACATCGCCGGTCAGCGTTCGCCCGGCGCGCATCATCATGACCGATTCGCGTCGTTTCGCGACGCTGGCGAACCTGATGCCCCATCGCTCACGTCCTGCCGGACTCGAGCAGGTTCTTCAGCGCCGCCATCTGTTCCTTCTGCATGTTCAGCAATTCAGTCCATTGCTCCTCGCGCAACCCGTCCAGCTTTTCATGGAGCAACATGATCTCGAGTTCGGCCTTCAGATTGATTTCGTAATCATGTTCGGCAGACACCCGGTCCTTGTATGACTGCCTGTTCTGGGCCATCAGGATAATGGGTGCCTGGATCGCTGCCAGCATCGAGAGAAACAGGTTGAGCAAGATATACGGGTAAGGATCGAAGGCCTTGCTGTACGTTGCCAGAATCAGCGAATTCAGGCCGACCCACACGACCATGACGACAATAAAGCACGTGATGAATATCCACGACCCGCCGAAGGCGGCAACGGCATCTGCCGCGCGCTGGCCGCGCGTTGCCGCTGCATCCAGTTCTTTCGTGGAGTCTCTCGCTATGCGCTTTCGTTCCGAAACGAGACGTGCAACATTCTTCGCGCGCTCGTCCAATGATTCATAGGGTACGCCAAAGAATTTTTCGGCAAGCTCCGCAGGTTTATGCATGTTGTCCTCCGCGCGGTCGCGCAATCCGAACAGAATGGAATCGCAATAAGGTCACCGCAAAAGGCTGGTTGCGCGGCAATCGCGAAGCAAAGAAACCGAGACAGCCCGAACAGCGGTCTCTCCCGGTTTCGCTGCCATCCGACCCAGCGGACAAAGCCCCGTGCGATCCCGCACCCTACCGGAACCGGAGCGGTATGAACAGGCTGACGCCCGGCGACGACTGCGGGGCATAGACCACGGGTGGTGGCGCATACACCACGGGTGGTGGTGCATACACATAGTCCCGGTTGTCGTAGTAGTCGCCGCGACGGTAGTCATTGCCCGGATGTCGATAAACCTGCCGATTGCGGTGATCCCACTGATGCCCGTGGTTCTGCCAATAACCGTCACCCATGCGATGTTGCTGTGGTTGGCTTGGGTAACGCTGATAGCCGTCATTCGCGCCATACTGCTGTTGGTTCTCGTAGTTGCCGTAGTCTGCGCCGAAAGCCGGCGCCGTGGACATGCCGCCGATAGCCAGGGCCAAGCCGACCGTCGTCATGATTCTGGTCGTCATCGAGCCTATGAACGCGGTGTGTACTTCTGGGATTTTCATGATGTTCTCCTGTCTGAGATCCGGAACCTGACTGCGGCGCCGGTCCGCTTCCTGCTGCGGGTATCTCGAGATCACCCCTTCTTTGCGGAGTGTTGATGGTCAGTCCGGAAAATCAGATCGGCATTCTTCTTCTGGGCGTCGGACATGCTGTCGTACAGCGCCTGAAACGCAGGAGTGAGCTTTCTGATGCCGTCCGCATGGGCGTCGGCGACCTGGCCATAGGACTTGAGATCGTCGACGGCGCTCATGCTGTTGGCGTGACTGGTTCGCGCCTGTCTGAGCGAGTCCATCGTGGCCGCGTTTTCGCGCATGACCTGCGCGACCTTGCGCCAAAGTTCTTCCTGCGCGGCGGTGATCTGAAGCCTGTCGTGAAGGTTATTGATGCGTGTATCGATCTGGTCGTGGGTCGCAACGGTCATCGCGCTTGCAGGTGCTTGAGTCTGCACGGTGGAGGCAGCGTTCGCAGGATTGGCGAATGCCGTTATCGCGAGAAAAACCGCTATCGCGAGCGCCGATGCAGTTCGCGGTCGGGATGGGGGGGCAATGAGGCTCATGATCGATCTCCAAAGGAATTCGATGGACTCGCGAAGGGATTGCCGTCATTGCGCGCGAGTTCGATCGAATAGATCATCTGTGCGCCGACGCCCGACCGGCGTCTGTCCGGTGCCGGACGCTTGCGCGCCGCCGTTGCACGACCGGATCGACGGAGCAGCGCGTGACCCGACTCGAAGACCGGCGCTTGCGCCGCAAATGCAAGCAGCCACACGTCCTTGTCGCCGTATGCCAGTTACGCTGCAACGCCGTCAGGCTTCGGCTCGGGTCCGAACACGCTTGCCGTGCCGGTCGAGACAATGCATGCGTCGACCATATCCCTGATCGAAGTGGCATAGTGATCGGCGCCGATCGCACTCTGGAGATCCTCGGGCCACTGATCGGTATCGCCTGCCTGCCAGAGGCCGACGACGATCAACGCGTCCGGCAAGCGCTGCCGCACGCGTCGCAAAAGGTAACGCAGGTGGGACGGGATTCCATTGATGTCTAGATAAAAAATGCACACTATCGTCACTGCGGTGACGTCCAGACCGTCGATCCGGACGCGCGAGGCCGCATCATGGTTGACCACCCGGCAATCGAGATCGTGCTTGCCGAGAAGCTGGACGAGAATGGCCGATGCCAACTCGTCGAGCGGCCCCCGGCCTGCTATGCAAAGGACCTGATTGTCAGCATGCCGAACCGGGCGAGCTTCGATGCCAGGCGAAGGAGCGTTCTGAGCCGGTTGGCACGATGCCTTTTGTCCGGCAGCAGGCGCAGCCGGTGTGCCCCTGTCGGCTGCTGCTGCATCGATAGCCGGATCGGTGTCCGCGAAACCATCGAGGCCCTCGATGAGGTCGTTGACCGTAGTCTCGATTCGCGCCAGTTGTGCCGGCGTTACGCCGCCGCGCAAGACATCGTCGGCCGCAAGCTGCAAGCCCTTGAGAACGATTTCATCGTAATAGGAGGACAGCGGCCGGTCGCGAAGCAGTATCCCGGCTTGCTCTACTGCGTCATCGGGGTCGCCGGCGAGCGCTCGCTGGTAGAAATTTTCGACTGGAGACAGCGCGGGCTGGTCGCCAAGCAGCACGTCGAGAAATTCGAGCCGCGTTACGTGGCGACCGAGGACCAGCAGGCAAAGTGTCAGCGGAGTGGACAGGATGAGCCCGATTGGCCCCCATATCCAGCTCCAGAAGATTGCAGCGACGACGACCGAAAACGGGGAAAGGCCGGTGCTATGGCCGTACAGCAGTGGCTCGACGGCCTGACCGGCCAGCAGCTCGACGGTCACGAAAAGCACCATCGACCAGATCGCCATCGTCCATTCCGGACTGACGGCTGCGGCGAGTGCGGTAGCCAGAATGGCGGAGATCCAGATTCCGACGTAGGGGACAAGACGCAACAGCGCGGCCAGAATCCCCCACAGCACCGGGCTGGGTACGCCAATGATGAACAGCCCGGTTCCGATCACGACGCCCACGCCCGCATTCAAGCCGAGTTGCGAAACGAAATATCGACTGAGGCGCCGCGCGGCTTCGTCCATTGCGGTGGTGGTCCGATGGAGATCTCTCGAACCGAACAAGCGGATAGCCCGGTCCCGAAGATCATCGCGCTGCAACAGAATGACGATGGTGACGACAAATACGATGAAGGCCGTCTCGAGCGGACTGACGACGGGAGACAGTATGCGCCGTGCAAGCTGGAATGGTGTCTGGGCCGGCTCGCGCACCTCGACGGGAAGCGCCGCAGGCGGTTGGGCGCCGGACGAGGATGACGAAGATTCGTGGATCGTTTTCGGCTGATCGACGGTTGCCCGTTGAAGCGCCTGACCGGCGGTACCCGCCAGCCGGTTCAATTTTCCGACCGTGAGCCCATGCACGACAGAGATCTTCTTGTCGATCGTCGCCTGATAACGGGGGATGCCGACAGCGAGGTCCGTGATCTGGGTGGCGATTATCCCCCCAAGCACGACGATCACCGAGACCGACATCGTCACCGCAAGGAGAACCGAGGCCACGTGGCCAAGCTTGATGCGGCCAAGAAGATTGGCGAGGGGAGCGACCAGGAAGCTGAGCAGAATCGCCAGCGTGAACGGGATCAGGATCTCGCGCGCAAAATAGAGCGCGGCGATGACCGTGACGCCAACGGCAAGCGTAATCAAACCCTGCACGCTGGGTGTTTCAGGAGGCTCGATGCGCGCTGCTGGCCTCGCGGGGCGCAATTCCTTGAAATCGAACATGACGGCTGACGCCCGCGATATCGTCCATTCTGATGGGTGCTTTCGGCGCGGATGCGTCCCATGCAGGCCGAAAAACTCGACTTGCCAACCCAACCCCATTGGCGATCGGCCCGTCGATTCAGACACTGCGACGGGCGATCGACGCGTTGCGTCAGCGATCACTCTCGTGCATGTCACGCGGCGCGGCGTGGCGGGAACGATGAAAGTAAGACGGGACGATACGTATCGAACGCGATAAAACAGACACTTCGAGCGTACGGCCTACGTTGCTCGCCGTCTGGATTGAAGTCGGTACGGTGCCGTACCCGGGACACAGTCATGCCAGCGCACGCTGACGACGCGAGGAGTCGAGTTCGCTGCGGCGTTGCCGATCCCGGGGGCAGCAAAACGGATATCTCGATGTCCTCCACCGTACCGACTGCGTGGCTGATCGATGTCAATTTCACTTTGCCGGGCAGGTTTCTCACACACATTGCAGATGTCCAACGGCATCAAATTGAACTGTGCGGCGATACCTCGCGCAAGGCCCGGAAGGTTCCGGGTCCCAAGCGCGGGCGGCGACGGGTTCGTCGAAACACTCAGTCGAAAGGAGAAGGTCCATGTTGGGAACAATACTGATTGTCGTGCTGGTGCTCATATTGATCGGTGCGATGCCGACCTGGCCGCACAGCCGTTCGTGGGGCTATATGCCCAGCGGCCTGCTGGGCGTGGTGCTGCTCGTCGTAGTTGTGCTCCTCCTGCTGGGGCGGATATAGGAGGCTCGAGAATCCTGTCGGGAAAGGTCCCTTCGTGGATCATCGTTGGCGTACCGTTGCATCTCGAAACGGGTGGCCGCCGCGCATCCGTGAGACCGGGTCGGCGCGCTTGCGGTTGCCGGGTATGACGCGGCAAGCGCCGCCTTGCGCAGATCGCCCGCAATCGATTCCGACGCAAGGCGGCCGGGCAGGTGGTACGGCTAACGAGCATGGCGGACTTATCAGGTCCGCGCAGACTGTCATGAGAAAAACCCTCCTCAACGCGCTGGCCGCATGCTTTGCAGGCGGAGTCGGGCTCACCCCCGCGCCGAGCCAAGCCTATGCGCTGGACGCGCAGTTCGACTGCACCACCGACGCGCACGCGTTCATCGTGCGCCTGTTCAATCACGGCTATATCGATCGCGATCCGATGCGGGTCGAACAGAATTCGGTCAACGCGTTCCGACCCACCCGCGACGCAGCGCTCACGGTGTTCGGCTTCAGCGTCTATGCCGTGTTCGCCTATGCGCAGTATGACGCGCTGTTCAGGCAGGGAACCGGTCGACCTCTGCCGGGTTCGATTTACGGCGTAGTCGTCAAGGCGCCGATCGATTCGGTCGAAGCGCATTCTCGGTTAGCGGGCAGCAAGGCCGTCGCGCATCAGGTCATTCCGTTCATCCTCACTGCCGTCGTCTGTGCAAGGCCCTGAGACTGGCCGGTTCGAGCAAGTACGGAGTCCGCTCCGGTTCCGCGCGCCGCGCGCGCGAGCAAACCGTCCGGCATTGGACAGACTGAGCCCGTACATCCCGTGCATAACTACGCGCCGGACCGAGATTGGCTCGCAGCGATGCGATTCTGTCGTCACGAGATCCGCGAGGATTTCGCCGCTGCCAACGGGCTGCGGCATCGCTGCACATCGGACGCCGATTGAACCGTACGTTTCGATACCGGGAGATCGTGCATGTTGTTCGGATCAAGTCGTTCATACGACGCATTGGAGGCAGCTCGTGAAAAGGATCTTGTCGAGTCATACATCGATCCGCACTGCACTGATTGCAGTCGGGCTGGTGGCCGGTTTGGGCACCGGCGCGGCGTGCTTCGCTGCCGGCGAAAGTTCGATGTCCAAAACTGCCAGCAGCGTCGGTACCGCGATCGACGACACCGCCATCGCGGCGAAGGTCGAAGCCAGGCTGATGGGTGAAGAGGGTCTCGGAAAATCCGATATCAGCGTCACCACCGTCGACGACGTGGTCACACTCGACGGAACGGTAAGCAGCTTGCACGCGAAGTCGGTGGCCGAATCGGCGGCCCGGTCGGTCGACGGGGTTCAGCGTGTCAGTGACAACCTCGCGGTGCCGGTGGATGCCGGCAAGCCGGCCAAACCTGGCGCCGTCGCGAAGACGGAGCGCGCGGTGTCCGATAGCTGGATCACCACCAAGGTGAAATCCAAGTGATCGCTATGTTCGTTTTCATCTGAGGATCGGCTCCGATCGGCATGCGGTCGAGTGGGGGCGCCGATCGTTATCCAGTGCGTCTGTCGAGCGAGCGCCTCTCAATCGCTCTGGCGGAACTCCGGCTACAAGCTCGGTCCACTCGTGAAGAAGCAGTGCTCGAACATCCGATAGCTGAACTTGGCCGATGCTCGAACGTCGGCATGAACGCTCGGCCCGATGACCGAATCCGGCTGCGGATTCAACCGCCCGCTCTCCCGTATTGTCCTCACGGCAGACGTCGCCGCTGCCATGCTGTTGTGGATCCGCCAGTTCCTTTTCGCGGCCCCGTACGGCGCCGTACCGACTTCCTATCCTGGCTACGCGCATTGTTGCGATTCGCTCTCCATCTTCAATGTCCTGGATCTCCCACGTGAACGGCGGGCGCGCAGTGCACAGGGCGGCGAGATGCGATGCCTGTACGACACGTAACCGTCGGCATTGTGTGTACCCGACGCCATCACGGCCGGGACAGCCGGCGAATTCTGATGCCGTCGTCAACGGCAGGTCTGCAAACCGGGCGGTGGGCAACGACTGCTCCGGTAGCGCGTGCCGCTGCGGAAAGGCTGTTTGAACGTAACACTCGATCTTGCTCGTGTAGTGGCGGGCATTGGCAGACGACGCGAACGGCGGCCATGCGACGCATATCGCGTGACCGGTGTGTGTGCCGTCCATCACGGCGAGCCGGCGATCCGCGCCGGCGTTCCGCGAAACGAACCCAGGAGGGAATCATGACGATACCAGACCAGACCCATCGGTCATCGACCAGCGATACAGGTGCCTCGATTGTCGGCAGCGGGACCGGCGAGGGACCAGGCCCCAACGTGATGGAGGCCGATACGCTCAAGGGCAATAAACTCTTCACGTCCGACCGGGTGGACATCGGGAAGATTACAGAAATCATGCTGGACGTACGCAGCGGCCGGATCGCGTATGCCGTGCTGTCGAGCGGGGGCTTTCTCGGCATCGGCGGCAAACTTTACGCGATTCCGTGGAGTGCGCTGACCCTGGACACGGACGAAAAATGCTTCCGGCTCGACGTTACCGCGGACCACGTAAAAAATGCCCCCGCGTTCGACAAGGACCATTGGCCGTCGATGGCGGACGAGCAGTGGGGGGCGTCGCTTCACAAGTTCTACGATCGGCAGCCGTACTGGATAGCGACGCGCGACGTTGTCACGAATCGTCCGCCGCAACACTGAAGCGCACTCGCCAGCCGGGCGAACGATCTGGATAACAGAGGATTTTCATCGAATGCCGACCCATCGGTCGGACCGTGTCATCACCCGACGGCAAAAGATCGCTGCATCATCCACGAACCCGTTACGTATTGGAGCTCTACCATGAACAAGGATCAAGTCAAGGGAACTGCCGAGAAGGTAAAAGGCAAGGTGAATGAAGTCATTGGCCGGGCCACGCACAACACGAAACAGGAAGTCAAAGGCGATCTCCAGCAAGCGGCCGGCCAGGCCCGAAAGAATCTTGGCGACGCGAAGGAATCTGTCAAAAAGACCTGATTGAATACGGGGGCTTCACGGGCGGGGGGGCATTCCCCCTCGCACCGTGCTTCACGAAACGGGTTACATCCGACTGGCATGGGGTCGGCCGTGTGCGATCGAACATCGCGACGCGAATCGGAAGAATAAAAATAGAAGCCCCCGGCTCGGCAACGGCAGCGGGACCAGGCACCACATCGCGAATATGCGTCGTCGACGAGCGCCGCATGCTCCATTGACGCAGCCGGCCGTCGGTCATGGCCATTCGGGTTCGTATACCTGGCGAGGGATGCGCTCAAACCGAGTTGGCGAATGCATATCGTACGGAACGCATCGCGACCTCACTTCGGCTACTACCGTACAGACATACGCTGCCGCATGCGAGAACGTGACGTTGCGTCCTTCGCGCACCGGGATTCCAGGATCTCGGTCGCGAGGCGCGCATTTGAACCGATAACCGGCGCAACCGCGCAAGCCTTTGTTGCGGCAGAACGCCGGGTATCGCTGCAAGTTCCGCCCGTGTGGCCCAGTGGCCCACCAGTCGCGCAACCGAGCAGGCCAGTGTCTAACTTGAGGGGAGGTTTGTCATGTACAACATCGTCTGGCTCGTTGGAGCCGTGGTCATCGTTCTGTTCGTCCTCGGCTATTTCGGATTGAGATAGGGCGTCGCGTTCACGTGCTCGTCATGCGATGGCTGGTCAACGGCGGCGATCTCATCCGTGGCAGTGAAGCCGCAAGATGATTCAGATCGCGACAGCCATCGTTTATGGCAGGAGGCGAAATGAAGACGCTCAGGATCATCGGCTACGCGGGCCTCATGGCAGTCGCGATCATGTTGTTCGTCGCGATGTGCGCGGTCCTGGAGGACGGCATGATTTCTAGCGATGCGCATCGACAGGGGCTGACTGGCAACACGCTTTCCAGCCCCGGATCGCTGAATCGCTTCAGTTAAGCCGCCGGTCACCGATTTGCCCGACATATTTGGAGCGACTCAGGCATTCGAGGGGCAGAGGCGTGTGCGCCATTCTCGATGTCCGCATGCGTCGAAAATCGGCTTGCCATTTGCAACCGACGTTTGAGGCCGCGACAGCGCCGCCACCGGCGCCGCGATCGCCTTACCGCTGCTCCCCGCATGGGTACGGCAGCGTACCGACTTCAGGACTGGTCGCGCATAGGGTAGGTTGACCTGATTCGAACGCATGTCGCGCCAGTTCGGATGTGTCCTCCTGCCGCATACGCGCGATGCGAACAGAACACGCATCGGTGCAGAACACCTTCGACAGGGCACCTCGACGAGCATCGTTCATGCGCCGCGCTTCCAATGTCATCGCCTCGACAACTACGGATACCGGGACCGCGAAACGATGGCGCTCAAAGCGATGCTCGGGCTGTGAGCAGGTCACGGCAACCCGCGCGCATGCCGGCACGAAACACTCGAATCGGGCATGTTTTTCGGCCCGCATGACGGCGGCCGATTGCAGGCGAAGCGTGCGGCGCGCTGGCTCGAAACAGAGCCGGATCGGCGCGAGCGTCGCACCGTCACGCTAGCCGGCGACGCGCGCCGGCATTTCGCGCAATGAACACAGGAGCAGGTCATGACACTCGTTTCTCCCAGCAATCAACCGCCGAGCAACAGCAGCGGCGCCCGGATCATCGGTCACGCAACCAGCACAGGCGGGGCCGGCCCCAACGTCATGGCGGCTACCACGCTGACCGGCGACAAGGTTCTATCGTCCGATGGCAAGGAGATCGGAAAGGTTATCGACATCATGCTGGACGTATGCAACGGCCGGATTTCGTATGTCGTGCTGTCTTGTGGCGGCTTTCTCGGGATGGGCGACAAACTTTTTGCCGTGCCTTGGGGAGCGTTCACCCTGGATACCGACGAGAAATGCTTCCGGCTCGACGCAACGGAAGAGCGGATGAAGAGCGCCTCCGGATTCGACAAGGACCATTGGCCTGCGATGGCGGATTCGCAATGGGCGTGGGCGCTTCATTCGGGTAACACGCCGCCGATGTAGTGGTACGTCAGCAGCAGGCTTGGCCGGCTTTCCGCCATGCACGCGTCAGCGTGACTGCGGAATGCAGTGAGCGATTGCTGATTTTTTCAGATTCTGCCGTATCGCGCGCATCGCTCAACGCGCTGCTCGCGACGGGCGGCAGATCATCCAGGCAACAGGTGTAACCGGAGCGTTCATCATGAACAAGGATCAAGTCAAGGGTGTCGCAGAGAAGGCGAGGGGCAAGGTCAACGAGGTAGTTGGCCGAGCCACTGGCGACACGAAGCAGGAAGTCAAAGGCGATGTCCAGCAAGCAGTTGGCGAAGCGCAGAAGAAGTACGGCGACGCCAAGGAAGCGATCAAAAAGCAGGCGAAGAAGACGCATTGATCGCAGCGTCAGTCGCGATACAGGGACGCCGCGATACTGCGGCATCCGATCGCCGCACAATACCGTCGCGAGCCGGAGCATAACGAATGAGTGCATCTGCCGGAAACCCAGCCAGCCACGCGCTACGCAAGGCGGCGTTGATGGCGTCCGTGCTGATGGCGTGCTCCCTGCCATGCATGGGAGGGACGCCTGCGGACGGTGCGGACGAGGCGGCCAACTTGCGCGAAGCGTACCGGAAGCTGATTCCCCGGCTCGATCACAACCAGTTCAAACGCCCGTTGTATCTCGATTCGGAAGAATCGTCTTCCACGCTCAAGGGCGAGGTCTACGCGGTGATGGCCTACCCGTTCGCGGCCGTCAACGGCGCGTTCAACGACCCTTCGCGCGGCCCGTCGAACTGGTGCGACGCATTGATCCTGCACCCCAACATCAAGTATTGCCGAACCACCAGCGGCCGCGGCAGTACGCTGATCGTGAACGTCAGCGAGAAAGAAGTTGCCGAAGAACTCGGCACGACCTACCGGGTGCAATTCGAATACGACGCGGCGACCACCGGCCCGGGCTACTTGCAGGTCAAGCTCCATGCGGACCGAGGACCATTGAACACCCGCGATTACCGGATCGCGCTGGAAGCGCTGGCGCTTGACGGCAACCGCACGTTCCTGCATCTGACCTACGCCTATAGTTACGGCGTGATCGGGCGTCTTGCGATGAAGGCCTATCTGGCCGCCTTCGGTCGCGGCAAGGTCGGCTTCACCGACATCGCCGATCCGTCCGCGGCTCAGGCGGAATACATCGGCGGGGTGCGCGGCCTCATGGAGCGCAACACGATGCGCTACTACCTGGCCATCGATGCGTACCTCGGCGCGCTGTCCAGCCCGCCCGACAAGCGGCTGGAGCAACGCCTGACCGACTGGTTCGACGCCAGCGAGCGATATCCGCGACAACTGCATGAAATGGATCGGCAGCAGTACATGCAGATGAAATACGACGAATACCAGCGCCAGCAGACCAAGCAGTAGCTTCGGGTGGACGAGCCGGCGAGATACGCAGGCGCCGGCCCCGGTGCACTGCGATTCGTCATGGAAATTGACGCGCAAATGCGAGGATGGCAGGTACGTTGCCGCGTCGTGCGATGAGATAAAGCCAGGCACGCCGCACCGGTTTTTCGGAACAGTCGATGATGATTCGCGCACTGACAGGGATTGCGACAGCCGCCTGCGGCCTGGCGATCGCAGGCGGTTGCACGAGCTTGCCCGATACGCAGTTCCTGAGCGGCCGCTACGCCACCCAGGCGGCACGCTTTGAAAGCGCCTGGGGACCGTTATCGGCGAAGCGTAGCGCCACCATCGTCAAGGATCTGAAGCGCAGCGCCGGGGGCACAGTGCTTCTGGACAAGCAGATCGCACTCGAGCAAGCCATCAGTGGCAGCCCGCTCGTGGTCGGCAATGAGGTCCGCTTGTTGCAGGATGGTCCGGCAACGTACCAGGCCATGTTCGAGGCCATGGCCGCGGCGAAAGATCACATCAACCTGGAGACCTTCGGCATCGACGACAGCGACGTAGGGCGGCAATTCGCCGATGCGATGATCGCGCAGCAGTCGCGCGGCGTCCAGGTGAACCTGATCTACGACAGCGTGGGTGCACTCGGCACGCCCAGCACCTATTTCGATCGTCTGCGGGCCGCCGGAATACGGGTACTGGAATTCAATCCGGTGAATCCGTTGTCGACGCGCAAGCCCTGGGCGTTGAATCATCGCGATCACCGCAAGCTGCTGATCGTCGATGGGCGTACGGCATTTCTGGGTGGCATCAACATCAGCAGCGTCTACTCGAGCGGCTCATCCGGCAGGCATCGTTCGGCCTCGACCGACGAGGCCGGCGCGGCACGCGGGTGGCGCGACACCGACGTGCAGATCAGCGGCCCGGTCGTCGCCGAATTTCAGAAACTGTTCCTGCAGACCTGGAGCACGCAGAACGGAAAACCGCTGGCCGAGCGCCACTATTTTCCCAAGTTGCGGCCGCAAGGTCCGGAAATCGTTCGCGCGGTCGGAAGCACGCCGGATGATCCGTTCAGCCTCATTTATCTGATGCTCATCGCGGCGATCAGCAATGCGGAGCAACGTGTGTATCTCACCAACGCCTACTTCGTCCCCGATCCGCAACTGGTCAACGCGTTGGTCGACGCGGCCAAGCGTGGCGTCGACGTCCGAATGATCCTCCCCGGCCGCTCCGATTCGGCATTGGCATTTTATGCCGGCCGCTCGCACTACGAGGATCTGCTGGATGCAGGCGTCAAAATCTATGAGAGGCGGGGCGCGCTGCTGCACGCCAAAACCGCGATCGTGGATGGCGTCTGGTCATGTGTCGGTTCCAGCAACCTGGATTGGCGCAGCGCGTTGGACAACGATGAAATCAATGCAGTCGTCCTGGGCCAGACATTCGCACAACGAATGGAGAGCGCTTTCGACGAGGACATGGCCGCTTCCGACGAGATCGGCAGGGAAAGCTGGAAGCACAGGTCGCTGCTGCTGCGCGTCAAGGAGTGGACAGCCCGGCTGTGGGGCCATTTCTTGTAGTCGCGCGAGGGCGTGGCGTTCGCCCGGCAATCCACCGCCTTCACGCCTGCGCCGGGCTCCTCGACACCTTTCGGATCCCGGCGGCGGCCGCTCGATATCGACAGATGACATCGTTCCGGGCGGCCCGCCCGCCGCCTTCAGTGCGATTCGACGAGACGCGGATCGATATACGCGTCGATGTCCTGCGACTGCTTGTAGACCGCGTTGCGCACGTTGAATGCATTCGCGTTGCGGGTCGATCCGTAGATCGAATCGAGACCGTCACCCTTGCGGAACGCCTGCTTCGCTGCCGCGGCATCGAGCAGGTGCGTGCCCTTCAGCAGCGGCAGATACTGCGCCGGCGCGAGGCCCACGCGGGCGGACATGATCTTCACCGCGTCGGCCTGCGTCTTCGGATCGTTGATGTAGGCCACGCAGCGATACCAGACCTTGACGACCTTCGCCCAGTCGGCCCGGCGCGCGGCGAGGCTGGTCGGCGTCACCGTGATCGCGTCGTAGATCAGCCCCGGCGCATCCGCCGACGTGAAGATCGCGCGCGCACCCGGCGCGCGTTTCAGCGCCTCGCCGGCATTCGGCTGCCACGCCGCGACCGCCGCGATGTCGGACGATGAGCCGAGCACCTGCGGCAGTTCGTTGGTCTTCGCGTTGACGAGCGTGACGTCGCCGTCCTTCAGCCCGTGCTTCTGCAGCGCGGTTTCGAGCAGCAGGTGATCGACGAGCCCGAGCTCGACGCCGACCTTCCTGCCCTTCAGGCCTTCGACGGTCCGCAGCGGCGGCTTCGCGATGATCATGTCGTTGCCCGCCGAATAGTCGGTGAGCAGGATCATCACGTTCTTCGCGCCGGACGCGCCCGTGACGAGCGCATCGCCGTTGGTCACCGCGACCGCGTCGAGCTTGCCCGCGGAGAATGCGTCGAGCGACGCCGAGTAATCGAACCATTCGAAATCGACGTCGACGCCGGCTTCCTTGAACCAGCCCTTGTCGAGCGCGACCTGGAACGCGACCCAGCCGGGCCAGTCGCTGTAGCCGATTTTCAGCGGCGGGGCCGCATGCGCGGCGGGCGCGGCGAACAGCGACGTCGTGACGGCGACGGCGGCAAGCGCATGACGGACGGAACGAAGGTGCCGGGAGGACAGCAGGCGGCGGAACGGCGAGGCGAGGCGGGTCATCGTTTTCTCCAGGAGACCGGGATCGGGATCGTCGGCACGGGTCGCGCCCATGCGCGATCCGGCCGCGTGACCGGTTCCTGCGGATGCGGGACGAACGACCGGCCACGGAGAGGCGCGACGGCCGTCGCCATCGCCAATCTCCCGGGCTTTTGTCCCGCCGTGTAGCGCCACGCGCGCACGGTCAGACGACCGTACGCACCGACGCCGGGCTGCTCTCGGACCAGACGTTCGACGAACCGGAACCCTAGCATCCCTAAGATGCGACTCCGCCGCACCTCTCGGCATCGGAGCGAGCGAGAAGCATGCCAGCGATGTGATCCGGCCGCTGACGTGCGTCGGAAACGCGCCGTTCAGCGACTGCGCGCCGCACGCTGAAGTTCGATGAAACGCGCGGAAAACAGCGCGGCCAGCGCGCGCCGAAGCAGGTCGAGTTTGTTCATGAGCGATCGGTGGACAGAGTGACGGTGTGCGTATTCAGCAATGGCCGTGCCATTGCGATCGCACGCGGTGCGCGTGCGTATTGCTGGCCCGCGGCTGCCCCGCGCTGGTGCCGGCCGCGTTCGAGTGGTGCGCACGCTGCCCAACGGGAGGGCGGGCCGATGCGCGTGCATGGCGCGCCGTTCGTCCTCGCATGCCCCGCCGAACGGGGCCGCGCGTGCTCGGATGCATGCGCTGGCACGCAACTCGCTTATTCACCGTCCGAGAGGTGCGAAGCAATTTGCATCATCTTCAGGATCGCTAGGGTTCCGGTCGCGCGGCGTCACACGCCGTGCGATGTCTGGTCCGAGAGCAATCCGGTCTTGCCGCCTGCCTTGTCACGAGGATCCGGCGAGGCTCCACGGAGGGACAAAAGCCCGGGAGGTCGCGATGTCGTTCGGTCGCCCTCTCACGCCTTTTGTCCAACCGATCCGAGGAGCCGCCATGTCGCCGAGCCCCCAAGCCCCGCTTGCCCCGTTGCCGCACGTCGTGTGGGAAACGGTCGTTCCCGCCGGAACCCACTGGTCTGGCATCCTGCGCCGCGGCCTCGCGCTGCGCGTCGTCGATCTCGATGGCGGCGCGAACCTGTCCGCCGTGTTTCATCGTCACGAAGATCCGCTCGAACGCTACAACATGGCCGATACGCTGAAGGCGCAGCACACCGCGCACCTGACGCGCGGCCACGCGCTGTATACGGACATGGGCCGCGTGATCGCATCGATCACGGCCGATACGCTCGGCTGGCACGATCCGCTCGGCGGCATCGGCGATGCGCGGCTGTTCGCGCGCAAGTACGGCGAGTCGTCGTATCAGGCCGATCGCAACGCGATGATCCGCAACGGCCGCGACAGCCTCGTGCTCGAACTCGCGAAATACGGGCTGTCAGCGCGCGACCTCGTCGCGAACGTCAATTTCTTCAGCAAGCTCGCGCCGCGCGACGACGGGTCGTTCGACTTCGTCGCGGGCCACTCGCCGGCCGGCAGCGCGTTCGACCTGCGCTTCGAGATGAACACGCTCGCCGCGTTCTCGACCGCGCCGCATCCGCTCGATCCGCAGCCGGCCTATGCGCCGAAACCCGTGAAGTTGATCGCATACCGCGCGTATCCGGCCGACGGCGCCGCGCCGGACGACGATCCGTGCCGCACCGCGTGCGCGGAGAACACGCGCGGCTTCGTCAACACCGACCGACTGTTCGCTTGAGGAGACCCGACATGCCGATCATCGAAAGCCGCCTCGACCCGCGGCACGCGATCTACGACACCACGCTGAACGCCGGCGAACCGTGGCTGCACGACGTGAAGCGCGGGCAGGTGCTGCGCATCCTCGACCTCGAAGGCAACCAGGCCGTCGACACGCTGTTCTATCGCACCGACGCACCCGACGAGCGCTACAGCGCGCAGGACACGATCCGCGAGCAGCGCAACCTGTACCTGAGCGCGGGCAGCGTGCTGCTGTCCAGTCTCGGCAATCCGATGGTGACGATCGTGGCGGACACCTGCGGCCGCCACGACACGCTCGGCGGCGCGTGCGCGGCCGAGAGCAACACGGTGCGCTACGCGCTCGACAAGCGCCACATGCACAACTGCCGCGACAGCTTCCTCAACGCGATCGCGCACTGCGCATGCGGCACCGGCGCGCGGCTGACCAAGCGCGACCTCGTCGGCAACGTCAATTTCTTCATGAACGTGCCGGTCACGCCGCTCGGCGGGCTGACGTTCGAGGACGGCATTTCCGCGCCCGGCAAGTATGTCGAGATGCGCGCGGAGATGGACGTGACGGTGCTGATCTCGAACTGCCCGCAGCTCAACAACCCGTGCAACGGCTACAACCCGACGCCGGTGCGGCTGACGATCTGGGAGGCATGATGAACGACCCGCACGCTCACTATTTTTCGCTGCCCCCCAAAGGGGCGGTTGCCTGCCTTGGGGCGGCCCGGCGGGAGGCAACATGAGATTCGCAAAAGTCCTCGTCGCGAACCGCGGTGAAATCGCCTGCCGCGTGATCCGCACGCTGAAGCGGCTCGGCATCGCGTCGGTCGCGATCTACTCGGAAGCCGATCGCGATGCGCGCCACGTGACGCTCGCCGACGAAGCCGTCTGCGTCGGCGCCGCGCCGGCGGCCGACAGCTACCTGAACGTCGCCGCGATCCTCGCTGCGGCGCGCGCGACCGGTGCGCAGGCCGTGCATCCCGGCTACGGCTTTCTGTCGGAGAACGCCGAGTTCGCCGACGCATGCGAGGCCGCCGGCCTGCGCTTCATCGGGCCGAGCGGCGCGCAGATGCGCGCGTTCGGCCTCAAGCACACCGCGCGCGAACTGGCACGCGAGCACGACGTCGCGCTGCTGCCGGGCACCGGGCTGCTCGCGGATGTCGCGACGGCGCTCGCCGAAGCCGATGCGATCGGCTATCCGGTGATGCTGAAGAGCACGGCGGGCGGCGGCGGCATCGGCATGTCGCTGTGCCGCGACGCCGCGCAGCTCGCGACGGCGTTCGAATCCGTCGTGCGGCTCGGCAGCGCGAACTTCGCGCACGCGGGTGTCTATCTGGAGAAGTTCGTCGAGCACGCGCGGCACATCGAGGTGCAGATCTTCGGCGACGGGCGCGGCGGCGTGATCGCGCTCGGCGAGCGCGACTGCTCGGTGCAGCGGCGCAACCAGAAGGTGATCGAGGAAACGCCCGCGCCGGATCTCGCCGACGGCGAGCGCGCCGCGCTGCACGCAAGCGCGGTGCGGCTTGCGCGCGCGGTCGCCTATGCGTCGGCCGGCACGGTCGAGTTCGTGTTCGATGCACGCGAGCGCCGCTGCTATTTTCTTGAGGTGAATACACGGCTGCAGGTCGAGCATTGCGTGACGGAAGCCGTGACCGGCATCGATCTCGTCGAATGGATGATCCTGCAGGCCGAAGGCGACCTGCCGCCGCTCGATACGCTCGCCGTCGCGCCGCGCGGCGCGAGCATCCAGGTGCGGCTCTATGCGGAAGACCCGCACCAGCAGTTCCGGCCGAGCGCGGGCGTGCTCACGCATGTCGCGTTTCCGGACGCGGTGCGCGTCGATACGTGGATCGATGCGGGCACCGAGGTCAGCGCCTATTACGATCCGCTGCTCGCGAAACTGATCGTGCGCGGCGATACGCGCCGCGATGCGCTCGCGGCATTGCGCGACGCGCTGGCCGCCACCGAGCTGTACGGGATCGAGACCAATCTCGACTACCTGCGCGCGATCGCCGGTTCCGACACGTTCGCGCGCGGCGCGCAGACCACCGCGTTCCTGTCGCGTTTCGCGTTCGCGCCGCACACGATCGACGTGCTCGACGGCGGCGTGCAGACGACCGTGCAGCAAACGCCGGGCCGCGTCGGCTACTGGGCCGTCGGCGTGCCGCCGTCCGGGCCGATGGACGATCGCGCGTTCGATCTCGCGAATGCGCTGCTCGGCAATCCGCGCGACGCCGCCGGCCTCGAGTTCACGATGGTCGGCGCGACGCTGCGCTTCAACACCGACACGCTGTTCGTGCTCGGCGGCGCGCCGCTCGCGGCGACGCTAGACGGCGCGCCCGCACCGTTCTGGCAGGTGCTGCGCGCGGCGCCCGGCGCGGTGCTGAAGCTGGGCGGCGTGACGGGCGCCGGCGTGCGCGCGTGTCTCGCGGTGAAGGGCGGGCTGCAGGTGCCGGACTATCTGGGCAGCAAGGCGACCTTCACGCTTGGCCAGTTCGGCGGCCACGCAGGCCGCGCGCTGCGCAAGGGCGACGTGCTGCACCTGCATGCGGATGCGGGGCGCGGCGAAGCCGGCGCGACGCTCGCCGAAGCCGACCGGCCCGCGCTGACGCATGCGTGGACGCTCGGCGTGCTCGACGGCCCGCACGGCGCGCCGGATTTCTTCACGGCGGACGACATCGCGATGCTGTACGACACGCGCTGGACGGTCCATTACAACTCGAGCCGCACGGGCGTGCGGCTGATCGGCCCGAAGCCGCAATGGGCGCGCGCGGACGGCGGCGAGGCGGGCCTGCATCCGTCGAACATCCACGACAACGCGTATGCGATCGGCGCGGTCGATTTCACCGGCGACATGCCGGTGATACTCGGGCCCGACGGGCCGAGCCTCGGCGGCTTCGTGTGCCCGGTGACGGTCGTGCGCGACGAGCTGTGGAAGCTCGGGCAGTTGCGGCCGGGCGACACCGTGCAGTTCGCGCGCGTGGCTGCGGCTCCCGAATGCGCATCGCCGGCACCGGCTGCTTCGTCGAACGCGGCTGCGCCGGATGACTGCGTGCTGTACCGCGATCCGGCAGCCGGCAACGGCATCGGCGTCGTCTACCGGCGCTCGGGCGACCGCAACGTGCTGATCGAATACGGCCCGCTCGTGCTCGACCTGAACCTGCGTTTTCGCGTGCACGCGCTGATGTGCTGGCTCGACGCGCACCGGCTGCCCGGCATGCTCGACCTCACGCCCGGCATCCGTTCGCTGCAAGTGCATTTCGATGCGCAGGCACTGCCGCTCGATGCGCTGCTCGCGCATCTGCAGGCGGCCGAGCGCGAGCTGCCCGACGTCGCCGACATGCGCGTGCCGAACCGGATCGTGCATCTGCCGCTGTCGTGGGACGACCCGTCGACGCGCGTTGCGATCGAGCGCTACATGCAGTCGGTGCGGCCGGATGCGCCGTGGTGCCCGAGCAATATCGAGTTCATCCGCCGGATCAACGGCCTCGACAGCATCGACGACGTGAAGCGCATCGTGTTCGACGCGCGCTACCTGGTGATGGGGCTCGGCGACGTCTATCTCGGCGCGCCCGTCGCGACGCCGCTCGATCCGCGGCACCGGCTCGTGACGACCAAGTACAACCCGGCGCGCACGTGGACGCCGGAGAACGCGGTCGGCATCGGCGGCGCTTACCTGTGCGTGTACGGGATGGAAGGGCCCGGCGGCTATCAGTTCGTCGGTCGCACGGTGCAGATGTGGAACCGTCACCGGACGACGCGTGCATTCGAGCCCGGCAAGCCGTGGCTGCTGCGGTTCTTCGACGAGATCCGTTTCTACGAGGTCAGCGAGGCCGAGCTGGCCGAACTGCGCGCGGATTTCATCGCGGGCCGCGCCGAGCTGAAGATCGAGGAATCCGTGTTCGATCTCGGCGCGTACAACCGCTTCCTGCGCGACGAAGCCGAATCGATCGCCGCGTTCAAGGCGATGCAGCAGGCCGCGTTCGATGACGAGCGCGAGCGCTGGCGGGCCGCCGGCCACGCCGAGTATGCGGGCGAAGCCGGGCAGGGCGACGCCGGTGCCGGTGCAGCGGCGGCCGGCGACACGCTCGCCGACGAACAGCGCGGCATTACCGCCGACGTGTCGGGCAGCGTATGGAAGGTGCTGGTCGAAACCGGCGCGCGGGTGACCGAGGGGCAGGTCGTCGCGATTCTCGAATCGATGAAGATGGAGGTGTCCGTGGTGGCGATGGAAGACGGCGTGATCGAGACGGTCGATTGCGTGCCGGGCGCGGCGGTCGTCGCCGGCCAGCGGCTGATGGTGATGAAGGCCGGCGCGGCCGAGGAGGTCGCATGAAGCCCTTCGATCGTCATCCGCTACCCGACCTGAGCTCGATCGCCGCGCTGCGCGCGCGGTACGAGGCCGGCAGCCTGACGCCGCATGCGCTCGTCGATGCGATCGCCGCGCACTTCGACGCGGGCGATCCGCATCATGCGTGGATCCGGCCGCTGACGCACGACGAAATGACACGCTACGCGGATGCGCTGGCCGGACGCGACATCGCCGCGCTGCCGCTGTATGGCGTGCCGTTCGCGATCAAGGACAACATCGACCTCGCCGGCATTCCGACGACGGCAGCGTGCCCCGCTTACGCGTATGTGCCGGCGCGCAGCGCGCCGGTCGTCGAGCGATTGATCGCCGCCGGCGCGATCCCGATCGGCAAGACCAATCTCGACCAGTTCGCGACCGGGCTGTCCGGGCAGCGCTCGCCGTACGGCGCGTGCCGCAATGCGCTCGATCCGCGTTATGCGTCGGGCGGATCGAGTTCGGGATCGGCGGTGGCCGTCGCGCTCGGCGTTGCCGCGTTCGCGCTCGGCACCGACACGGCCGGGTCGGGCCGCGTGCCGGCCGCGTTTCACGGGCTCGTCGGGCTCAAGCCGACCAAGGGCGTGCTGAGCACGCTCGGCGTGGTGCCGGCCTGCCGGTCGCTCGACTGCGTGTCGGTGTTCGCGCATGCGCCGGGCGACGCGCGCGCGGTGTTCGCCGTTGCGCACGGCGTGACGGACGGCGATCCGTACAGACGCGCGTGGCAGCCGTTGCTCGATGCGAGCGGCAGCCATGCGCGGCCCGCCCGGCCGCTCGCCAGCATGCGCTTCGGCATGCCGCGCGCCGATCAGCTCGAGTTCTTCGGCGACGCGTCGTACCGGGCCGCGTGGCAGACGGCCGTCGAACGCTTGCGTACGACCGGCGCACGAATCGTCGAGATCGATTTCAGCGCGTTCCTCGCGACCGCGCGGCTGCTGTACGAAGGGCCGTGGGTCGCCGAGCGGCTGGCTGCGATCGGCGCGTTCTTCGCGGAACGGCCCGACGCGCTGCATCCGGTGATTCGCGAGATCGTCGGCGGCGCGGCGCGCTTCAGCGCCGCCGACGCGTTCGCGGCGTTCGACCGGCTCGCCGCGCTGCGCGTCGACGCGGCCCGCGCCTGGGACGACATCGATGCGATCGTGATGCCGACGTCGGCGACGACCGCGACCGTCGACGAACTGGAAGCCGATCCGATCGTCGTCAACGCGCGCTTCGGCTATTACACGAACTTCGTGAACCTGCTCGACCTGTCCGCGATCGCGGTGCCGGCGGGTGTCTGCGATACCGGACCGCATGCGGGTTTGCCGTTCGGCATCACCTTCGTCGGCCGCGCGCACGACGACGCGATGCTGCTCGATCTGGCCGACGCGTGGGGCGCTGCGCAGCACGGCGACGCCGCGACGGGCGAGGGCGCTTGCAACGCCAACGCCAACGCCAACGCCGATGTCGATGCCGACGATCATGCAAACGCAGGCGCGAACGAACCTCATGCCGCCGCGCGCGACAAGCGTTCCGGTGCGATCACGCTGCCGCTCGCCGCGCCGGCGGGCGTCGTGCGCGTGGCCGTCGTCGGCGCGCATCTGCGCGGCGAGCCGCTGAACGGGCAGCTCACGCAGCGCGGCGCGCGCTTCGTCGCCGCGACGACCACCGCGCTGTCCTACCGCCTCTACGCATTGAGCGCGGCCGTGTCGGGCGGCGTCGCGAAGCCGGGCCTCGTGCGCGTGCCGGAAGGCGGTGCGGCGATCGCGGTAGAGATCTGGGAGATGCCGGTCGCGGCTTATGG
Source organism: Burkholderia sp. GbtcB21 (assembly GCF_019091065.1). Taxonomy (NCBI): domain Bacteria; kingdom Pseudomonadati; phylum Pseudomonadota; class Betaproteobacteria; order Burkholderiales; family Burkholderiaceae; genus Burkholderia; species Burkholderia sp. GbtcB21. The sequence continues at coordinate 61,485 of NZ_JAGXKA010000021.1, forward strand.
CAGCTTCGTTGCCGGCATCGGTGCGCCGCTCGGCATCGGCACGCTGACGCTCGCGGACGGCGCGCAGGTGCAGGGCTTTCTCTGCGAACCCGCCGCGCTCGACGGCGCCGTGGACATCACGCGCTTCGGCGGCTGGCGCGCCTACCGTGCGAACGGCGCGCCGCACTGAACGCCCGGTCGCCCGCGACCGGCAAGCAACACGATACGGAGATTCACCATGTCAGTGACCCGCAATACGACCGACTGGCTCGCGGTGCGCCGCGAGCTGTCGACCCGCGGCAAGTGGACGCTCGGCGTCGCGTCCTTCCTGCTGCCGCTCGCCGTCTGGTGCGTGCTCAGCTACGTGCCGTTCGTCTGGCATCCGCAGGTGCGCATCACGAACCCTGGCAGCGTCGATTATTTCCAGCCCGGCATGCAGATCGACCGCGACGTATTCGACGACGAGCTCGCGCATGCGCGAGCGACGCATGCGGCCGTGCCCGAAGGCGAGCGCGCGAATCCCGTGTACCTGCCCGCGCCGCATCAGGTGCTGCGCGCGTTCTATACGGCGTTCACGACACCGCCGGCTTCGCGCGACGGCGTATGGCTGCACGAAAGCCTGTGGCACAGCATCCGCATCATCTTCTGGGGCTTCGTGATCTCGTCGGCGATCGGCGTGCCGATCGGCATCGTGTGCGGCACCTTCAGCGCGCTCGCGCGGCTGCAGGAGCCGTTCTTCGAGTTCTTCCGCTATCTGCCCGCGCCGGCGTTCGGCGCGCTGATGGTGGCGATCCTCGGCATCTACGACGCACCGAAGATCGCGATCATCGTGATCGGCACGTTCTTCCAGCAGGTGCTGATCGTCGCGAACACCACGCGCAAGCTCGAGTACGGGCTGTTCGAGGCGGCACTGACGCTCGGCACGAAGAAGCCGGGGCTGATCGCGCACGTCGTCGTGCCGGGCATCCTGCCCGACCTGTATCGCGACCAGCGGATCCTGCTCGGCTGGGCGTGGACCTACCTGATCGTCGCCGAGCTGGTCGGCACCAGTTCGGGCATCACGTGGTACATCAGCCAGCAGGCGCGCTACCAGCATTTCGACAACGTCTATGCAGCGATCCTGATGATCGGGATCATCGGCCTCGGGACCGACATCGTGCTCGCGCTGCTCGGCCGCCGGCTGTTTCCATGGGACCGCACGCTGAAGGCGTGACGGCTGAAGACGATGACCTACCGCATCCTTTCGGAAGAAACGATCATGCAGAATCCGCACAGCCTTCCCGACTACCTGCTCCAGTCCGACGCCGTGAGCGAACGCTTCGCACGCCTGAAGGCGCGCGACGTGATTCTCGACGTGCGCCATCTCGGCAAGCGCTTCCGGTCGCCGCAGGGCGAAGTGGTCGCGCTCGACGACATCAGCTTCCGCACCCACCGGCGCGAGTTCGTCTGCGTGATCGGGCCGTCCGGTTGCGGCAAGTCGACGCTGATCCGCATCCTGGCCGGGCTCGAGTCGCAGACGAGCGGCGACGTGCTGCTCGACGGCAAGCCCGTGCAGGGCCCCGGCGCCGATCGCGGGATGGTGTTCCAGGGCTATACGCTGTTTCCGTGGCTGACCGTGAAGAAGAACGTGATGTTCGGCCTGAAGCGCAACGGCAGCAGCAGCGGCGAGGCGGAGCGCGAGGCGCTGCAATGGCTCGACCTCGTCGGGCTCACGCGCTTCGCGGACGTATATCCGCACCAGTTGTCGGGCGGGATGAAGCAGCGCGTCGCGATCGCGCGCGCGCTCGCGAACCGGCCGCGCATCCTGCTGATGGACGAACCGTTCGGCGCGCTCGATGCGCAGACCCGCGCGAAGATGCAGGCGCACCTGCTCGACATCTGGCGCAACATCGACGTGACGGTGCTGTTCATCACGCACGATCTCGACGAGGCGATCCTGCTCGCGGACCGGATTCTCGTGCTGAAGGCCAATCCGGGCAAAGTGCAGGAGCTGATCGAGGTGCCGGTGCCGCGCCCGCGCGGTTATTCGCAGTTCAACACGCCGGAATTCATCGCGACCAAGGCGCGGCTCGAAGCGCTGATCCATCCGGAGCCGACGGGCGCAGCGCCGGACGAAGACGCGGTGCGCCCGCACATGATCCGGATGACGGACGTGACGGACAACGTCGAGTGACGTACGCCGCCCCGCTGCGTGACGAACGCAGCGGGGCGGCCTGACACGGGTTGATGCGGAGCCGCAGGATGGATCAGGCCTTGCGTGCGACGACGCCTACAGGCGAAGCGGGCACGCGTTTCGGCGCGGTCTTGTAGTGCGTGCTGTACAGCGCCGCGCCGACGAACAGCAGCCCGCCGACCAGGTTGCCGAGCACCGTCGGGATCTCGTTCCACAGCAGATAGTCGGCGATCGTGAAGTGGGCGCCGAGCATCAGGCCGGACGGGAACAGGAACATGTTCACGACCGAATGCTCGAAGCCCATGTAGAAGAACACGAGGATCGGCATCCACATCGCGATCACCTTGCCGGGAACCGACGTCGACATCATCGCGGCGACCACGCCGGTCGATACCATCCAGTTGCACATCACGCCGCGCACGAACAGCGTGAGCATGCCGGCGGCGCCGTGCGCCGCATAGCCGAGCGTGCGCGCTTCGCCGATGCCGCCGATCTTCTGTCCGATCGCGTTCGGCGCCTCCGAAAAGCCGAACGTGAAGATGATCGCCATGAACAGCGCGACCGTCAGCGCGCCCGCGAAATTACCGAAGAACACCAGCGTCCAGTTGCGGAACACGCCGCCCCAGGTCGCGCCGGGCCGGCGGTCGATCACCGCGAGCGGCGCGAGCGTGAAGACGCCGGTAAGCAGGTCGAAGCCGAGCAGGTACAGCATGCAGAATCCGACCGGAAACAGCAGCGAACCGACCAGCGCGTTGCCGGTGTTGATCGTGATGCTGACCGCGAACGCAGCCGCGAGCGCGAGGATCGCGCCCGCCATGTACGCGCGGATCAGCGTGTCGCGGGTCGACATCGACAGTTTCGATTCGCCGGCGTCGACCATCTTGGTGACGAACTCGTTGGGCGTGAGGTAGGCCATGGTGTGTGCTCGCAAGGTTGGACGGGCAAAAAAAATCCGCGCCGGGCACTCGCTCGACATGCGAGTGCCCGGCGCGGACGCTGTTATCCACGGGATCGTCCGCCATGGTTCGACATGGCGCGACCGTCAGGCCGCCATTAGCCCGACGAACGTGTTGTTCGCAACTTTCATACCAGTGGCGGGGAAATCGCGATGCAGGCAGGCGGGGCGCGACATGCCGGGGGCGCCGGCCGTGAGCCGATCGCCGCGAATCGCACTCGCGCGGTGCAATTCGCGCCTCCTGCACGCGCTGTGGGCGCTACCGCGGTGCGTGGCGCGGCGCGCGCTCCGGTCAGCTCAGGTCGTGCCGTCGTCGCGCGGTGTCTTCGGCGCGCTTCGCTGCGTACGTCGCCGCGCGGCGGGCTGCGCGTGCTCGTCGATGAATCGCTCGGGCGACGTCAGCGCGTCTTCCGCGATATCGGCAAGCGGCCGATTGCGGTCCATCGACGCTTTCTGCAGCATCCGGTACGCCTCGTCCTCCCGCAGGTTGAAGCGCGTCATCAGCGTGTTTTTCGCGCGCTGCACGAGCTTGCGTTCGTAAAGCGCGCGACGTGCGGCGTCGAGTTCGACCTCCGCGCCGGCCAGTCGCGCCGATTGCGATTCCAGCAGGGATTTGAGGCTGGCGAGCGTCGACGGATCGGCGCCGGAGAGGCGCTCCGGCAGTTCGTGAACCGCCGCGCGCGCCGACAGCGGATCGCCGGCGAAGAAATGGGCGAGCGCCTGGATATGCGGCGGCGGGTTGTTCCGCAACTGCGCCATCAGGCGCTCGGAGTCGCGCAGCGTCCGATCCGCGTCGTCGATCCGGGCGTCGCACGTTTCCTGCACCTGCAGCGTCAGCGCGATCTGAAGGTGCCAGAGATCGTCGATGCGGGCGCTCGCGGCGTCGAACCAGGCTTCGCTCAGGCCCGCATCGAGCGTGTCGCCGGCCTGCGCCGTGCACAGTATGCGTCGCAGCTTCTCGAGCGCCGCCACGTGCGGCCCCGTCATGCGCGTTTCCCGCCATGCGTTTTGCTCGGCGCTCGCGAAATTCGCAAAGACTTCGAGACTGCGCTCCTGCGCCGCGATCAGATACAGCAGGCGCTGCTGCTGGTCCGCCGAAAACGCGCCCGCCGCGAACATGTGCGCGCCGACGGCGCGTTCCTGCCCCGCTTCCTCCTTGCCTTCGACGACGTGGACGAGCGCGATCAGCATGCGCGACACCGACGGATCGGCCGCGCTGTCGGCCAGCTGGAAAATCAGCTCCACCAGGCCGCCGATCACGGTGCTGAACGCCTGGACGGAATCCGGCGCGGACAGCGCGCTGCGGTCGATCCGTTCCCGCAGCGCTTCCAGCGATTCCAGGTCGAGCAGCACCCATGCGATCAGCGACAGCAGGCGCGACGTCGAGCCGCGCGCGGGCGCCAGTTCCAGATCCAGGCGCTCGCGCAGCTGCGCGACGAGCGGTGCGGATTCGTCGCGTGCCGCCGCGCGTTCTGCGACGAAACGCCGGCCGAGCGACGCCAGATAGATGCTGGTCGCACCGCGCTCGCGCTGCAGCGCGTGGATCAGGCGGCCGAGCAGGTCGATCAGCTCGATCTGTTCGGCCACGCGGCGCAGCGACGCGATTTCCTGCTGCTTGGCGAGCAGCGCGAATTGCAGGGCGGTGGCGGACATGGCGGCGTTGAACGGCGGCAGGGGCTAACTGCAGTGTAGTGCGGACAATAAATGTCGTTGTCGCGGGATTTTTCTGAACTTTGCACGGCCGCCGTCCGCTATCGCGCGTCGCCTAGTCGTCGCCTTTTTCGAGGACGCTCTGCGTGAGCGCGACCGACGGAATCGTCGGTTTGAGCGACGCACGGCGCGCGCGGCCGCTCAACCACTTCCAGCCGGCGACGAGCAGCAGTGCGACCAGCGGAATCGACGCGATCGTCCACGTGCCGTTCGGGTAGTCGAACGCCATCAGGACCAGCACGCCGAGCAGGAACAGCAGCGTGAGCCACGACGTCACCGGCGCGCCGGGCATCCTGAACGGCACGTCGTCCACTTCGCCGCGTTTGACGGCCGCCCGGAACTTCATCTGGCAGACGATGATGAACCCCCACGTGCTGATGATGCCGAGCGACGCGATGTTCAGCACGATCTCGAACACGCTCGACGGCACCAGATAGTTGAGCAGCACGCCGATCACGTAGATCGCGACCGTCACGAGAATGCCCGCGTACGGCACGGATTGCGCGCTCATCCGCCCGAGGAACGCAGGCGCCGAGCCGCCCATCGACAGCGAACGCAGCACGCGCCCGGTCGAATACAGCCCCGAGTTGAGACTCGACAGCGCCGCCGTCAAAACCACCAGATTCATCACCGAGCCGATACCGGGAACGCCGAGCGCGCCGAAGAACGTGACGAACGGGCTTTGCCCCGCCTTGTACGCGCTCCAGGGCAGCAGGCAGACGAGCAGGACGACCGACGCGACGTAGAAGATCGCAATGCGCCAGATCACGCTGTTGATCGCGCGCGGCAGCACCTTGCGCGCATCCTTGCATTCGCCGGCTGCCGTGCCGACCAGTTCGACGCCGGCGAACGCGAACACCACGCCCTGCACCAGCACGAGCGCCGGCATCAGTCCGTGCGGGAAGAAGCCGCCGTTGTCGGTGATCAGGTGCATGCCGGTGTCATGGCCCGCGACGTGTCCGCCGGTGCCCAGGATCACGGAGCCGATGCCGAGAAACAGCACGATCGCAGCGACCTTGATCAACGCGAACCAGAACTCCATTTCGGCGAACCACTTCACGCCGATCAGGTTCATCGTGGCGACGATGCAGAGCGCGATCAACGCGAAGATCCATTGCGGAATACCGGCGAACGGCGTCCAGTAATGCATGTAGAGCGCGACCGCGGTGATGTCGACGATGCCGGTCATTGCCCAGTTCAGGAAATACATCCAGCCCGCGACGAAAGACGCTTTCTCGCCGAGGAATTCGCGCGCATACGACACGAAGCTGCCGCTGCTCGGCCGGTGCATCACCAGCTCGCCGAGCGCACGCAGGATCAGGAACGAAAACACGCCGCACACCAGGTAGACGATAGCGAGCGACGGCCCCGCAGCCTGCAGTCGCGCGCCGGCCCCGAGGAAAAGCCCCGTGCCGATCGCACCGCCGATCGCGATCATCTGCACCTGTCGATTGCCGAGTGTCTTGTGATAGCCGGCCTCGTGGGATTCGAGCCAGCTGCGTTTGTTGGTTTCGCCGGTCGGCGACGGTTCAGGAATCGATGCCATGGCTGCCCCCTCTTGCATTTGCGTGATCGCATTCATCCGGATCGCGTGACGATCAGGACCCACCGGCACCTGCGACCACGACGCGTAGAGACACGTCGGGCATCCTGGTCGCGGCTCGCCGGCAACAGCGAGGGGCACGGTCAGACACGAAAGTATTCAGCCGTAATTCCGCTCACAAACAGCATGCAAATTTGGACTGAGCCTGTTCGAATCTGTGCATACGGGGGTAATGGAAAGCTTTTTGTTATATGGCTTCCCGTTTTGGGTGCGTTGCGTTCGACGGTGCGCCATTTCGGCTTCTGCGCCGAATTTCGACAACCGTAACTTCGATGGCGAGCGCGGCCGCGATCGTGCAGATGATGCCGATCGAGTTGCCGACCATCTTCGGATTGCAGAACACGCGATCGGCGACGAGCGCAATCAACGTCGGGCCGAGTCCGAAGCAAATCAGCCGCCTGCAATCGCAGGCAGCTGATCGGCACCTGCCTTTCTCATGTCCGAGCGCCGCGTGAGCTCGATCGACTCGCTTTCCTCCGAAGCGACGAACCGCCACGCGGCTTTCCGGCGTTCAATACGCCCACCCAAGCGCGATCAATTCACCCCGACCGCACTCCACGCGCGCGCGACCGTGGCGCTCTCGGTCGAGTTCGCGCCATACAGGTCGTTCGCCGCCTGGATCGACGCACGCCGCGCGCTCGGGTAGCTCGAGTTGGCGTTCAGGTACACGGTCAGCGTCCGGTACCAGATCTTGCCGGCCTTCTCGCGGCCGAGGCCGCTGAAGGTCGTGTCGCCGTTGCAGACCAGCTGCGTCCTCGACAGGCCGGTGTCGGTCGACGGCACCGCCGGGCCTTCCGAAAGCAGGTAGAAGAAGCGGTTGCCGACGCCCGACGTGAAGTGCGGATCGTGGCGCGGATTCGACCACGAGAAACCGCCGGACGGATAGCAGCTGAACGACCGGCCATCGAGATCCTGCTTGTACATCTTGCGCAGGCCGCCGCTCACCACGCGCGCGCCGATCACGTAGTTGCCGGGATCGTTCGGGTTGTTCGCGTAGAACTTCACGAGCGTGCCGAAGATGTCGGACGTCGATTCGTTCAGGCCGCCGGCGTCGCTCGAATAGTTCAGGTTGGCGGTGGCCTCGGTCACGCCGTGGCTCATCTCGTGCCCGGCCACGTCGACCGATACGACCGGCTTCGGCAGGCTCGTGCCCGACTGGCCGTCGCCGTACACCATGATGTGCGACGGCATCCATGCCGCGTTCGCGCCGGTCGTGCCGCTGCCGGTGTCGAACACTACGTGCGCGAAACTCTTCACGCCGCGCCCGTCGTTGAAGATGCCGTTACGGTTGTGCGTAGTCCTGTAGTAGTCCCAAGTCAACGCGAGGCCGTAGTCGATATCGGCGGCGACGGTTTGCCGGTCGGTGGTCGAGCTGTTGCCCCACACGTTCGTGCTGCTCGTGAAGATCGGCAGGTCGCTCGCTTGCTCGACGTCCTCCGCGATCAGCCCGCGGCCGTCGTAGACGGAGCCGCTGCCGCGGGTCGGATCGAGCATCCGGTACGCGTTCGTGCCGGTCTGGTCGGTGGTCAGCGTCAGGTTGCCGTAGTACAGCGAGCGGCCGGTGCCGGTCGCGGCGGCGGTCTTGATCAGGTCCTGCGCATCGAGCACGGTGCCCGTGCGCGCGTCGACGTAGTACAGCACGGCGTCGCCGTGCGCGTCGGTCGCCTTGCCGTATACGCGTACCGCGTAGGCCAGCGTCGGCGTGACGTCGCGCGCGAACACGACGAGCTCCGCATCATCGATGCGGCGCACGTCCGAGTTGAAACGCGCGGCCGCGATGCGCTTGACCCTGGCCGCACCCACGTTGGGCGCGTTGCGCACCACGAAGCGGTCGCCGACCTTGCCGATCTTGCCGGCGAGATCGATCGGCGCGGCCTGGGTCAGGCTCGCTTGCTTCAGCTGCCCCTGGTTCGAATGGACGACGACGTCGCCGCCGATCACGGGCAGACCCGCGTAGAAGCGGTCGAAACGCACGTGCTCGGTGCCGTCGGGATCGACGATCACGTCGCGCACCCGGAACTGGTCGCCGTCCGTCGGCGCGCTCGCCTGCGGCGCCGCGAACTTCAAGGTGCGAGCGGCGCTGCCGGTAGCCAGGCTGAAGGCGGACGGGTTCTGCTGGATCAGTTGCAGCGCCCTGTCGACCGCGGCCGGCTGGTCGCCGGCTTGGGCAAAAGCGCTGAGACTGGCGAGGGTAATCGCGGTGATGGACAGCAGACGAGACAGTTTCTTCATGTAATCCCCCAGATTATGAATAAAAGCGTGATTTTCGAGGAATGCATCAAGGATAAACTTTGATATGAGACATGTCGCGAACCGCAGGGGCATGCTAGGAGGTAGTTTTTATAATTACAAGATATTTTCTGTCAGGTTAATTTTTTATCCTTTCGATGTTAATCAAGTCGGGATTTGGTGAGAAATATGAAATGATCTTGTCGGCCGCGTTGGCGGTATCGGCAGCATTGCGCTGGCGGAGTGCGCTTGGGGAGGGGCGGGTGACACGGGGGCGCCGCTCGAGCGGAACGGGCGATGTGGAGCGGAGCGACAACGACGGCCATAATTTACTTTATTAAATATTATTTATTCTCACTATGGCGCTATCGTTATTCGGAAGTCGATGATCGGAAAATGTGCCGGCATGGATACTGGTAGCCGGGACTGGCGGGCTGGTTCGAGGACGCAAACCAACATGAACGCAAATGAGGTCATCAAGCATCACATCTGCGTACACCAGCGTTATGACACTTCAGGTCGGCAATTCGAGTTCGAATGTCTTCGAGGCTGTATCGGCCGCTACATCGCCGCACCGTAAAGATGATGTGCGTCGACCAATGCATCCGCGACGAGCTGCAAACCGTCCAGGCATTGCTCCTGGCTCTGCGGCCCGCCGAGGCAGATGCGGATCGCGGCCGGCGGGTCGCCGTCCGTCGAAAATGCCGCGCTTGCCACGGCGGCGACGCTTCGACTCCGCAGATGCTGCGCCAGATCGGGGGCAGTCCACAGGCACTCGCGCGGAATCGGCAACCAGAGATGGAAACCGTCGGGATGAGCATCGAAAGGCCATGCGCCGAGAATCCGCCTTGCAATCGCCTGCCGTGCATGCGCCTCCGATCGAATCGCGGCCAGCATCTCGCCTGCCGTGCCGTCGTTGACCCATTGCGTGGACAGCAGCATCGTGAACGGACTCGGCATCACGGTCGTGGCGCGCAATGCACCGGCGATACGCTGTGCTTCGCGCACCGTCGGCGCCAGCAGGTAAGCGATTCGCAGCCCGGCGCCGAGGTTCTTCGACATGCCGGTCACATAGTAGGTCAGCTCGGGCGCCAGCAATGCCAATGGCGGCGGCGCGCTCTGCGGCAGCATCGCGTAGGCGTCGTCCTCGATGATGGGCACGTTGTAGCGCGTCGCGATATCGGCCAGCGCTTCGCGGCGTCTGAACGGTATCGTGAGCGTGCTCGGGTTCTGCAGGGTCGGGTTGCAGTACAGCGCGGCAGGCCGTCCGCTTCTGCAGAGCGATTCGAACGCATGCGGCAACGGTCCGTCGTCGTCCCGTGGCAGCGGCTGCAACTGCACGCCCAATTGTGACGCGATAGCCTTGATGCCGGGGTAAGCGAGCGAATCGAGGCAGATCGAATCGCCGCGGCGCGCGAGCCTGGAGATGAGCGCGACGAGGGCGCTGTGGATGCCCGGGCAGACCAGTACGGCGTCGCCGCTGCAGCCGGGCAGGCGATTGGCCAGCCACGCGCGTCCGGCGGCGCGATCCGCCGGTGTGCCGCCGAAATCCTGGTATCGCATCAGCTGGTAAGGATCCGCTGCATCGAACAATGCCGCAGCCGATTGCTGCAGCCGCCTGGCCATCTCGGGCGGCTCGGGCGGCATGTTCATCGACATTTCGATGCTGCTCCCGCCCGACAGCGGAATCGTTCGCGTCGGGCCGCGCACGAATGTGCCGCTTCCTGCACGCGAATCGAGCAAGCCGCGTCGGCGAGCTTCAGCATAAGCGCGGGCCACCGTCGTGTAGTTCAGGTTCAGCGCACTGGCGAGATCGCGCAGCCCGGGCAGGCGGTCGCGCGGTTTAAGCCGGCCTGCAGCGAGATCTTCCTCGATGAGGTCGGGAATCAGCAGATACGCCGGTTTCCTGCTTTCCAACAGGCGCTTCGACCAATGATGGATGGCGTAATCCATACCTGTTTCCATTTGATGATTCATCAAAACGTTAGCATGGCGCATTAATCGACAATATATATATCGCCACTTTGAAGTCGGATGATTGCATTGATCGCATCATGTATCGGATTGATGCATCGATGCACGCTGGATGCGCACCGGTTCACTCCTGCTGCATCAGTCAGGTGCGCCGTCTGGCCCGGTCAGGCCGGTTCCGGTCGGATCCGGATTGGGTCACGCAAGGATCGGACCGGCGGCAGCGGCATTTATCGACTGAATGATCGGAGAGTGATCGCATCAGGTCTGTGCCTGGTTGGCATATGCGTTGCGTTAATGAGGTCGCCCGGATTCGAAAGCGTTCGGGATCATCACTCAACTCATTTTCAAACGGAGCGTGCCATGCCCGCAGTGAATCAGCCTCTGCACAAGAAAGGAGATTTCCTCGTCGACTACGAGGAAAAAGTGTTCGAAGACGTCAAGGCGGAACCGGGCGAGAAGGCGCTCGTGACGTTCCACACGGTTGCATTCGAAGGGTCGATCGGTTTCGTCAACCTGCTGCAGGCGACACGCCTGCAACGCAAAGGGTTCGAGACGTCGGTGCTGCTCTACGGCCCCGGTGTGACGCTCGGCCTGCAGCGCGGATTTCCGACGCTCGGCGACGAGGCGTTTCCCGGTCACCTGAACTTCAACAAGCAGCTCGTCAAGTTCATGGAAGAAGGCGGGAAAGTCTACGCGTGCCGCTTTGCGCTGCAGGCGCTTTACGGGCACGGCGAAGCGTCGCTGATCGAGGGCATTCGACCGATCAATCCGCTCGACGTGCTGGATATCCAGCTGCTTCACCGCAAGGAGAACGCGCTGGTCATCCACACCTGGACCGTTTGATCGAATGACGGGTGCCAACATGTCCGACAAACGCATCGTCCGGGCGGCGGCCGTCCAGATCGCCCCCGATCTGGAACGCGCCGGCGGTACGCTCGACAAGGTCTGTGCGGCGATCGACGAGGCCGCCGGCAAAGGTGTTCAGCTGATCGTCTTCCCTGAAACGTTCGTGCCGTACTACCCGTACTTCTCGTTTGTGCGGGCGCCGGTCGCATCCGGCGCCGATCACATGCGGCTCTACGAGCAGGCCGTGGCGGTGCCGGGCCCCGTGACGCATGCGGTTGCCGAGCGTGCGCGCCTGCACGGGATGGTGGTCGTGCTCGGCGTGAACGAGCGCGACCACGGCAGCCTGTACAACACGCAGCTGATCTTCGACGTCGACGGACGCCTCGCGGTGAAGCGCCGCAAGATCACGCCGACGTTTCACGAACGGATGATCTGGGGACAGGGAGACGCGGCCGGACTCAAGGTTGCGCAGACCGGTGTCGGGCGGGTCGGTGCGCTCGCGTGCTGGGAGCACTACAACCCGCTCGCCCGTTATGCGCTGATGACGCAGCACGAGGAAATTCATTGCAGTCAGTTTCCCGGTTCGCTGGTCGGCCCGATCTTCGCGGAACAGATCGAAGTCACGATCCGCCACCACGCGCTGGAGTCCGGGTGCTTTGTCGTCAATGCAACCGGCTGGCTGACGGACGCCCAGATCGAGTCGATCACGGGCGATCCGAATCTGCAGAAAGCCCTGCGTGGCGGATGCAATACAGCGATCGTGTCCCCGGAGGGTCAGCATCTGGCCGAGCCGCTGCGCGCCGGCGAAGGGATGGTGATCGCCGATCTGGACATGTCGCTGATCACCAAGCGCAAGCGAATGATGGATTCGGTCGGCCACTATGCGCGGCCGGAACTGCTGAGTCTTGCCATCAACGATCGGCCGGCGACGACGGTGACCCCGATGGGGAGCAGCGCGTCGGCCGCACGCGACTTCGAGGGAAATTGCCATGAGCGCGAACGCGAAACCGTCGGTGCAGAGCCGGCAATTGATGACTGAACTGCAATCGGTCGGGCTGCGCCTCACGGATCCACGGGTTGGTGCCGCGAGCCGGCGCGGCGGCGCCGGGCCATCCGATCACAAGGCCGTGACGGTCGACGGTGTGACCATCATGGTGCCCGTGCACACGAGCACCGCGTGGGATTCGCCGTTCGTCGCGGCGGAACCTGATGCGGCGGGCGTCAGCCTGCTCTCGCGCGGCACCATCCCGATTGCGAGCATCAGCTTTCCGTCGAGCCCGCGCTTCTACGCGTTGCAGACGCTGGAGGGCGTGCCGTACTCGCACATCGCGACGCTGCATGGCGCCGACGTGCTTGCGACCACGGTATTGCAGACCTGCATTCGCTACGAGAGCCGGCGCAAGACCTGCCAGTTCTGCTCGATCGGCCAGTCGCTTGCGGCCGGCCGCACGATCGCCCGCAAGACACCTGAACAACTCGCCGAGGTTGCGCGTGCGGCGGTCCTGCTCGACGGCGTCAAGCACATGGTGTTGACGACCGGTACACCGCCGACGCCGGATCGCGGTGCGCGCGTGCTGTGCGAAAGCGCGTTCGCGATCAGGGCGGCCGTCGATCTCCCGATCCAGGCGCAATGCGAACCGCCCGACGACGACGGCTGGTTCGACCGGATGAAGGCAAGCGGGATCGATACGTTGGGCATGCATCTGGAAGCCGTGACGCCGGCCGTGCGCGAACGGATCATGCCGGGCAAGGCGAGCGTGTCGCTGTCCCGGTATATGGCGGCATTCCGCGCGGCCGTCGGCGTGTTCGGTCGCGGACAGGTCAGCACCTACATCCTGGCCGGGCTCGGCGACAGCGCGGCTGCGATTCTCGACATGTCGCGCGAACTGATCGGGTTGGGCGTCTATCCGTTCGTCGTGCCGTTCGTTCCGATCAGCGGCACGCCGCTGGAGAGTCATCCTGCACCGTCGCCGGACTTCATGCGGGCGGTGCTCGAGCCGCTCGGTGCGATGCTGCGCGACGCCGGAATGCGCTCCGCCGACATCAAGGCAGGTTGCGGAAAGTGCGGCGCCTGCTCGTCGCTGTCGACCTACGAGGTGTGACCATGTACTGCGCAGAGATGGGCCTGGCCGACAGCCGCGGCACGTATCGGCCTTCGGAGTACCGGATCAAATGGGCGGAGCTTCCGTGGGAAATCGACGAGGCGTACAAGCTGCGCCGGGCCGTATTCTGCGTCGAGCAGGGGATCTTCGTCGGCGACGATCGCGACGATATCGATCGTCACGCGCAATTGCTGGTCGCGGTCAGCTGCTGCGCAGGGTTGCCCGAGCAAGTGGTCGGCACGGTGCGGATTCATGAAACCGTCCCCGGAACCTGGATGGGTTCGCGGCTGGCGGTACACCCCGCGTTTCGCCGGCAGGGCAGGATCGGCTCGATGCTGATCGCGCTGGCCGTCAGCAGCGCGCATGCCGAAGGTTGCCGTACATTCGTCGCGCACGTGCAATCGCAGAACGTGCCGTTGTTTCGTCGGCTTCACTGGGATGCGCTCGGCGAGGAAACGTTGTTCGGCCGCCCTCACCAGCTGATGCAGGCGCAACTTGCGCACTATCCGCCGTGTGGCACGCCGTACGCGGGCTTCGTCCTGCGCTCGGAGGGGCGGCCATGAGTGTCGATGATCGTATCGCAACGCTGCGCGCAAGCCGGGGCTTCCAGCACAAGCACGACATTTCCGGCGTGGTTGCGTCGCTCGCAGCGGCATTGCCGAACGGCGAGCGGGATCTCGCTCAGGCCGTCGCGCTCGGTGACGACTGCGCGGCGATTCCGGACGCGGACGGCTACCTGTTGTTTGCGATCGAGGGCATGGTCGGCGATTTCGTCGAGTCGATGCCGTGGTTCGCCGGGTACAGCGGCGTGATGGCGAATGTCAGCGACATCTACGCGATGGGTGGGCGGCCGATCGCCGTCGTCGATGCGTTGTGGAGCGACGGGATCGACGCCGCGCAGCCGGTGCTCGCCGGGATGGCCGCGGCTGCGTCGGCGTATGGCGTACCGATCGTCGGCGGCCACAGCAACACGCGCAGCGCGCAGGGGCAGCTGGCCGTATCGATCCTGGGTCGGGCGCGTGCGCTGCTGTCGAGCTTCAGCGCGCGGCCGGGCGATCGCCTGATGATGGCGGTCGACCTGCGCGGCGCGTTCGAGGATCCGTATCCGTTCTGGAATGCGTCGGTCGGCGCGCCGCCGGCCCGGCTGCGCGGCGATCTCGAGATTCTGCCGGCACTGGCTGAAGACGGGCTGTGCGATGCCGCGAAGGATATCTCGATGGCGGGCGTGCTCGGTACGGCGTTGATGCTCGTCGAGTGCTCGCGCGTCGGTGCGCGCATCGAACTCGACGCGATCCCGCGTCCGCCCGGCGTCGACTTCGATCGCTGGCTGACGGCCTTTCCGAGCTACGGATTCCTGATGGCGGCCCGGCCGGCGCATGTCGACACGATCGTGGAGCGCTTCGCCGCGCGCGGGCTCGCGTGCGCGGTGATCGGCGATATCGACACAACCCGTGAGGTCGTCGTCGAAGAGGCTGGCAAATCGGCGGTGCTGTGGGATTTCCGGATCGAGCCGTTTATTACCGGCGTCAGCGGAGGTGCCCGATGAGTCGCGACGCGTTGCGCATAGCGCTTCTTACCCACTCGGTCAATCCGCGTGGCGGTGTCGTGCACGCACTTGAACTGGCCAGTGCGCTGCACTTGGCGGGAAGCGACGTCACCGTATTTGCGCCGGCCGCGCCGGGTGAGGCGATGTTCCGCGATGTCCCGTGCCGCGTCGTGCTGGCACGCGTCGATGGCCGTCCGCGCGGCGTCGCGGAAATGGTGTCCGCGCGGATTGCCGCGATCAGGCGCGCATTGCTGGAGCACGATGCGGGCGGATTCGACGTCCTGCATGCGCAGGACAGCATCACGGGCAATGCACTGGCCGAACTGAAGCAGTCAGGCGCAATCGACGGGTTCGTACGGACCGTGCATCACCTCGACGTATTCGACGACCCGCAGCTCGAGCGCTGGCAGGAACGCGCGTGGCGAGAGGCGGACCAGGTGCTGTGCGTGAGCGCTGCCTGGGCGGTCACGATGCGCGAGAAGTTCGGAATCGACGCAAGCGTGGTGCCCAACGGCGTCGACGTCGCCCGGTTCGCTGGTGCGGACCATGGGGACATGCAGGCAGTGCGGCAGCGGTTCGGCCTGGGCAGCGGGCCGGTTGTCCTGGCGGTCGGCGGGATCGAGCAGCGAAAAAACTCGATCGCGTTGCTCGAGGCGTTCGCACGCCTGCGCAGCACGTTGCCCGGTGCACGGCTCGTGATCGGCGGCGGCGCGAGCCTGCTTGACCACGACGCGTACGCGCGCCGATTCGTCGCGCGCGCCGCCGCGCTCGGGCTGGGGATCGGCGTCGACGAACCCGTCGTGACGACGGGGCCGCTCGACGACGCGGCGCTGGTCGCGCTGATGCACTGCGCCGATGTGGTGTCGATGGTGTCGATCCGCGAGGGATTCGGTCTGGTCGTGCTCGAGGGGCTCGCCTGCGGAAAGCCCGTCGTCGTGTCCGAAATCGAACCCTTCACCGAGTATCTGGACGAGCACGCGTGTGTATGGGCCGATCCCGCCGACGTGGATTCGATCGCCGACGCGCTGCGCGATGCGCTCTCGGGACGGCGTGCTCCCGATTTCGCACATGCCGTCCCCGCATTGCTGAACCGCTTCACATGGGAAGCGAGTGCGCGCAAACATCTGGATATCTACCTGGACAGGCTGGCGCAGCGTGCGCAAGCGTCGTCCGCCGAGTGAGGAGGAATCATGCCGGTCATGCATTTTCGGGTTCGTTGGCCCGATCAGTCGGAAACCAATTGCTATTCGCCTTCGACCGTCGTGTCGGAATTCTTCACGCCCGGCACGCGATACGCGCTCGACGACTTCGTCGAGCGCGCCCGACGCGCGCTGGGTATCGCGTCCGATCGCGTACGCGAGAAATACGGGTTCGCGTGCTCGGCCGCGATGGACGAGCTGGCACGGATCGAAGCACACGCGGAACGGTTTGCGCCGCAGGGCGACGCGACCGTGACCGTCATCGAACTCGTTTGAGGCGTCCGCCACGCAGGAATCCATCGTCGTCTTCAACACATATTCAGGACTGCATCATGTCAAGCGAACCCGTTGTTTCATCCAGCCTCCCGAATATCGATGCCCATCTCGGCGTAGCCGTCATCGGCGGCGGACAGGCAGGACTGTCGATCAGCTACTACCTGAAGCAGGCACGTATCGATCATCTCGTATTCGAAAAAGAGACCGTGACGCACACGTGGCGCAAGCAGCGCTGGGACGCGTTCTGTCTCGTGACGCCGAACTGGCAGTGCGCGCTGCCGGGCTATCCGTATCGCGGTGCCGATCCGCACGGCTTTATGACGAAGGACGAGATCGTCGACTATCTCGACGGCTTCATCCGAAGCGTCGATGCACCTGTGCTGGAACACACCGCCGTCGAACGTGTGACGCGCGACGCGGACGGACGCTATCGCATCGCGACGTCGCGCGGCGCGTACACCGCGGATCAGGTTGTCGTTGCATCCGGCGGCTACCATCGACCGATCGTGCCGCGGATGGCCGAGCGGCTTCCGGCAACGATCGTGCAGATCCAGTCGTCGGAATACCGGAATCCAGCCGCGTTGCCGGACGGACCGGTTCTCGTGGTCGGATCGGGGCAGTCGGGCGCGCAGATCGCGGAAGACCTCCATCTCGCCGGGCGAAAGGTGTTTCTCGCGGTTGGCGATGCGCCTCGCTGTGCCCGTTTCTACCGGGGCAGGGACGTCGTCGACTGGCTGGCCGACATGCAGTACTACGACATGCCGGTCGATGCGCATCCGCTGCGCGAAGGCGTGCGCGACAACACCAACCACTATGTGACCGGCCGCGATGGCGGGCGCGATATCGATCTGCGCCGCTTTGCCGCCGAAGGGATGGAGCTGTATGGCCGGCTGGAGGATTTTGCCGACGGGCAGTTCCGATTCTCCGCGGATCTGTCGGCGCAGCTCGACAGCGCCGACGATACGTACAACAGGATCAATGCCGGCATCGACGCCCATATCGAGAAGTATGGGATCGCGGCGCCGCCTGCGACGCGCTATGAACCCGTGTGGCGTCCGGCCGCCGAGCGCACGGCGCTCGATCTCGCGGCCAGCGGCATCGCATCGGTCGTCTGGTGCATCGGTTTCACCCCGGATTTCAGCTGGCTGGATGCACCGGTATTCAATGGCCGCGGCTATCCCGCGCACCGGCGCGGCGTGACGCCGGTTCCGGGGCTCTACTTCGTCGGGCTGCCCTGGCTATACACGTGGGGTTCGGGGCGATTCTCCGGGGTTGCGCGCGATGCCGCCCATATCGTCGACCTGATCCAGGCCGAGATGACGGCCGCGCGGCGCTCGGCCGAAAGCGTGGCCGCCTGACGCCGATGCATACCGCCATCCATCGCTATCGGGCCGGCATGCCGCAACTCGCGCACACGGGGCTCGCGGAAAACTGGCTGCTCAAGGAGTGCGGGCAGCGTCACTGGGACGCGCTTGCCGCGCATAGCGGCCGCGATGTCCCCGAGTTCTTCGACGATGAGGGGCGGCGTGCCTATGCGTCGTTCGTTGCGGTGCGCGTCGACATGAACCGCCGTCATGCGATTCGCGAGAGCGACACATTCGCGCTTCATGTCGCGCTTCGCAGGGTCGGCCCGATTCGCCATTTCAGCGAGCAGCGGATCCGGTGCGGCGACGACGAGGTCGGTATCGTGCGGATGATGTCGGCGTTCGTCACGCGCGAACATGCCGGCAGCAACCGCTCGGTGGCGAAGGCCCGGATGAGCGGCGTCGACGGCCGCACCGGTCCGGTGCCTGCCGATGCGCTGTCGATGGCGGAACACGCGAAGAAGTTGCGGGTGCGGGATGCGTCGATCGTGCCGGCGCTCGCCGGCCTCGCGGAGGGCGATGGCGCAAGCGTCTCGTTCCTGCCGTGCCCGAACATGGATTTCAATGGTGCGGACCTGCTTTACTTCGCCAGCTTTCAGGCATTCGTCGACCGCGCGGAATGGCAGCATTACCGCTTCGAGCACGCGCCGGTACTGGCGGCGCGTCAACTGTACTTTCATGGGAATCTCGACATTGGCGATTCGTTGACCGTGCGTTTCGCGCGCGCACGATCCGATGCCGGTGGCCTGCTGCACTGGAGCGAAATCGTGCGCGACAGCGACGGGGCCAAGATTGCCGACGTGATCACGCAAAAGCGCTGGAGTCGGCCATGAACGAAGCCGCATTCATGGAGCCGGGCGCCGACGTGGAGAACGTCGCGCCGAACGGTCGAGACGCGCGCGCGGTGCCGCTGCGGAAACTCTACACGCAGAACGATCTCGAAGCCGTCGCGCATCTCGACGGCATGCCCGGAGCGTGGCCCTATGTGCGCGGGCCGTACGCGTCGATGTATACCGATCGCCCATGGACGATCCGGCAATACACGGGGCACGCGGACGCAGCGGATTCCAATCTCGCGTTTCGCACGGCGCTCGAGCAGGGCGCGCAGGGACTGTCGGTGGCATTCGACCTGGCGACGCAGCGAGGCTACGACTCGGATTGCGCCGAGGCGCGGTCCGATGTCGGCGTGGCCGGCGTCGCGATCGATACGGTCGAGGACATGGTGCGGCTGTTCGACGGCATTGCGCTCGACAGCACGACCGTGTCGATGACGATGAATGGCGCGGTTTTGCCGATCATGGCGGCGTTCATCGTGGCCGCCGAGGCGCAGGGCGTGCCGCCCGCCCGGATCGGCGGGACGATTCAGAACGACATCCTGAAGGAGTATATGGTCCGCAATACGTGGATCTTCGAGCCGGCGCCGTCGATGCGGATCGTCGCCGATGTCGCGTTGTGGCTGGCGCGGCATGCGCCTCGTTTCAATGCGCTGTCGGTGTCGGGATATCACTTCCAGGAAGCCGGTGCCGATGCCGTGCTCGAACTCGCGTTGACGCTGTCGAACGCGCGCGCGTACGTCGACACGCTGGCCGCACGCGGCATGCCTGCGGATGAGGCCTGCTCCCGTCTGAGCTTCTTCTTCGGCGTCGGCAGCGATTTCTATACGGAAATCGCCAAGCTGCGCGCGGCGCGTCTGCTGTGGGCGGAGATCGCACACGCGTGCGGCGCGCATTCGCCCCGGGCGTGCGCACTGCGCATGCATTGCCAGACATCGGGATGGTCGTTGACGGCACAGGAGCCGGAAAACAACATCGTTCGCGTGACGGCGCAGGCGATGGCTGCGGCGTTCGGTGGCACGCAGTCGCTGCACACGAATGCGTACGACGAAGCGCTTGCGCTGCCTTCCGCGGCGGCGGCACGCCTCGCACGCAACACGCAGCTGATTCTGCAGCATGAAACGGGGCTGTGCGACACGATCGATCCGTGGGCCGGCTCGTACATGATGGAGTCGCTGACGGACGGCATCGCGACACGCGTGCGCGCCGAGCTGGCTGCCATCGACGCGCAGGGCGGTGTGATCGCCGCGATCGAGTCCGGCTGGGTCAAGCGGCGCTTGCAGCGTGCCGCGGTCGCGACGCAGGCGCAGGTCGATTCCGGGCGCCGGACCGTGGTCGGCGTGAACCGTTTCGTCGCGGACGAACCGGCGGGCGAGCTCATGGTGCGCGAGACGGACGGCCGTCACGTTCGGGCCGTGCAGGCGCGGCGGATCGCAGCCGTCAAGGCCGCGCGCGATCCGGCGCGGGTGGCGACGGCGTTGCAGCGGCTGACCGACGCGGCGCGCGACGGCGCCGGAAACCTGCTCGCACTGGCGATCGACTGCATGCGGGCACGTGCGACCGTCGGGGAGTGTACTCGCGCGCTGGAATCGGTATGGCCGCGGCATGCCGCGGCGGTGGAAGCGGACGGTGAGGGCGTCTACGGCGAAAATCGGCGAGGCGACGCCGCCTGGAGGGCGGCGAAGGGCTGCGTCGACCGACTGGCGAAACGTGTGGGACGCAGGCCGCGCATCGTGATCGCCAAGCTCGGCCAGGATGGACACGACCGCGGAGCGGCCGTCGTCGCAGCCGCACTCGAGGACGCCGGATTCGATGTCGTCCGCCTGCCGCTGTTTCAGCAGCCGGCATCCGTGGCGGCTGCCGCGCACGCGCATGGCGCCGATATCGTAGGCATTTCGTCGTTGTCAGGCGCTCACCTCGAGCTCGTCGAAGGGCTGCTCGACGAACCGGCATTGCATCGCGCCGGGATTCCGGTGGTGTTGGGCGGAATCTTTCCGGCCGCGGATATTCGCCATCTGAAGGCGAAGGGCGTCGCGGCGGCTTTCGGGCCGGGCACACCGCTCGACGCGATCGCGGAAGCGCTGTGCGCATGTATCGAGCGGGCTCGGTGTGCACGCCCGGCGGATGGCGAGAACTGACGCGGGTCGGCCGGCCGTTCATGCGACAGTGGTCGCATCGTACGAACGAGCGGCTGGCGCCGCGTCATGCGATCACGGCGACGCCGTCGGCCGCTACCAGCCTCCGGCCACGGTCCGTCGAGCCTGGCTGGAGTCCGATGATATCCGCCGTAGGTCGAAGCTGACCGGGTAGCGCCATCGTGGCAACGTGTCGCAGGCCTGGCCGCGAAGCTGCCGGTCTGAGTCAATGCGAGTGTATCAACTAATCCTCACGCAGCCTGGCATTCGCCGGGACCGCGGCCTAACCTGTAGGCCATCGAGATACCCACGCTAAAATGGGCCGAACGGTAAAAGCGCCGCTGGCTTCTAAAATCAATCGGCAACAACACTCGCCGGCCGAAGCAGAAGCTCTGCCGGTGCCGACTAATCAGCCGAGAGAGGCGTTTGTGGCGACGCTTTGCTGATAACATGCTGGCGAGGGAACTGCGGGAAGCCAGTATATTTGCCAATGCCTGAATTCTTCAAATTTCGACGAGGGCGAATAAGGCTGAAGGCATATCAAAAACACAAATTTGGAGAGAGAAGCAGCATGCACGTTCAGCGCCGGAGCAATTCGCTGCAGCGCAGCATCCATAAAGCGTTTGAACCGGCATTGCGCAATATGCAATATGTCGAGGGGCGACTGCGTCCGTTCGCGATCGTCGCCATTATCGGCTTTCCGCTCTATTACTACATCTGGCACGAAGTCTTTCCGCAACGCTACGAGAATCTATCGCTGCGGCTCATCGGATCGATACTCTTTCTGCCCGTCCTGTTTCATCACCGCTGGCCGGCTGCCGTGCGCGGGTTTCTGCCCTACTATTGGTACGCCATTATTCTCTATGCGCTACCATTTTTCTTCACGTTCATGTTGTTGAAAAATGATGGCTCGCAGGTTTGGGTCGAGAGCAGCCTGATCGCCGCGTTCGTGGCGGTGCTGCTGCTTGATTGGCTCATGCTGCTACTTAGCTTCGTCGCGGGCGTCAGCCTGGCCGTCGTCGCCTATTGCCTGACCACGGCGCCGGTTCATTTCGGCACGCCTTATTTCGCGCATCTCGCTATCCTTGCGTTCGCGATCCTCATCGGTGCCGTAGCCAACTACGACACGGCACGCATTCGATTCGAGCAGGAGCGCGCGATGGTCGCCACCGCGGGCAGCGTCGCGCATGAGCTTCGCACGCCGCTCCTGGCGATCCGTGCCGGCGCAGCGGGGCTGAGCCGTTTTTTGCCTCAGTTGCTCGCCAGCTACGACCTCGCGCAGCGCAGCGGCCTTCACATTCCGAAAATCCGCTTCGCGCATCTGTCGTCGATGCACGGCGTACTTGAACGGATCGAACAAGAGGCGTTGCTGTCGAATTCGGTGATCGACATGTTACTCGTCAATGCGCGTTTTACCGGCGGCTTCGATCAAAGGCCCGAGCGCTGCTCAATCGCGCGCTGCGTTGAAACGACCCTGCATCGCTACCCGTTTCGCGGAGTCGAGCGCGACCAAATCCGCTGTGATCTCGTTGACGACTTCGAGTTTCAAGGTTCGGAGACGCTGATAGTACACGTGCTGTTCAATCTCATCAAAAATGCGCTGCGCTCGTTGAGCGGCATCGACAATGGCAACATTTCGATTTGGCTCTACCGCTCGGAGCAGGCGAACCGTCTTGTGTTTCGCGATAACGGGTCGGGAATCGAGCCCGACGCGCTGCCTCACATCTTTACGCGTTTTTACACCTCGTCGGTGATCAACGATGATGTCTCGCTCGGTGCCGGGATCGGATTGGCCTTCTGTCGTGATGTTATGCGGGCAATCGGTGGAACGATCGAGTGCACGTCGACGAAGAACGCGTACACACAGTTTGTACTGACCTTCCCGTTACCCTGATGATCATGATCGAACCCTTCGCATTCCCGACCACGGTCGGCTTCATTGACGACAGTGCATCCTTTCTCGCCAATCTGAGCTTGCAGCTCGACACGCAATTGGCATTTCGCTTCTTCCATTCGGCAGAGCGCGCGATCAGCGTTATCAACGACGAAGCGATCCAGCCGCTCGCCGCCGAAGACTTCCTGTGCCGCTATCACGATCGGACGGAACAGAGCGACGCCCACGAGGTGATCGCAATTCGGATCGACGCGATCCGACGCCAAATGCACAACGCGCGGCGATTCGAGCGGACGTCGGTTGTCGTCGTCGACTATGACATGCCGGGCATGAACGGCCTGGAAGTCTGCCGGCGCATCGCCAATCCGGCCATCAAGAAGATCATTCTTACCGGGAAGGCCAATGAACAGCTGGCCGTCAAGAGCTTCAACGAAGGCCTCATTGACCGGTTCATTCGCAAACAGGATGTTCACGCCGTTTCCGTCCTCAATGAAGCGATCGACGAGCTGAAGCGCGCGTATCTGCACCAGACGCAACGCACGGTCATCGAAGCGCTCGGCTTGTCCGAGTACCGGTTTCTGGTTGATCCGGCATTCGCCGCGAAGGCGACGGAAATCTTTCGCGAGCTCGGCATTGTCGAGCATTACCTGTCGACACGCCCGACGGGGCTCGTGATGCTCGATAGTGCAGGCACGCCTTATCTGCTTCTCGTGCACACCGAGGATGCGCTGCGCGCGACCCGCGAAATCGCCGTCGAGCGTGGCGCGCCCGCCGCGTTTCTCGCCGAGCTCGACAGTGGCCATCGTGCGCCTTACTTTCCAGATTCGGAGGGGTACTATCCGATCGCGTGCACGTCGTGGCAGTCGTACATGCATTCCGCGACGGTCGTGCGAGGCCAGCAAGTCTATACGTGCAGCGTCATCAAGAATCCGCCTGGCCTCGAGCTGGGTTCCGTCGTTTCCTACGACGACTATCTCGACCGCCTTGATCGACATATAGATGAAAAAGGGGATTCACGGGCGTGAATCCCCGGATCAATGTGATTGCGCCTAGGCGTTCATGTTGCTTACACTGCTTGCCTGATGGCCGCTATCCGGTCGATCGCGCGTGCGCTGGCGCGCATCCGCTGTGTTGACGGCCAGTCATCGAGCTCGACCTCATCGCGAATCGCTTCGCAGGCTTGGACGATCCGCCGCAACTCGTCGTGAGTAAGTGCCGCATGAACGGACAGCCGAATTAGCGCACGGTTTTTCGCCGTGGCAGGCGCGCAGAAGACCGAGCCGAAAATGCCATGCGACTCGAGCGCGTCGCGTAGTTTGATCGTCCGTTGCTCCGTGCCGGACTCGAGCGCGATGATTTGAGTTTCACTCCCATTCAGGTTATAGCCGAGTCGCGTGAGTTGCTCGCGCAGGTACCGTGCATTTTCTGCGACCTGCGTGCGCCGCCACGCTTCCTTTTCGATCACGAGGATCGTGGCCTCCAAGGCGGCGGCTTCATGCGGAAGCAATGTCGAGCTGAAGATCGCCGGACGCGATTCGAACTTGAAATACTCCTGGAATCGGCTCGAGCAACTGATCACACCCGCGCGGCCGGCGAACGCTTTTGCGAGACTCGCCGTGCGGAAGTGCACACGATCGGTCAGTCCCAACCCGACGACGAGCCCTGCGCCATCCGGCCCATGCGTGCCGAGCGAATGTGATTCGTCGACGACCAGCACGCAGCCGGCCGTTGTCGCCACGTCGACGACGTCGGCCAACGGGCAAACGCTGCCGTTCGTGCTGTAGATCGAGTCGACGACCACGATGCCAGGGCCATGACGACGGATTTGCCGGGCGAGATGGTCGACATCGTTATGGGCAAAGCCGACCGCTTTCGCGCCTGAGCTTTGCACGCCTTCCCATAGCGACATATGGGCCATCATGTCGAGGTATACGGGCGTTTCAGCGGAAGCGATTGACTGAAGCAAGCCGGTATTCGCTGCATAGCCGGATTGGCAAAGAATGGCCGATTCCGAGCCCATGAAGCGGGCGAACCTGTCTTCGAGATCAAGCAGCGGACATGCACCGTGCAGAAATATGCCAGACATCAGCATCCCATTACCCTCGGATTTTATGCTTGCGCACATCGATTCGAGGATATCGGGGTGTCGGGCGATCGACAAATAATCGTTGCTCGACAAATGCAACGCGTCGGGGCCAGGCAGACGTCCTCGCATAATATGGCCACCGTTCCAGTTTTCTTGAACGCGTTCGCGATAATAGCGTGTGACACGTTCGGCAACGAATGCCGGAAGCGAGACTTCGCCAACGTTCGACCGGGATTTCCCTTCATAATGTTCGTACACTTTAAGCTCCTTATGGTCAACTGCACGGTTGTGCAGCGCTGCATAATGAGCCACCTGCTTGTTATAAAAAAAGTCGCGATACTCTTAACAGAGAGATGCCGTCTATCCTTTCCGTATTGTAAAATTTATGCCATTAAAGGATTTTTCATTTTTTTTGTAAGAAAGTGATGGGCAGGTAAATATCGTTCGCCGAGTATCTGGAATATTTATGTAAGGCAGTCAGGCCTGGCGATCGCCGCGCCGGATTCGGCGATAATTGCCGATGAGCGCCTGGAGTGGCGTTGCCCTTGCTGGATCTCGCGCATGCAATATGCCCATGAGACGGGGTTTCGCAAGGCTGGGCAGGTGGAGAGGAGCAGGGCGCGCTTGAGCATCTTGTTGCCGCGGGGGATGGATGTTCGCCTCGGACAGGCGAGTTAGCCGGAGAACGAATGGAGCTGCGCTGGCAGGACGCCTACCATCAATTCAGCGCCGCGGAGAACGAGCAGCAGCTCTTCCAGCGGATCGCCGCGTATTCGAAGCGCCTGGGCTTCGAATACTGCTGTTACGGAATCCGGGTGCCGCTGCCCGTGTCGAAATCGGCCGTCGCGATCTTCGACACCTATCCGGATGGGTGGATGGCGCACTATCAGGCGCAGGACTACATCAAGATCGATTCGACGGTCCGCGACGGCGCGCTCACCACCAACATGATCGTCTGGCCGGACGTCGACGAGGTCGCGCCATGCCCTTTGTGGGAAGATGCGCGCGAGGCCGGGTTGTCGGTCGGCATCGCGCAGTCGAGCTGGGCCGCGCGCGGCGCGTTCGGCCTGCTGAGCATCGCGCGCCATGCGGATCGCCTCACGCCTGCCGAAATCGACATGCTCACGCTGCAGACCGACTGGCTCGCGAACCTGTCACATTCGCTGATGAGCGGCTTCATGGTGCCGAAGCTTGCGCCAGCGGCAAGCGTCGTGCTGACGGCGCGGGAACGCGAAGTGCTGTGCTGGACCGCCGAAGGCAAGACGGCATGCGAGATCGGTCAGATCCTCGGCATCGCGGAGCGGACGGTGACTTTTCACGTCAACAACGTCCTCGTGAAGCTTGGCGCGACCAACAAGGTGCAGGCGGTCGTCAAGGCGGTCTCGGCGGGGCTCATCGATATGTTCTGATCGAGGCGAGGCGCCTGGGTGTCACTACAATGCCATCCGACCGCATTCGAGTCTGGCATACCTGACGCCCGACCCGTTCAAGCAGCAGTAGTGTTCAAGCGGATCACCCCCAACGAGTTACAGCGCACTGCAACCGACATTCCGAACAACAATAGACGAAATGAGCGATTTGAAAAGCGAACTCTCTCTTGAGGCACAGCATGACCCCGATGCGTCCCGTCGCCGCTCGCTGGTGGCCGCATGCGTCGCGCACGCCGTACACGACGGGTTGACGGACGTCATCTACGTGCTGCTGCCCATCTGGCAAGTGCAGTTCGCTATCAATTACGCGCAGATCGGCCTATTACGCGGGCTCTATTCCGGCGTGATGGCGGGTTTCCAGTTGCTCGCGAGTCGGGCAGCGCGGCGATGGGGGCGGGAGCGCATGCTGGTGGCGGGGACCGCGCTCGCAGGCGTTGCCTACCTGATCGCCGGTCAGGCCGCCGGGCTGGCGGTGCTGCTGGTCGCACTGGTGCTGGGCGGACTGGGCGCGAGCACGCAGCACCCGCTCGCGTCCTCGATGGTCACCGATTCGTACGAGGCAGGCGGGGGCGTGAAGGAGGCGCTGGCCCAGTACAACTTCTCCGGCGACATCGGCAAGACGCTGATACCAGGCCTGATCGGCCTTCTGTTGACGGTCGTCACGTGGCGCACCGGCGCGACGCTGATCGGTGTGCTTGGCGTGGTTTCAGCAGGCCTGCTGTGGTGGCTGATTCCGTCGCGCGGCGCGCCGCATGCGGCGCGCGAGACGATGCCGAAAGCGGCGAGCGGCAGCGGTTCGTCCGGCGGCTTGCGTGCGCTGCTCGCGACCGGCACCCTCGACAGTGCCGTGCGGATGGGCTTTCTGACGTTCCTGCCGTTCCTGCTGAAAAGCAAGGGTGCCGGCACCGCCGGTATCGGTCTCGCGCTGACGTTGCTGTTCGTGGGCGGCGCATTCGGAAAGCTGTTCTGCGGCTATCTGGGCGTGCGGATCGGGATGATGAAGACGGTGTGGCTCACGGAGTCTGCCACGTCGCTGCTGATCGTGGTCGCGGTGTTCTCGCCACTCTTCGCAATGATGGCGATTCTGCCGCTGCTGGGACTCGCGCTGAACGGGACGTCGTCGGTGCTCTACGGAGTCGTGCCCGAGCTGGCGGGTGCCGGCAAGCGCGAGCAGGCGTTCGCGTTGTTCTATACGGGCACGATCGGCGGCGGCGCGCTGTCGCCGGTCCTGTTCGGCCGTCTGGGCGACATAGCGGGTGTCCCGACCGCGCTGCTCGCCCTGGCGTCGATCCTTCTGCTGACGCTCCCGTTATCGTGGTACGTACAGAAGGGGCTGGACGCCTAGCGTAATGCGATCGACCTGGCGAACTCGACGAATCGTTCGACGCAGGTCGACGAGAACGGTTCGGACCACGTGACGACCAGTTCGAGAACGTGCGGCCTGGCGAGCGGCACGTAAGCGACGCCCGAGCGTTGCAACGTCGACGTGAAGCTGGGCACGATCGCGACACCGCGTTCCGCGGCCACAAGCGACACGAGCGTCGTAATCTGAGACGCGGTCGCCCCTATCCGCGGCGATACGCCCGCATGCGCGCAAAGATCCTCCAGCGCCGCGTTCAGCGCGGAACCGTACCCCGACGGGAACGTGACGAAACTCTCCATGGCGAGTTCGCGGAACTCGATCGTCGTTTTGCCCGCATAGGTGCTCTGGGCGGGCACCACGGCGACGAGCGGCTCCCGCGAGACGACGAGGGACCGGACACGCTCCCCGGATGTCTTCGTCGCTGACCAGCCGAATCCGATGTCCATCGTGCCGTCGCTGATCTGCTGTCGCTGGTTGGCGGTCGACACTTCCCGGAATGCCAGTTCCACTTCCGGCATGCTGCGGCTCACATTGCGGATGATGTCCGAGAACGCGTCGGACATCGGAATAGAGCTCGCATAGCCGATCACGATTCGGCCGGCCATACCGTGCGCCATCTTGCGCGCTGTCTCCTCCGCCTCGCCGACCGCATGAATGACGCTCCTCGCATGTTCGAGAAACAGCGCGCCTGCCGGCGTGAGCTGGACCGCGCGCGTTGACCGTTCGAACAACCGGATACCGAGGTCGGCTTCCAGCGCTGCGATATGGCGTGTCAACGGCGGCTGGGCGATACGCAAACGCAATGCCGCGCGCCCGAAGTGCAATTCATCGGCGACGGTCACGAAATAGCGGAGGCGGCGCAGGTCAAGCATTTATGTCTTTTCGGTATCAATAGCCACGAAAACAGTATTGGCACGCGTTTCGCCCACTCGTCAGACTGTCACACAAACTAGATAGGGCGTTACCAGTGGGCAACAGAACCATCCGATTCGCATTTTTTCTGTGCGGATTCGCGGCTTTTCTCAATCTTTATTCGACTCAGGGCATCCTGCACGAACTCGCCGCGACATTTAACGTGAGCGCCGAGCAAGCAGGCCAAGGCGTCAGCGCTACCACCTTGGCGGTCGCCATTATCGCTCCGTTCGTCGGTGCGCTGGCAGCCCGCTTCGATCGCCGGACAGTAATTTCGTGCGCGGCAGTGGCGTGTGCGCTTCCCGTCGTCTGGTCCGCGCACGCGGCGAGCTTTTCATCGTTCCTCAGCGCCCGCTTTGCCGCGGGCGTGCTGATGCCGTTCATCTTCGCGATCTCGATCGCCTGTATCGGTGAGATCTTCAGCCGCGATGCGGCAACGGAGGTCAGCGCGCTCTTCGTCGCCGGCACGACGCTCGGCGGATTCGCCGGGCGCTTCGTTACCAACGTCCTGACGTCCGAATTCGGCTGGCGCCACGCGCTCGATTTCATTGCGTTCCTGTGCCTCGCGACGGGCCTCGCAATCCACGCGAGCCTGCCGGCGTCCGGCGCCGCGCGTCCGGACGACGATGGCGCGTCGACGCCGCGCTGGAAGCTCATGACGCGCGGCCCGCTCCTGGCGTCGTTTTTGGTCGGGGCATGCGTGCTCGCATCGCAGGTCGCGACGTTCACCTTTGTCGGACTGCGACTCGCCGGTGCGCCGTTTGGCTTCAATACGGTCGAGGTCGGCGCGATCTACGCGGTGTTTCTCGTCGCGGTCGTCGTCACGCCGCTCGCAGGCCGCGTCGCGGCGCAACGCGGCCCGCGCGACCTCGCGCTCGCGGCTGCCGGGCTCGCAATTGTCGGCGCATCGATGACGCTGTCGAGCAGTGTCACCGCGATCCTGATCGGTCTCGCACTCAGCTCAACCGCGGTGTTTGTCGAGCAGGCGTCGGCCAACGCGTTCATCTCGAGGGCGGCACTGGGGGCAAGATCGACGGCGATCGGCATCTACCTTTCCTTCTATTACTTTGGCGGAAGTCTCGGCTCGGTCCTGCCCGTTCCCGCTTGGAATCGCTGGGGCTGGCCGGGCTGCGTCGCATTTGT
This sequence comes from Burkholderia sp. GbtcB21, assembly GCF_019091065.1. Classification (NCBI taxonomy): domain Bacteria; kingdom Pseudomonadati; phylum Pseudomonadota; class Betaproteobacteria; order Burkholderiales; family Burkholderiaceae; genus Burkholderia; species Burkholderia sp. GbtcB21. Next base: position 91,237 of record NZ_JAGXKA010000021.1, read on the forward strand.
CGCCGGCGCACAGGCGATCGCAGGCGTGCTCGTGTTTTTCTTCTGGCGCGGGAATACCGCAGCCGGCGCGGGCAACCCGCGTTCGCATGAAATCAGTCTGACTCGGTAGTTCATTTCAAACCACACCTAGAACCGGAGAGAAAGGGATGGAAGCGTTTCAATCGCAAGCGGGGTTGCTCGATATCGTCACGCCGGTGCTTCACGAGATGGAGAGCGGAGTCCTGAAGGATGCGCTGGTCGCGGCCTTCTCGGCCGAACAGGGGGCGCTTCAGGACATTGAAAATGCATTCCATCGATTGACGGAGCGTCGGCATCCGGCGCCGGCCCTTCGCACTTTTTTCTCCAGTTGGTCAAGGACCAACAATTCCGCGGCGAGCGTTTCCGGGCTTGCAAACCGGATCACGCTGCTCGCGCGCTCCGACACCGGTTCGGCGGCGTCGAAGCAACTCCATGACGTATGTGCCAGCCTGCAGCGCATCACCGACGAGGATCTCGGCGCGCTAGGCGGTGTGCTCCATGCCGACCTCTTCTATACGATGGCGACGGCTGCGTGCGGCGACGACACATGGCTGCTGAAATCCTCGTGCCTGCGGTCCGCGCAGGCGTTCAAGGACTGGACGGACCGTCAGCGTCTGAAGGAACGGGATCTCCTCCTCGGCCTCCTCACCACGTTGGTTCACGAGGTCTACACGCACGGCGAAGTCGAGTTCATCCACGACCTCTACAAATCGTGGTTCCACACGCACGTCGGCATTCCGGCCGATCGCGTGCGCCACATCGTCGCGTGGGTCACCGTACATACCGGCGGGACCGAGAGCAACCACTTCGGTCATGCCGTACAGGCGGTCAACGCGTTCGCAGACGCGATGCAGGTAACGATCGACGAGGCGACCGCGAAAGCTCTGTTCCAGGACTACCTGCGTCGCAAGGCGACCGTCATGCGCGAGTGCGCGCAGGCGCTCGTCTGACGCCGGGCAGGGTCTGGCGCGTCGCCGCACCTGCCGGTCGCCGGTCGCCGGTCGTGCGCGTGAGCGCGATGCACGGCCGGCGACCGGCTCGCCTTTCCGCCACGCCTGATTTCATTGGTTTTCGCATACAACGATATGAATACACGCGACATCCCGAAAATCGAGTTGCCGTTGTCGGACCGTGCGCGGGGCGTTACCGCACCGGGGACGTCAAGCATGCGCAGCAAAGCAAACGCATTGAAGGATTGCGGCATCAAGGTGATCAATTTCGCCGCCGGAGAGCTTTCTTTCGATGCCTGCCCGCCAATGAAGGCGGGTGCGATTGACGCAGTGGAAAGCCGACGCAATCGCTATACGCCCCCGATCGGATTGCCCCAGCTTCGTGAAAAGCTGGCGGAAAGCGTCAGCCGGCGATGCGGCGTCGGGTTTACGGCAGACGAGATCGCCGTCACCGCGGGCGCGAAGCAGGCGCTCTTCAACGCATCGATGGTGCTGCTGAACCCCGGCGACGAAGTGATTGTCCCGACACCCTATTGGGAGACCTTTCCGACCCAGATCCGGCTCGCCGGTGCGACGGCCGTCTGCGTCGACACGCAGGCCGATCAGTACCGACTGACCCGGCGTGCGGTCGAAAGCGCGCTGACGGACAGAACCCGCATGATCGTAATCAACACGCCGAACAACCCGACGGGAACCGTCTATCAGCGCGAGCAGTTGCTTGGAATTGCGAAGCTCGCGTTCGACCGCCAGATCTGGGTGGTGTTCGACGAGTGCTACCGGCATCTCGTCAGGCACCCTCATGAGCATCACAACATTCTGTCGCTGTTCGAGCCGCTGAGGCGACAGACAATCCTCGTCGACTCGTTCTCGAAAAGCCAGGCCGTGACTGGCTGGCGTGTCGGCTACGCGTGTGCACCAGCACACGTGATATCCGCGATGCACAACCTGCAGGGGCATACGACGTCAAACCCCAGCAGCCTGTCGCAGTACGCGGCGCTGAGCACAATCACGTCCGGCTCCGAAGCATTCATCGCAGAGATCAACCGGTTCCTCGAACAGCAACTGAACACGGCACGCGCGCTTCTGGACCGGATCGCGGGGATCACCTATGCGCCACCGGAAGGCGCGTTCTATCTGTTCGTCGATGTTTCCGAAAAGCTGGGCCGCCATTACCGCGGGCAAAGGATTCGCGACGTTGACCATCTCGGCGAGCTGCTACTGACGGAAGCGCACGTGGCCGTCGTTCCCGGCGCCGGCTGCGGTGATCCGAACTGCATCCGGATCTCCTATGCAATCGAGCACGAAGAGCTGGTCGAAGGTCTGACGCGTCTCCAGCGGTTCGTTGCGGAGATCGACGCCGACTGAATGCGATGGCCGAGTTGATGCCGGCACCCGGCTCGATCGGCTTGCCGGGAGGCCCTGGCCTGGGCGGCACTAGCGGGGCAAATCTCGTCGGGATCGACCCGATTCATCAATCGAGGAGGAAGACATGGAGCATCCGGCGCATGCATTCATCGATTACGTCAACGACGCACTGATCGATGTGGAGGACAGGCAACTCGTCGACGCGCTGCTGACCGGCTTTGAAAACAATCGCGACAGGTTGCACGAATACCGAAAGACCTATGAAGGCATCACGTCGGGCAAATGGTCGACCGACTCGCTCTGTACGTTCTTTTGCGGCTGGCGCAGCCCCGATGGCGCCGCCCATGCCGTATCGAGCATCATCGTGCGCATCCTGCAGGAGTCCGAGTCACTCGATGCCGAACGGAACAAAATGAAGCTGCTGACAGCTGCACGACACTGCGGCGAGATCATCGTCGAGGATATCGGCCTCGGTGAGTTGCATGGACATCCGCACCACTCGAAGCTGTATCACCGGATGGCAACGGCCATTTGCGGCTCGGACAATTGGCGTCTACAGGACCGATTTCTCGATCCCGTCACGAAGGAATTCTCTGCGTGGGTCGGACAGAAGCGCCCGCTCGCGCCCGACCTGACCGAGGCCATCGAGATGATGGCGATGACCGAGCTGTTCAATACGGGCGAATACAACCTGATGACGCCGATGTGGAAGAAATGGATCCGCGAGTCCTTCTCCGTTACGGCGACCGAGGTCAACCGGATAGCGTCATTTCTGAGCGTGCATTGCGGAAGCGTCGAAGCGCGGCATTTCAGGCACGCGGCCGATGCGTTGACGCTCTATGCGGATGCATCGAACCAGAAGATCAATTACCGTCGCATCGGCATGCTGTCCGACGAGTATGTGATCAGGGCCTGCGAGCACCTTGGAAAAATGGCATCGGTGCTCCGGGCCTAACCGGTCGGCGAAACAAATCGAGCGGGTCGCACACTTTCGCGATTCGCGATGAGACCGCCGGCAAGGCTGGCGCCGACAGTCGCGTGCGTCGCCCGGCGAATGCATCCGGACCGTGCTTCGCCAACGGAACAAGTTCAACGCTCGCTGCTGCGAGCCATTCAATCGAGGTCAATGAACATGCGTATCGAATCGGATTCGATGGGTTCCATCCAGGTCCCGTCGAACAAATACTGGGGCGCACAAACCGAGCGTTCCATCGTCAATTTTCCGATCGGCCAGTCCCGCTTCAAATGGGGGCGGTCGATCATCCGTGCAATGGGCATCCTGAAGAAGGCCTCGGCACTCGCGAACCTCGAGCTCGGCGAGTTGCCGGAGTCGATCGCCATCCCGATCTCGGAGGCAGCGGATGAAGTGATTGCAGGGGCGTTAGACGAGCATTTTCCGCTCGTGGTGTTTCAGACCGGCTCGGGAACGCAGTCGAACATGACCGTCAAAGAGGTCATCTCCAAACGCGCGATCGAAATGAAGGGTGGCGTGCTTGGCAGTAAGACGCCGATCCAT
>NZ_JAGXKA010000210.1:0-281 GCF_019091065.1 Burkholderia sp. GbtcB21
ATATGAACTTACTAAAACGATAAATAAACACATATAAAGTTAAGAAAACCTTACATTGGTTGCAGCGGAATAATGTCTCCTTCCACTCAGATCTCTAACCCTTGTATCCTTTCTGTAGCAGAGTATAATCAAGATCTGAGCCCGAATGTCCTTCTTCTTCAAGTTTGATCCTTCACAGTCTTCCAATCTATGATTGAGGTACTGTTTGCTGTGTGTGGGCACTTCTCTCTCACAAAGGATTTCGAATTCTCTCTCTCTTTTTCTCTCTTGATTTCGTGTGT
>NZ_JAGXKA010000211.1:0-279 GCF_019091065.1 Burkholderia sp. GbtcB21
TTACCCATTCAATGTGTGCATTGCTGACTCAATCTGGACAAACAACTCTGGATTCCCACAAAAGAAACGGCATGAAATGCAAGGGTGATACTTTAGGTCACCCGGATAAAGCAATGCAACCTCCATGAAAGAGAGGAGCTGATGGTTGCCATCAGAATCCGAGAATATCTTATCCTTCAACTACAAGAAATCCTCGTGCAAATGGCACTCGTTTAAGAAAGGGTCATCTTGTTCTCTCCACAACGGACACCAAGACTCCCCAATCTGTTCACTGCAATA
>NZ_JAGXKA010000212.1:0-278 GCF_019091065.1 Burkholderia sp. GbtcB21
TCCATCTTGAAACTGTGAAGAGAGTTGACTCATGGTTATGGGAATAGTGTGACTATAGTATTCTAGACTTGTAAGGTTACTTTATACATGAATATAATTGTTTTCATTACTATTCCTTGGTCGTTGTAGTATGTTGGTTGTGATGCTTACCTAGATGATGTTTGGAATGATAGTTTGTCGATCTGGACTCACTTGTAGGGTGAGCCGGTTTGCAGTGTCATGGAAATGTATAGCTCTCAAGAACACGCCGGGTGTCTGGCTGCTTGTTGCTAATTGTA
>NZ_JAGXKA010000213.1:0-278 GCF_019091065.1 Burkholderia sp. GbtcB21
TCTGCTTTTGGCTTTCTCATGAATGTTGGACCAAAAATTTGTCCATTTGTCATCAATGACCATTTATTGAAGAGGATTTTTGGGCTCCAATGCTCTTTGAGCCATGAGAAAATGGGTTCCAAATCGAGTTGTAGTTGGATTTAAGAGTTTCTTGCGAGGAGATTTCCTCGTAAAACTTGCATTCAACTTTTGTGACATTGAAATTGCCTTAACAATCCACCTCAAATGTTGTAGGATTGATGTGAATGGATTAACTCCGTTAGCATCTACCACGTGAC
>NZ_JAGXKA010000214.1:0-278 GCF_019091065.1 Burkholderia sp. GbtcB21
TTTTCTGCAAGGTTAAGGCACAGTTCATAGTCGGATCTGTGATTGTAGTGAACAGAAGCATGTACATTAAATTTTCCATGTTATGTCATGGAAATATTAATTTAATTACACTCCCAATGATATTTTAATATTTCTCGGATTGTTTTACAATTGCATGATAACACTATACTACTAAATAATCATTTGATACTACCAATATATTCTATATTGTTTTTTTACTTTGACTTATTTATGTGCAATCAAATGACTTTTAAGTAACTTGAATGATTGTACCTTTC
>NZ_JAGXKA010000215.1:0-278 GCF_019091065.1 Burkholderia sp. GbtcB21
TGAACCAATCGATCGAATTTCCAAAGACGAGGTAGGCCACACACACATGTTAATTGACGGACCGGCTCAAAACAGACGTTTGGCTGAATGATAATATCGTTTCGAATTTTTATTGGATAGTGGCAGACAAATGGACATTTGCTGTAGATTTTTTCCTTTCCACAATCCCAACTCTCTGTCTGTTCATCTGTCTAATACGATTGGATTTTCCTCGCCGCTTTCTCCACAGCTTTGTTCATAAATGCAGGATCGCTAAGGACATATATCCCAACCGACCT
>NZ_JAGXKA010000216.1:0-278 GCF_019091065.1 Burkholderia sp. GbtcB21
TTTGCCTTCTTGAATACCGTGGTTTGGGAACTACACTACACAGTAATTGGTATGAAATCAATAAAGTGTTTGTATGAGAGTTACTGTAATGAAAACGAGTGGTTTTCATTTGCTTTTTAAGTGCATTGAAATGAATGGTTTTCTTGGTTTTCCTTTACTATTTTTCTCACCATTGATTCTCTATTGTTTTCCACTAAACAAAGTAGAAGCTATTTCACCTCCAGAGCCAGAGGGTTTGTGCCTTGAGAGGATTGGAAATGGGACTTATCTTAACATGG
>NZ_JAGXKA010000217.1:0-278 GCF_019091065.1 Burkholderia sp. GbtcB21
ATTTATCGACCAATGAAACAGTACAAAAAAGGGAAAAAGTTGTTACACAGTAAAAACAAACTTTACAACCAATTAACAGAAAATACAAGAAACTAATTAACAGAAAAAGACAACTGCTAAGAAATTATTAATTGGTTAACATCCCCCCTCAAACGAAAAGGAGTGTCACACATCTTGAGTTTGGACCGAAGATAGAGAAACTGATCTGTTGACAGTGGCTTTGTTAAGGCATCTGCAACTTGGTCTATAGCTGGGACATACCGAACGGATAGCTGTTT
>NZ_JAGXKA010000218.1:0-277 GCF_019091065.1 Burkholderia sp. GbtcB21
GAGAACTTGTGGTTGCACCTTTTGAGTGCCAAGCTAAATCCAACAACGTTGTTGGTTCCCAAGGCTATTCAAGGTTAGTAGATAACTCCTTAGGAAGGTAGCTGCAACTTGTATGTTGCTGGACCAATGCAAGCTAGCACAAGAAAAGGACCAAAGAAGCAAGTAGCCAATTTCTCATTCGGCCGTTTAGCAAGGGAGTGTTGGCAATATGGTTTCAACATGATATAAACCAATTCACCTACGTCAAAGTGCACATCTTGCCTTTTCTTGTCTGCTT
>NZ_JAGXKA010000219.1:0-277 GCF_019091065.1 Burkholderia sp. GbtcB21
CTGGAATGTGAAGTGCACCACCTGGTGCAACTCTTTCAGATGCATATGTGAAATAATGCTGATTCCAATTAATCACACCTTTTATCATAAATGATTTATGACTTATTAATGCATGATTTAATTTATTATTGTTTAAGCTTGATTGATTATAAGATGGTTATATTGTATTAGGTGCAAAGCCTGAATTAAGAGGCAAAGTTTTTAATACTCCTTTTGGTAAAAAAGGAAAAGTTTATGATTCAGGTCCTACTCATACAAATCATTTAAATGTTTATGT
>NZ_JAGXKA010000022.1:0-81705 GCF_019091065.1 Burkholderia sp. GbtcB21
CCCGCGATACCTTTCGGCCGCGTCGTGCTGTCTCTCGACCCGCACGCCGAACAGGACTGGGTAGAACCGCTTTCGTCCACTTCCTCGAACGTGACTCCGTGCGCCATCGCTTTGTGACGAAGCTTGTTTCGGAAGGACGACCAGGATGCGTCGTAGATGCTCTTCGCCATCCTGGTTCTGGCGAGTTTGGTGGCCGACACATTGCCGACCGCGATGTAGTCGAAGCGTCGCACCAGATCGAGTGCGAGCTTGTGCTGGAAATCGGCGCGGGCATTCGCCACTTTCGCGTGCAGCTTCGCGATATGTCGTTTGTGCTTTCGCGCGCGTTGGGCTCTCGCCAGCTTTTCGGCCGCGCGCTGGCCGAACCGGTCGTTAGGCAGCTTCTCGCCGGTCGAAAGTGTGGCGAAGTCTTTCAGACCGAGATCGAGGCCGACGCCGGAACGGATCGGGCGCGCCTGAACATCGGGCATCTCGATCACGATGTTGAGAAACCAGTTGCCGCGCGCATCCTGCGCAAAATTGGTTCCGTCCTTGATCTTGCCTTCAGGGAGCGGCCGGCTGCTGAACACGCGGAAAGTATGGCCGGCAAAGCGAAACGCGTCGCCTTCACGTTTCATGTCGCGGCCTTTCAACGGCACCCAGCCAAGCGATTTCCTGCCGCGATAGCGCAGGTAAGGGCGCCGGTGCTGGCTGCGCGACTTCGCGTACTGCTCGCACGTTGCGTTGACCGTTCCCGAGTGAATGCCGAGTTCCTTGCTGCTGCCGGTCGTGAGCACATTCAGGTCGAAGCCGGTCGGCCACCTCTTGCTCCACTTGAGCGCGTGCTTCTGCGTGTCGTTGCAGAAATTCCAGACGTAGTTCACCGCACGGCTCTGATTGTTGAGCAGTCCGTTGAGCGACTTCACGCGGTAGCGGTAGACAAGAATCATGCCGGTCATCCTAACCTGCGGAAGAAACTGCCGGTCAAGGGACAAGGCGGTCTCAAGAATCAAGTGCAACGTTTAGCCAACCCGGTGGCAGCTAATTCCATCGCCATGGCCTCTTCGGGGGTTTTCCAGTTGAGGGTTTGACGAGGGCGTCCGTTCATCAGCTTGGCAATATCGTTCAACTGCATCTGGGTCACGCCTGACAGGTCCATTCCTTTGGGTAGAAACTGGCGCAGCAGGCCGTTGGTATTTTCGTTGCTGCCTCGTTGCCAAGGCGCGTAGGGATCCGCGAACCAGATATCCAGATTCAATCGTTCAGCCAGCTCGACATGACAGGTCATTTCCGATCCGCGATCGTAGGTCAGGCTTTCCCGCAGAAAGGCCGGCAGCTTCTTCATCTGGCGCGTGAAGCCTTCCAGTGCATCCTCGGCCGTGCAGCCATCCATGCGGCACAGCACCACGAAGCGCGTCTTGCGCTCGACCAGTGTGCCGACGCAGGAACGATTGAAGGCCCCCTTGATGAGATCGCCTTCCCAATGACCGGGCCATTGGCGCGTTTCGATTGCCTCGGGCCGATGGACGATGCGAAGTTCTTCCGGCACAAAGCTCTTGCGGGCCAGCGTCTTGCGTGCGTTGCCACGCACCGGTTTCTCCTGACGCAGGGCCTCAATCATGGCCTGCTTCAAGCCGCCGCGGGGATGGGTATAAATCGCCGCGTAGATCGTTTCGTGGCTGACGCGTTGCTCGGGGTTGTCTGGATGCATCTCGCGAAGTCTCGCAGCAATTTGCTGCGGCGACCAGCACCGATAAACCAGATCGTGATGCACCCGCCAGTACAGCGTGCTTCCTGCTGCCAGTTTCGCCTGACGCCGACTTCGCTCGCGGCGCGTCCGATAGGCTCTGGCCGCGCTTGTGGCGTCATAGCAGCGAGGCGCTTCCGTACGATTGCGCGCCAGTTCTCGTGTGATCGTCGACGCGCTGCGGCCAAGCAGCCTTGCAATCGCTCTGACGCTCGTGTTCCGGGCCTTCTCGATCATGATCACCGCGCGCTCTTCGGCGCTCAGATGCTTGTAATTCGTCATCGCAACACCCTATCTCATCAAAGGTGTTGCACTTGAAGCTAGAGTCTAAGCAAGTTGGGGCGAAAAGCAGGTCAACTCCATATCCTCTACAATTGCGGGTTCTCAATGCGTCTTTCGACGCGCCATCAAAGGACTACTCATGCGAATCCTGCACACTATGCTTCGCGTAGGCGATTTGGACGCGTCCATCCGCTTCTACACCGAGGTCCTCGGCATGCGTCTGCTCCGAAAGCACGACTACCCTGATGGAAAGTTCACGCTGGCATTTGTCGGTTACGAAGACGAGTCCGAAGCCGCAGCTATCGAATTGACCTACAACTGGGGCACCGACAAGTACGACTTGGGAACGGGGTACGGTCATATCGCGCTGGAAGTGGAAGACGCGTATGCCGCCTGTGAAGAAGTAAAAAAGCGCGGTGGCGTCGTGGCGCGCGAAGCCGGCCCTATGAAGCACGGTACAACCGTGATCGCCTTTGTCGCGGACCCCGATGGCTACAAAATTGAACTGATCCAGAAAAAAGGTCGAGTCGACTAAACCTCACAAAGCGTGAAGCCTCCAACTCTCATCGCACAGAGGACCATAGGCGGCGCTTACATTGCCCTTCGAATGTTCGTCCACCGTGAGCCCGCTCCGAGGCTGCGAGGTCCAAGTTTAGATTCTCGTTCCCGACTCCAAGACCATCTCGCGCCTCTCTAAACTCTCGTGCGAAACCGCCGATTCGAGCGCGCCGAACGCGCCGCCCACCCGATCTCGCTGCTGCTGCCCTATCGAATCAGCGAGGCTCGCCGATGACCACGCTTGCCGCCACGCCCATGCGCCGCGCGCTCGACATGCGCGCGGTGGGCCTGATGCTGTTGCTGTGCGCGATCTGGGGCTTCCAGCAGGTCGCGATCAAGAGCACGAATGCCGCCATCGCGCCGATGTTCCAGGCCGGGCTGCGCTCGGTGATTGCCGCGCTGCTGCTGTGGGGCTGGGCCCGCGCGCGCGGCACGCCGCTGTTCCACGCGGACGGCACGTTCGGCGCCGGCCTCGCGGCCGGTGCGCTGTTCGCCGGCGAATTCGTCTGCGTATTCTTCGGGCTGACGCTGACGAGCGCGTCGCACATGGCGATCTTCCTGTACACGGCGCCCTGCTTCACCGCGCTCGGCCTGCACCTGTTCGCGCCGGGCGAACGGCTGCAGCGCGCGCAGTGGGCCGGCGTCGGCCTCGCGTTCGCCGGTATCGCACTCGCGTTCGCGGACGGCTTCCTGACGCCGCGCGCGCCCGGCGCATCGGTGCTGGCGGGGCTGGCCGGCGACGCGCTCGGCATACTCGGCGGCGCGATGTGGGCCGCGACGACGGTCGTCGTGCGTTCGACGGCGCTCGCGCACGCAAGTGCGAGCAAGACGCTGTTCTACCAGCTCGCGGTGTCGGCGGTCGTACTGGTCGCGCTGGCCGCGCTGTTCGGCCAGATGTCGTTCGCGCATGTGACGCCGGTCGCGGTGGCAAGCCTCGCGTACCAGTCGGTGATCGTCGCGTTCGTCAGCTACCTGTCGTGGTTCTGGTTGCTGACGCGCTACAGCGCGTCGCGGCTGTCCGTATTCACGTTCCTGTCGCCGCTGTTCGGCGTCGCGTTCGGCGTGCTGCTGCTCGGCGAATCGGTCGGCTGGCGCTTCATGTCCGCGGCCGCGCTCGTGCTGACCGGCATCGCGCTCGTCAACACGCCGCCGCGCAGGCGGGCGTGACGGCAGGCGGCAGCCGCACATGCGAAGAAAGGCACGAGCGCAATAAAAAAGCTGCCCCGCGGGGCAGCCTCATCGCGACATCCGGTGGTCCGGCCCGCGCCATGCGCGTTACCCGGCCTTGCGCACCGCCGCGAGCGTCTGCGCGACGCCGACGTATTCGGCCACGCTCACGTCCTCCGCACGGCGCGCGAGATCGAAGCCGAGCGCATCGAAATCGATCGTCTCGCGATAGTCGCCGAGCGTATTGCGCAGCATCTTGCGGCGCTGCGAGAACGCGGCGGTGACGATTTCGCCGAGCAGCACCGGATCGACGTCCGGCAGTTCGTGCGGCTCGTACGGAATCATCCGGACGATCGCCGAATCGACCTTCGGCGGCGGCTGGAACGATTCCGGCGGCACGTCGAGCATCTTTTCCATCACGTAGCGGTACTGCAGCATCACCGACAGCCGCGAAAACGCCTTCGTGCCCGGCTCCGCGACCATCCGCTCGACGACTTCGTTCTGCAGCATGAAATGCTGGTCGATGACCACGTCGGCGAACGTCATCAGGTGAAACAGCAGCGGGCTGGAAATGTTGTACGGCAGGTTGCCGACGATCCGCAGCGACGGCTTGTCGCCGGGCGCCGCGAGCGAACCGAAGTCGAACGCGAGCGCGTCGCCCGCGTGCAGTTCGAGCAGCGCGCCGAAGCGCTGCTGCAGGCGCCCGATCAGGTCGCGGTCGAGCTCGACCGCGTGCAGCGGCGCCTCGGGCGTCGCGAGACGCTCGATCAGCGGCCCGGTCAGCGCGCCGAGCCCGGGGCCGATCTCGACCATGCGCTGGCCGCGCGCGGGGCCGATCGTCGACACGATCGAAGCGATCACGCCGTGATCGACGAGGAAGTTCTGCCCGAAGCGCTTGCGCGCGAAGTGGCCTTGGTGCTGTCTGCTGTTCGACATCGACTCAGTAAAACGAAAAATACGACGAATGGGGTGAGGTCGGGCCGTGTCAGGCCGCGCGGCGATGGCGCGCCATCGTGACGGCCGTATCGAGCGCGGCGACCATGCTGCCCGGATCCGCGCGGCCCGTGCCGGCCAGATCGAGCGCGGTGCCGTGATCGACCGACGTGCGGATGATCGGCAGCCCGAGCGTCACGTTGATGCCCTCGCCGAACGTCGCATACTTCAGCACGGGCAACCCCTGGTCATGGAACATCGCGAGCACGCAATCGGCATCGGCCAGATGGCGCGGCTGGAACAGCGTGTCGGCCGGATACGGGCCGCGCGCATCGATACCCTGCGCGTTCGCGCGGGCCAGCGCCGGCGAGATCACGTCGATCTCTTCGCGGCCGAGATAACCGTTCTCGCCCGCGTGCGGGTTCAGGCCCGTCACGAGGATGCGCGGCGCGGCGAGACCGAAGTCGCGCCGCAGGTCGCGATCGATGATCGCGAGCGTCTCGACGAGCCCGTCGATCGTCAGCGCGGCCGACACGTCCTTCAGCGGCAGGTGCGTGGTCGCGAGCGCGACGCGCAGCGGCCTGGCACCGGTGCCCGCCAGCATCATCACGACACGCGGCGTATGCGTGCGCTCGGCCAGGTATTCGGTATGGCCGGTGAACGGCACGCCCGCATCGTTGATCGTGCTCTTCTGCAGCGGCGCGGTAACGATCGCGTCGTACCGGCCCGCCAGCGCGCCGTCGATCGCCGCGTCGAGAAGGTCGAGCACGTACCGGCCGTTCGCCGCGTCCAGCTTGCCCGCCTGCACGGGAGCGGCGAGCGCGCGATGCGCGACCGACACCTGCCCGCCGGCGAGCGTTGCCGGGTTCGCGCCGACCGCCGCCGCGCGCGCGTCGAGCAGCGCCGCATCGCCGAGCACGGTGAAATGCGCGTCGGGCCAGCGCTGCGCGGCATCTCGCAGCGCCTGCACGGTCAGCTCAGGGCCGACGCCCGCGGGTTCGCCGGTCGTGATCGCGATCTGCAGCGCGGGCGTGGTCATCGGAGGCTCGTTCAGTTCGCCGGGCCGGCGCCGCCGATCTTGAACTGCACGTACGACGAGTCGCGCAGCTCGCGCAGCCAGTCGGCATATGCCTGCTCGGCCTTGCGCTGGCCGATCGCCTGACGCGCGATGTCCATCTGCTGCTGCACCGAGCCTTCCGCCTCGCGGCGGTTCAGCACCTGGATCAGGTGGTAGCCGTACTCGGTACGAATCGGCTGGCTGATCTGGCCGTCCTGCAGGTTGTTCATCGCACGCTCGAATTCCGGCACGGTTTCACCCGGGCTGATCCAGCCGAGATCGCCGCCCTGCGACGCCGAACCGTCCTGCGAGTAAGTACGCGCGAACTTCGCGAAATCGCCGCCGGCCTCGACCTGGTTGCGGATGTCGGCCAGTTGCTGGCGCGCCTGCCCTTCCGACTTGCCTTCGCCCACGCGCAGCAGGATGTGGCGCACGTGCGTCTGGACGATCTTCGGCGCCGCGGCGGAAGCGCCCTGGCTCTGGCGGCGGTCGACGAGACGCACGATCTCGAAGCCGTCCGGCACGCGGATCAGCGTCGGGTTGACCTGGCCCGGACGCAGCTTCGATGCGGCGTCGACGACTTCGGCCGGCAGCGCGCTCGGCGCCTTGAAACCGAGGTCGCCGCCCTTCTTCGCGTCGTTTGCTTCGGAGTTGTTCTTCGCGAGCCGCTCGAAATCGGCGCCCGACTTCGCTTGCTGCAGCAGCGCGTCGGCCTTCTTCTGCGCGGCTTCGATGTCGGCCTGCGGCGCGTTGGTCGGCGCCTTGATGAAGATGTGCTGGAAGCGCAGGTCCTGCTGCTGTGCCGCGTTCGGCCCGCGCTGGCTCGCGATGTAGTTCGCGACCTCGGCGTCCGACACGGTGATCTTGCCGTCGACCTCGCGCTCGCGCAGCTTCGACAGCATCAGCTCGGTACGCGCATCGCTCGTGAAGATGCTCCAGGGCACGCCTTGCGACTCCAGACGCGCGCGGTACTGCTCGAGCGTCATCCCGTTCGCTTGCGCGAGACGCTGCAGCGTCGACTGCACGGTCGCGTCGTCGATGCGGATCCCGTCGTCCTTGGCCTTCTGCACCTGGATCCGCTCGAGCACCATCTGGTTCAGCACCTGCGCGCGCAACTGGTCGGCCGGCGGCACCGGCGCGTTCTGCTGCTGCAGCCGGCGCGCGATCAGGCCGACGCGCTGGTCGAGTTCGCGGCCCGTGATCACGTCGTTGTTGACGACCGCGACGACTTCGTCGGCGAGCTGCGCACCTCGCGAACCGAGCGCCTGCGCCGCGGCCGGCGCGGCGGCGAGCAGCGCGGCGGACGCGGCGAGGCTGGACACGACTGCCGCGAAACGAAGGGATTTCTTCATTGCCACTGATACTCCATTGAAATCGTGCTGACCGGTGCAGACAAGCCGGCGTTACTCGTAGTTGCTGAAGCGGGACATCGGCGGCGGCGGCGGCGGCAGCGGCGTGTAGCCCGGCACCCCGGCGCGGAATGCGGACACGAGGCCGTTGTCGACGGTCGACAAGCCCTTGAGCGTCAGTTGCATCATGAAGCGCGTCGACGAGTTCTGCTGTCCCGACGAATTGATGCCGTTCGCGGCCCGCTGCACCCCGACCCCGAGCGCCCAGCAATCCGCGTCGTATTGTAAGCCGAGCAGACCGTCGACCACGCGATCGCCGGCGAGATCGTAGTTGAAGCGGCCGATCGCATACAGGCGGCGCGTGAGCGGCCACTGCGCGGACACCAGGAACTGGTTGATCGGCTGGTTGTCGAGCGTGGTGTTCGAGCGCGTATAGCGGTAGCCGACGTTGATCACGCGGCGCTCGCCCGGGCTGTAGCCGAAACCGATGCTCGACTTCACGAGCTGGTTGTTGTTCTGGTTGTACTGGAACGCCGTTTCCGACATGAAGCCCGAACCGAGCTTCAGCGCGGCGCCGACGATCAGGTCCGAGTGGCGCGCCAGCACGGCGCTCTGCCCGGGGTTCAGCGTGACGCGCTGATCGGCGAAGTAGTACTGCTGCGCGATCACGAAGCGCGCACGCTCGTCGCCGGTGCGCGGATCGATGAAGCGCGACGTGAGGCCGGCCGTGATCCGGTTCGCATCGGCGATCCGGTCGTTGCCGACGAACGTGTTCGGCTGGTAGATCTCCGCGAGGCCGAAGTCCGATTCCGCGGTGTCGAACAGCGGCGCGTTCGACTGGTCGCGATACGGCGTGTACACGTAGTACAGGCGCGGCTCGAGGGTCTGGATGAAGTCCTGCCCGAACAGGCGCACCGAGCGGTCGAAGATCAGGCCCGAGTCGAAGGTCACGGTCGGGATCGACTCGGTGAAGCGCTTCGGGTTGTTCGGCGTGCCCGACGACAGGTGGCTCAGGTCGTACGACGCGAAGTGGTACTGGACCTTCGGCACGACGAAGTAGCCGGGGCCGTACACGCCGTATGCGATGTACGGGTTGAAGACGATCCGGTCGCCTTCGGTCGCATCGGCCGTCGTGATGCGGAACCGCGAATAATCGGCTTCCGCGCCGAAGTCGAAGCCGCCGACGTTGTACTTCGTGTACTTCACGTTCAACTGCGGCTCGCGGCTGTACGGCGCGATCGACGGCGGCAGCGTCTGCCAGTGCTGGTAACGCGCAAGCACCGACCACGGGCCGTTGTTGTACGTGAGGCCGGCTTCCTGCTGGTACAGCGTCTGCGTCCCGTTGATGAACTGGTTCGTCGAACCGAGATCTTCGGGATAGGTGTTGTCCGAGACCTTGTTGTAGTAGACGTAGCCGCCGAAGCCGCCGCCGAAGTTCTGCTGGTGCTGCCAGTAGATCGCGTAGCGGTTGCGGTGCGCGAGCCGGTCATCCGGCAGGTAATTGGCCGTCAGCGTGCCCGAATACGACGCCGACAGGTAGCGGAACGTCGCTTCGGCCATCACGCCGCGCCGCGAGATGATGCGCGGCGTAAGCGTCAGGTCGCGGTTCGGCGCGATGTTGAAGTAGTACGGCAGCGACAGCTCGAAGCCGTTGTTCGAGTTCATCGAGAACGTCGGCGGCAGCAGGCCGCTGCGCCGCTCACCCGACAGCGGGAACGTCAGCCACGGGCTCGCGAAGATCGGCACGCCCTGGAAGAACAGCACGCCGTTGCGCGCGGTGCCTTCGTCGGCGCCCGTATCGAAGTCGAAGCGGCTGCCCTTGATGTACCACGCGGGGTTCGTCGAGCACTGGCACGCCGTGTACGTGCCGTTGACGAACACCGAGCGCTCGTTGTCGACCATGTCGACGCGCTCCGCGCTGCCCGACCCGCCCGTCACGTTGAAGTGGTACTTCGGCGCCGTCATGAAGCCCTGGTTCGCCTCGATCTTCAGATGCGCCTCGGGGCCCGCGAACGACGTGCCGCCATTGACTATCCTGACCTGGCCGTACGCATCGGCCATGTCGGTATCCTGATCGTAGTGGATCGCGTCGGCCTTCACGACGGCTTCGCCGCGCCGCAGTTCGGCCGAACCCTTCGCGGCCAGATCCTGCTCGGCCGTGCCGCTCGTGTGGTCGGCGATCACGAAGGCGGCCGGCTTCGCGCCGTCCTTCAGCGGATGATCCTCGAGCTGGGGTGCGAGACGCAGATCCCACGGCGAGTCGAGCGGCTGCGGCTGCGCAGCCGCGCCCGACAGCTGCGCGTACGACACGGCCGGCACGAGGCCCGGCACGGCCAGGAGCGCGAGCGCGAGCCGCCGTTTGCGCGGCGCCCCGTCACCGGGGAAAACATTCGGGAATAGCGGTTTGGGCGGCATCTATCGTTTGGCGAATCGCCCCTTGTCAACCGCGCCTTCACGGCACACTCGCGCACGGCGGGCCGCGCCGTCGAACCGCGACTGCGGCTGAGCGCAAACCGGGGAGGCGATCGGGCGGACGGCGCGACAGGCAGCGGACCTGTACGGCGGAAGCTGACGCGGGGCGCGTCAAAAAAGTCGTGGGGTATTATATGGCAAGACGTTCCCCCCTCCCCCGAGTTTCATGACGCCGCCATCCGCCGCATCCCAGCCCGACGCCCGCCTCGACGCACTCACCGCGTGGCTGCGCCCGCTCGCCGGGCGCTACGCCCTTGACCTGTCGACCCTCGCGCCTGCGTCGTCCGACGCCAGTTTCCGCCGTTATTTCCGTATCGCGTCGGCCACGAGCGCCGGCGGCACGCTGATTGCCGTCGACGCGCCGCCGCCCGAGAAGTGCCGCGAGTTCGTCCAGGTCGCGCAATTGCTCGCCGCGGCCGGCGATCACGTGCCGGACATCCTGGCCCACGATTTCGACGCGGGCTTCATGCTCGTGACGGACCTCGGCCGCACGTCGTACATCTCGGTGCTCGATCCGGCCGACCCGGCCGCCGCGCGGCCGCTGATGCGCGACGCGCTCGACGCGCTGATCCGCTTCCAGCTCACGTCGAAGCCCGACGTGCTGCCGCCGTTCGACGAAGCGTTCCTGCGCCGCGAAATGGAGCTGCTGCCCGAATGGTTCGTCGGCCGCCACCTGGGCAAGCCCGTCACCGACGCGATGCGCGGCACGCTCGACCGCACCTTCGCACTGCTGGTCGCCAGCGCGCACGCGCAGCCGCAGGGTTTCATGCTGCGCGACTTCATGCCGCGCAACCTGATGGTCTGCGAGCCGAATCCGGGCGTGCTCGACTTCCAGGACGCCGTCTACGGGCCGCTGACGTACGACGTCGTGTCGTTGCTGCGCGACGCGTTCGTCAGCTGGGACGAGGAGTTCGAGCTCGACTGCTTCGCGTATTACTGGGAAAAGGCGAAAAAGGCCGGCCTGCCGGTCGATCCGGATTTCGGCGAGTTCTACCGCCAGCTCGAATGGATGGGGCTGCAGCGCCATATCAAGATCCTCGGCCTGTTCGCGCGCATCAATTACCGCGACGGCAAGCCGCACTACCTGAACGACCTGCCGCGCTTCCTCGCGTATGCGCGCAAGGTCGCGCTGCGCTACCGCCCGCTCGTGCCGTTCGCGAAGCTGCTCGACGAACTCGAGGGCAACGCGCCGGCCGACGTGGGCTATACGTTCTGACTGTCCTGACACCCGGCCGAACATGAGCGACACCCTGACCACGGCGATGATCTTCGCCGCCGGGCGCGGCGAACGGATGCGCCCGCTGACCGACACCCGCCCGAAGCCGCTGCTCGAAGCGGGCGGCAAGCCGCTGATCGTCTGGCAGATCGAAGCGCTCGCACGCGCGGGCATCGAGACGATCGTGATCAACCATGCGTGGCTCGGTGAACGGATCGAGGCCTCGCTCGGCGACGGTTCGCGCTGGGGAGTGCGGCTCGCGTATTCGGCCGAGGGCGAAGCGCTGGAGACCGCCGGCGGCATCGCGCAGGCGCTGCCGCTGCTGGAACACGACGGGCGCTCGACGGTGTTCGTCGCGGTGGCCGGTGACGTGTTCGCCGAGTTCGATTACGGGAAGCTCGCCGCCCCCGCCGCGCGCATGTCGGCACTCGACGCGCCCGCGATGCATCTCGTGATGGTGCCGAATCCGCCGTTCCATCCGGCCGGCGACTTCGTGCTCGGTGGCGACGGGCGCCTGTCGCTCGACGGCGGCGAGCGCGTCACGTTCGGCAGCATCGGCCTGTACGACACGCGGATGTTCCGCGATCTCGCGCCCGGCACGCGACGCGCACTGACGCCGTACTTCCGCGCGACGATCGAAGCCGGCCGCGCGAGCGGCGAACTGTACGAAGGCGTCTGGGAGAACGTCGGCACGCCCGCGCAGCTCGGCGAACTCGACGCGCGGCTGCGCGCCGCGGGCTGACCGGACGACGGACTACCTACGCGGCGCCGCGTCGTGCCGCTACGCTGCCCGCGCGCGCTTCCGGCAGACCGCCCCGGGTTCCCGCTGCGCGCCACCGCGCGCAGCATCGCCGCTCACGCGGCCTCGGCCTCTTCCCCGCCCGCCGCCGCGCGCTGCTGCTGCAGCGCCCACATCTGCGCATACAGCCCGTCCGCACGCACGAGTTCGTCGTGCGTGCCGCGTTCGACGATCCGTCCGTGATCCATCACGAGGATCTGCTGCGCGTGCACGACCGTCGACAGCCGATGCGCGATCACGAGCGTCGTGCGGTGCCGCGCGATCTGCTCGAGCTCGTGCTGGATCGCGCGTTCCGAACGCGAATCGAGCGCCGACGTCGCTTCGTCGAACAGCAGGATCGGCGGATTCTTCAGCAGCGTGCGCGCGATCGCGACGCGCTGCTTCTCGCCGCCCGACAGCTTCAGCCCGCGCTCGCCGACCGGCGTGTCATAGCCCTTCGGCAAGCTTTCGATGAAATCGTGGATATGCGCGGCACGCGCGGCCGCGACCACCTCGTCGCGGGTCGCGGTCGGCCGGCCGTACGCGATGTTGTAGTAGATCGAGTCGTTGAACAGCACGGTGTCCTGCGGCACGATCCCGATCGATGCGCGCAGCGAATCCTGCGTGACGTCGCGAATGTCCTGGCCGTCGATCCGGATCGCGCCGCCCGCCTGCCGGTCGAGATCGTAGAAGCGGAACAGCAGGCGCGACAGCGTCGACTTCCCGGAACCGCTGTGACCGACCACCGCGGTCGTCGTGCCCGCGTCGATCGTGAACGTCACGTCGTGCAGGATCGACCGCGCCGGCTCGTATGCGAAGTTCACATGCTCGAAGCGCACCTGCGCGCCGGCCACCGCGAGCGGCCGTGCATCGGGTAAATCCGCGACTTCCTTCGCGGCCGACAGCAGCCCGAACATCCGGTCCATGTCGGTGAGGCTCTGCTTCAGCTCGCGATAGACGACGCCGAGAAAGTTCAGCGGAATATAGAGCTGCAGCATGAACGTGTTGATCAGCACGAGATCGCCGAGCGTCAGCTTGCCCGCGAGCACGCCCTGCGTCGCGCGCCACAGGATGAACACGAGCCCCGTGCCGATGATCGCCTGCTGGCCGAAGTTCAGCACCGACAGCGAGTTCTGCGAGCGGATCGCGGCCTTGCGGTAGCGCTTCAGGTTCTCGTCGTAGCGCTGCGCTTCCCACTCCTCGTTGCCGAAGTACTTCACCGTCTCGTAATTGATCAGCGAATCGATCGCCCGCGCGTTCGCGCGCGAATCGAGTTCGTTCATCGTGCGGCGGAAGTGCGTGCGCCAGTTGGTGACCTTCACCGTGAACACGATGTACGTGACCAGCGCCGCGAACGTCACGTACGCGTAATAGGCTTCGTACTTGACCACGAAGAAGCCGAGCACGAGCCCGACCTCGACGAGCGTCGGCAGGATGCTGTACAGCGAATACGAAATCAGCTGCTGGATGCCGCGCGTGCCGCGCTCGATGTCGCGCGACATGCCGCCCGTCTGGCGCTCCAGGTGAAACCGCAGCGACAGCCCGTGCAGGTGCCGGAACACCTGCAGCGCGAGCTGGCGCACCGCGCTCTCGGTGACCTTCGAAAACAGGATCTCGCGCAGCTCGGTAAACAGCGACGTCGACAGCCGCACGAACGCATACGCGACGACCAGCAGCCCGACGCCGCCCGCGAGCACGATGCCGGCCGACTGCTCGGCGCGGCCGAGCGCGGTGATCTGCTGCACGTAGGACAGGTGGTCGACGATGCGCTTCATCACGACCGGCACGCCGAGGTTCGCGACTTTCGCGCCGATCAGGCAGGCGAGCGCGAGCGCGACGCGCCATTTGTAGGTGCTCAGGTACGGCAGCAGCGACCGGATGGTCTGCCAGTCGTTGCGGGGCCCGGTCGAAGCCGGCGCGGGCTCGCCGGAAGCAGGAAATCGGCGCATGGGGGAAGGATCGGCGGCGGCGCCGGACGCGTGCATCGGCGGCCGGCTCGCCCGCTTTCTCGTACAATTTGCGAACGTTGTATTGTCGCAGAAGCCGCTTCGCGCCGCTGCCGGCGGTCTTGCCGGCCAGCCTGCGCGCGGCGGCGAATTTATTACAGGATGAAAGCCCCCGCCATGACCGATTCGACCCTCGAACTTCCGCAAAAGCAGCCCGCGCTGCGCGTCGTCCCGCAACCGCACGACGCGAACGTCCACGGCGACGTGTTCGGCGGCTGGATCATGTCGCAGGTCGACATTGCCGGTTCGATCCCCGCGAGCCAGCGCGCAAATGGACGCGTCGCGACGGTCGCGGTCAACTCGTTCGTGTTCAAGCAGCCGGTGTTCGTCGGCGATCTTCTGAGCTTCTACGCGACCATCATGCGCACCGGCAACACGTCGATCACGGTCGACGTCGAGGTGTATGCACAGCGCATGCGCCTGATGGGCGAAATCGTGAAGGTCACCGAAGCGACGCTCACGTACGTCGCGACCGGCCAGGACCGCAAGCCGCGGCAACTGCCGCCGCTCTGACGCTCCGACGGACAAGCGCCGCGCTGCGGTGCGGCGCGCGGCCCGTCAGTGCGTGGCCGTCAGCCCGAACTCCCGCATCGCGGGCAGGAAATCGTGATTCAGCTTCGGCTTGCGCGACAGCTTCACCAGCACGTAGCGCTGGAACGGCGCGAGCCGCTGCCACTGCGCGAGCGCGGGCGCCGACAACCCGGCCAGCGCGCTCTGCTGCACGAGCGACTCCGGCACCGTGTCGGTGGCGCGCCAGCTCGGCTGCTCGTCCGGCTGGAACCACGACGGTTCCAGATCGGCGTGCGTGCGCAGCATCTCGAACAGCGCATGATCGAAGTTGGGCTCGATCGCGGTGTCGTCGTCGGCCGGAAAGCGCGCGAGCAGCTTGCGGTCCTCGAGCGGCAGCAACTGCCACTGCTCGAGCGAAATCCGCAAACCGAAGCGGTCGAGGTTGAAACGCACGATCATCGGGATGTACGTGAAATTTTCCGACGAATCGTGTTCGAAGTTGAATAGCAACGGAGCGTCGCTGAGTCCCATGGTCGTTACCTGACGTGACGGTTGCCGGCGCGGCCGGCCTGCCTGGGGTATTTTAGAACCTCTGCGCGCGGACGGCGGACACGATTGATGGTCCGCCGGCCGTGCCTCGAATCAACGGGAGTGCTCGTGAATCCGACCGAATCCGACGAACTGCGCGACGAACCGCACGCCGAACCGCGCGGCGCGATCGAGCTGTCCGTGCGCCGCACGCGCGGCGGCGCCGTCGAAACCGCGCACGACTACGTCGGCCAGGAATGGCCCGTCGCACTCGTCTTCAACGGCATCTCGCACGCGGTGATGATGTGCACGCCGTGCGATCTCGAAGCGTTCGCAGTCGGCTTCGCAATCTCGGAAGGGATCGTCGCGCGCGGCAGCGACATCAAGGACATCGAGGTGATCCTGCACGCCGACGCGCCGCTGCCGCATGCGGAAGTCCATCTGGAAGTCGTCCAGCAGGCATTCGCCGCGCTGAAGGACCGGCGCCGCGCGCTCGCGGGGCGCACCGGCTGCGGCGTATGCGGAATCGAAAGCATCGACCTGCTCGACCTCGCGCCCGAACGCGTGCCCGACACGGGCTTTCTCGCGCGCCTCGCGCCCGACGCGCTGGCGCGCGCGGCACATGCGCTGCCGGCCCACCAGGCGCTCACGCAGCTCACGGGCGGCCTGCATGCGGCCGCATGGTGCGACGCAACAGGCGCGATCCGGATCGCGTTCGAGGACGTCGGCCGCCACAACGCGCTGGACAAGCTGATCGGCTCGCTCGTGCTGTCGCGCGCCGACGCGACCGACGGCTTCGTGTTCCTGTCGAGCCGCGCGAGCTACGAGCTCGTGCGCAAGGCCGCACGGGTCGGCATCCCGATGGTCGCAACCATCTCCGCGCCGTCGTCGCTCGCGATCGAGATCGCAAAGGCGGCCGGTTTGCGGCTCGTCAGCTTCTGCCGCGAAACCGGCCACGTGGATTACGGCACCGCGTGAGCGCTCGCGGCGGGCACCTTGCCCGCCGGTTCGGGAACCGCGCCCGGCAGTTCGTCCGCGGCGGCCGGCGGGAGCGCGTCGCATGCCGCGTCGCTCGTCCGGTTTCCGAGGTAGTCCGTCCAGAGCTTGCGGTCGGTGTCATAGAGCTTGCAGCGGCGGGCCGTGTCGAAATACCAGCGCCAGCTGAAGCGCTGCACGACGATCCGCCCGGGCAGCATGTCCTCCAGTTTCGCCTGCGCGGGCTTGAGCCGGTACAGCGGCACGCTCATGTCGACGTGATGCGCCGTGTGCTCCATGATGTGGTGCAGCAGGCCGCCGATACCGAACGGGAACGTCAGGTGCAGCGTGGTCGACACGAACGGCGCGGCATTCGACCATTCCGCGCGGTTCGCATGCCACGCGATGCGCGGGTCGGTGTGATGGACATACACGACGAAGCCGATCATCGAGCACCAGAACAGGAACGGCACGAGCACAGCGGTTGCGAGCAGCAGCGCGATGGGTTGCCCTGTCGCGATCGCCACCCAGACGACGGCGGCGATCCACACGGCCGCGAAGCCCGTCACCAGCAGGCAGTCGCGCCGGAATACGGGCCGCGACGCACCGACATAGGTCCTGGTCGGGAAATACATCCGCAGCCACCAGATCTCGACGAGGTAGTAAACCCCCGGCGCCCAGCCGCTTCGGTAGACGCGATCCAGCAAGCGGCGCACCGGCGACAGCGCGGCGTATTCCGCCGGCGTATGCGGCGCCCATACGAAGTCAAAGCCCTTCAGGTTCGTATAACCGTGGTGCACGACGTTGTGCCCGACTTCCCACAGGCTGTATGGCGTCAGCGACGGCAGGAATGCGATGCGGCCGAGCCAGCGGTTCAGCCGGCGATCGGGCGTCAGGCTCTGGTGACACGCGTCGTGCCCGATGATGAAGAGCCGCCCGGTGATGAAGCCGGCGGCCATCCCGCAGACGATCTTGCCGATGATCGACGGAATCAGCAGCGCGCCGGCGAACGCCGCGAACAGCAGCAGGTAGTCGAGCACGAGCAGCGCGATCGGGCGCACGATCTCGCGCGTGGCGAACGGCACGAGCCACGCGCGGATGACCTTGCGATGCGGGATCGGCTCGTCGGCACGAACCGGGGTCTGGGAATCGTTGTTGATCATGATGCGCAAAGGCGCGCGAACCGCACGCCCGAAAGGAACAAGGCCGTGCTGCGGGCACGGCGCGGAAGGGCGGGCCAAACCACGGCCCGGGCCGGTTAACGCGACATCATGTTCATGCTGACGTTGTGCATCACCCACAGCGTCCCGAAGATCAGGATCAGCGCGGTGAGCACCGTGTAGCTGAACGCCATCACGTTCCAGCGCTGGCTGGACGACGTGTTCATGTGCAGGAAGCACACGAGGTGCACGAGAATCTGCACGAACGCGAGCACCGCGAGCGCGATGAGCGCCGCCCTCGGCGCCAGCACGCCGCCCGTCACGAGGCCGAACGACGCGGCCGTCAGCAGCACCGACAGCACGAAACCGACGACGTAGCCGCCGGCCGTGCCGTGCGCTTCATCGTGGTGGATGAGTTCCGAATGAGCCATTTAGATCACGCCCGCGAGATAGACGAAGGAGAACACGCAGATCCAGACGATGTCGAGGAAGTGCCAGAAGAGGCTCAGGCAGGTGAGGCGCCGGAAGTCGCGTTCCGTCATGCCGGGGCCACGCGCGATCTGCACGACGAGCACGGCCATCCACAACAGGCCCACCGCCACGTGCAATCCGTGCGTGCCGACCAGCGCGAAGAACGCCGACAGGAACGCGCTGCGCTGCGGGCCCGCGCCTTCCGCGATCAGGTGCGAGAACTCGCGCAGTTCCATCGCGAGAAACGCAGCGCCGAGCACGAACGTCACCGCAAGCCAGACGAACACGGTGCCGCGCTGGCGGCGCTGCGCGCCGAGCATCGCGAAGCCGTACGTGATGCTGGACAGCAGCAGCGCGGCGGTCTCGAGCGCGACACCCGGGATATCGAACAGGTCCTTCGCGGTCGGCCCGCCCGCAAACTGGTGGCCGAGCACCGCGAATGTCGCAAACAGCGACGCGAAGATCACGCAGTCGGTCATCAGGTACAGCCAGAAGCCGAACACCGAATGCGACGGCGGATGGTGGTGCGCCGCCGGTTGATGGCCGACGCCCGCGAGAGATTGATAGGACATCAGTTCGCCTCCAGTTCGGCTTGCGGCGCCGGCGTGCCGATCCGCACGCCCGCGCGTTGTTCCTCGATCGTGCGGACGGTATCCGCCGGAATGTAATAGCCGTCGTTGTCCTGTGCGCTGTACAGCACCACCGTCGCGACGATGCCGACGAGCGCGGCAATCGCGAGCCACCAGATGTGCCAGACGAGTGCGAAGCCGAGCATCAGGCTGAAGAGGCCGACGAAGAAGCCCGCACTCGTGTTCGACGGCATGTGGATGTCCTGGTACCTGACGTTCTTGCCGAGGCCGAGCCCGAGGCCCTTCGCCTTGCGATACGCGAGCTCGTCGAGTTCATGAACGTTCGGGATCACCGCGAAGTTGTAGACGGCGGGCGGCGAATTCGTCGCCCATTCGAGCGTGCGGCCGTTCCACGGATCGCCCGTCGCATCGCGATACTGCGGCTGGTTGCGATTGCGCCAGCCGACCCACACCGATGCGACCTGGCACAGCACGCCGAGCGCGATCAGCGCGACGCCGAACGCGGCGGCGACCAGCCACGGATGCCAGGCCGGGTTGTCGTAGTGGTTGAGCCGCCGCGTCATGCCCATGAAGCCGAGCACGTACAGCGGCACGAACGACGCGTAGAAGCCGAGGAACCAGCACCAGAACGCGCGCTTGCCGAACTTCTCGTCGAGCCGGAAACCGAACACCTTCGGGAACCAGTAATGCACGCCCGCGAAGTAGCCGAACACGACGCCGCCGATGATCGCGTTGTGGAAGTGCGCGATCAGGAACAGGCTGTTGTGCAGCACGAAGTCCGCGCCGGGAATCGCCATCATCACGCCGGTCATGCCGCCGAGCGTGAACGTGACCATGAAACCGATCGTCCACAGCACGGGCGCCGTGAATTCGATGCGTCCGCGGTACATCGTAAACAGCCAGTTGAAGATCTTCACGCCGGTCGGAATCGCGATGACCATCGTCATGATGCCGAAAAACGCGTTGACGTCCGCACCGGAACCCATCGTGAAGAAGTGGTGCAACCACACGAGGAACGCGAGCACCATGATCACGCACGATGCATAGACCATCGTCCGGTAGCCGAACAACGGCTTCTTCGCGAACGTGGCGATGACTTCCGAATAGATGCCGAACGCGGGCAGCACGAGGATGTACACCTCCGGATGCCCCCATGCCCAGATCAGGTTCAGGTACAGCATCGCGTTGCCGCCGGCATCGTTCGTGAAGAAGTGCATGTCGAGGTAGCGGTCGAGGCCCAGCAGCGCGAGCGCGACCGTCAGGATCGGGAACGTGGCCATGATCAGCACGTTCGAGCACAGCGCGGTCCACGTGAACACCGGCATCTTCATCAACGTCATGCCCGGCGCGCGCATCTTGATGATCGTCACGAAAAAGTTGATCGCCGTGATCAGCGTGCCGACGCCCGAGATCTGCAGCGCCCACAGGTAGTAGTCGACGCCGACGCCCGGGCTGAACTGCAGCTCCGACAGCGGCGGATACGCGAGCCAGCCCGTCTGCGCGAATTCGCCGATCACGAGCGAGATGTTCATCAGGATCGCGGCCATCGCCGTCATCCAGAAGCTCAGCGAGTTCAGGAACGGGAACGCGACGTCGCGCGCGCCGATCTGCAGCGGCACGATCAGGTTGAAGAACGCGACCAGCAGCGCCATCGCCATGAAGAAGATCATGATCACGCCGTGCGCGGTGAAGACCTGGTCGTAGTGATGCGGCGGCAGGTAGCCGGGGCCGTTGTACGCGAGCGCGAGCTGCACGCGCATCATCACGGCGTCCGCGAAGCCGCGCAGCAGCATCAGCACCGCGACGACCAGGTACATCACGCCGATCTTCTTGTGATCGACGGACGTCAGCCATTCGCTCCACAGCCATTTCCATCGGCCGGTGACCGTCAGCGCGGCGACGATGCCCAGCACGACGAGCCCCATGAAGGCGCTCGCCCCCATGATGATGGGCTGGTCGAACGGGATCGCCGATAGTGTGAGTTTGCCGAACATGCGTTACCCCTTCGTCGTGCAGGCGGCGTCCTTCGGGTCGAGGGCGTGGCCGTTGTTGTATTTCGCGATGATGTTGTGAAAGAGCTTCGGATCCACCGACGAGAAGTAGCGTACGGGCGCCTTCTCGCTCGGCTGTGCGACCGCGCCGTATGCGGTCATGTCGAGCCGGTCGGACGACGCCTTCACCTTCCGCACCCACGCGTCGAACTGCTCGCGCGGCTCCGCGAGCGTGCGGAACTTCATGTCGGAGAAGCCGCGGCCGCTGTAGTTGGCGGACACGCCCGCGTAGCTGCCCGCCTCGTCGGCGATCAGATGCAGGCGCGTCTGCATGCCGGCCATCGCATAGACCTGGCTGCCGAGCTGCGGGATGAAGAACGAGTTCATCACCGAGTCCGACGTGATGCGGAAATTCACCGGCGTGCCGACCGGAATCGCGAGCTGGTTGACCGACGCGATGCCGAGCTCCGGATAGATGAACAGCCATTTCCAGTCGAGCGCGACAACCTCGACATCGATCGGCTTCACCGACGATTCGAGCGGCTTGTACGGGTCGAGCTCGTGCGTCGTCCGCCACGTGAGGATGCCGAGGAACAGGATGATCAGCGTCGGCACCGTCCAGATCACGACTTCGATCGCGGTCGAGTGCGACCAGTTCGGCGCGTAGGTTGCGTTGCGGTTCGACGCGCGGTAGCGCCACGCGAAGTAAAGCGTCAGCAGGATCACCGGCACGACGACGATCAGCATCGCCCACGTCGCCGTCGCGATCAGCGATTTCTCGGCGACGCCCACCGCGCCCTTCGGATCGAGCACGTGAAGGTCGCTGCAGCCGGCGAGTGCCGCCAGCAGCCCGATGGCGGGCGCCGCACGCGCTCCGCCGGTGATTCGTCCGATCATTGTTCGTTCGCCTGATTGTCGTTGAGAAGAGCCGGCCGTATGCCGTCATCGCGCGACGCATCCGGCCGCGGCGACCTGTGCGCGAACTGTACGGAAAATTGCCGCAGTGCAACTTGACGGCGGACAAGCTTTGCCGAGGTGAGCCGGAACCGCCCCGAGCGGGGCGAATCGGGACGCCGGCACCCGTGCACGATTGCCGGCGATGGCCTATGGCGCAACGGATCGGGGGCCGGCGCTCAAGCCCCGCGGATGGCGGGCGGCAATGGCGAAACGGGAAAGATGACGGCGCCGCACCGCGACACGAGAGACGCCGGCCGCGGCATCACGCCACGCCATCGTCGACACCGACGCGCGTTGCGAGTGCAGTACGGCAGCAGAACGGCGCAGGGGAACGCGGAACGCCGCGCGAACGCGCAGCGGCGCAGGTTCGAGCCGACGCGTCGATTGACGCATCGGCCGTGAAGACCGAACGCAAGCCGCGCGGTCGGCGGCTCGCGGGGGCTAGCGTGGCCGCCTCGGACGGCGAAGGAATCCGGGGCGGCAAAGCACGTGTGCCCGGTGTCAGTCGAACTGACGGAAATCCGGCTTGCGCTTCTCGAAGAACGCCGTCATCGCTTCGCGCGCTTCCGGCGCGCGCAGCATCGCGGAGAAATGGCCCGCCTCTTCGGCCATCCGCGCGGCGGTCGCCACGCCGCCCGTATCCTTCAGCAGCGCCTTCGTCACGCGCAGCGACGACGCCGGCAGCGCCGCGAGCTTCGCCGCCTGCTTCGCCGCGAACGCGTCGAGCTCGGCGGCCGGCAGCACGCGGTTGACGATGCCGATCCGGTGCGCTTCCAGCGCATCGAACGCCTCGCCGAGCAGCAGCTTCTCCGCGGCGACCTGATGGCCGGCCAGGCGCGGCAGCAGCGCGCTCGATGCGGCTTCCGGGCACAGCCCGAGCTGCGCGAACGGCAGCGAGAACGTCGCGGTGTCGGCCGCGTACACGAGATCGCAGTGCAGCAGCATCGTCACGCCGACGCCGACCGCGATGCCCGGCACCGCGGCGACGATCGGCTTCGGTGCACCACTGATCCGCGCGAGAAACTGGAACACCGGCGCGTTCTCGTCCTTCGGCGGCGCCTTCAGGAAATCCTCGAGATCGTTCCCCGAGCTGAAATTGCCGTCGCCGCCGCGCAGCAGGATCACGCGGACCGCCTTGTCTTCCTGCGCTTCGGCGAGTGCGTCGGCCATCGTCTGGTACATCGCCGCCGTCAGCGCGTTCTTCTTCGCCGGGCGCGCGATCGTGATCGTCATCACGCCATCGGCGCGTTCCACTTGAATTTCGGCCACAACCGTCTCCTTTGACTTTCCTCTATCGGAATGAAAAAACGGTGCGCGAGCTCGTGGCCCGCGCACCGTCGTCGCTTTTCGTCGCGTCCCGCTTACAGGCGTTCGATGATGCCCGCCGCGCCCATGCCGGTGCCGACGCACATCGTGACCATCCCGTACTTCAGGTTGCGGCGGCGCAGGCCGTGCACGACGGTCGCCGCGCGGATCGCGCCGGTCGCGCCGAGCGGGTGGCCGAGCGCGATCGCGCCGCCCAACGGGTTGACCTTCGACGGGTCGAGGCCGAGATCGCGGATCACCGCCAGCGATTGCGCGGCGAACGCCTCGTTCAGCTCGATCCAGTCGAGATCGTCCTGCTTCAGGCCCGCGGCCTTCAGCGCGGCCGGAATCGCTTCCTTCGGACCGATGCCCATGATTTCCGGCGGCACGCCGCGCACCGCGAAGCTCACGAAGCGCGCGAGCGGCGTCAGGTTGAATTCCTTGAGCACCTTCTCCGACACGACGAGCAGCGCGCCCGCGCCGTCCGACGTCTGCGAGCTGTTGCCGGCCGTGACCGAGCCCTTGTTCGCGAACACCGTGCGCAGCTTCGCGAGGCCTTCGAGCGACGTATCCGCGCGCGGGCCTTCGTCGAGCGCGATCTCGCGCGTCTTCACGTCGACTTCGCCGGTCGCGAGGTTCGGGAAACGCTCGGTGAGCGTGTATGCGGCGATCTCGTCGTTGAACTCGCCGGCCTGCTGCGCGGCGAGCGCCTTGCGGTGCGACTCGACCGAGAACGCGTCCTGGTCTTCGCGGCTCACCTTCCACTGGTCGGCGACACGCTCGGCCGTCAGGCCCATCCCGTACGCGATGCCGAAGTCTTCGTTGCGATCGAAGATGTGCGGCGACATCGACGGCTTGTTGCCCATCATCGGCACCATGCTCATCGATTCGCAGCCGCCCGCGAGCAGCGCGTCCGACTCGCCGACGCGGATGCGGTCCGCCGCCATCGCGAGCGCCGTGATGCCCGACGCGCAGAAGCGGTTGACCGTCACGCCGCCGACCGTCTGCGGCAGGCCCGCGAGCAGCGCGCCCATCCGCGCGACGTTCAGGCCCTGCTCGGCTTCCGGAATCGCGCAGCCGATGATCGCGTCCTCGATCAGCTTCGTGTCGAAGCCGGGCACCTGCGCGACCGCCGACCTGATCGCGTGGACCAGCAGCTCGTCCGGGCGCGTGTTCTTGAATACACCGCGCGGGGCCTTGCCGATCGGCGTGCGGCTGGCGGCGACGATGTATGCGTCTTGCAATTGTTTGCTCATTTCAGACTCCTTGTCCGCTCTGTCCGCTCGCTCAGTTACGCACCGGCTTGCCGGTCTGCAACATGCCCATGATCCGTTCCTGCGTCTTCTGCGTGCCGAGCAGCTCGACGAACGCACGGCGCTCGAGCGCGAGCAGCCACTGCTCGTCGACGAGGCTGCCGGCTTCGACGTCGCCGCCGCACACCGCTTCGGCGATGCGGCTCGCGATCAGATAGTCGTGCTCGCTGATGAAGCGGCCGTCACGCATGTTGACGAGCGATGCCTTGATCGTCGCGATCGCCGAGCGGCCCGCGACCGGCACGTCCTTCGCCCGCAGCGGTGCGCGGTAGCCGCTTGCGGCCAGTGCGCGCGCTTCCTTCTTCGCGGTGTCGAGCAGTTCGAACACGTTGAAGATGATCGTGTCGGACGGCTTCAGGTAGCCCATCGCACGCGCATCGTGCGCGGACGCCGACACCTTCGCCATCGCCGCGTTCTCGAACGACTTCGTGACGAACTTCAGGATGTCGGTGGTCGCGTTCGCGGCCGTGGCGGCATCCGCCGCGCGCAGCGCGGCTTCCTTCAGGCCGCCGCCCGCCGGCACGAGGCCGACACCCACTTCGACGAGACCGATGTAGCTCTCGACGTGCACGACGCGCTTCGCGCTGTGCAGCATCAGCTCGCACCCGCCGCCGAGCGCGATGCCCGACACGGCTGCAACGACCGGCACGTTCGCGTACTTCACGCGCAGCATGCCTTCCTGGAACTTCTTCACGAACGGCTCGATGCCCTTCGCGCCGCCCATCATGAACGCGGGCATCGCCTCTTCGAGGTTCGCACCGGCCGAGAACGGGCCGCCCGGCGTGCCGAGCTTCAGCGACGTCGGCTGCCAGATCACCACGCCCTTGTAGTCCTTCTCCGCGAGTTCGATCGCCTGCACGAGGCCGTCGATCACGCTCGGTCCGATCGTGTTCATCTTCGACTTGAACGACACGATCACGACGTCGTCCTCGCCCGCACGGTCGTCGACCCAGGCGCGCACCGCGTCGGTTTCGAACAGCGTCTTGCCGTACGTCTTCGGATCGGCACCGGTTTCGCCGAGCAGCGGCGCACGGAACACCTGCTTGCCGTAGACCGCGAGGTCCGAGCGCGGCACGAAGCGCTGCGCCGCCGGCGCCCACGAGCCTTCGGCCGTGTGCACGCCGCCCTGCTCGGCGACCGGGCCGTCGAGCACCCACGACGGCAGCGGCACGTTCGCGAGCGCCTTGCCGGCCGCGATGTCTTCCTGCACCCACTCGGCGACCTGCTTCCAGCCGGCAGCCTGCCAGCCTTCGAACGGGCCTTCGTTCCAGCCGAAGCCCCAGCGGATCGCGAGGTCGACGTCGCGCGCGTTGTCGGCGATCGACTCGAGATGCACGCCGATGTAGTGGAACACGTCGCGGAAGATCGACCACAGGAACTGCGCGTGCGGATGGTCCGTCTCGCGCAGCAGCTTCAGGCGCTCGGCCGGCGGACGCTTCAGGATGCGGCCGACGGTTTCGTCAGCCTTCGCGCCCGAATCGACGTAGGTGCCCGTCTTCGCGTCGAGCACCTTGATCGCCTTGCCTTCCTTCTTGTAGAAGCCGCCGCCCGTCTTCTGGCCGAGCGCGCCCTGCTTCACCAGTTCGGCGAGCACGGCAGGCGTCTGGTAGACCGGGAAGAACGGATCGTCGGCGAGGTTGTCCTGCATCGTCTTGATCACGTGCGCCATCGTGTCGAGGCCGACCACGTCCGCGGTGCGGAACGTCGCCGACTTCGCGCGGCCGAGGCGGCTGCCCGTCAGGTCGTCGACTTCGTCGAAGCGCAGGCCGAACTTCGCGGCCTCGGTGATCACCGCGAGGATCGAGAAGATGCCGACGCGGTTCGCGATGAAGTTCGGCGTGTCCTTCGCGCGCACGACGCCCTTGCCGACGATGCTCGTCAGGAACGTCTCGAGCTGGTCGAGGATCTCCGGGCGCGTATGCGCGGTCGGGATCAGCTCGACGAGGTGCATGTAGCGCGGCGGGTTGAAGAAGTGCACGCCGCAGAAGCGCGCCTTCAGCTCGTCCGAGAAACCTTCGGACAACTTCGTGATCGACAGGCCCGACGTGTTGGTCGCGAAGATCGCGTTCGGCGCGATGTGCGGCGCGACCTTCTTGTACAGGTCGTGCTTCCAGTCCATCCGCTCGGCGATCGCCTCGATCACGACGTCGCATTCGGCCAGCTTCGCGATGTCGTCTTCGTAGTTCGCCGCCTCGAGATACTTTGCGTCGTCCTTCACGCCGAACGGCGCGGGCGACAGCTTCTTCAGGTTCTCGATCGCCTTCAGCGCGATCGCGTTTTTCGGGCCTTCCTTGGCCGGCAGGTCGAACAGCAGCACCGGCACGCGCGCGTTGATGAGGTGCGCGGCGATCTGCGCGCCCATCACGCCGGCGCCCAGCACGGCGACCTTGCGAATCAGGAAATTGCTCACGGGATGTCTCCGGATAGTGTCGTGCAGCGCGGAATGTGAGGGCTGCACGGAGAAGTGAGTACCAGGAACCGTTGCGTTCGGGCGGTACGCATCGCACACCGCCCAGACTCGCGTCAGAACAGCGATTCGTCGACTTCCATCAGCGTCTTCGAGCCGGCGCGCGCGGCGCGGATCGTCGACGCCGTTTCGGGCAGCAGGCGCGCGAAGTAGAAGCGGGCCGTCGCGAGCTTCGACTTGTAGAACGGATCGCCCGACGCTTCGTTGTCGAGTGCGATGCGCGCCATCCGCGCCCAGAAGTACGAGAACACCAGGTGGCCGACGGTGCGCAGGTACGGCACGGCTGCAGCACCGACTTCGTCGGGGTTCTGCATCGCCTTCATGCCGATTTCCATCGTCAGCTTCTGCACCTTGTCGCCGATGTCGGCGAGCGGGTTGATGAACTCGGCCATTTCCGGCTTCACGCCTTCGGCTTCCGCGAATTCCGTGACGAGCTTGCCGAACTTCTTCAGCTTCGCGCCCATGTCGCCGAGCACCTTGCGGCCCAGCAGGTCGAGCGACTGGATCGAGTTCGTGCCTTCGTAGATCATGTTGATCCGCGCGTCGCGCACGTATTGCTCCATGCCCCACTCGGAGATGAAGCCGTGGCCGCCGTAGATCTGCATCGCGTGGTTCGTGCACTCGAACGCGTTGTCGGTCAGGAACGCCTTGATGATCGGCGTGAGCAGCGCGACGAGGTCGGCCGCTTCCTTGCGCACCGCTTCGTCGGCATGCGACAGCTCCTTGTCGATCTGCAGCGCGGACCAGTACGTGAACGCGCGCGCGCCTTCCGCGTACGCCTTCTGCGTGAGCAGCATGCGGCGCACGTCCGGGTGCACGATGATCGGGTCGGCCGGCTTGTCCGGTGCCTTCGGGCCCGTCAGCGAGCGCATCTGCAGGCGCTCCTTCGCATACGCGAGCGAGTTCTGGTACGCGACTTCCGTGAGGCCGAGGCCCTGCGCGCCGACGCCGAGGCGGGCCGCGTTCATCATCACGAACATCGCGTTCAAGCCCTTGTTCGGCTCGCCGACCATCCAGCCCTTCGCGTTGTCGAGGTTCATCACGCAGGTCGAGTTGCCGTGGATGCCCATCTTGTGCTCGATCGAGCCGCACTTGATGCCGTTGCGCTCGCCCGGCTCGCCCGCTGCATCGGGGATGAACTTCGGCACGATGAACAGCGAGATGCCCTTCGTGCCCTGCGGCGCGTCCGGCAGGCGCGCGAGCACGAGGTGGACGATGTTCTCGGCCATGTCGTGTTCGCCGCTCGAGATGAAGATCTTCGTGCCGCTGATCGAGTAGGAGCCGTCGCCGTTCGGTTCGGCCTTGGTGCGCAGGATGCCGAGGTCGGTGCCGCAGTGCGGCTCGGTCAGGCACATCGTGCCGGTCCATTCGCCCGTCACGAGCTTCGGCAGGTAGGTCTTTTGCAGTTCCGGTGCGCCGTGTGCGTGCAGGCATTCGTACGCGCCGTGCGACAGGCCCGGATACATCGTCCATGCCTGGTTCGCCGAGTTCATCATCTCGTAGAGCGCGTTGTTCACGAACGCGGGCAGGCCCTGGCCGCCGTAGTCCGGATCGCAGCCGAGCGCCGGCCAGCCGGCCTCGACGTATTGCCGGTAGGCTTCCTTGAAGCCGGTCGGGGTCTTCACGACGCCGTCGCCTTCATACGTGCAGCCTTCGCGGTCGCCGACTTGGTTCAGCGGGAACAGCACCTCGGAGCAGAACTTGCCCGCCTCCTCGAGGACCTGGTTGATCGTGTCGGCGTCGAGGTCCGCATGCTTGGGCATTTGCTTGACTTCGGCTTCGACGTTCAGAAGCTCGTGCAACACGAATTGCATGTCGCGCAGCGGCGCGGCGTACTGTCCCATGACTCTCTCCAAAGGTGGGCAAAACGGCTCGAGCTCCTGGCGGGCGGATCACGCGCCGCTAACGGCTCTCGCTCTGATACGAAACAATCGTCTTTTCCAGCGCGGCCCACGTGAGGCGCACGGCATCCGGCGAATGCAGGAAACGTGCGTCGTGATGCAGGCCGAGCGTGAAGCTGTACAACTCGAAGAGCATCAGGTCCGGATCGGTATCCGTGCGCAGATGCCCCTCTTCCATCGCCTGCGAAATGGCGCGCAGCAACGCGGCACGCCAGGCGGTCACGCTCGCGATCAACTGCTCGCGTACGGGGCTGTCCGGCCGGTCGTCGTACTCCACTGCGCCGCTGATATAGATGCATCCAGTCGTCACCTCCTGGATGCGCTTCTCGATCCAGCGCGCCAGCATCGCCCGCAGACGCGGCAGACCGCGCGCTTCGCGCAGGCTCGGAAAGAACACCTCGTTTTCGAAACGATGGTGATACTCGCGGACGACCTCGACCTGCAGGTCCTCGCGCGATCCGAAGTGCGCGAACACGCCACTCTTGCTCATCTGCATGCGCTCGGCCAGCAGGCCGATCGTCAGCCCCTCCAGCCCGTCACGGCTGGCGAGGTCCAAAGCAGCTTCAAGTATCGCGGCACGCGTCTGTTCGCCTTTTCGCATAGCTATTTCTGTAACCGTTCGGGGGTTCGAATAAAATCGAACGGCCGTACTATTATTGAGTGCGGCCGCTCGCGAAACAAGGAAATTATTAGAAACCGGTGTCTAACCGAGCCGCTATTTTGCGCGATTCCGGCGGGACCGGAGCGGCTTTTCCGCACGAACGTGCGGATAGATTTTTTGAAGCGAACGCTTAGTCCGCGTCAGTCGTAACTGCCGACCGTCAG
The DNA here is from genome assembly GCF_019091065.1 of Burkholderia sp. GbtcB21. NCBI lineage: Bacteria > Pseudomonadati > Pseudomonadota > Betaproteobacteria > Burkholderiales > Burkholderiaceae > Burkholderia > Burkholderia sp. GbtcB21. Next base: position 28,538 of record NZ_JAGXKA010000022.1, read on the forward strand.
CGCCTTCATCACGACGCGATACACGGTATAGGCGAGCCAGTTCAGCATACGCTCGACGCGCGGGCGCGCGGCGAATCGCGCGGCGTCGATCTCCCGGCCGTCGGCGAACGCGGCCGCGATCGCGTCGCGCAGTTCGTTCGTGACCGAATCGTAGCGCACCAGCACGACGTTCGCCTCATTGTTCAGCATCAGGCTCAGCGCGTCCAGATTCGACGAGCCGACCGTCGCCCAGTTGTCGTCGATCACGGCCACCTTGCCGTGCAGCATCGTCTTGTCGTATTCGGCAACGCGCACGCCGGCGCGCAGCAGCGTGTGATAGAGGAACGGCACGGCCGTATCGAGCGCCGCGAACTCCTTGCGGCCGATCAGGATCCGCACGTCGACGCCGCGTCGCGCGGCGCCCGTCAGCGCACGGCGCAGCTTGCGGCCGGGCATGAAATACGGATTCGCGACCAGGATCCGCTGGCGCGCCTGGCCGATCGCCGCGAGATAGGCCTTCTCGATCGCGCGGCGGTTCACGACGTTGTCGCGCGCGACGAACGCGACGCTCGGCTCCGTCACGACCCGCAGCGCGCCGGCCTTGATCCACCGGTGGCTGCGTATCCAGCGCCGGAACATGTCGGGGAACGCTTCGCCGCCATGCAGCCCGGCCGCGTACTGTGCGTACGGCTTGTGACCGAACAGGATCCGGTGCCACTGCAGCTCGAACGCGGCGCGCACGTCGGATACTGCCGGCCCCGCCATCTCGACCGCGAAATCCCAGCGCGGAAACGGCAGCGTCGTGCCGTTTTGCGCGTAGTCGTCGATGATGTTGATGCCGCCGCAGAACGCGGCCGCGTGATCGATCACCGCGAGCTTGCGGTGCGTACGCGAGAAGCCGAAGCGGCCGAACAGGAAACGGTTGTAGATGCAGTGCTCGACGCCGGCCTCTGCCCACGTGTCGAACAGCGGCAGGCGCGCGGTGCCGACGCCGTCGGTGATCACGCGCACGCGCACGCCGCGCTGCGCCGCGCGGATCAGCGCATCCGATACCGGCCGGCCGGCCGCATCGTCGCAGAAGATATAGGTTTCGAGCATCACCTGCTCGCGCGCGGCATCGATCCGCTCGATCAGTGCCCGGAAGAATTCGCCGCCGCCCTCGCACAACCGCACCGTGTTGCCCGCCGTGAACGCGAGCCGCGACGCCGAGCCGCGTTCCTGCAGGAACATCTGCCGCAATTGCGCGAAGCGCTTGCGAGCCTCCGCAGTCATGCGGACGAGCCGTGCGGCGTGCGCGCGAGCGCGACGCGCACGGGCAATTGCAGGATCGCCTCGGCGTTCGACGGCGAGAAGCAGCGCGCGGCCGCCTCGCGGAACGGCAGCCACGCGTGATCCACATGCTCGCGCGGCGACAGCGTCACGTCGACGCGACGCGGCACGCACAGGCCGAACCAGTGCTCGGTGTTGCGCGTGACGCCCGGTGCGTAGCGGTGCAGGTATTGCGGATAGATCGTGTATTCGATCCGGTGACGCCAGTCGACCAGCGCGGTGGCCGGCACGTCCGGCGTGCCGACCGAGATACCGGTTTCCTCGGCCACTTCGCGCGCGGCCGTGACCGCGAGCGGCTCGTCGAGCGCGTCCTTCGATCCGGTCACCGATTGCCAGAAATCGGGCTGGTCGGCACGCTTGATCACCAGCACATCGAGGTCGGGCGTGTAGATCACGACGAGAACGGATTCGGGGATTTTCGGCGGCTTCGTCATCTTGGTTTCATGCGGCACGGGGCCGCGCGCCGGGCATGTGCTCCGAACGTGCGGCAAGTGCTGCGACTGTACCGCAAAAACTGAAAAAGGCGCATCGCTGCGCCTTTTTCAGGTGCGTCGTGTGCGCGTCGCCGCACACACGACCGGGTGCGAAAACGCGTTACGCCTTCGGCTGTTCCGGCTGACGCAGACGGATGTGCAGTTCGCGCAGCTGACGCTCGTCGACCGGGCTCGGTGCCTGCGTGAGCAGATCCTGCGCACGCTGCGTCTTCGGGAACGCGATCACGTCGCGGATCGAGTCGGCGCCGGCCATCATCGTGACGATGCGGTCGAGGCCGAACGCGATACCGCCGTGCGGCGGCGCGCCGTACTGCAGTGCGTCCAGCAGGAAGCCGAACTTCAGCTGAGCCTCTTCCGCACCGATCTTCAGCGCGCGGAACACCTTGCTCTGCACTTCCTCGCGATGGATACGCACCGAGCCGCCACCGATTTCCCAGCCGTTCAGCACCATGTCGTATGCCTTCGCGAGGCAGCGGCCCGGGTCGGTCTCGAGGTACTCGAGGTGCTCGTCCTTCGGGCTCGTGAACGGGTGGTGCGCAGCGACGTAGCGCGCATCTTCGTCGTCGTATTCGAACATCGGGAAATCGACGACCCACAGCGGCTTCCAGCCGGCCTGGACGAGGCCGTTCGCCTTGCCGAATTCCGAATGGCCGATCTTCAGGCGCAGCGCGCCGAGGCTGTCGTTGACGACCTTCGCGCGGTCGGCCGCGAAGAAGATGATGTCGCCGTCTTCAGCGCCGGTACGCTCGAGGATCGCCGCGATCGACGCGTCGTGCAGGTTCTTGACGATCGGGCTCTGCAGGCCGTCGCGGCCCTTCGCCTTCTCGTTGACCTTGATCCATGCGAGGCCCTTCGCGCCGTAGATGCGCACGAATTCCGTGTAGCCGTCGATGTCGCCGCGCGACAGCTCGCCGCCCTTCGGCACGCGCAGCGCCGCGACCCGGCCGTCCTTCGCGTTGGCCGGCGTGCTGAACACCTTGAAGTCGACGTCCTTCATCGCGTCGGTCAGCTCGGTGAATTCGAGCTGCACGCGCAGGTCCGGCTTGTCCGAACCGAAACGCGCCATCGCTTCCGAGTACGGCATCACCGGGAAGGTCGCGTCGAGTTCGACGTCGATCGTCGTCTTGAAGATGTGACGGATCATGTCCTCGAACAGGTCACGGATTTCCTGCTCGCCGAGGAACGACGTCTCGCAGTCGATCTGCGTGAATTCCGGCTGACGGTCGGCACGGAGATCTTCGTCGCGGAAGCACTTGGTGATCTGGTAGTAACGGTCGAAGTTCGCGACCATCAGCAGCTGCTTGAACAGCTGCGGCGACTGCGGCAGCGCGAAGAACTGGCCCGCGTTCACGCGCGACGGCACGAGGTAGTCGCGCGCGCCTTCCGGCGTGCTCTTCGTCAGCATCGGCGTTTCGATGTCGATGAAGCCCTGCTCGTCGAGGTACTTGCGCGCCTCGATCGCGACGCGGTAGCGCAGGCGCAGGTTGTGCTGCATCTGCGGACGGCGCAGGTCGAGCACGCGGTGCGTGAGACGCGTCGTTTCCGACAGGTTGTCGTCGTCGAGCTGGAACGGCGGCGTGACCGACGCGTTCAGCACGTTCAGTTCGTGGCACAGCACTTCGATCTTGCCGCTCTTCAGGCCGGCGTTGACCGTGCCGTCCGGACGGTTGCGCACGAGGCCCTTGATCTGCACGCAGAACTCGTTGCGCACGCCTTCGGCGGTCGCGAACATCTCCGCGCGATCCGGGTCGCACACCACCTGCACGAGGCCTTCACGATCGCGCAGGTCGATGAAGATCACACCGCCGTGATCGCGGCGGCGCTGCACCCAGCCGCACAGCGACACGGTTTGGCCCAGCAGGTGTTCGGTCACGAGACCGCAGTATTCAGTACGCATCGACATGATGTTTGCTTTCGTTCGGTTTGATCAACGGGTGCCGCAACGCGCGGCCCGGGCGATGATTCTTTACTTACAGCGGCGGCTCGACGGGGCGGCGGGCGGGCGCCGGAGCCGGCGCCGGGGGCGCCACGACGCCCATCGAGACGATGTACTTCAGCGCGGCATCGACCGACATGTCGAGTTCGATGACTTCGCTCTTCGGCAGCATCAGGAAGAAGCCCGACGTCGGGTTCGGCGTCGTCGGGATATACACGCTCACGTATTCTTCCGTCAGATGATTGAGCACGTCGCCGCCGGGCGTGCCGGTCAGAAACGCGATCGTATACGAGCCGCGGCGCGGGTATTCGATCAGCAGCGCCTTGCGAAACGCGTTGCCGCTGCTCGACAGCAGCGTGTCCGACACCTGCTTGACGCTCGTGTAGATCGGCCCGACCACCGGGATGTGGCGCACGACCGCGTTCCACCAGGTGACGAGCTTCTGGCCGATGAAATTCCGCGTGGCCAGCCCGACGATGAAGATGAACGCGAGCGTCAGCACCGCGCCGATCCCCGGCAGGTGGAAGCCGAGCAGCCGCTCGGGCTGCCACGATTCGGGCAGCAGGAGCAGCGTCTGGTCCATCGTGCCGATGATGAGACCGAGCACCCACAGCGTGATCGCGAGCGGGACGAGAACCAGCAGGCCGGTCAGAAACACCGATTTCAGGGTCGTCTTTTTCATCATCTGCCGTCAATGAACCGCGCCGTCGGCGCGGGGTGGTCGCGGCCCGGCCGGGCCGCGACGGTCAACTGCTGGCGGCGGCGGGCGCTGCGGCCGGGGCCGGCGCGGCGCTCGTCGTCGTGCTTTCGGAACTGCTCGATGCAGCCGGCGCGTCCGCTGCGGGCGCGGCCGCCGCAGCGGCTGCCGGCGCCGCGTCGCCCGACGCCGACGCCGGTGCGCTGGTGCCGCCCGAACCGCCGCGGAAATCGGTGACATACCAACCCGAACCCTTCAGCTGGAAGCCCGCGGCAGTCACCTGCTTGCGAAACGCATCCTTCCCGCATTCCGGGCACTGCGACAGCGGCGCGTCGCTCATCTTCTGGAGCACGTCCTTCGCGAAACCACACGCTTCGCATCGATAGGCGTAGATCGGCATGATATTTTTCCCGCGGAAACTGGAAACGGCTTGCAAAACCTTGAATTATAGCCGAAACCTCGGCGCGCTCCGGCAACGGCCGTGACGCCCGCGCATCAGCGGCGGCGCCACGTGAGCCAGCGCTCGTGCCCTTCGAACACCGGCAGCGAATCGGTCACGGGCAAATCCTCGATCAGTTCGAAGTGCGGCGCGAGCAGCGCGTCGAGTTCGGCACGCTCGATCCCGAACGGCGGCCCTTTCGGTTTCGCCGTCAGGAAGAAATAGCCGGCCAGCAATCCGCCTGCCGGCAGCAGCTCGGCCATCCGTGCCGCATAGTCGGCGCGCAGGCTCGGCGGCAGCGCGCACAGGAACGCACGCTCGTACACCCACTGCACGTCGAACGGCGGCCGGTACGCGAAGAAATCGGCCTGCTCGACGACGTCCGCATGCGCGCCGAGCCGCGCCTTCGCGGCAGCCACCGCCTGCGCGGCGAAATCGATCGCGCGCACGGGCCAGCCGGCCTGCGCGAGCCACCCGGCCTCCTGCGCACTGCCGCAGCCGGGAATCAGCACCGCGCACGGCTCGAGCCGGTGCGCGAACACGCGAAAGCCGTCCGGCACGCCGCCGAATTCCCACGGCGTCACGCCGCGCTCGAAACGCTCGTCCCAGAACGATGCGTTGCCGGGGTCGCGCGTCGCGAAATCGGCGGCCGCCGGTGCGGCCGGTTGCTTCGGATCGGACATCGCGCTGCTCCTTTCGGTCATGCGCCGTACGCGAGCGCCAGCAGCACGCGCGCGACGAGCGCCCCGACGCCGACGGCGAGGCCGAAGATCAGCAGCGCCTGCAGCAGCCGGTTCGTACGCTTCTGCTCGACGAGGACCTGACGCATCAGGTCCTCGCTCGCGGCACGCGGCGCGTCATGGCGCGCCGCCATCGCGTGATGGATCAGGCGCGGCAGTTGCGGCAGCGTCTTGCTCCACTGCGGCGCCTCGACCTTGAAACGCTCGTACCAGCCGCGCAGGCCGATCTGCTCGGTCATCCAGCGCTCGAGGTAAGGCTTCGCGGTCTTCCACAGGTCGAGTTCGGGGTCGAGCGAGCGGCCGAGCCCCTCGACGTTCAGCATGGTCTTCTGCAGCAGCACGAGCTGCGGCTGGATCTCGACGTTGAAGCGGCGCGACGTCGAGAACAGGCGCATCAGCACCTGGCCGAGCGAGATGTCCTTCAGCGCACGGTCGAAATACGGCTCGCACACCGCGCGGATCGCGCTTTCGAGCTCCTCGACGCGCGTCTCGGGCGGCACCCAGCCCGATTCGAGGTGGAGCGTCGCGACGCGGTGGTAGTCGCGCTTGAAGAACGCGAGGAAGTTCTGCGCGAGGTAGTTCTTGTCGAAATCGGACAGCGCGCCGACGATCCCGAAATCGAGCGCGATGTAGCGACCGAACGTGTTCGGGTCGAGGCTCACCTGGATGTTGCCGGGGTGCATGTCCGCATGGAAGAAGCCGTCGCGGAACACCTGCGTGAAGAAGATCTCGACGCCTTCGCGCGCGAGCTTCTTGATGTCGACGCCGGCCGAGCGCAGCGTCTCGACCTGGCTGATCGGCACGCCGGTCATGCGCTCCATCACGAGCACCTGCGACGTCGAGAAATCCCAGAACATCTCGGGCACGAGCAGCAGGTCGAGGCCCGCGAAATTGCGGCGCAGCTGGCTGCCGTTCGCGGCCTCGCGCATCAGGTCGAGCTCGTCGTGCAGGTACTTGTCGAATTCGGCGACGACCTCGCGCGGCTTCAGGCGCCGGCCGTCGGCCCACATGCGCTCGGTCCAGATCGCGATGTCGCGCATCAGCGCGAGATCCGAATCGATCACGGACAGCATGTTCGGGCGCAGCACCTTCACGGCGACGGCCTTGCCCGCGTGCACGCCCTGCTTGAGCTTCGCGAAATGCACCTGCGCGATCGACGCGCTCGCGATCGGCTCGCGCTCGAATTCGTCGAACAGCTCGTCGACCGGCGCACCGAGCGACTTCTCGATGATCGCGATCGCGACCGCCGAATCGAACGGCGGCACCTGGTCCTGCAGCTTCGCGAGTTCGTTCGCGAAATCGACCGACAGCAGGTCGCGGCGCGTCGACAGCACCTGGCCGAACTTCACGAAGATCGGGCCGAGGCTTTCGAGCGCGTGACGCAGCCGCACGGCGGGCGGATCGGAATAGCGGCGGCCGATCGTCGTGATCCGCAGCAGCAGCTTCACGCGCCGGTCGTCGATCCGGGACAGCATCACTTCGTCGAGGCCAAAGCGGATGACGGTGTAGACAATCTTGATGAAACGGAAAATGCGCATGCCCTGCGGCCCTCAGTGCGCGCCGCGCGGGCCTGAACCCGTGCGCGCGCCGATTTTTTGTTCGAGTCGCTCGACCCGCTTTTCGACCCGCGCGAGCGCATCGCGTGCGCGCGCCAGTTCGGCGTCGAAGCCGCCGAGCGCCGTGCGCCGGACGACTTGCGGATTCTCGTCGAGCCAGTACTCGGCGACGGAATCGAGCACGTTGCGGCCGGTACGTCGCGCGCGTGCGCCGGCATCGCGCACGACCGTCGCGATCCGGTGTGCCGCCGCGTCGCCGACCAGCTTCGCGAGATCTTCTTCCGGTTCCCAGCGCAGGTGCTCGGCAAGCTTCGCGATCTGCGTCGCGAACTCCGCATCGCCGTCGATCTTCACGTGCTTCATCACGGCCGCCTGGCCGCCCTGCAGGAACGCGGCGAGCGTGCCGCCCGCGAGTGCGATCGACACGTCGACCTGTTGCGCATCGTGCGCGTCGACAGCCGACAGATAGCCGTCGGGCTGCACCAGCAGCGTGAGCGTGACGGGGGGCACGTCGATCCGGGCAGTCTTGCCCGCATACGGAATCAGGCGGTCGCGCGCCCACGATTCGCGCGCGAGCAGGTGATTGACAGCAGCAGCAAAAGGCTTGGCGGCAAAGGTCATCGGGCTGGGAAAGAAAAAACCCGCGCAGGCCGGGCGCCCACGCGGGTTTCTATTGTAACGTCGGATCGTCGGCAGACCGTGCCCGACCGTACAGCCGGGCGGCAAGCGGTCGCAGTGCAGCGGCGCTCGCCCGGGCATCCGGCGGCGCGGGCCGCCGGTCACGCTCAGTGCGTGTTGAGTTGCTGGATGCCCGCGAGCAGCCAGCCCTGACTGCCCGACTTCGACAGGTTCCACACTTCGTCGAACGGCGCGGCCGACGCATTCGCCGATTCGCGGATCAGGCCGTGGAAGCGCACGCTCGCCGACTGCTCGATGCCGCGATCCTCGATCGCGACCAGTTCCGCGTCGAGCTGCACGACGTCGGTCTGGTTCGACTCGTTGCCGCGCGAATCGAGGTCGATCTTGATCTCGGCGAACATTTCGGGCGTCGTGAACTCGCGGATGTCGGCCAGGTTGCCCTGGTCCCACGCAGCCTGCAGGCGCACGAAATAGACCTTCGCGCTGCGCAGGAACGCTTCGGTGTCGAAGCCGGCCGGCACCTGGAGCGGTGCGGCCGAGGCCATCGCACCCGCCGCCGCGCCGGCAGCCGCGGCACCGCCGCCGAACACGCCCTGCGCTTCGTTCGCGTAGCTGCTGCCGCTGCCCGCCTGATTGCTGCCGGTGTTGCCCTGCTGGAACGACGGGCTTTGCGAGTAGCCGCCCGACGACGATGCCGAACCGCCGACCGAATACGCCGGCTCCTGCGAGCGACGGCGGTTCATGAACTTGCGTACCAGCCAGATGCCGATCATCGCGAGCAGCGCGATCACGATGATGTTCGACATCATGCCGGCAAATGCTTCGCCGAGACCGAAGTGCGACAGCAGCGCCGCGATGCCGAGACCGGCCGCGAGGCCGGCGATCGGCCCGAGCCAGCGCGAGCGGTTGGGCTGCGCGGCCGGCGCGGGCGCGGCCGGGTTCGCACGTTGCGCCTGCGACGGCGCGGCCTGCTGCATCGGCTGCTGCGCGGGCGGCGTGGCCTGGCGCTGCGTGACGGTGGAATTCTGGCGGCCGATGCTGCGCCCGCCACCCATGCGCCGGGCTTCGGCGTCGAGCGACGCGAACGTGCCGGCCGTGAGCAGGCCGACCATCAGCAGCGTGCCGACCCGTCGAGCCCACGGCTTCGACGGCTTGCTACGGTTGAACAACGAACGCGATTCGGACATCACTTTCTCCAGATGTAAGACAAATGTATGGGAAGAACCCCTTAGTACTTGGTTCCCATATGTAAAGCTACCACGCCACCTGACAAATTGTAATATTTGACGGCATCGAGGCCCGCTTGTTCCATCATCGTCTTCAGCGTGTCCTGATCGGGGTGCATCCGGATAGATTCAGCAAGATACCGATAACTTTCAGCATCTTTCGCGAACTTGTCGCCAAGCCACGGTAATACTTTGAAAGAATACAGATCGTACGCTTTTTTCAGCGGATCCCAGACTTTCGAGAATTCCAGCACCATCACGCGGCCCCCGGGCTTCGTCACGCGGCGCATTTCCGCCAGCGCGGCGTCCTTGTGCGTCATGTTGCGCAGCCCGAACGCGACCGTGACGACATCGAAGTAGTTGTCCGGAAAGGGAGTTTTCTCCGCGTCGCACAGCAGCGACGGCGTCACGATGCCCTTGTCGAGCAGCCGGTCGCGGCCGACGCGCAGCATCGATTCGTTGATGTCCGTGTGCCAGACTTCGCCCGTCGGCCCGGCCGCCTTCGCGAACGACTTGGTCAGGTCGCCGGTGCCGGCCGCGATATCGAGCACCTTGAAGCCGGGGCGCACGTTCGCCTGCGCGATCGTGAACGCCTTCCACGCGCGGTGCATGCCCGCCGACATCAGGTCGTTCATCAGATCGTAGTTGCTCGCGACCGAATGGAACACACCCGCCACTTTCTTCGCTTTTTCGTTTTCCTCGACGCTTTCGAAGCCGAAGTGGGTTTTGCTCATCGCGTTGATCCTCAGTAAATGGCAAGACGGCGCCGAGCGGGCGCCGTCGATTTCAGTGGCAGTGGCCGTGCGGCGCCGCGGCCGCCTGCATCGGGGCGTCGCGATCGGCGCCCGCCGCCTTCAGTTTGTCGAAATAGTCGCGCCACAGCGCGTCCTGCTGCGTCGCCAGTTCGTACAGCAGGTCCCATGAGTAGATGCCGGTCGAATGGCCGTCGGAGAACGTCGGCTGCAGCGCATAGTTGCCGACGCCTTCGAGCGCGGTGATCGTCACCTCGCGCTTGCCCGTCTGCAGCGTCTCCTGGCCGGGCCCGTGGCCGCGCACCTCGGCCGACGGCGAATAGACGCGCATCAGCTCGAACGGAATCCGGTAGCTGTCGCCGTTCGGGTACTGCAATTCGAGCACGCGCGACACCGCGTGCACGACGACGCCGGACGGAATCGGCGTCGTGGAAGTCAAACCGCTCATGGCTGCCTCGAATCGGTCGTTCGTTGAATTTCCTCGCGCACCGCATTGTGCAGCAGCGAGGCCTGCGCGGCGCGCGTGCGCAGCAGCGCCTCGGACACGCCGCGCTGGCGCGGCGCCCACACGGGCTGCGGGAAATGGGCGTCGTTCGAGAAGCGCGGGATCACGTGCCAGTGCACATGCGGCACCATGTTGCCGAGGCTCGCGAGATTCACCTTGTTCGGCTGCATCACGCGGCGCACGGCCCGCTCGACCGCGTAGACCACGCGCATCAGATGTGCCCGCTCGGGCTCGCCGAGATCGGAAAACTCAGCCACGTGCGCACCCCAGATCACCCGGCAGAAGCCCGGGTAGTCGTGCTCGCCCGTTGCCAGCACGACGCGCAGCGCGTCGTCCCGCCAGAGCAGCTCGCCGCCGTCTTCACGGCAAAACACGCATTCCATCGTCGCTCCCATGTGGGCGGGCGCCCGCGCATCGGCGCCGGCGCCCGCTCTCATCCCAAGCCCGGTCGGGCGGTCGTCATGCCCGCATTAGACCAGCACGCGCTCGATCCCGCCATGGTTCGCCCGTGCGACATAATCGGCCATCCAGTTCTCGCCGAGCACCTGGCGCGCGATCTCGACCACGATGTAGTCGGCCTCGATGTTCGCATCCTCGTTGTAGCGCGACAGGCCCTGCAGGCACGACGGGCAGCTCGTCAGGATCTTCACGTCCGGGCCGTTCGCGGCTGCTGCGGCCGGCGCCGGCGCATCGCCGGCGACGACCGGGATGCTGCGCAGCTTCGCCGCGCCCTTGCGGATCTCCTCTTCCTTGCGGAAGCGGACCTGCGTCGACACGTCCGGGCGCGTGACCGCGAGCGTGCCCGATTCGCCGCAGCAACGGTCGTTCTTCTCGATCTTGTAGCCGTCCTTCTCCGCGCCCATCAGCTCGTTGACGAGCTTGACCGGGTCCATCGTCTTGATCGGCGTGTGGCACGGGTCGTGATACATGTAGCGCGTGCCCGTCACGCCGTCGAGCTTCATCCCCTTCTCGAGCAGGAACTCGTGGATGTCGATGATCCGGCAGCCCGGGAAAATCTTGTCGAATTCATAGCCGGCGAGCTGGTCGTAACACGTGCCGCACGACACGACCACCGTCTTGATGTCGAGGTAGTTCAGCGTGTTCGCGACGCGGTGGAACAGCACGCGGTTGTCGGTGACGATCTTCTCGGCCTTGTCGTACTGCCCCGCGCCGCGCTGCGGATAACCGCAGCACAGATAGCCCGGCGGCAGCACCGTCTGCACGCCGGCTTCCCACAGCATCGCCTGCGTAGCGAGACCGACCTGCGAGAACAGGCGCTCGGAGCCGCAGCCCGGGAAGTAGAACACCGCTTCCGAATCGACGGTCGTCGCTTTCGGGTTGCGGATGATCGGCACGATCTTGTTGTCCTCGATGTCGAGCAGCGCGCGCGCCGTCTTCTTCGGCAGGTTGCCCGGCATCTTCTTGTTGACGAAGTGGATCACCTGCTGGACGACGGGCGGCTTGCCGACGGTCGCCGGCGGGTGCTGCGTCTGCTTCTTCACGACGTTCTTCAGCATGTCGTTCGCGAAGCGCTGCACCTTGTAGCCGACGCCCATCATCACGCTGCGCGCGGCATTGATCGTCTGCGGATTGGTCGCGTTCAGGAAGAACATGCCCGCCGCGCTGCCCGGGTTGAACTTCTTCTTGCCCATCTTGCGCAACAGGTTGCGCATGTTCATCGTGACGTCGCCGAAGTCGATCTTCACCGGGCACGGCGTCGCGCACTTATGGCACACCGTGCAATGGTCGGCCACGTCGTTGAACTCGTCCCAGTGCTTGATCGACACGCCGCGGCGCGTCTGTTCCTCGTACAGGAACGCCTCGATCAGCAGCGACGTCGCAAGGATCTTGTTGCGCGGGCTGTACAGCAGGTTCGCGCGCGGCACGTGGGTCGCGCACACCGGCTTGCACTTGCCGCAGCGCAGGCAGTCCTTCACCGAATCGGCGATCGCGCCGATGTCGGACTGCTGCATGATCAGCGACTCGTAGCCCATCAGCCCGAAGCTCGGCGTATACGCGTTGCGAAGATCGGCGCCTTCGAGCAGCTTGCCCTTGTTGAAGCGGCCGTTCGGGTCGACGCGCTGCTTGTACGCGCGGAATTCGGCGATCTCGTCGTCGGTCAGGAACTCGAGCTTCGTGATGCCGATCCCGTGCTCGCCGGAGATCACGCCGTCGAGCGAGCGCGCGAGCTTCATGATGCGTGCAACCGACGCGTGCGCGTCCTGCAGCATCTCGTAGTTGTCGGAGTTGACCGGGATGTTCGTGTGGACGTTGCCGTCGCCCGCGTGCATGTGCAGCGCGACGAATACGCGGCCGCGCAGCACCTGCTTGTGGATCGCCTGCGCCTCGTCGAGGATCTGCTTGAACGCGCCGCCGTTGAAGATCGCGCGCAGCTCCGCGCGGATCTCCTGCTTCCACGAGATGCGGACCGTGCGGTCCTGCGTGATGTGGAACACGGTCGCGCCCGGCTGCTCGTCCGCGCGATCCGCGAACTTCTCGGCCAGCGCCTCGTAGCCGAGCTGCACGAGGTAGTGCTGCGCCTCGCGCAACGGCTGGTCGAGCCGGTCGCGCACGAATTCCCAGCGGGCACGCACGCGCTTGAGCAGCTCCAGCGCCTGCTGGACGCGGTCTTCGAGCAGCTCGGCGCTCGGGATCTCGTTCGCGTCGTCGGTCTTGCCGAGCGGCAGGTTGCCGCCGCGGAAGAACGCTTCGAGCGCGTCGACGAGCTGCAGCTTGTTCTTCAGCGACAGCTCGATGTTGATCCGCTCGATGCCGTCGGTGTACTCGCCCATCCGGTTCAGCGGGATGACGACGTCCTCGTTGATCTTGAACGCGTTCGTGTGCTTCGCAATCGCGGCCGTGCGGCTGCGGTCGAGCCAGAAGCGCTTGCGCGCCTCCGCGCTGACCGCGACGAAACCCTCGCCGCTCTTGCCGTTCGCCATCCGGATCACTTCGGACGTCGCGTGCGCGACCGCATCCGCATCGTCGCCGACGATGTCGCCGATCAGCACCATCTTCGGGAACGAATTGCGCTTGCTCTTGGTCGCGTAGCCGACCGCGCGCAGGTAGCGCTCGTCGAGGTGCTCGAGGCCCGCGAGGATCGCGCCGCCCTGCTTCGACGTCTCGAACAGGTAGTCCTTGATTTCGACGATGCTCGGGATCGCCTCGCGCGCCTGGCCGAAGAATTCGAGGCAGACGGTGCGCGTATGCGCGGGCATCTTGTGCAGCACCCAGCGCGCGGACGTGATGAGCCCGTCGCAGCCTTCCTTCTGCACGCCCGGCAGGCCGGCGAGGAACTTGTCGGTCACGTCCTTGCCGAGCCCTTCCTTGCGGAACCGGCGGCCTTCGATCTCGAGCATCTCGGTGCGCAGCAGCTTCTCGCCCGGCGCGTACGCGCCGTCGAACCACTTCAGCTCGAAACGCGCGACCGCGATGTCGTGGATCTTGCCCTGGTTGTGCTCGTGGCGCGTGACTTCGAGCCAGTTGCCGTCCGGATCGACCATCCGCCACCAGGCCAGGTTGTCGAGCGCGGTGCCCCACAGCACGGCCTTCTTGCCGCCCGCGTTCATCGCGACGTTGCCGCCGATGCACGATGCGTCGAGCGAGGTCGGATCGACCGCGAACACGTAGCCGGCCGCCTCGGCCGCTTCGGTCACGCGGCGCGTGACGACGCCCGCGCCGGAGAAGATCGTCGGCACCTTGTGCGCGACGCCCGGCAGCTCGGTCAACTCGACCGCGCCGAGCTGTTCCAGCTTCTCGGTGTTGATCACCGCGGAGAACGGCGTGAGCGGCACCGCGCCGCCCGTATAGCCGGTGCCGCCGCCGCGCGGGATTACCGTCAGGCCGAGCTCGAAGCACGCCTTGATCAGGCCCGCGATCTCGGCTTCGGTATCGGGCGTCAGCACGACGAACGGGTATTCGACGCGCCAGTCGGTCGCATCGGTGACGTGCGACACGCGCGACAGCCCGTCGAAGCGGATGTTGTCCTTCTGCGTGCAGCGGCCGAGCGCCTTGGTCGCGCGGCGGCGCAGGTCGGCCATTTTCTCGAATTCGTCGGCGAACTCGTTGACCGCACGCTGCGCGGCGGCTTCGAGCATCTCGACGCGCACCGCGCGCTCGCGGCCCGCGTCGTCGCGGTGCGCGGTGAGATCCGCGCTGCGGCGCTTGCCGATCTCGGTCAGGCGGTGGTTCAGCGCCTCGATCAGCAGCGCGCGGCGCTTCGGGTTGTCGAGCAGGTCGTCCTGCAGGTACGGATTGCGCCGCACGACCCAGATATCGCCGAGCACTTCATACAGCATCCGTGCCGAGCGACCCGTACGGCGTTCGGCGCGCAGTTCGTCGAGCACCGACCACGCCTCTTCGCCGAGCAGGCGAATCACGATCTCGCGATCCGAGAAGGACGTGTAGTTGTAGGGGATCTCGCGCAACCGGGGCGCGGGGTCGGCGGCGACGGCGGCGGCCGCGCCATTCGGATCGAAAACTTGTGGTGCGTTCATGTTCGGACGACTCGGAGGGCCGATACCCCGTGCACGGGCGTCGGCAAGCGCGTGGGCGCAATCTTGGGGAAATCTGTTCTGTTACCAGGCGCGCGGCTGTCCTTCATGGGGCCGGAGCGGGCGTTGATTCGCCCCTCCTGGCCGGCGACAGGGCCTGGCGGCACTCGGAACCATCAGCACGATCGCGCGCGGCGCGCATGCCGTTCCGCCGCGGGGCTGGCTGCGCGCGGCGTCGGCTTCAACGGGGCGATCCGAGGGTGCCTCTGCATCTTCCGATCCTTGATTCAAAACGGAATTCTAACCCATGATCGGGCCATGCGTGACACGCCGGACAGGTCGTGGGGCTATCCCCGCCAGCCGCGCCAGGCCTGGTTCGGCGCGGATTCGTGCGATCATTCGCCGCCCGTCCGGTCGGTAACCGCGCGGTTAAACCGGTAAAAACGGGACGCCCGGCGTCGCGAATGCGCCGCCCGCGCGGCCCCGCGACCGCTCGCCCGGCATGCCGCTTGCGTGCGGGCGGACCCTTGGCGCTATCATTGACCTTTTACCGTCTGCTTCCGCACTGCACGCGAGCGCCCATGGCATCCCACGATTACCTGAAGAAAATCCTCACCGCGCGCGTCTACGACGTCGCGATCGAGACGGAACTCGAACCCGCCCGCAACCTGTCGGCCCGGCTGCGCAATGCCGTTTACCTGAAGCGCGAGGACAACCAGCCGGTGTTCTCGTTCAAGCTGCGCGGCGCGTACAACAAGATGGCGCACATTCCGGCCGACGCGCTCGCGCGCGGCGTGATTACCGCGTCGGCCGGCAATCACGCGCAGGGCGTCGCGTTCTCGGCGGCCCGGATGGGCGTCAAGGCGGTGATCGTCGTACCCGTCACGACGCCGCAGGTGAAAGTGGACGCGGTGCGCGCGCACGGCGGCCCGGGCGTCGAGGTGATCCAGGCCGGCGAGTCGTACAGCGACGCGTACGCGCATGCGGTCAAGGTGCAGGAAGAGCGCGGCCTCACGTTCGTCCACCCGTTCGACGATCCTTACGTGATCGCCGGCCAGGGCACCATCGCGATGGAGATCCTGCGCCAGCACCAGGGCCCGATCCACGCGATCTTCGTGCCGATCGGCGGCGGCGGCCTCGCGTCCGGCGTTGCCGCATACGTGAAGGCCGTGCGCCCGGAGATCAAGGTGATCGGCGTGCAGGCCGAGGATTCGTGCGCGATGGCGCAGTCGCTGAAGGCCGGTGAACGCGTCGAGCTGACCGAGGTCGGCCTGTTCGCGGACGGCACCGCGGTGAAGCTCGTCGGCGAGGAAACCTTCCGGCTGTGCCGCCAATACCTGGACGGTGTCGTGACCGTCGACACCGACGCACTGTGCGCGGCGATCAAGGACGTGTTCCAGGATACCCGCAGCGTGCTCGAGCCGTCCGGCGCGCTCGCGGTCGCGGGCGCGAAGCTGTATGCGGAACGCGAGGGGATCGAGAACCAGGCGCTCGTCGCGGTCACGTCCGGCGCGAACATGAACTTCGACCGGATGCGTTTCGTCGCCGAGCGCGCGGAGGTCGGCGAGGCGCGCGAAGCCGTATTCGCGGTCACGATCCCCGAGGAGCGCGGCAGCTTCAAGCGCTTCTGCTCGCTCGTCGGCGACCGCAACGTCACCGAGTTCAACTACCGGATCGCCGATGCGCAATCCGCGCACATCTTCGTCGGCGTGCAGATCCGCCGTCGCGGCGAATCGGCGGAAATCGCCGCGAACTTCGAGTCGCACGGCTTCAAGAGCGTCGACCTGACGCACGACGAGCTGTCGAAGGAACATATCCGCTACATGGTCGGCGGCCGCTCGCCGCTCGCGCTCGACGAGCGCCTGTTCCGCTTCGAATTCCCGGAGCGGCCGGGCGCGCTGATGAAATTCCTGTCGTCGATGGCGCCGGACTGGAACATCAGCCTGTTCCACTACCGCAACCAGGGCGCGGACTACAGTTCGATCCTCGTCGGGCTGCAGGTGCCGCAGGCCGATCGCGCCGAGTTCGAGGGCTTCCTCGCGGCACTCGGCTATCCGTATGTCGAAGAGAGCGCCAACCCGGCTTACCGCCTCTTCCTGTCGTAAAGGCGTCACGCAATGAATCCCGAACACTCCCCGCTCGGCAAGGCCACCGTCTACGCAGCCCAGTACGATGCGTCGCTGCTGTTCCCGATCCCGCGCGCGGGCGCGCGCGAGCAGCTCGGCATCGCGTCGGCGCTGCCGTTCTTCGGCACCGACATCTGGAACGCGTACGAGCTGTCGTGGCTCAACCCGCGCGGCAAGCCGCAGGTCGCGGTCGCGACCTTCTACGTGCCGGCCGAATCGCCGAACATCGTCGAATCGAAGTCGTTCAAGCTGTATCTCGGCTCGTTCGCGCAGTCGAAGTTCGACTCGATCGACACGGTGCGCGACACGCTGAAGCGCGACGTGTCGGCCGCATGCGGCGCGAGCGCCGCCGTGCAACTCGTGTCGGCGCACGATTTCGGCAAGCTGGAAATGGACGAGCTCGACGGGCTGTCGCTCGACCGGCTCGATCTCGACACCGACGTGTACGAACCCGATCCGTCGCTGCTGTCGGCCGCCGAGAACGAAGCGCCGGTCGAGGAGACGCTCGTGTCGGACCTGCTGCGCTCGAACTGCCCGGTCACCGGCCAGCCCGACTGGGGCAGCGTGCAGATCCACTACGTCGGGCCGCAGATCGATCATGCCGGCTTGCTGCGCTACATCATCTCGTTCCGCAATCACACGGGCTTTCACGAGCAGTGCGTCGAGCGGATCTTCCTCGACATCCTGCATGCGTGCAAACCGGTGAAGCTCGCGGTGTATGCGCGCTACACACGCCGCGGCGGGCTCGACATCAACCCGTTCCGCACGAACTACAACCAGCCGATGCCGGACAACGCGCGGACTGCGCGGCAGTGACGGCGGCCGGCGAGCGGCAGACGCGAGCCCCAAACAGAACAGCCCGTTCGGCTCGCGCCGGACGGGCTGTTCTCCTGTGCGCGGGGAAGCGCAGCCGTGTTACTTCGCCGGCGCCTTGTAAGCGATGCAGTCGACCTCGACCTTGCAGTCGATGACCATGCTCGACTGCACGCATGCGCGCGCCGGCGGATGCTCGCCGAAGTACGACACGAACACCTTGTTGAACGACGCGAAATCGCGCGCATCGTCGAGCCACACGCCGCAGCGCACGACGTGCTCGAGGCCGTAGCCGGCTTCCTTCAGGATCGCGATCACGTTCTCGATCGTCTGCTTCGACTGCGTGACGATCCCGCCTTCGACGACCTCGCCGTTCACCATCGGCGTCTGGCCCGACACGTACAGCCAGCCGTCAGCCTCGACCGCACGTGCGAACGGCATCACCTGGCCGCCGGTACCCTTCGCTTCGCCTACGCCATATCGCTTCATCGTTTCACTCCTTGTTTTGTCGACCCGGGCAGGCGCTTCAGCACCGCCCCGGATCCCGTGCAACGCTCGGTTGCGGATGCGCGCGCCGGCAGCGGCACACGCGAAGATCGGAACAATCGCCGCGTCCGGACTCAGAATGCAGCTTCGGCGCTCGCCGGCACGCGCTCGCCACGCGCGACGAAGCCGCCGGCGCGCTCGCCGGTCGGCTGGCCGTTCTCGTAGGTCAGCACGCCGTTCACCCACACGGCATCGATCCCGTGCGCGGGCTGCTGCGGCTTCTCGAACGTCGCGGCGTCGAGCACGCGCGCCGGATCGAACAGCACGAGGTCCGCGTGATAGCCGACATGCACCTCGCCGCGCCGCGCGATCCCGTAGCGGCGCGCGGACAGCGACGTCATCTTGCGGATCGCCTCCTCGAGCGGCAGCAGGTTCGTGTCGCGCACGTAATGGCCGAGCACGCGCGGGAACGCGCCCCACAGCCGCGGGTGCGGCAGCGGATCGTTCGGCAGACCGTCCGAGCCGACCATCGTCGCGGGGTGCGACAGGATCCGGCGCACGTCGTCCTCGGACATGTTGTGGTACACGGCACCGGCCGGGCGGATGCGCTGCGCGGCTTCCTGCTCGGTCACGCCCCAGTCGGCCGCAATCGCCTTCAGCAGCTTGCCCGCGACTTCCGGGTGCGGCTCCGACCACGTGATCGTGATGTCGATGTCGCCCGTCACCTGCTTCAGGTCGAGCGTCGACGAACTGCGGCTGTACGGATAGCAGTCGCAGCCGACCGGCTGGTAGCGGCGCGCGCCTTCGAGCGACGCGAGCACTTCGGTGCTGCGCCCCCAGTTCGACGGGCCCGCGCATTTCAGGTGCGAGATCACGACCGGCACCTGCGCATGGCGGCCGACGCGATACGCCTCGTCCATTGCGTCGAGGATCGCATCGAACTCGGTGCGCATGTGCGTCGTGTACAGCGCGCCCGCATTCGCGAGCGGCTCGGCGAGCGCCATCACTTCCTCGGTCGGCGCCGCGAACGCGGAGCCGTACGCGAGGCCCGACGACAAGCCGAGCGCGCCGTTCGCGAGCGCCTCCTCGAGCTGCGTGCGCATCGCGGCGATCTCGCCGTCGGTCGCCGCGCGGTCGAGACGGTCCATCTGGTTGTTGCGCAGCGCCGTGTGGCCGACGAGCGCCGCGACGTTCACGGCCGGACGCGCGTCGTTTACGGCCGCGACGTAGTCGGCGAAGGTCGGGTATTGGAACGCGCCGCGCTCGCCGAGCAGGTTCATCGGGTCGGGCGGATCGCCCGCGAGCGTCACCGGCGACGCGCTGATCCCGCAGTTGCCGACGATCACGGTCGTCACGCCCTGCGAGATCTTCGGCAGCATCTGCGGCGCACGGATCACGTGCGTGTCGTCGTGCGTGTGCACGTCGACGAAGCCCGGCGCGAGCGCGCGGCCGTTCGCATCGACGACGGTCTCGGCGAGCCAGTTCGACAGGTTGCCGATCGCCGCGATCACGCCGTTGCGGATCGCGACGTCGCGCGTGACGGGCGGCGCGCCGGTGCCGTCGTACAACTGCGCGCCGACGATCAGCGTATCGGCGGCTTCGGGATGCGAATGCATGGTCAGTCTCCTACCGGTTGACGGTCTCCGCCGCCGCGATGCGCATCGAGCGCATGCTTGATGCGGCGCAGCGATTCTCGGCCCGCATCGCCGAGCCGCAGCGCGACTCCGGTGACGAGCACGTCGATCGCCATCATCATCGCGTAGCGCGACGTCGACGGCTTGTAAATGAAATCGGTTTCGAACGCGACGACCGGGATCAGGTGGTCGGCGAGCTTCGCGAGCGGCGAAGCCGGCGCGGTGATCGCGATCAGCTTCGCGCCGTAGCGCTTCGCGAGGCGGCAGCTCTCGAGCAGCTCGGGCACGCGCCCGCTCACCGACAGCGCGACGACGACCGCGTCGCGCGACAGCGTCGCGGACACCATCCGCTGCAGCAGGCTGTCCTGGTAGCTCGCGACCGGCCGGCCGAAGCGCACGAGCCGGAAGCGCAGCTCGTCGGCGAGCATGGTCGAGCCGCCGCCCTGCCCGTACACGTAGATCATCTTCGCGCCGGCGAGCAGATCGGCCGCCGCGTCGAACGACGTGTTGCGCAGCAACTGATGGTTGTGCGCGAGCGCCACGCGGATCTCGTCGTAGACGACCGACGCGGGGCTCGCGTCGGCGGTCGGCGCATCGTCGGACGGCACCAGAAAACGCTGGCCGACGGCCGCCGCCTGCGCGACGAGCACCTTCAGTTCGCGCACGTCGCGGCAGCCGACGGCCTTCGCGAAACGCGTGACCGTCGCGACGCTGACCTCCGCGTCGCGCGCGAGCGCGCCGATGCTCGCATGCGCGGCGCGCGCGAGATCGGCGAGGATGAACGTGGCGACCTTGCGCTCGGCATCGCGCAGCTCAGGCGCGCATTCGGCGATCCTCGCGACGATGTCGAGGACCGGCGGGGCGGCCGAAGCCGGATGGGGCTCGGCCGCGAGCGGAGCGGACGGGGTGGCGGGCGTATTCATCTGCGGAAAAGGGTTCGAAGCCTGATGTTACTAAATAACATCACCGCGCCGATGCTACTTTCTGTACCATCGGCATGTCAACTTCAGTGCAATGCATAGTGATGATGGAGCGGGATGACATGAAAGTTACAAACTATCAGGAAGCGACGATCGATCCTTTCGGCAAAGGCCTGGGCAACCTGCCGAGCGCCAGCGTGCCGCTCGGCGACGCGGGCCGCCTCGAGTGGAACCTGCTCGCGGAAGACGTCAGCCTGCCGGCTGCCGTGCTTTACGAGGACCGCATCGAACACAACCTGAACTGGATGCAGGCGTTCGTCCAGCAGTATGGCGTCAAGTTCGCGCCGCACGGCAAGACGACGATGGCGCCGCAACTGTTCCGCCGCCAGCTCGATGCCGGCGCGTGGGGCATCACGCTCGCGACCGCGCACCAGACGCAGGCCGCGTATCACGGCGGCGTGCGGCGCGTGCTGCTCGCGAACCAGCTCGTCGGCCGCCAGAACATGACGATCATCGCCGGGCTGCTGTCCGATCCCGACTTCGAATTCTTCTGTCTCGTCGATTCCGCCGAGAGCGTCGACCAGCTCGGCCGCTTCTTCGGCGACGCGAAAAAAACGCTGAACGTGCTGCTCGAGCTCGGTGTGCCGGGCGGCCGCGCGGGCGTGCGCGACGCCGCGCAGCGCGAGGCCGTGCTCGCCGCGCTCGCGCGCTATCCGGACACGCTGAAGCTGGCCGGCATCGAACTCTACGAAGGCGTGCTGAAGGAGGAAGGCGAGATCCGCGCGTTCCTGCAGGACGCGGTCGCGCTCACGCGCGAGCTGGCCGGCGCCGGCCGCTTCGCGCGCACGCCGGCGATCCTGTCCGGCGCCGGTTCGGCGTGGTACGACGTGGTCGCGGAAGAATTCGCGAAGGCGTCCGACGCGGGCTTCGCGGAAGTCGTGCTGCGTCCGGGCTGCTATCTGACGCATGATGTCGGCATCTACAAGAAGGCGCAGACCGACGTGTTCGCGCGCAACCCGATCGCACGCAAGATGGGCGAAGGGCTGCTGCCCGCACTGCAGCTGTGGGCGTACGTGCAGTCGGTGCCGGAGCAGAATCGCGCGATCGTCGCGCTCGGCAAGCGCGACGCGGCATTCGATGCAGGCCTGCCCGAGCCGGCGCGCCACTTCCGCCCGGGCCGCGACACCGCGCCGCGCGACGTCGCCGCCACCGAAGGCTGGGCCGTGACCGGGATGATGGATCAGCACGCGTACCTGCAGATCCCGCCGGGCGCCGACGTGAAGGTCGGCGACATGGTCGCATTCGACATCTCGCACCCGTGCCTGACGTTCGACAAGTGGCGCCAGGTGCTCGTGCTCGATCCGCAGTTCCGCGTGACGGAAGTGGTCGAAACCTTCTTCTGACGCACGTTGCGCGCGCCGCCCCGCCGCTCGCGCGGGGCGGCCGTCACGCGCGCTTCAATCTGCCGGAGTACACTGCGCTTTCGTCCTCGGGGCCCCTCGCGGCCGTTGCGTCGGTCTGCCGCACGCGGCGCGAACGGGCCCTCAACGCTGCTTCACTGGAGAAAGCCATGGCCGCGAAGAAGATCCTGTTCCTGACCGGCGATTTCGCCGAAGACTACGAAACGATGGTGCCGTTCCAGGCGCTGCAGGCCGTCGGCCATCACGTCGACGCAGTCTGCCCGGGCAAGCGCGCGGGCGACAAGATCAAGACCGCGATCCACGATTTCGAGGGCGACCAGACCTACACCGAGAAGCCCGGCCACCAGTTCACGCTGAACGCGGCGTTCGACGACGTCGACGCATCGCGCTACGACGCGCTCGCAATCGCGGGCGGCCGTGCGCCCGAATATCTGCGACTCGACCCGAAGGTGATTTCGCTCGTGCGCGAGTTCGCCGCGGCCGGCAAGCCGATCGCAGCGATCTGCCACGCCGCGCAACTGCTCGCGGCCGCCGACGTGATCCGCGGCAAGCGCATCTCGGCCTACCCGGCCTGCGCGCCCGAGGTGAAGCTCGCCGGCGGCGAATATGCGGACATCCCGGTCGACGCGGCCGTGACCGACGCGCCGTTCGTCACCGCGCCCGCGTGGCCCGCGCATCCGGCATGGCTCGCGCAGTTCCTCGCGCTGCTGGGAACGCGCATCGAGCTGTGAATCTGAAGTGAATTGAGATGAATTGAAGCGCCGGCCGGTGGCAAGATTTCGTGCTCGCCTGCCGGTCGCGATCGTTCGCGGGCGCGGCGTACGCGCCTGCCCGCGCCGCGCTTCAGCGCGCGACCGGCGTCGAACCGACGTCCGCGATCCGCGATTCCAGCATCGCCAGCGCGCCCGACAGCGCATTCAGCACGTCGTCCGGCAACTGCGCCACCGTCTGTTCGAGAAACGCCTTGCGGCGCGGCAGGCACGCGTCGAACGCGGCGCGGCCGTCGTCCGTCAGCGTCACGTTGGTCACGCGGTTGTCGCGTGCGTCGGATTCGCGCTCGATCCAGCCGAGCGCGTCGAGCGACTTCAACTGGCGCGTGAGCGCGCCCGGATCGATGCGCAGCACTTCGACGAGCTTCTTCTGCGACGAATGTCCGCCCATCGTGTGCAACGCGACCATGATGCGCCAGCGCGGCATCGGCTGCCCGACGTGCGCTTCGAACGCGGTCATGAACGCGCGATACGTGCGTCCGAATTGCTGCAAGATCGCGACGCGGTCCTGTTCTTCCATGCGCTGATTTCGTTTCCGGTGAATCGTTGAATCGTTAATCGGCCGCGACGTGCGGCTCGATCTTGCGCCGCAGCGCGATCGGCGGCACGCGGCGGCACTGCCATACCGACACCACGGCGACGACGGCCGCCATCGCGACGCCCAGGTGAATCGCGCCGACGAGCGATTCGCGGGCCGCTTCCAGCAGCAGCGCGCCATTATGCCCGGCGCGCGTCAGCTCCGCGACCAGACCGCCCTGCGCCGCCCGGTCGATCAGGATCTGCGGATCGGCGAGCTGCGCATGCCACTGCGTCGCATGGTCGGCCGCGAGTGCATTGCGCACGCCGCCCGAATACATCTGGTTGACGAGCGTGCCCGTCAGCGCGGTGCCGATCATCCCGCCGACCATCCGCAGCGACTGCAGCAGCGCCGTCGCGATGCCGAGATGCTCGCGGCCGGCCGCCTGCTGCGCGAACACGGTGAGGTTCGGCAGCACGAAGCCGAGCCCGATGCCGCCCGCGACCATCAGCGCCATCAGCATCCAGGTCGGCGTCGTGTGGGTCGACACGACGATGCCCGCGCATGCGATCGCGAACAGCACGAAGCCGACGTGCAGCATCGCGTTCGGATTGCGGATGCGCGTGACGACGCGGCCGTTCATGATGCTGCCGATCGTGATGAACACGACGAGCGGCGTGATCACGAGCCCGGCCTCCTTCGGCGACATCCCGAAGCCGCCCTGGAACAGCAGCGGCGCGTAGAACAGCAGCGAGAACATCGAGAAGCCGGCGAGGATCGCGAGCACGAACAGCGCCGACAGCGCGCGGTTGCCGAACATGTCGAACGGCAGAATCGGCTGCGCGCAGCGCTTCTCCCAGTGCCACAGGCCGATGCCGGCCGCGACCGCGACGACGAGCAGCAGCGACGCCCAGCTCGCGACGCCGTACTTCGGCAGCCATTCGACGAACAGCTGCAGCGCGCCGAGCGACAGCGCGATCAGCAGCGCGCCCGGCCAGTCGAGCCGCATCTTGCGATCGTGCTCGACGTGGCGCAGGTGCGGCAGGTAGCGCCATACGAACAGCAGCGACAGCAGGCCGACCGGCAGGTTCACGTAGAACACCGAGCGCCAGCCGAACGACTGGGTCAGCACGCCGCCGAGCGACGGGCCGACCGCGTTCGCGATGCCGAAGGCCGAGCTCATCAGCACCTGCCAGCGCAGCCGCACGACCGAATCGGGGAACAGGTCGGGAATGCACGCGAACGCAGTGCCGACCAGCATCCCGCCGCCGATCCCCTGCAGGCCGCGCGCGAGCACGAGGGTCAGCATGTCGTTGGCCATCCCGCACAGCACGGACGCGACGGTGAACACGACGATCGACACGATCACGAACGGCTTGCGGCCGTAGTAGTCGCCGAGGCGGCCGAAGATCGGCACGGTAATCACGGAGCTGAGCAGGTACGAAGTCGCGACCCACGCGTACAGGTCGAAGCCCCTCAACTCGGCGACGATGGTCGGCAGCGCGGTGCCGACCACGGTCTGGTCGAGCGCGACGAGCATGGTGACGAACGAGATCCCGATCATCGCCAGTAGCGATTCGCGGAACGGCAAGACTTGCCCGCTCGAATGGTGGGCGGCAGTATGGACGGCCATTTTTTGTTGATGCAACTTTTGACGAGTCAAACGATCTCAAAATTCTAGCATGTCGGAGTAATCTAGGCCGGCGGCGGTCAAACCGCTCCCCGGCCGCCAAGGAGAAAGATGGAACCGATTTCAATCACGCCCGCGACGACGCTGTCGCCGGAGGACCGGGACGCGCTGCGGCGCGCGAAGCAGGTGCTGGAAAGCCCGTCGCTGACGATGAAGCTGACGGGCGTGCTCGGCGCGCCGGTCGAGAAGATGATCGCGCGGCTGCCTGATTTCGCGACCGGCAAGATCAACGATGCGACGCAGCTCGCGCTGCGCAAGTGCCTGAACATCGCGCTGCGCACGCTCGGCAAGCCGCAGACGCCGGACGCCGAGCCCGAGAAACCCAGCAACCTGCTGCACAAGCTCGCGGTCGCGACGACCGGCGCGGCGGGCGGTGCGTTCGGCTTTCTCGCGCTGCCGGTCGAGCTGCCGGTGACGACCACGCTGATCTTCCGCTCGGTATGCGACATCGCGCGCAGCGAGGGCGAGGATCTCACATCGGTGGACACACAGTTGCAATGCCTGGCCGTGCTCGGCATGGGCGGCAACCCGGACAAGCAGGAAGAGGACGCCGATCTCGGCTATTTCGTGCTGCGCGGCGCGCTCGCGCAGGCGATCTCGAAGGCGTCGTCCGACATCACGACGAAAGGCATCGCCGCGCACAGCTCGGCGGCGGTGTTCAAGCTGGTACAGACGGTGGCATCGCGGTTCTCGGTGCAGGTGACCGAGCAGATGGCCGCGAAGTCGATCCCGGCGATCGGCGCCGTGCTCGGCGCGACCGTCAACACGCTGTTCATCGACCACTTCCAGCAGATGGCGCACGGCCACTTCACCGTGCGCCGGCTCGAGCGCAAGTACGGCCCGGCGGCCGTCCAGGCCGCCTATCAGGCGATCGACGCCTCGCCGACGCGCTGAACCGCGCGTTCGACCGCGACGCGGCGCAGGAACGCGGCCGCGCGGTCGAGCGCATCGCGCGCTTCCGGCACCATCGGCGCATAAAGCTGCCACACGTGCGGCATATCCGGCCATACCTCGATCTCGACCGGCACGCCGGCCTCCTTCGCCTTCTCCGCGACACGGCGCGAATCGTCCAGCAGCACCTCGGTGCTGCCGACCTGGATATACAGCGGCGGCAGGCCCGCGAAATCCGCATAAAGCGGCGATGCGTACGGATTCGTCGCCGACTCGTCGCCGAGATACAGCTTCGCGGCCTTCGGCAGCGCGGCGCCGGCGAACATCGGATCGGCGCCGTCGTTGGTGCGCATCGTATCGCCCGTGCCGGCCAGGTCGGTCCACGGCGAAAACAGGATCGCGCCGGCCGGCAACGGCTCGCCGCGATCGCGCAGCGCGACGAGCGTCGCGAGCGCGAGGCCGCCGCCGGCCGAATCGCCGCCGAGCACGATCGACTCGGGCGGCGTGCCGAGCGCCAGCAGTTGCCGGTACGCGGCCAGCGCATCGTCGAGCGCGGCCGGGAAGCGGTTTTCGGGCGCGAGCCGGTAGTCGAGCGAGAACGAGCGCACGCCCGCGCGCTTCGTCAGGCCGAACACGAGCGGCCGGTGAGTCTTCGTCGAACAGAAGTAATAGCCGCCGCCGTGGAAGTACAGCAGCGTGCGGCCGGGCGCGCGAGCCACGCCCGCGTCGGTGCGTTCGAGCCATTCGCCGCGCAGCGGCGCGTCGCTCGCGCCGTAGCACTGGCGCAGCCGGTAGCCCGACGGCGCGCGGCGCGGCACGACCATCCGCAGGTCGGTAAAGCGCCGTGCGCGGGCGGGATCGAGCACCTCGCGCGTGGTCTCGGGACGGAACTGCCAGCGCAGCAGCCAGCAGGCGAACTTGCTTTGCCAACTCATCGGACGCACTCCGTAATCACAGTGTGACGATGGTACGTGCGATCGTTCCCGCGCCGCTCGAACGGAGGCTCTATATCAAACGCCGGCGCTCAGTTCGCCGGCATCAGTTGGCCGCGGATCTCGCCGGACGGATGCTCCTTCGTATGGACGTTGAAATACCACTTGCCGCCCATCAGGTCGATGACCTGCGCGTCGGTCAGCACCTTCGAGCCCTTGATCGGGCTCGCGAGCTCGTCCTTCGGAATCGGCACCTGCACGCCGGCGTTCTGGCCGACCGGCGCGGGCCCGTGGAAGTGTGCAGCCGTCGCCGGGCCGGTGAGGTGTTCGTAAGTCACCATCCATTGCAGCGTGCGGCTGGCCGTGTCGTAAGTGGCGTCGACGGCGCCCGAACCCTTGGTCGCCGTCGGCGGCACTTCGCTCGACGGCTGGAGACTGGCGGACAGGCGCACCGTTTCGGCAGCGGCGCTGCCGGCGGCCAGCACGCCCGCGAGTAACGCGACCTGGAGCAAACGCAGCTTGAGCATGGACTCTCCTTGCACGACGTTGTACGCCGCCCGAACGGGAGCGCTACACATGATGGTAGTCGATCGCCGCCGATCCGGGAGCCCTCCGAACGGCCATGCCGCGAATCGCCGCAGCCCATCGGCGCGCCGCGCACGGCAGGTCATCTCGCGCGACGCATCGTGTCAGTTTGCGTCAACCTGGAAGAGACCTTTGCAGCCTGACGCCTGAATCCGCGCCCAGCCTTTCGCTACACTTCGTCTCACAGTTGCTTGTTTCCTTCGTCCGAAGGAGTCTGCGAGTATTCACGCGGCCACCCGGCCGCGTTTTTTTTGCGTATGTGGCCGGATCCGGTTCGCGCCGTCTCGAGCATGACGAAGCGAGTCCGCCACCGCTCGCGGCACAACAGCACTTCGCTGTCACGCGCGATAGCCGGGATCGATGCGATCGACGATGCGCTGCAGCGCGTCGAACGCGTCCTGCCCCGCGCCATGCTTCGGGTCGAAATTCAGCGAATCCCGCACGCACGCTTCGAGCACCGGCGGCGCGATCGGCAGCGCGCCGCCGATCGCGTGCGTGGCAACCTGCACCTCGCACGCACGGTTGAGCAGCCACATCAGCGAGAACGTCTGCGCGAGCGTCGCGCCGATCGTCACCGGTCCGTGGTTGCGCAGCAGCAGCACGGGCCGCCCGCCCGCGCTCTCGACGATGCGCCGCCCCTCCTCCAGATGCACGGTGATGCCCTCGAAGTCGTGATACGCGATCTTCCCGTACAACTGCGCCGAATAGAAATTCGAGAACGACAGCCCGTCGCGCGAACAGCACACGGCCATCGCGGGCGTCGTGTGCACGTGCATCACGCAGTGCGCGTCGGGCAGCGCCGCATGGATCGCGCTGTGGAACGTGAAGCCGGCCGGATTGATCGGCCAGTCGGAATGGCCGATCACGTTGCCGTCGATGTCGATCTTCACGAGGTTCGACGCGCACACCTCGCGGTAATGGAGCCCGAACGGGTTGATCAGGAAATGCCCGTCCTCGCCCGGCACGCGTAGCGAGATATGGTTGTAGATCAGCTCGGTCCAGCCGAGATGATCGAAGATGCGGTAGGCCGCCGCGAGCTGCACGCGCGCCTGCCATTCGGCTTCGGAGAAGCGGGCGGGACGCGTGAACGGCTGGTTCGGGACACGTTGCATGGGGGGAACTCCGGTTGCGGGTGTGCGCGGTGCGCGTGGCACGGGCCGCCCGGCAGCATCGTCACGCTGCCACGATCGTTGCGCACACAACCATATCACCTTTCCCCGCGCACCGGTAACGCGGGTTTAGCCGGGGCGCTGCCGTCCTCTTGGGGCCCGTTCACGCCAATGACAGGCCTGCGCTGGCCCTAAAGCTGGTCGTCGACCGGCAGCAGCGTGAAGATGCCGGTCATCAGGTTGCGCAGCAGCCCCGCGTGCGGATCGACGTGATAGGTGGTCGGCCGGCCGTCGTCCGTGCCCGTCCACTCGAGTTCGGGCGCGCCGCCGCCCGCCGGCGTCGCGAGGCTCACGCGATAGCTTTCGTCCGGCTGCGTCACGCGCGCGAAAATCGTCGCGACCTGCTGCGCGAGCGCCGGACTGTGGATCACGAGTGCGAGCTCGGTATTCAGGTGCGCGGAACGCGGATCGAGGTTCATCGAGCCGATCACGAGGATCTTCCGGTCGATCACGTACGCCTTCGCGTGCAGGCTCGCGCGCGAGCGCGACCCGAACAGGCGCGGGCGCTGCCGGCCGGGCTGCGCCTTGAACTCGTACAGCTCGACGCCGTGCCGCAGCAGCGGCACGCGGTACGGCCCGTAGCCGGCCTGCACGGCCACCGCGTCGGTCGCGGCGAGCGAATTCGTCAGGATCGCGACGCGCACGCCGCGCGCGGTCGTGTCGCCGAGGATCTTCACGCCCGCGTCGTGCGGCACGAAATACGGCGAGAACGCGAGGAATTCCTGCTGCGCGCCGCGCGTCAGCTCGACGAGGCGCCGCATCGGCGGGCTCACGTACGCGTCGTCCGGCTGCGCGATCTTGTCGGG
Organism: Burkholderia sp. GbtcB21; assembly: GCF_019091065.1. Lineage (NCBI taxonomy): Bacteria > Pseudomonadati > Pseudomonadota > Betaproteobacteria > Burkholderiales > Burkholderiaceae > Burkholderia > Burkholderia sp. GbtcB21. Next base: position 58,083 of record NZ_JAGXKA010000022.1, read on the forward strand.
CGCGTCGGCCTTGAACTCGGCCGGCGCCCACACGAGCGCGAGCTCGTTGCGCGCGATCTGCTGCGCGAGCGGTGTCGCGTTCAGCGGCTTCGCGTTGTACGGATCGGCGTTCTGGCGCCAGTGGTTGCGCAGCTCGTCGCGCATCGCGTCGAGATCCTTCGGATCGAACGACTGATGATTCAGCACGCGCAGCGGATAGCTGCTCGCGCTCGCCCAGTAGGTGTCGAAGCTCGCCGAGATGTCGTTCGTCACGGGGCCGGCGGCGAGCACGTCGAGATCGCGGAACTGCAGCGTCGGGCTCGCGCTGAAGTATTCGTCGCCGAGATTGCGGCCGCCGACGATCGCGATCCGGTTGTCCGCGATCATCGCCTTGTTGTGCATCCGGCGCGTGAAGCTGTCGATACTCGTGAAGAAATTGGTCGTGCGCTCGACCATGCCCTGCGACGCGCCGAACGGGTTGAACACGCGGATCTCGATGTTCGGGTGCGTGTTCAGCGCGGCCATGATGCGGTCGATGTCGCGGAAGTTCAGGTCGTCGACCAGCATCCGCACACGCACGCCGCGATCGGCTGTGTACAGCGCCGCGGCAAGCAGCAGCTTGCCGGTCGTGTCCTCGGTCGCGATGTAGTACTGCATGTCGAGCGTCTTCGTCGCGGCGCGCGCGAGCGCGATGCGCATCTGCAGCGCCTCGGCGCCGTCCGCCAGCAGCCGGAAACCCGACTGGCCCGGATGCGCGGCCTCGGGCGCGGCCAGCGCGTCGCGCAGCGGCGTCGCGGCATCGGACGGCAATGCATGGGAAACCGGGCGATCGAGCGTGGTGGCGGGCGGATGCGTCGCGCACGCGGCGACGAGCGACAGCAGCACGCAGACGGCCAGCGCACGGGCCGGGCCGCATGCGGCGCGCCACGACAGCGCGGCCGGCGCGCGCCGGATGAAAGACGTGAGCACGGAAGCTTCCTCGACTGGCGGAACAACGGTCCGCATTCGCCGCGGCGCGCGGCTGGCGGGCGGTTCAGCTGATTCTAGTGGGCGCCCGATGAACCGGTCAATCGCGCGGGCGGCGCAGGCGGCGCCCCGTTGCGGCAGCGGGCGGCGTGGGCGGCGGGCGAACGCCCGCGTATCTGGCGTCGAGGTCCGATCGCCCCGGATTCGCCCGCCGGGCGGCCCGCGCACCGAAACGGTCCGACCAATCTCATGCGCCGTCGCCGCTGCGCTCGAAATGGCTGCGCACGTAATCGATATGCGTCTGCATCGCGGTGCGCGCCTCTTCGGGCCGATGCGCGCAAATCGCGTCGCATACGACGCGGTGCTGCAGCAACAGCAGCTCGGACGCCTGCTCGTCGTCCGTCGTCATGCCCGCCACGTTGATCGAGATGTGCTCGCGCAGCATCCCGATCACGCTCGTATGCAGGTGCAGGAACATCGTGTTGTGCGATGCGCGTGCGATCGCCTCGTGCAGCTGCGCGTCGGTCGCGGCCTCGACGGCCGCGTCGTCGTTCGCATGCGCGGTCTCGAGTTCGCGCAGCAGCGTGCGGATCCTGCGCCGGTCGTTCGCATCGGCCCGCAGCGCGGCGAAATACGCGGTCGCGCCTTCGAGCACGCGGCGGAATTCGAGGATGTCGTCGCGCAGCGCCGGATGATCGGCAACCAGCTGGCCCCACGGCGACGCGATGCCCGCGCGCAACTGATCCGTCACGTAGACGCCCGCGCCGCGCCGGCTCTGCAGCAGCCCGCGCGCGACGAGCCGCTGGGTCGCCTCGCGCACCGTGTTGCGCGCGACGCCGTACTGCTGCGCGAGCACGCGCTCGGCCGGCAGGCGCGCGCCGGCCGGCCAGGTGCCGTCGAGCAGCGCCGTCTCGATCTTGCGCATCACCACTTCGGTCCGGCCCCGTGCCGTCATCGCCGCCATCGTCGCGTCTCCCCTCGGAATGCCCGTCGCGCCGATTGGCCCAACCAATTTGAGCTGCGGCGCCGTCGCGGGAATTATGCAGCGAAAACGTCGTCCCGCATCCGCATGCCGGGCCGTCGCCACTGGAGCGAGACATGAACGAAAGGCAGTACCCCGCCGCCGCCCCCGCGCACGTCTATCTGTTCGCGACCTGCCTGGTCGACCTGTTCGTCCCCGAAGCGGGGCTCGACGCGGTCCGCCTGCTGGAGCGCGAGGGCCTGACCGTCCACTATCCGCGCGGCCAGAGCTGCTGCGGGCAGCCGGCCTACAGCAGCGGCAATCCCGACGAAGCGCGCCGCGTCGCGGCCGCGCAGCTCGACCTGTTCGCCGAACCGTGGCCCGTGATCGTGCCGTCCGGCTCGTGCGCGGGCATGATCCGGCACCATTGGCCGGCGCTGTTCGCCGACGATCCCGTCCACGGCCCGAAGGTGCGGGCAATCGCGGAGCGGACCTACGAACTCGCAGAATTCCTCGTCCATGTGCTCGACGTGCAACTCGACGCGGCCGCGGCAAGCGCCGGGCCCGACGAGCGCGTCGTGCTGCACACGTCGTGCGCGGCGCGCCGCGAGATGGGCACGCGCGTGCACGGCGTCGCGCTCGTCGACGCGCTGCCGGGCGTGACGCGGATCGAACACGAACGCGAATCCGAATGCTGCGGCTTCGGCGGCACGTTCTCGCTGAAGCATCCCGACATCTCCGGCGCGATGGTGCGCGACAAGGTCGCGTCGGCCTGCGCGACCGGCTGCGACCGGCTCGTGTCCGCGGACTGCGGCTGCCTGCTGAACATCGGCCACGCTGCGACCAAGGCCGGCGCGCGGCTGCCCGTCGAGCATCTCGCGAGCTTCCTGTGGCGGCGCACGTCCGGCGCCGCATCGCTGCGCGGAGACAAGCAATGAGCGCGCGCGCCGCGATTCTCGCGCGCCTGCGCGGCGCCGCCCCGGGCGTCGCCGCGACGGCCGCCCCCGCGCTCGATGCGCGCATCGATACGCATTACGACACGCGCCGCGCGCCAGCCGCGCGCGATCCACACACGCTCGCTCAGGCGCTGCAGGCCGCGCTCGCCGCCTCGCACGCGGAAGCCTGGTGCGCGACCGACGACGAATGGCCCGCGCAGCTTGCCGCGCGTCTCGCCGACGCCGGCGTGCGTCGCCTGCTGCTCGACCCGGCCCGCGCCGAATCGGCGGCGCTCGCCCGCGCGCTGCCCGACGCGGTCGCGCCCGTGCCGTTCGACCGGCCGATCGACGCATGGAAGACCGAACTGTTCGACACGATCGACGCGGGCTTCACCGTCGCCCGCTCGGGCATTGCCGCAACCGGCACCGTCGTGCTCGCCCCCGATGCCGGCACGCCGCGCACGGTGTCGCTGGTGCCGCCGCTGCATGTCGCGCTCGTCCACGCGAACACGCTGCATGCGGACCTGCACGCAGCCGTGCACGCGGAGCGCTGGCACGCCGGCATGCCGACCAACCTCGTGCTGGTGTCGGGGCCGTCGAAGACGTCCGACATCCAGCAGACGCTCGCTTATGGCGCGCATGGCCCGCGCCGCCTGTGGGTCGTGATCGTCACCGATCCGGCTGCCGATGCCGCGACCGCCCGGCCGGCCGCCACCGCTTGCGAGGACCAACCGCGATGAGCGACCACACGCTGCAATTCGTCGCCCCCGGCGACTTCAAGGCCCGCGCGCGCGCCGCGCTCGACGATCCCGCGCTGCGCCGGAGTTTTCGCGGTGCGATGGATTTCCTGCAGGGCAAGCGCGCGACGCAATTCCCCGACGACACCGAGCTGCAGCAGTTGCGCGATCTCGGCGAAGCCGTGCGCCGGCACGCGCTCGCGCAGTTGCCGGCGCTGCTCGAACGGCTGGAGGCGAAGCTCGTCGAAGCCGGCGTGCACGTGCACTGGGCCGAGACGGCCGCCGACGCGAACGCGATCGTGCTCGGCATCGCGCAGGCGAAGAAGGCGCGCCGCGTAATCAAGGGCAAATCGATGGCGAGCGAGGAAATCGAGCTGAACCATTACCTCGCGGATCACGGCGTCGACTGCATCGAGTCCGACATGGGCGAGTTCATCGTGCAGCTCGCGGGCGAGAAGCCGTCGCATATCGTGATGCCGGCGATCCACAAGACGCGCGGCGACATCGCCGAACTGTTCGAGAAACACATCCCCGGCACGCGCTACACGGAAGACGTCGATGAGCTGATCCAGACCGGCCGGCGCGCGCTGCGCCGCGCGTTCGCCGACGCGGACATCGGCCTGTCGGGCGTGAACTTCGCGGCGGCCGACACGGGCACGCTGTGGCTCGTCGAGAACGAAGGCAACGGCCGCCTGTCGACGACGGTGCCCGACACGCACATCGCGATCATGGGGATCGAGAAGGTCGTCGAGAAGCTCGAGCACATCGTGCCGCTGTCGAGCCTGCTCACGCGCTCGGCTACCGGCCAGGCGATCACGACCTACTTCAACCTGATCTCGGGCCCGCGCCGCGACGGCGAACGCGACGGCCCGCGCGAACTGCATCTCGTGCTGCTCGACAACGGCCGCACGCAGGCCTATGCGGACGAACAGCTGCGCGCGACGCTGCAGTGCATCCGCTGCGGCGCATGCATGAACCACTGCCCCGTCTATACGCGCATCGGCGGCCACGCGTACGGGACGACCTACCCGGGGCCGATCGGCAAGATCATCTCGCCGCACCTGCTCGGCCTCGACGCGACGGCCGATCTGCCGACCGCGTCGACGCTGTGCGGCGCATGCGGCGAGGTATGCCCGGTCCGGATCCCGATCCCGGAACTGCTCGTGCGGCTGCGCACCGAGGCGAACCGCAAGCCCGACGAACCCGTCGCGCATCGGCTGCGCGGCCAGGGCGCGAACTACAACCGCGCGGAAGACCTCGTGTGGCGCTTCTGGTCGGGCGCATTCGCGCATCCGCGCGCGTATCGCGCGTTCCGCTGGACCGCGACGCGCCTGCGCGCGCTGACGCCCGCGAAACAGATGGGCTGGACGCAGCACCGCACGCCGCTCGAACCGGCACCGCGCAGCCTGTCCGACCTGCTGCGCGCACGCGGCCAGCCCGAATAAGACACCGCTTTCCCGACCGTACCCATAGAGATACAGACACAGATGGAGGAGACAACCATGCAGGTTTGGCATCAGATCTACACCCCGCTCGGCAGCCTCGGGCTGTCGGCGTTCGTCGCCGCGATCCCGATCATCTTCTTTTTCGTCGCGCTGGCCGCGCTGCGGATGAAGGGCCACGTCGCGGCCGCGATCACGCTGCTGCTGTCGCTCGGCGTCGCGATCCTCGCGTACGGGATGCCCGTGCCGCAGGCGCTCGCGGCGGCCGGCTTCGGCTTCGCGTACGGCCTGTGGCCGATCGCGTGGATCATCGTCGCGGCCGTGTTCCTGTACAAGATCGTCGTGAAGACCGGCCAGTTCGACGTCATCCGCGCATCCGTGCTGTCGATCACCGACGACCAGCGCCTGCAGATGCTGCTGATCGGCTTCTCGTTCGGCGCGTTCCTGGAAGGCGCGGCCGGCTTCGGCGCGCCCGTCGCGATCACGGCCGCGCTGCTCGTCGGCCTCGGCTTCAAGCCGCTGCACGCGGCCGGGCTGTGCCTGATCGCGAACACCGCGCCGGTCGCGTTCGGCGCGATGGGCATCCCGATCATCGTCGCCGGACAGGTGACGGGCATCGACCCGTTCCACATCGGCGCGATGGCCGGCCGCCAGCTGCCGCTGCTGTCGCTCGCGGTGCCGTTCTGGCTCGTGTTCATGATGGACGGGCTGCGCGGCGTGCGGCAGACCTGGCCGGCCGCGCTCGTCGCGGGCGGCAGCTTCGCGGTCACGCAATACTTCACGTCGAACCACATCGGGCCCGAGCTGCCGGACATCACGTCGTCGCTCGTCAGCCTGGTCGCGCTCGCGACGTTCCTGAAGGTGTGGCAGCCGCGCACCGCGCAGCAGCCGGCAGGCGGCATCGTCGCGACCGGCGGCGGCGCTGCGCTGGCCGGTTTCGGCGCGGGCGGCAACGGCTTCGGCACGGGCACGAGCCGGCAGGCGTCGCCGTACACGCTCGCGCAAACCGTGCGCGCGTGGTCGCCGTTCCTGATCCTGACGGCCGTCGTCACCGTGTGGAGCATCGCGCCGTTCAAGGCGCTGTTCGCCGCGCACGGCGCGCTCGCGTCGACCGTGCTGAAGTTCCATGTGGCGGGGCTCGACCAGCTCGTCGTGAAGACCGCGCCGATCGCCGCGACGCCGAAGGCGCTCGACGCCGTGCTGAAGATCGATCTGGTGTCGGCGGTGGGCAGCGCGATCCTCGTGACCGCGCTGATCTCGATGGCGCTGTTGCGGATGAAGCCGCGCGACGCACTCGTCACGTTCGGCGAGACGCTGAAGGAGCTGACGCGCCCGATCCTGTCGATCGGCCTCGTGCTCGCGTTCGCGTTCGTCGCGAACTACTCGGGGATGTCGTCGACGCTCGCGCTGATGCTGGCCGCGACCGGCGCCGCGTTCCCGTTCTTCTCGCCGTTCCTCGGCTGGCTCGGCGTGTTCCTGACCGGCTCGGACACGTCGTCGAACGCCCTGTTCTGCTCGCTGCAGCAGGCCACGGCCCATCAGCTCGGCGTGCCCGAGACGCTCGCGGTGGCCGCGAACACGACGGGCGGCGTGACCGCGAAGATGATCTCGCCGCAGTCGATCGCGGTCGCGTGCGCGGCGACGGGCCTCGTCGGCAACGAGTCGGCGCTGTTCCGCTTCACGGTGCGGCACAGCCTGCTGTTCGCGGTGATCGTCGGCTTGATCACGCTGGTGCAGGCTTACGTGCTGCCGGGGATGGTGCCGTAAGCGGCACGCGCCCCCGCAAAAACAAAACCCCACGCCCGGAAAAGCGTGGGGTTTTTCTTTCTGCCTGCCGATCGCCGGCGTCGGCCGGCGAGCGGCTGCGCGATCAGCTGCCCTTCGCGATGCGATCCTCGATGTGCTGCGCACGGCTCGTCGACGACGGGTGCGAGCTCATCATCGAGCTCTGGCCGCCATCGAGCTTCGCCAGCTTCTGGAATGCGGTGACGAGGCCCTTCTGGCTCATGCCCTTCTGCTTCATCAGGTCGAACGAGTAGTCGTCCGCCGCGCTTTCCTGCGTCTGCGAGAACTGCGCGTTGATGAACTTCTCGGTGATGTCGCCGAGCTGCGAGCTCGTCAGCGCCGCCACGCCCGGCGATGCCGCACCGGCCGCGCTGCGCGCCGCGCTCACCGCGTACGCCGTCTGCATCGCCTTCTTCGAGTGACCCAGTGCAACGTGGCCCATTTCATGGCCGATCACGCCGCGCAGTTCGTCGTCGTTCATCATGTCCATCAGGCCGCTGTACACGCGCACGCAGCCGTTGCCCATCGCCCACGCGTTGACGTCCTTGGTCACGTACACCTTGTAGTTGACCTTCTGGCCGTTCAGCGTCATGTCGCCGAAGCCCTTCATCACCTTCGTCAGGCGCTTCGAATACGCGCTGTTCGCCGGCGCGATCTTCGATTCGGCGTCGCTGGACTTGCACGAGTCGTTCGACAGCGCGGCGATGTCCGAATCCGACAGCGTCGCTGCCTTGAACAGGTTCGTCCCCGCCGACGTCAGGCTGTTCGCGTCGAGGCTCTGTACCCCGCCACACGCGCTCAACAGAAACGCCACGCCACACGCTGCCACCGCTTTCTTGAGTTGCATCCCGGATCCCTCGATAGTTGTATTTGGGAGCGGCGATTTTGCATAATCCGGCAGAAAATTACCAGATGTTTACATCCGATGACACCTTAATTACTCACATGATTGAAGCGAAGCGGCGATTTTCAGCGGAATTGAAGATCAAAACCGAAGCAATCGCCGCGAGCGGGCGACGATCGGGACGGAAAACGGGCGCGTCGCTCAGGCCGCCTGGTCGCGGCGGCGCGTCAGCCGCCGCGCGACCAGCATCGGCAGCCGCACCGCGAAGCCGGCGAAAAGACGCAGGTGCATCCATACAAGCAGCGCATTGTCGCGGCCGTAGTGGAAATGCGACACGCCGCCCTCGTGCCGGCCGAAGTAGCGCACCGGCGCGTCGATGCGGATCGGACGCACGCCGGCCCAGCACAGCCGCACGGCCGCTTCGGGATCGAAGTCGAAGCCGCGCATCCACGGCTGGCGCCGCATGATCGCGGCGAGCGGCGCGACCGGATACACGCGAAAGCCGTACAGCGAATCGCCGATCCCGGCCCACAGCGTCTCGAGGTCGGCCCAGGCGTTCGACAGCCGGCGCCCCTGCACGCGCAGCTGCGGCGCGCTCGCGTCGAACTTCGGCACGCCGAGCACCATCGCATCGGGCGCGGCCTGCGACGCGGCCATGAAAGCGGGAATCAGGTCGGCCGGATGCTGGCCGTCGGAATCCATCGTCAGCACGTGCGTGAAGCCGCTCGCGGCAGCCGCGTCGAGCCCCGCGAGCACTGCCGCGCCCTTGCCGCGGTTCTCCGGCAGCACGATCACGCGCAACCCGGGATCGTGCTCGGCCATCGCCTGCAGCCGCTCGGCGCTGCCGTCGGTGCTGCCGTCGACGACGACCCACACCGGATTCCACTGCGCGCGGGCATTGCGCACGGTCGTGTCGACCTTGGCGCCGGGGTTGTAGCTCGGAATCAGGACGAGGTGGGTGGACGAGGCGTGCAGCTTGGACATGGGAACGGCCGATTGCGAAGACAGGGATCCTGACAAAAGTTTATGACTTGCCGGCGACTGGCGGCAGGCTTCGTCGACGCCGCCCGTATGCGGTGCCGGTTGCCGGATCGTGAGGTTCTCCCGCTTCATGACAGCCGCTCCACTGCGTGCCCCGCGCTCGCCTCGATCTCGACCAGCAGGTCGTCGCGGCATACATCCGCATGGACGAAGAGCGGCCGCACGCCGGGGCCGGCCGCATCGCGCAGCACCCGATCGATTTCGGCAAGCGCCGCGGCATCGCCAGCATCGCGCACGTAGACGCGATAGCTCAGGTCGGCAAGCGAGAACGGGCCATGCCCCTGCCGCGCGGCCTGCTCGAGCACGGCCGCGAGGTTCGCGACCGTCTCGCGCGTTTGCGCGACGACGTCGCCGGCATGAACGGTGCGATGCCCGACGATGCTCGCGGTGCCGGATACGAACAGCACCGGCGCGGCGCCGCCATTCGCCCAGGCGGCTGCACGCGCGAACGTCGGCGCACGCGGGCCGTATTGCGCCGGATAGTGATACGCGCTGACCTGGCGCGGGTTCTCGACCGGATCCGCGGGCGTGCGGCTCGCGATGAAATGGATCGCGAGCGGCGCGGCCGGCGATGCGTCGCCCGCGACCGGCACGACCGAACCGAGCGCGCACGCGGCCGGCACGCCGCCCGTCAGTGCGCGGCGGCACGCGTCGAAGGCGTGCTGACGGCCGATATTGAACTGACGATAGCGCTCGATCCCGAACTGCACGGCATTGATCGCCGGCACGGTATTCCAGATGCGCAGCGGATGCGGCATGCCGAGCGTATCGAGCACGTCGAACAGCGTGCGATATGCATCGTGCGTCGCGCGTTCGAGCGGCGTGCCGCCGTCGCGCTGCACGTCGTGCACGTCGTGCGTTTCGTGCGTTTCGTGCACGACGATGCTGCCGAACACGAGCCCCGCCGCTTCGCTGTAGCGATAATGCAGCGCACCGCGCCGTTCGCTGCGCAGGTCGCGCGCATCGCATTGCCAGATTTCGCAGACGGCATCGCCCGGTGCGACGCCCGCGCCGAGCAGCGCCATCTGCACCGGTGCAACCGGCAGGTCGGGCACGGCATCGGCCAGCATTCGTGCCGCCGCATCGACGTGCGATTCTGCGTTCGATTCGTCCTGCGATCCGGCCGCGCCGATGCACACCGCGCCCAACGCGCCGGGAAACACGCGGTCGATTCCATCGCCACGCATGCGCGCATCGTGCAGCAACGCGGCGAGCCGCGCATGACTCATCTGGACGAGCCGCAGTGCGCGGTCGCCACCGTGTGCGAGCGGCGCGCCCGATCGCGATGCGTCCGGCCCGCCGGCCGCCTGCCCGCGCGCGACCGGCGCGGTGGCTGACGACAGGGAACACGGGCGCCGTTCGGCGTCGACTGGATGCACGGACACTTCGATTTCCTCACTATGCGGCGCAGGCCGCGCGACAACGCGGCCGGCATCGCGTTGCGCGACGTCAGGCCGACGCCGCGCGTTTCGTCATGCGAGCCCGCCGTTGACGGACATCACCTGCCCCGTCACATAGGCGGCGGCGTCGGACACCAGATACGCGACCATCGCCGCGACTTCGTCGGGCCGGCCCGCGCGCTGCGCGGGCACGAGCTGCTTGATCCGTTCGGCGGGAAACGCCTGTTCGGCCATCGGCGATTCGATGATGCCGGGCGCGACCGCGTTCACGGTAATGCCGCGCGACGCAAGCTCCAGCGACAGCGATTTCGTCGCGCCGATCAGCCCTGCCTTCGCGGCCGCGTAATTGACCTGCCCGCGATTGCCGGTCACGCCGGCCACCGATGCGATGTTGACGATCCGCCCGCGTCGCGTGCGAATCATCGGCAGCAGCAGCGGCTGCGTGACGTTGAAAAAGCCGTTGAGCGTCACGTCGATCACGCTGTGCCACTGCCGACGCGACATGCCGGCCATCGGCGCGTCGTCGTGAATGCCGGCGTTGTTGACGAGGATCTGCACCGGCGCTTCGTCGGCGAGCGGCACCAGCGCGGCGAGCGTCGCGTCGGCGTCGGTCACGTCGAACGCGATCGCGCGCGCGGTGCCGCCGGCCGCGACGATCTGCTGCGCGACCGCCTCCGCCTGCGCGAGATGGCGGTTCGCATGGACCCACACTTCATGGCCGGCCTGCGCGAGCGCCATGCAGATCGCCTGCCCGAGTGCGCCGCTGCCGCCCGTCACGAGCGAGCGCATCGAATTGCTCCGTTCATCGCGTTTCACCTCGATCGACGCGGCGGCGCATCGTCTGCCGATCGCCGCCGCATACCGTCATCACCTGCGCGTCGCGCCCGTGCGCTGCGCCGTCACTTCGTACGATGCGCGGCGACGTACGCGGCCAGCGCGCCGAGCGTCGCAAAGATCTTCTGGTTGTCCGGATTGTCCGAGCGCAGTTCGAAGCCGTATTTCTTCGAGATCAGCAGCGCGATTTCCAGGATGTCGATGGAGTCGAGCCCGAAACCTTCGCCGTACAGCGGGGTTTCGACCGTCACTGTTTCGAGCGGGACGTCTTCGAGATTCAGTTCGCCGATGATCAGCGTGGCGAGCTCTTGTTCCAGTGCGTTCATCATGCGTGCGAGCAGGCGGCCAATGGCAGCGGGAGGCGCCCGGAAACGGCAACCGTCGTGCACGCCCGGCGCGTGCAAATCTCCGTCCCTCCGGCGTCTGCCGGCGTCCCCGCCTGCGTTATTTGGGGATCGTTTGTAAAAGTTACGCGGATTCTAGACGATGGGTATCGGGCCGTATACGGGGAATGGTTACAGACTGGCGAGCCGGCGCCGCGGCCCGTTTCGTGACACGAATGCACGAGACGCTTGAGCCGCTTTGGATGGAAATGGACCGACCCCGCGAAACCGTTCGTCCGATGCCATACAATCGGTTACAAAACCCGCACACGCCCGCCCCGAACACGCCGTGCCACGGCCCTAAAATGGGCGCACTCGACTACCGGCCCCGACCCGCGTTCCGGCCGCCATTCATATGATGTTTGACGGCCCGACCACTGCGTTCAGCCACGATCCGCCCGATGTCTCCAGTCATGCCGCGTCCGTCCTTCCGCTCCGTTCCGGTTCGCCCGTCCGTCTGCCGCCGCCCGGCGGCCGCCGGCGACGCCAGCCCACGCCCGCACGGAGGCCGCCGATGAGCAGGCTGCTGTCCATCGCGCGCGGCGTCGCCGCGGTCGGCGCCGTGGCGGCCTACCAGGCCGGCGCGCACTACGCTGCCGCGACGCCCGGCGCGCACGGCTTCGGCCTCGCGATGGCGCTCGTGCCGCCGCTGCTGCTCGCGCTCGGCGCGGCGCTGCGCTCGCCGCGACGTGCATGGTTCGTGCCGGCGTGGCTGCTGGCCGCCGCCGCACTGTGGGCCGCGCGCGCGCCGCTCGCGCAGCACTTTGAATGGGGCCTGTATCTGGAACACGCGAGCTTCAACGTCGCGATGGCGCTGCTGTTCGGCCGCACGCTCGCGGCAGGCGAGGTGCCGCTGTGCACGCGCTTCGCGACGATGGTCCACGGCCACGGCGCGGTCACGCCGGCCATTGCGCGCTATACGCGGCAGATCACGCTCGCGTGGACGCTGTTCTTCGTCGCGATCGCCGCCGTGTCGACGCTGCTGTTCGCGACCGCGCCGATCGTCACGTGGTCGACGTTCGCGAACTACCTGTCGCTGCCGCTCGTCGCCGTGATGTTCGCCGCCGAGCATGCCTGCCGGCGCTTCGCGCTGCCGCACGAGCCGCGGCCGCGAATGATCGAAGCTGTGCGCGCGTATCGCGCGACAACCCACGCGTCGCAGGCGTCACGATGAATTCACGGCCGGCGCGGCGCCGCAATGCGGCCGCGCCGGCCTTCGCTCCCGTTTTTACCGATTTATGCCGACTCACCCGCTGGTATTCCATTCGTCGCCGGACCAGACGATCGCCTGGCGCGACGGTGCGCCCGTCACCGTGCGCGCGTTCGTCGCCGACGTCGCGCGCGTGGCCGCCGCGCTGCCCGCCGGCGGCCACGTGTTCAACGTGTGCCGCGACCGCTACCGTTTCGCGGTCAGCCTGTGCGCGGCGCTCGTCTCCGGCAGGGTCAGCCTGCTGCCGTCGACGCACACGCCGGAAATGGTCCGCCAGCTCGCGTCGTTCGCGCCCGATGCGTTCTGCCTGCACGACGCGCCCGACTGCGCGATCGACCTGCCGCGCTTCGCGTATCCCGACGCCGCCCCCGGCGACCTCGCCGACGATGCGCCGTTCGCGGTGCCGCAGATCGATGCGGCGCGGATCATGGCGTACGTGTTCACGTCCGGTTCGACCGGCGCGCCGGTGCCGCACCGCAAGACCTGGGGCTTCCTGGTCGGTTGCGTGCGCGCGGCGGCCGACCGCCTCGGGCTGCTCGACGGTCGCGCGGCCACGCTGATCGGCACGGTGCCCGCGCAGCACATGTACGGCTTCGAATCGACGGTGCTGCTCGCGCTGATCGGCGGCCTCGCGTTCAGCAATCGCCAGCCGTTCTACCCGGTCGACATTCGCGACGAACTCGATGCGATCCCGCAGCCGCGCGTGCTCGTCACGTCGCCGATCCACCTGCGCGCGCTGCTGTCGGCCGGCCATGCACTGCCGCGCGCGGCGCTCGTGCTGTCGGCCACCGCGCCGCTGTCGGAAAAGCTCGCATGCGAAGCCGAGGCCGCGCTCGACGCACCGCTCGTCGAGATCTACGGCAGCACCGAGACCGGCCAGATCGCGACCCGCCGCACGTCGCAGGGCGCAGCGTGGCAGCTGTTCCCGGGCATCCGGCTCGACGCGCGCGACGAGCCCGCAAGCGACCACACGGGCGACGACGGCGGGCCGACCGTCTGGGTGTCGGGCGGACACGTCGAGGCGCCCGTGCCGATGGGCGATGCGCTCGAACTGCTCGGCGACGGCCGCTTCCTGCTGCACGGCCGCAAGGCCGATCTCGTCAACATCGCCGGCAAGCGCACGTCGCTCGCGTACCTGAACCATCAGCTCAACGCGATTCCGGATGTAGTCGACGGCGTGTTCTTCATGCCCGACGAAACCGCGGCCGCGCACGCCGACACCGGCCTCGAACCGGTCACGCGCCTCGTCGCGCTCGTCGTCGCGCCGACGCTCGCTGCCGCCGATCTGCAGCGCGCGCTGCGCGAGCGGATCGATCCCGCGTTCATGCCGCGCCCGCTCATGTTCGTCGATGCGCTGCCGCGCAACGAAACGGGCAAGCTGCCGCGCGACGTGCTGGCCGCGCTCGTTGCACGACACCCGCGCGCCGCGACCGCACCGCTGCCCGCACGCGACGCGGCCGACGCACCCGCGCTCGCGTTCACGATTCCCGCCGACCATCCGGCGCTGCCCGGCCACTTCCCCGGCCATCCGGTCGTGCCGGGCGTCGTGCTGCTCGATCACGCGATCCACGCGATCGGCGCGGCGCTGAACCGCCCGATGCACGCTTGGCGGCTCGGCTCCGCGAAATTCCTGAGCCCGGTCGCGCCCGGCGAGCCGCTCGATCTCGCGTTCGACGCCTCGGCCAGCGGCGCGATCCGCTTCACGCTGCGCGCCGGGTCGCGCGATGTCGCGACCGGCGTGCTGTCCGCGCCGCCGGCCGTGCAGGACGGTGCCCAGCCATGAAGCGCACCGCGTGGGCCGAACGCCAGGAGCGCAGCAACGCGGGATTGCTGCGCGCGATGACGTGGATCTCGCTGCGCTTCGGCCGGCAGCGTGCGCGCATCGTGCTGCATCTGATCGCGACGTATTTCGTGCTGTTCTCGCCGGTTGCGTGCGCCGCGTCGCGCGACTACCTGCGTCGCGTGCTCGGCCGCCCCGCACGCTGGCGCGACGTGTACCGGCACGTGTTCACGTTCGCGGCGACGATCCACGACCGCATCTATCTGATGAACGGGCGCTTCGACCTGTTCGACATCCGACTGCACGGCGAAACGCTCGTCGACGATGCGCTCGCCGGCGGACGCGGCGCGTTCCTGATGGGTGCGCACCTCGGCAGCTTCGAGGTCGTGCGCGCGATCGGCCGCACGCACCCGGACCTGCGCGTCGTCGTCACGATGTACGAGAACAATGCGCGCAAGATCAACGCGACGCTCGCCGCGGTGAATCCGGCCGCGACGCCGGAAGTGATTCCGCTCGGACAGGTCGACTCGATGCTGAAGGTGCGCGAGCGCCTCGACGCGAACTGCATGGTCGGCATGCTCGCCGACCGCACGCTGCGCGACGACGCGGCCGCGTCGCTGCGGCGGCTGCCGCTGCTCGGCGCGCCGGCCGCGTTCCCGCTCGGCCCGCTCTACATGGCCGCGATGCTGCGACGCCCGGTGATCTTCATGACGGGCCTCTATCGCGACGGCAATCGCTACGACGTGCACTTCGAGACGCTCGCCGATTTCTCCGACGTGCGGCGCGACGCACGCGCGGCGGCCGTCGACGCGGCACTCGCGCGCTACGTCGCGCTGCTCGACAAGTACTGCCGAGCAGCGCCGTACAACTGGTTCAACTATTTCGATTTCTGGCAAGTCGGCGACGCCGCGGCCGCGCGCCGCGACGCTGCGCGCGCCGCTGCCGACCTGCCCGCCACGAGGGATTCCGACGCATGACCGCCGTTCGCCGCTTCCTGCTCCCGTTCCCGCTCGCGCTGCACCGCGGCGCCCGCTTGCTCGCCGCAACCGCCGCCGCGATCGCACTGGCCGTGCCCGCGGCGCAGGCAGCCGACACGGCGTCGGCCTGGAACCTCGACCGGCTGATGTCGACGCTCGCGCAGCACAAGTCGGGGCGTGCGACGTTCACCGAAACGAAGTACCTGTCGATCGCCACGCAGCCGGTCGAATCGTCCGGCGAACTCGTGTTCGTCGCGCCCGATCATCTGGAAAAGCACACGCTGAGCCCGAAGCCCGAGCACCTCGTCGTCGACGGCGACATGCTCACCGTCGAGCGCAACAACCGCAAGTACACGCTCGCGCTCGCGCGCTATCCGGAACTCGGCGCATTCATCGACAGCATCCGCGCGACGCTCGCCGGCAACCGCTTCGCGCTCGAGCAGGTGTACAAGGTCGCGCTCGCCGGGCGCGGCGACGACTGGACGCTGACGCTCACGCCGCTCGACTCGCGGATGCTGAAGGTGGTCAGCACGATCACGCTCGACGGCACGCGCGACGTGTTGCGCGGCGTCGCGATCCGGCAGGCCGACGGCGATCATTCGGTGATGCGCCTGCAACCCGTTCCGGCGAATCCGAACTGATGGACGAACACACGCGCCCTTCATCGTCACCCGTCACGCGCCGCCTGCACGCGTTGCGGCAGCGCGCGGTGCTCGTGTGGCTGCTCGCGCTCGTCGCGTGCGGCGTCGCGATCGGCCGCGCGCACTTCACGGCCGACCTGTCCGCGTTCCTGCCAAACTCGCCGAGCGCCGGGCAGCGCGTGCTCGTCGACCAGTTGCGCGACGGCATCGTGTCGCGGCTGATCCTCGTCGCGATCGACGGCGGCGATGCAAGTACGCGCGCCTCAGTGTCGCGGCGCATCGCCGGCACGCTGCGCACCGATCCGCAGTTCGCGGCGGTTAACAACGGCGAAGCCGCGAACGACGCGCGCGACCGGCAGTTCATCTTCGATCACCGCTACCTGCTGAGCCCGGCGGTCACGCCGCAACGCTTCAGCGCCGACGGCCTGCACCAGGCGCTCGGCGACAGCCTCGACCTGCTGAGCTCGTCGGCCGGCCTCATGGCCAAGGCGATGCTGCCGCGCGACCCGACCGGCGAAGTCGCCGCGCTCGTCGACCAGCTCGACAGCGCGGCGCAACCGGCGAGCCGCGACGGCGTGTGGACGTCGCACGACGGTACGCGCGCGGTGCTCGTCGTGCAGACCGCCGCGGCCGGCTCCGACACCGACGCGCAGGCGCGCGCGATCGACACGGTGCGCCGCGCATTCGCCGCCGCGACGCAGGCCGTGCCGAACGCGGCCGCGACCACGCTCGCGATGACGGGCCCCGGCGTGTTCTCGGTCGACATGCGCGACACGATCCGGCACGACGTCGAGCGGCTGTCGACGGCGAGCGTCGTGCTGATCGTCGCGCTGCTGCTGACGCTGTACCGCTCGCCGCGCACGCTCGCGCTCGGGTTGCTGCCGGTGCTGACGGGCGTCGCGGCCGGGATCGCGGCGGTCAGCGTCGCGTTCGGCACGGTCCACGGGCTGACGCTCGGCTTCGGCACGACGCTGATCGGCGAAGCCGTCGACTATTCGATCTACCTGTTCGTGCAATCGGCGCAGACCGGCATGCGCGGCACCGCTCGCCCGGCCGATGCGACGCGCGCATGGCTCGCCGCGTACTGGCCGACGATCCGGCTCGGCGTGCTGACGTCCGTGTGCGGTTTCGCGTCGATGCTGTTCTCCGGATTCCCGGGCCTCGTGCAGCTCGGGCTGTATTCGATCGCCGGGCTGACGGCCGCCGCGCTCGTCACGCGCTTCGTGCTGCCGCACCTGCGCGGCGAGCATGTCGCGATCCGCGACGTGTCGCGCGTCGGCGCCGTGCTCGCGCGCGCGGCCGACGCCGCGCCGCGGCTGCGCTGGCCGCTCGCCGCACTGGTGGTCGCCGCGTGCGCGACGCTCGTGCTGCATCGCGACGGCCTGTGGAGCCGCGAGCTCGCCTCGCTCAGCCCCGTGCCGGCGCGCGCGCAGGCGCTCGACGCGCGGCTGCGCGCCGATGTCGGCGCGCCCGACGTACGCTACCTCGTCGTGATTTCCGCGCCGACCGAGCAGGCCGCGCTCGAAGGCGCCGAAAAGGTCGCCGCGCAACTGCAGCCGCTCGTCGACCAGCGCGCGCTCGCGGGTTTCGAAAGCCCCGCGCGCTACCTGCCGAGCGACGCCGCGCAGCACGCGCGCCAGGCAAGCCTGCCCGATGCGGACGTGCTCGCCGCGCGAATGCGCGACGCCGTCGCGAACCAGCCGATCGCGGTAAAGCCCGACCTGTTCGCACCGTTCATCGCGGATGTCGAAGCCGCCCGCCACGCGCCGCTGCTGACGCGCGCGGACTTGCGCGGCACGTCGATGGCGCTCGCGGTCGATGCGCTGCTGACCGAACGCGACGGCCGCTGGAGCGCGATGCTGCCGCTGCGCGCGCCGGACGCCGCACGCGCGGCGCAAGGGTTCGACGCAACGCCGGTACGCACGGCCGTCGCGCAAGCGGGCGTGCCCGATGCGCTGTTCGTCGACATGAAGGCCGAAGCCGATCGCCTGTACGTGAGCTACGTGCACGAGGACATCCGGCTGTCGCTCGCGGGTTTCGCGGCGATCGCCGTGCTGCTGCTGATCGCGCTGCGCTCGCCGCGCCGTGCCGTGCGCGCGCTCGCGCCGCTCGTCGCGGCCGTGCTGGTCGTGACGGCCGGCTTCGCGCTCGCCGGCGTGCAGCTGACGATCCTGCACCTCGTCGGCATGCTGCTGATCGTCGCGGTCGGTTCGAACTACGCGCTGTTCTTCTGCAAGCGCGACGACGCGCAGCCCGTCACGCCGTACACGCTCGTGTCGCTGCTGATCGCGAACCTCGCGACGGTCGCAGGCTTCGGGCTGCTGGCGCTGTCGCACGTGCCGCTGCTCGAAACCTTCGGGCTGACCGTCGGCCCCGGCGCGATGCTCGCGCTCGCGTTCGCGGCGATACTCGCGCCGCGCGCCGCGGCGGCCGGCGATCGTCGTCAACGGAGCCAGGCATGAACGCACCATCGTCCGTTCCGCCTCGACAGCCCGGCCAATCCGGCGCGCGCCGCTGGAAGCCGACGCCGCTGATCGCGGGCACGGTCGCGCTGCACGCGGGCGCGGTCGCCACCGTCGTCACGCAACCGGCCGCATGGCCGTGGGCCGTCGGCGGCGTGGTCGCGTCGCATCTCGCGCTGACCGCCGCCGGCCTGTGGCCGCGCAGCACGCTGCTCGGCCCGAACTGGACGCGCCTGCCGGCCGGCGCCGGCCGCCGGATCGCGCTGACGATCGACGACGGCCCGGACCCGGACGTTACGCCGCGCGTGCTCGACCTGCTCGATCGTTACGACGCGCGCGCGACGTTCTTCTGCATCGGCGATCTCGCGCGCCGTCATCCGCGCTGGATCGAAGCGATCGTCGCGCGCGGTCACGCGATCGAGAACCACAGCCAGCGGCACCGGCACTCGTTCTCGCTGTCGGGGCCCGCCGCGCTGCGGCGCGAGATCGCGGCCGCGCAGCAGACGCTGACCGAGATCGCCGGCACGCGTCCGCTGTTCTTCCGCGCGCCGGCCGGCCTGCGCAATCCGTTTCTCGAACCGGTGCTGTGCGAACTCGGCCTGCAGCTTGCGAGCTGGACGCGGCGCGGCTTCGACACGCGTGCGCACGACGCCGCGACCGTCACGCGCCGCCTGCTGCACGGCCTCGCACCGCGCGACATCCTGCTCGTGCACGACGGTCACGCGGCACGCGACGCGCGCGGCGAACCGGTCGTGCTCGACGCACTGCAAGCGGTGCTGCGCGCAGCCGCCGATGCGCAACTGCACTGGACCACGCTGCGCGCGGCGCTCGTGCCCGAACCGCCCGGCCAGCCGGGCGTTCCGGCACCCCCGTTTGATAAAATCTGAACTTGAACGGCGCGCCTGCCAGCCCTGCTGCGGCGCCCGTTCCGGCCACCGGATGCGACCCTCGTGAAACCTCTCCTGCTCTCGCACTTCACCGCCACCAGCTGCATCGGCCGCGGCCTCGATGCGACCCTCGACGCGCTGCGCAATGCCCGCGGCGGGCTCGCGCCGTGCGACTTCGAGCGTGCGGATCTCGACACGTGGATCGGCGCGGTGGACGGCGTCGACGAGCAACCCGTGCGCGCGGACCTCGCCGACTTCGAGTGCCGCAACAACCGCCTCGCGCAGCTCGCCCTCACGCAAGACGGCTTCGACGCCCGCGTCGCGGCGGCCGTCGCGCGCCACGGCGCGGCGCGCGTCGGCGTGTTCATCGGCACGAGCACGGCCGGCATCCTCGAGACCGAACGCGCGTACCAACATCGAGATCCGGCGAGCGGCGCGCTTCCCACCGACTTCCACTATGCGAACACGCACAACCCGTATTCGGTGGCCGCGTTCGTGCGCACGTATTTCGCGCTGCGCGGGCCGGCGATGGCGATCTCGTCCGCGTGCTCGTCCGGCGCGAAGGTATTCGGCTCCGCGCGCCGCATGATCGAGGCCGGGTTGATCGACGCGGCCGTCGTCGGCGGCGTCGATTCGCTGTGCCTGACGACGCTGTACGGCTTCAACTCGCTCGAACTGCTGTCGCGCCTACCGTGCCGGCCGTTCGACGTTGCGCGCGACGGCATCTCGATCGGCGAGGCCGCGGCATTCGCGCTCGTCGAACGCGTGCCCGAACCGCCCGGCGCGCTCGACGGCAATGCGATCCTGCTGCTCGGCATCGGCGAATCGAGCGATGCGCACCACATGTCGTCGCCGCATCCGGACGGGCTCGGCGCGCGTGTCGCGATCGAGCAGGCGCTCGCGTCCGCGGGCCTCGACGCGAACGACATCGATTACGTGAACCTGCACGGCACCGCAACGCCGAGCAACGACGCGGCCGAAAGCCGCGCGGTCGGCGCGCTGCTCGCGCGCACGCCGTGCAGCTCGACGAAGGGCGCGACCGGCCACACGCTCGGCGCGGCCGGCGCGCTCGAAGCTGTAGTCGCCGCGCTCGCGCTGCGCGAGCAGTTCGTGCCGGCCGGCGTCAACACGACGCAGCCCGACCCGGCGCTCGCCGCCGACTACGTGCTCGCGAGCCGCGATACGCGCGTGCGCACCGTGCTCTCCAATTCGTTCGGCTTCGGCGGCACGAATTGCAGCCTGATCCTCGGCCGCGCCGGCCACGTACGCCGTTGAGGCCCGACATGACGCTCACTGCCTTCATCGAAAGCATCGGTCTCGTCGGGCCGGGATTGAACGACTGGCCGCACGCGGCCGACGTGCTCGCGGGCCGCACGGCCTATGCGAGCGCACGCACCGTGCTGCCGCCGCCGGCCGGCCTGCCGTCGGCCGAGCGGCGCCGCACGGGCCCCGTCGTGCGCGTCGCGCTCGCGGTCGGCCACGAAGCGGTCGCGGCAAGCGGACGCGATGCGGCCACGCTCGCGACCGTGTTCAGCGCGTCCGGCGGCGACGGCCAGAACTGCCACGCGATCTGCGAAACCCTCGCCGGCGACGATCGCCAGCTGTCGCCGACGCGTTTCCACAACTCCGTGCACAACGCGCCGGCCGGCTACTGGAGCATCGCGACCCGCGCGATGGCGACGTCGAACGTGCTGTGCGCGCACGACGGCAGCTTTGCCGCGGGCCTGCTCGAGAGCCTGTGCCAGGTCGCGGTCGATCGCATACCGACCCTGCTGATCGCGTACGACACCGACTATCCGGAACCGCTGCGCACGGTGCGGCCGATCGACGACGCATTCGGCGTCGCGCTCGTATTCGCGCCGGAAGCGAGCGCGCGCACGCTCGCCCGCATCGACGTGCAGCTCACCGACGCGCCCGCTACGACGCTCGCGAATGCCGGGCTCGACGCACTGCGCGCCGGCAATCCGGCCGCACGCGTGCTGCCGCTGCTCGATGCGCTGGCCGCAGGGCGTTCGACGCGCGTCGTGCTCGACTACCTGGCCGATACGCGCGTGCAGGTAGACGTCGCGATGCCGGACGCCTTCGCGGAGCGCACGTGATGGCCGCGACGATCGCGTTGATGCCGCCGCTCGACCACGCGTGGATCGCCGCGCATATTCCGCACGGCGGCACGATGTGCGTGCTCGATACGGTCGATGCGTGGGACGCCGAACGCATCCGCTGCACCGCGACGAGTCACTGCGATCCGCACAACCCGCTGCGCTCGCACGGCCGGCTCGCGTCGGTCTGCGGCATCGAATACGCGGCGCAGGCGATGGCCGTGCACGGCGCGCTGCTCGGTATGCAAGAAGAACGTCCGCGCGCCGGCTATCTGGCGAGCGTGCGCAATGTCGACGCGTTCGTCGATCGGCTCGACACGTTCGACCTGCCGCTCACCGTCGACGCGGAACGCATGAGCGGCGACGGCCGCTCGGTGCTGTACGGCTTCGCGCTGCGCTGCGGCGATCGCGTGCTGCTGACCGGCCGCGCCGCGGTGATGCTCGACGCATCGGCGGCCCGCACGTTTGCCCCGCCGCCCGCCGGCAATTCGAATCCTCGATGAAGAGACTTACACAAGGAAACCAGGTCGTGAAAGTTCGTCAGTTCATTGGCACCGCACTCGTTCTGGCGCTGCTCAGCCCGATCGCGCATGCGGACATTTCGGAAGTGAAGCAGGACATCAAGCGCGATTCGAAGGAAGCCGCGCACAAGACGGGCGAAGCTGCACGCAGCTTCGGCCACGCAACCGCGAGCGCCGCGAAGGCGGTCGGGCACGGAGTCGCACACGCGTCGCGCGAAGGCTGGGATGCCACCAAGCGCACGACGAAGCGGATCTTCCACAAGAACGACTCGAGCGAGTCGGGTGGAAAGAGCGAAAAGAGCAATTGAGCACGCGCATCGCGCGCATCACCGACTGCATGCGCGCGATGCGTGACCGTTCGTCAGTCGCGACGCCGCGTTACCGCGCGCCGCGCATGCGGCGTGCCGGCCTCGCCGGCCTGCGAGCGAAGCACTTGCCGTACGCGACGAACCAGCAATCGCGATGATCGAAGTTCCGCAGCAGCCGCGCGCGGCGCCGCTCGAGCCAGTAGAGCGAGATCGCCATCGTCAGCGCGACGGCCAGTGCCGAGCCGCCGATCGCGAGTCCCATCCAGGTTTCACCCATGCCTTCTCCGGAATGCGAGGCCGAAGCGGCGCGCCTGCCGCCGCTCCGGCACTGGATATAGCGGAACGCGGCCCGAAACGCGTGCGAACGCGGCCCGGGCCGTCGCGCGTCAGTGCATGTGCTGGCCGCCGTTGATCGCGATGTTGGAGCCCGTCACGAAACCGGCCTCCTCCGAGCACAGGTAAGCGACCAGCGCCGCGACTTCCTCGGGCTTGCCGAGCCGGCCCGCCGGAATCTGCGGGAGGATCTTCGTGTCGAGGATGTCCTGCGGGATCGACGTGACCATCTTCGTCGCGAGGTAGCCAGGCGACACCGTGTTCACCGTCACGCCCTTGCGCGCGACCTCGAGCGCGAGCGATTTGGTGAAACCGTGCATGCCGGCCTTCGCGGCCGCGTAGTTGGTCTGGCCGACCGAACCCTTCGAGCCGTTCACGGACGAGATGTTGACGATGCGACCCCAGCCGCGCTCGACCATGCTTTCGCAGACGGGCTTCGTCATGTTGAACACGGAATCGAGGTTCGTTCGGATCACGGCATCCCAGTTCACCTTGTCGAGCTTGCGCAGCGTCATGTCGCGCGTGATGCCCGCGTTGTTCACGAGAATGTCGACCGGGCCGACGTCCCGCACGATCGTCTCGATGCATTGCCGGCACGAATCGTAATCGGCCACGTCCACCGGGTACGCAAGGAACTCGCGGCCGGCCGCGTGCATCTCGGTCAGCCAGCGGTCGGCGCCGGTGTTGTTCGGCGAATACGTGACGACTACCCGGTGGCCAGCGTCGTTCAACCTGATGCTGACCGCTTCGCCGAGACCGCCCATTCCACCTGTCACAATTGCAATTCGCTTAGTCATCCTATAAATTACCGACAAAAAAGTAATCGATGAATGCGGGGCGACGGCATCGCACATGCTGCCGCCCCACCGCTTCGATGCGCAGCCGCCCGCGTCGCGGGCACGGCGCGCACCGGAACATCGCGCTTGTTGTTGGCTGCTTGTCGTGCGCGACAACCGCTTCGCCCGCCCGCGGCGCCGGCCGGCGCCGCCTGCGGGTCGTGTTTTCAGCCCCGGCTCAGACGCGCTCGACCGCGAGCGCGACACCCATCCCGCCGCCGATGCACAGCGACGCCAGCCCGCGCTTCGCATCGCGCTTGGC
>NZ_JAGXKA010000220.1:0-276 GCF_019091065.1 Burkholderia sp. GbtcB21
AAAGCGGTTCTACCCAGTCCTGTTCGGCGTGCGGGTCGAGAGACAGCACGACGCGGCCGAAAGGTATCGCGGGACTGCGAGTAAGAGAGTGGACCTGCGGTGACTGTGGCGTCGAGCATGATCGTGATACCAACGCTGCGCTGAACATTCTCCGATGCGGGCGTGCATCGCCAGTAGTGGGAATCCACTGCCGTTTGGCGGTGAGATGGGATGAACACCTCCCCCTTCTCCGGGAAGCGTCCAGCGCCGATGGCGCCGTGACGAGGGGCTCTCGCT
>NZ_JAGXKA010000221.1:0-276 GCF_019091065.1 Burkholderia sp. GbtcB21
GGGAATCCCAAAACCAAAACCCTAGGTTCTGTTATGCTCTAAAGGGGTTATTCTAACTCTGGAAATGGGGAAACACCCAACCGAGGTACCGAAATGGACAAAAATTGAGAAAACGAAGTGTTCGGGAATCCTGCCAAAACCGGCAAACCGGTTTTTGGGGCATGGCAAACCGGTTTGCCGGTTTGCACCAGTAATCCCAAATCACTTCCTTTCTTGCTCAATTTTCCACCAAATGATACCAAATTTTCCAGGGCTCCTAAACAATGCATACACAAT
>NZ_JAGXKA010000222.1:0-275 GCF_019091065.1 Burkholderia sp. GbtcB21
AATATTTTTATTCCACATATAGTTCATATTACATTCACACATACTATATAAATCTCCGTAATTTAAAAATCACGCTTATTTATCCACTTATAGCAAATTTAAAATTTTATGTTGAACTAAATTAGTTGGATTATCATCCCACTCATTACCTGGTTAACTCATAATATAAATATAAACCCTAATTATTAATTATTAAGCTTATTGAGATATTACATAGACTATTGGGCTTTGATGGCGTGTTTACCGTGGATGCAATAGGCTTGGCGGGTGGGCTT
>NZ_JAGXKA010000223.1:0-275 GCF_019091065.1 Burkholderia sp. GbtcB21
TTTTCAGATTTTGTATTGTACTCTTCATACCTCGTAATCAAATAAAAAGCCGCCGCAATAAAATCAAAACAAAAACCCTGATCAGTTCCAAAAAAAGCTGTTATTCCTTCCCATTCTATGCATTCAATAGTTGGTTGCCTAAGCCCTTTCTTATGTAGTAATCCATGAGGCTTAACCCACAGGTTCGCTGCTATATCATTTGTTTGGGTATAGGCAATTCGGAAACCATCGTATTCGCTAAAAATGGCTTTATCCGTAACTAATAAAGCCTGATC
>NZ_JAGXKA010000224.1:0-275 GCF_019091065.1 Burkholderia sp. GbtcB21
TATTTCTTTGTTGCAACAGCTAGGCCTATGGAAGATCTCCTAGCCACTCTTGACGTGGCATACAGCCCCGACGCCTCTCTGCCTCCGACTCCATCCCAGTTGGTGACTCCCGGGAGGTCCTCCAGTGCCCCTTTAGGCACGATTGTCTTGATAGACGAGGAGGGGGAAGTTGAGGAAGGTGAGGTAGAGGATGCGACCGCCCTTGAGCGCAAGCGGAAGGGCAAGATGGTTGAGACTGAGCCTCCCAAGCGGACCCGACGGGGGGACACTCCGGC
>NZ_JAGXKA010000225.1:0-275 GCF_019091065.1 Burkholderia sp. GbtcB21
TTCCAAAACCGTTTAACATATTAAATCTCTTTTTTCAGCTTGGATTTACTGTGAAAATAACTATTTGAATGATTAACAATAACTCCACGCCATGTAGACCTCTAATACATTATAACGATTTTTCATTATATTCTAAATATATGAATTGAATTTTGTTTTTGAAAATCATTAAATAAATTAAGTCCCTACTGCTAATAACGATAATTATGTAAGGAAGCTGTCCATATGGATAGCTTCCTTTATTTTTTACTTAGCGTGTTTTTTCATCTCTTCTT
>NZ_JAGXKA010000226.1:0-275 GCF_019091065.1 Burkholderia sp. GbtcB21
AGGATGACATATTTGAGTTTCTTGCAGAGAATAAAATAGGGCAGGGTGTGATTTGCTGCTACTTAAGGTATCATAGATCAAACTTAATCTATTTATGTTTATTTATTTAATTTGACAAATAAAATTAGCTAACTATATTTGAATATTATTTTCTTATGTAGTTATTTATATACTTGGCTTGTCAATAACAATAGACAACACTTGTGGATGTTTGTAAATCCAAATCAAGTTGCAATTTTGACAAACAAGCATGACGACCGAGTTAGTTTCTTGGT
>NZ_JAGXKA010000227.1:0-274 GCF_019091065.1 Burkholderia sp. GbtcB21
ATGGTACCGTGGACGTTGGGTCACTTTTTGACAAATATTTAAGTAATACTCAAAGCTTGACAGGCTATGTGGATGTTGACTGTGGGCAAGACCTTGACTCAAGGAAGTCAACAATTGGATATGTATTCATGCTTGGTGGCAGATGCATAGGGTGGAGATCTACACTTCAAAAGTGTATATCTCAGCCATCTATTGAAGCAAAGTATGTCGTAGCAGCCGAGGCAACTAAGGAAGCGATTTGGTTGAAGATGTTGATCATAGAGATGGGATTAGT
>NZ_JAGXKA010000228.1:0-274 GCF_019091065.1 Burkholderia sp. GbtcB21
TGTGATCTACGCCGTCGATTCGTGTCGATACGGCTAACGGCAACAAGATCATTGAACACTGCTACGACCGGTCGTACAGGTATACGGGCGCCTTCGCCCAGGCTAGCGACAACTTGTCCGCCACGTGCTGGCTAGTGGGAAGCGCCGTTCACATTCGCGTGTACGCTTCGATCGGCTGCACGAGGACTGAGTACTGCTAGCATGGTGACGGCTTGACCGGGGGTGGCTACACGGGTACAGGATAATACGTGCCTGAGCCGCGAAGGTTTTAGTG
>NZ_JAGXKA010000229.1:0-274 GCF_019091065.1 Burkholderia sp. GbtcB21
CTATTCCATAGTTTAGGAATTTTGTAACAATAGTAGTGTGCTAATGGAAGAGGGTCAGCCATAGTGTCATGGTGTCAGGGCAACATCACTTATTTGCAATCTAGGAGACTAGAATTGACTCACAGAAATAGCCTATTTAATTGTAAGGGTAATACGACATACTGTCACGGACGACTATTGCACGCCCACAACACCTTCGTCAATAAACCGTTCGTCGCTTATGTTTGCTTGTACAGTTGTTTGGCACTATGTTTTGCCTAGATTTTGTGTGTTT
>NZ_JAGXKA010000023.1:0-76700 GCF_019091065.1 Burkholderia sp. GbtcB21
GAACGACGGGTCATACTTCGTCATGAAAAAACCCCCCAAGGGTTGGAGTGATGTCCAACTCTTGGGGGTCAATTCAGTTCGACATGCGGCCCGTTTTGCATCCGGCGGCCGGATGGTTCGACCGCTACGCGCGCTGCGTAGCGCCGGCGGTCACTTCTTGTAGTCGTAGTCCACCGTCAGCGGCGCATGATCGCTGAACTTGATGTCCTTGAAGATCGACGTGCTCTTCGCGGTGCCGGCCACGCCCGGCGTCGCGATCTGGTAGTCGATCCGCCACCCGACGTTCTTCGCGTACGCCTGGCCGCGGTTGCTCCACCACGTGTACTGCTCGGCGCGCTGGTCGAGCGTGCGGAACACGTCGACATAACCGACGTCGTCGAACAGCTTCGTGAGCCACTCGCGCTCTTCCGGCAGGCAGCCCGAGTTCTTCTGGTTGCTCTTCCAGTTCTTGATGTCGATTTCCTTGTGGACGATGTTCACGTCGCCGCACAGGATCACTTCGCGCTTCTTCTTGAGCTGCGCGAGGTGCGGCATGAATTCGTCCATGAAGCGGTACTTCGCCTGCTGGCGCTCTTCGCCGCTCGAGCCGGACGGCACGTACACCGATACGACCGACAGCTTGCCGTAGCGCGCCTCGACGTAGCGCCCCTCGGAATCGAATTCGCTGCTGCCGAAGCCGATGATCACGTCGTCGGGCTCGTGGCGGCTGTACACGCCCGCGCCGCTGTAGCCCTTCTTCTCGGCGTGGTGGAAATAACTCCTGAAGCCGTGCGGCTCGACGAATTCGGCCGGCAGGTCGTCGGCCGATACCTTGATTTCCTGCACGCACACGCAATCGGCGTTCTGCTCGCCGAGCCAGTCGAAGAAGCCCTTCTTCGCGGCGGAGCGGATGCCGTTCAGGTTGGCGGTAATCACTCGCATCATGTCGGGTTCCGTTCAGTTCGATGTTTTACAGGGTGGCAGCTTAACGGATCTTCACGCCTTCGAGCTCGGGCTTCGGCGGCGGGAATTCCAGCTTCATGTCGGTCATCGTGCGCAGCAGCAGCTCGGCGATCATCACGTTGCGGTGCGTCTTCGAGTCCGCCGGGATCACGTACCACGGCGCATGCTCGGCCGACGTCGCGGCGAGCGCGTCGCGGTACGCTGACTGGTACGCGTCCCAGTGCTTGCGCGCGTCGAGATCGGAGATGTCGAACTTCCAGTGCTTGGTCGGATCGTCGATGCGCGCCTGCAGCCGCGCGCGCTGCTCGTCCTTCGAGATGTGCAGGAAGCACTTGACGATCGTCGTGCCGTTCTCGACCAGCATCGTCTCGAAATCGCGGATCTGCCGGTAGCGGCGCTCGCATTCCTTGCTGTCGATCGTATCGAGCACGCGCGGCACCAGCACGTCTTCATAGTGGCTGCGATTGAAGATCGCGAGCTCGCCCGCGGCCGGCACCTGCGCGTGTACGCGCCACAGGAAATCGTGCACGGCTTCGATCGGCGTCGGCGCCTTGAACGACACGACGCGCAGGCCGAGCGGATCGACCTCGCGGAACACCGCGCGCACGGTGCCGTCCTTGCCGCTGGTATCCATCCCCTGCAGCACGAGCAGCACGCGCTTCTTCTGCTGCGTGTGCAGGCGCTCCTGCTGCGTGTCGAGTTCGATCGACACGGCCGACAGCCGTTCGCGGTCGGCATCCTTCGAACCGGACGAGAACGGCTTCGCGGCCGGGTCGAACGCATCGAGCTTGAATGCGGCGGCTTCCTTCTCGCGCGTGCTGTACGGCACGCGGAAATCGTCGAGCGACGGTTGTTTCGCCATGCGTTCCTCCGTTGGGCGGTGTGGTGCATACGATAACGCACCCACCAAACGCGACGGGCCGCCCGGAACAAGTTCGGGGCGGCCCGTCGTCAAGCGCGGTTCAGGCGCGCGATCATGTTCAGCCGAGCTTTTTCTTCAGCAGTTCGTTGACCTGCTGCGGATTGGCCTTGCCCTTCGTCGCCTTCATCGCCTGGCCGATCAGCGCGTTGAACGCCTTTTCCTTGCCCGCGCGGAATTCCTCGACCGACTTCGCATTCGCCGCGAGCACCTCGTCGATGATCGCTTCCAGCGCGCCGGTGTCGGAGATCTGCTTCAGCCCCTTCGCGTCGATGATGCGGTCGGCCGCGCCTTCGTCGTCCGCCTTCTCGTCCCAGATCGTCGAGAAGATTTCCTTCGCGATCTTGTTCGAGATCGTGCCGTCGGCGATACGCTGCAGCACGAGTGCAAGCTGGGCCGCCGACACCGGAATCGCGTCGATCTCGATGCCGTCGCGGTTCAGCTGCGACGACACGTCGCCCATCAGCCAGTTCGCGGCGATCTTCGCGTTCGCGGCGCCGGCCTTCGCGACCACGGCCTCGAAATACGCGGCCATCGCCTTGCTCGACGTCAGCACGCCCGCGTCGTACGCGGACACGCCGTACTGCTCGACGAAGCGCTGCTGTATCGCGGCCGGCAACTCGGGCATCCCGGACTGCACGCGCTCGATCCAGTCCTGGCCGATCACGAGCGGCATCAGGTCGGGATCGGGGAAGTAGCGGTAATCGTGCGCGTCTTCCTTGCTGCGCATCGACGCCGTTTTGCGCTTGTCCGGATCGTAGAGGCGCGTTTCCTGCACGACTTCGCCGCCATCCTCGATCAGTTCGATCTGACGCTGCACTTCGTAGTTGATCGCCTCTTCGAGGAAGCGGAACGAGTTCAGGTTCTTGATCTCGGCGCGCGTGCCGAATTCCTTCTGGCCGACCGGCCGCACCGACACGTTCGCATCGCAGCGGAACGACCCTTCCTGCATGTTGCCGTCGCAGATGCCGAGCCACACGACCAGCGCGTGCAGCGACTTCGCATAGGCCACGGCCTCGGCCGCGCTACGCATTTCCGGCTCGGTGACGATCTCGAGGAGCGGCGTGCCCGCGCGATTCAGGTCAATCCCCGTCATCCCCGCGTAGTCCTCGTGCAGCGACTTGCCCGCATCTTCCTCGAGGTGTGCGCGGGTGAGGTTGATCGTCTTCTCGTACGCGGCCTTGCCAGCCTTGTCGTTGGCCGGCACCTGGATCGTGATCTGGCCGCCCTGCACGACCGGAATCTCGTACTGGCTGATCTGATAACCCTTCGGCAGATCGGGGTAGAAATAATTCTTGCGCGCGAAGATGCTGCGCGGCGCGATGGTCGAGCCGATCGCGAGGCCGAAGCGGATCGCGCGTTCGACCGCGCCGCGGTTCAGTACCGGCAGCACGCCCGGCAGCGCCAGGTCGACCGGGCATGCCTGCGTGTTCGGCTCGGCGCCGAACTGCGTCGGCGCGCCCGAGAAAATCTTCGAGACGGTCGACAGTTGCGCGTGCGTCTCGAGGCCGATAACGACTTCCCATTGGGTCATGCTTGCACTCCTGCCGGAACTTGCTTGTGCCAGTCGGTCGCGCGCTGGAACGCGTCGGCAACCTGCAGCATCCGGGCTTCGTTGAAATAGTTGCCGATGATCTGCAGGCCGACCGGGCGCTTCGCATTCGCGCCCGCGCCGAAGCCGCACGGCACGCTCATGCCGGGCAGGCCGGCGAGGCTCACCGACAGCGTATAGATATCCGCGAGATACATCTGCACCGGATCGTCGCCCTTCGCGCCGAGATCCCATGCGACCGTCGGCGATGCCGGGCCCATGATCACGTCGCAGGACTTGAACGCTTCCTGGAAATCCTGCGCGATGATGCGGCGGATCTTCTGCGCCTGCAGGTAGTACGCGTCGTAGTAGCCGTGCGACAGCACGTACGCGCCGACCAGAATCCGGCGCTTCACCTCGGGGCCGAAGCCTTCGGCGCGCGACTTCTTGTACATGTCGAGCAGGTCGCCGTACTGCGCGGCGCGATGGCCGAAGCGCACGCCGTCGAAACGCGACAGGTTCGACGACGCCTCGGCCGGCGCGATCACGTAGTACACGGGGATCGACAGTTCCGTCTTCGGCAGCGACACCGGCACGAGCGTCGCGCCGAGCGCTTCGTAAGCTTTAAGCGCCGCGTCGATCGTCGCGCGCACGTCGTCGGCGAGGCCGTCGCCGAAATACTCGTTCGGCAAGCCGATGCGCAGGCCCGCGAGCGGCTTGCCCGCATCGTTGCCGGCCGCCCACGGCTGGCCGAGGTGGCGCGTGAAATCCTCGTCGTCGCGCTCGAGGCTCGTCGAGTCGCGCTCGTCGAAACCGGCCATCGCATTGAGCAGCAGCGCGCAGTCGGACGCGCTCTGCGCCATCGGGCCGCCCTGGTCGAGCGACGACGCGAACGCGATCATCCCGTAGCGCGACACGCGGCCGTAGGTCGGCTTGATGCCCGTCACGCCCGCGAACGACGCGGGCTGGCGGATCGAGCCGCCGGTGTCGGTGCCGGTAGCGGCCGGCGCGAGGCGCGCGGCGACGGCGGCCGAGCTGCCGCCCGAGCTGCCGCCCGGCACCGCGTTGGTGTCCCACGGGTTCTTCACCGCGCCGAACGCGGAGTTCTCGTTCGACGAGCCCATCGCGAACTCGTCCATGTTGGTCTTGCCGAGCGTGACCATGCCGGCCGCCTGCAGGCGGGCGACGACGGTCGCGTCGAACGGGCTCTCGTAGTTCGCGAGCATCTTCGAGCCGGCGGTCGAGCGCCAGCCGCGCGTGACGAAGACATCCTTGTGCGCGATCGGCAGGCCGGTCAGCGCGCCGCCCGCGCCGCGCGCGAGCTCGGCGTCGGCGGCTTTCGCCTGCGCGAGGGTCAGATCGGCGTCGACGTGGACGAACGCGTTCAGGTCGCGCGCGGCGTCGATCCGTTTCAGGTAGAGCTGCGCGAGCTCGACGGCCGAGCATTCCTTGGCGGCGAGCGCGGCGCGCAGTTCGGTCAGGCTTTTTGCGTGCATTGAGTGGTTTTCCTGGGAATTCTGGGTGGCGCGCGGTGCTGGCCGGCGCGCTTGTCGTCGAATGCTTACTCGATCACCTTCGGCACGAGATAGAGGCCGTCCTGGACGGCCGGCGCCGGACGCTGGTTGTCGTCGCGATTGACGACTTCCGTCACGGCGTCGTCGCGCAGGCGCTGCGCGACTTCCTGGATCTGTTCGATCGGGTGGGCGAGCGGCGCGATGCCGGCGGTGTCGACCGCCTGCATCTGCTCGACGAGGCCGAAGAATTCATTGAGCTGGCCGAGCATGTGCTCGGCGTCGGCGTCGGCCATTTCGAGTCGCGCCAGGTGCGCGATGCGTTTCACATCGGTCAGGGTCAGGGCCATGCGATCACCGGAAAAACAAGGCTGCGCAGCGCATCGAAAGCAGCGCCGCGGCGGGGGGTTGGAGGGTGCGATCCCACCCTCAAAAATCGGGACCGAAGCGGCAAAAATACCGCCCGTTTCGATTCAAATACCGTGAAATTATAAGGTATCATTACGCGTTCGACCCAAACCCGGCAGCCTTTTCCCGCACCGTTTCGCCCCGCTTCGGCAAGCCGTGCGTGCTTCGTGCGATCCCCGGTAGACATCACTCGCAGCTTCGTGCGCCGCGGCGGCCGCTTCCGCCACGCTTCCCGAGGCTGTTATTTTTTCCGCTGCCGCCCCCCAGCGCTCGCTATACAGGGCCGGCCCAGAGCGAAACAGGATTCTGAATGTTCGGTTTTTTGCGCAGCTACTTCTCCAACGATCTCGCGATCGATCTCGGCACCGCAAACACCCTGATCTACATGCGCGGCAAGGGCATCGTGCTCGATGAACCGTCCGTCGTGTCGATTCGCCAGGAAGGCGGCCCCAACGGCAAGAAGACGATCCAGGCGGTCGGCAAGGAAGCCAAGCAGATGCTCGGCAAGGTGCCGGGCAACATCGAGGCGATCCGCCCGATGAAGGACGGCGTGATCGCCGACTTCACCGTCACCGAGCAGATGATCAAGCAGTTCATCAAGACGGCGCACGAGTCGCGCATGTTCTCGCCGTCGCCGCGCATCATCATCTGCGTGCCGTGCGGCTCGACCCAGGTCGAGCGCCGCGCGATCAAGGAAGCCGCGCACGGCGCCGGCGCATCGCAGGTCTACCTGATCGAGGAGCCGATGGCGGCCGCGATCGGCGCGGGCCTGCCGGTGTCGGAAGCCACCGGCTCGATGGTCGTCGACATCGGCGGCGGCACGACGGAAGTCGGCGTGATCTCGCTCGGCGGCATCGTGTACAAGGGCTCGGTGCGCGTCGGCGGCGACAAGTTCGACGAGGCGATCGTCAACTACATCCGCCGCAACTACGGGATGCTGATCGGCGAACAAACGGCCGAGGCGATCAAGAAGGAAATCGGCTCCGCGTTCCCGGGCTCCGAAGTCAAGGAAATGGAAGTGAAGGGCCGCAACCTGTCGGAAGGCATTCCGCGCAGCTTCACGATCTCCAGCAACGAAATCCTCGAAGCGCTGACCGATCCGCTGAACCAGATCGTGTCGTCGGTGAAGATCGCGCTCGAACAGACGCCGCCGGAACTCGGCGCCGACATCGCCGAACGCGGGATGATGCTGACGGGCGGCGGCGCGCTGCTGCGCGACCTCGACCGCCTGCTCGCGGAAGAAACCGGCCTGCCGGTGCTCGTCGCCGAAGATCCGCTCACCTGCGTCGTGCGCGGTTCGGGCATGGCGCTCGAGCGCATGGACAAGCTGGGCAGCATCTTCTCGTACGAGTGATCGTCTAGGGGGCTGTTTTCCCATGAAACGTACGTGCGAATGCCCGAAATCGGTCGTCCCCCAAGGGGACTTCCTTGCGGGGCGCAAGCAAGAAGTGAGGAGCGCCGTTTGGCCGCGCCAAACAAGCGACGAACGACGCCGCCATGCGGCCGATTTCGGGCATTCCCGTGGAATGAATTTTAAATTTGGGGTTGCCCCGAAACGGGCCGCTCGCTGCGTCATGCTCCTTGCGAATACGTTCAGTATTCGCGGCGTCGCGATCCTTGCGAGCGGCCCGTTTCGGGGCAACGCACGCACGTTTCATGGAAAAACAGCCCCCCAGTTTCGTTGATATGACGCACCTGCGGCGTGGCCGGATCGCTCGTTTAGAACGAACCGCCGCGCCGTTTGCGCGTCTGAGCATCATTTAACCGATCACACGCGCCCGGCGCCGACCATGGAATACAGTCCGCCGCCCCTCTTCAAGCAAGGTCCGCCCGCGCTCGCGCGGCTCATCTTCTTCGTTGCCCTCGCCATCGCGCTCCTCGTGTCGGACGCGCGCTTCAGCACGCTCGAAATCCTGCGCGGCGTGCTCGGCACCGTGCTCTATCCGCTGCAGCGCGCGGCGCTCGTGCCCCGCGACCTGTTCATGGGCGCGGCCGACATCGCCGTCACCGGCGCATCGCTGCGCCACGAGAACGACGACCTCCGCAAGCGCAACCTGCAACTGTCGACGCAGGCCAACCAGGCCGCCGTGCTCGCGCAGGAAAACATGCACCTGCGCGCGGTGCTCGAACTGCGCCAGCACATCGCGACGCAATCGACGCCGGTCGAGATCCAGTACGACACGAGCGATCCGTTCACGCAGAAGATCGTGGTCGGGCAAGGTTCGCAGCAGGGCATCCAGAACGGCGCGCCCGTGGTCAGCGAGGACGGCGTGGTCGGCCAGATTACGCGCGTGTTCCCGCTGCAGTCCGAAGTCACGCTGGTCACCGACCGCGATCTCGCGATTCCGGTGCAGGTGCTGCGCACCGGCCTGCGCAGCGTGATCTACGGCACGCCGAAGGGCGATTCGCTCGACCTGCGCTTCGTGCCGACGAGCGCGGATCTCGTGGTCGGCGACGAACTCGTCACGAGCGGCCTCGACGGCGTCTATCCGCCCGGCCTGCCGGTCGCGAAGGTCGCGCGCGTCGACAAGCTCGCCGACACCGCATTCGCGCGCGTGACCTGCGCGCCGGTCGCGGCCGTGCGCGGCGCGCGCCAGATGCTCGTGCTGCATTACCAGAACGACATCCCGCCGCGCCCGGTCGAGCTCGAACCGGCCGCCGACAAGAACGCGAAGGGCGGCAAGAAGGGCGCGAAAGCCGCCGCGAAGGGCGAGAAAACCGACAAGGCCGACGCGAACGCAAAGCCGGCCGCCGCCGCCCAGCCCGGCGCGAAGCCCGCGCCGGCCGCGCCCGCCGCTCCGGCCAAGCCCGCCGCCGCACCCGCGAAGCCCGCGGCCGGGCAACCAGGAGCCCAGCGATGAACCGCCCGCAATACATCCTGCAGCCGGTCAATCCGTACTTCATCGTCTTCAGCCTCGCCGCCGCGTTCCTGCTGAACCTGATGCCGTGGGGCCGCCTGCCCGGCGTGCCCGACTTCGTCGCGCTCGTGCTGCTGTTCTGGAACATCCACCAGCCGCGCAAGGTCGGGATGGGCGTCGCGTTCGCGCTCGGCATCCTGATGGACGTGCATGACGCGGGGCTGCTCGGCGAGCACGCGCTCGCCTATACGCTGCTGTCGTACGGCGCGATCACGATCCACCGCCGCGTACTGTGGATGCCGATCGGCGTGCAGGTGCTGTATGTCACGCCGCTGCTCGTCGTCGCGCAGCTCGTGCCGTTCGTGATCCGTCTCTTGATGGGCGCCGCGTTCCCCGGCTGGCGCTACCTGGTCGACGGCTTCGTCGAGGCCGCGCTGTGGCCGATCGCGAGCCACCTGCTGCTGATGCCGCAACGCCGTCCGGTCGATCCGGACGATACGCGCCCCATCTGAGCCGGACGACCTTTGAATACCCGCCGCCCCCAATCCCGCCGCGCGCCGCGCTCCGGGGCGGCACCTCGCCCGCCCGCGCGCGGGTCGGATAGACGCTCAACCGCATGACCGAATTCAACGACACCCAACAGCAGCTCTCGAAGTTCCGCCTGCGCGTCGCGGCGGCGGGCGTGTTCGTGTTCGTCTGCTTCGGGCTGCTCGCGAGCCGCTTCTTCTACCTGCAACTGATGCAGCACGGCAAATACGCGCTGCAGGCCGAGGAAAACCGCATCTCGGTCGCGCCGATCGTGCCGAACCGCGGGATCATCACCGACCGCAACGGCGTGATCCTCGCGAAGAACTATTCGGCGTACACGCTCGAGATCACGCCATCGAAGCTCGACGACACGCTCGACAACACGATCGACAAGCTGTCCGAGATCATCCCGATCGACGCACGCGACCGCCGCCGCTTCAAGAAGCTGCAGGAAGACTCGAAGAACTTCGAGAGCCTGCCGATCCGCACGCGGCTCACCGACGCGGAAGTCGCGCGCTTCACCGCGCAGCGCTTCCGCTTCCCCGGCGTCGACGTGCGCGCGCGGCTGTTCCGCCAATATCCGCTCGGCACGACGGCCGCACACGTGATCGGCTACATCGGCCGAATCTCGAAGCGCGACCAGGATCGGATCGACGCGATCAGCGACGACAACGACAGCGACCAGGAAAACTACGATCCGCGACGCGACGCGAACAACTACAAGGGCACCGACTACATCGGCAAGATTGGCGTCGAGCAGAGCTACGAGACCGAGCTGCACGGGTTGACCGGCTTCGAGGAAGTCGAGGTGACGGCCGGCGGCCGGCCCGTGCGCACGCTGTCGCGCACGCAGGCGACGCCCGGCAACAACCTCGTGCTGTCGCTCGACATCGGGTTGCAGCAGGTTGCCGAGCAGGCGTTCGCCGGCAAGCGCGGCGCGCTCGTCGCGATCGAGCCGAAGACGGGCGACGTGCTCGCGTTCGTGTCGTCGCCGAGCTTCGACCCGAATTCGTTCGTCGACGGCATCGACCAGCAGACCTGGGACGAGCTGAACAACTCGACCGACAAGCCGCTGCTGAACCGTCCGCTGCACGGCACCTATCCGCCCGGCTCGACGTACAAGCCGTTCATGGCGCTCGCGGGCCTGACGCTCGGCAAGCGCTCGCCGGGCTGGGGGTTCCAGGATCCCGGCTACTTCACGTTCGGCGGCCACACGTTCCGCAACGACGTGCGCTCGGGCCAGGGCTGGGTCGACATGAACAAGGCGATCATGGTGTCGAACGACACCTACTTCTACATGCTCGCGCGCGACCTCGGCGTGAACGCGATCGCGAACTTCATGAAGCCGTTCGGCTTCGGCCAGATCACCGGGATCGACATCCAGGGCGAAGCGCGCGGGATCCTGCCGTCGACCGACTGGAAGAAGAAGGCGTTCAAGAAGGCCGCGCAGCAGAAGTGGTTCGACGGCGAGACGATCAGCCTCGGGATCGGCCAGGGCTACAACTCGTTCACGATCCTGCAGCTCGCGCACGCAACCGCGACGCTCGCGAACAACGGCATCGTGATGAAGCCCCACCTCGTGAAGGAAGTCGAGGATCCGATCTCGCGCGGGCGCCGCCTGACCGTGCCGAAGGAAAGTGAAACGATCCCGCTCAAGCAGGCCGACATCGACGTCGTGAAGCGCGGGATGGAGAACGTGATCGAGAACCCGTCCGGCACCGCGTACAAGGTGTTCCGCGGCGCGCCGTATCTCGCCGCCGGCAAGACCGGTACCGCTCAGGTGTTCTCGCTGCAGGGCTCCAACTACAAGGGCCACCTGCTCGCCGAGCATCTGCGCGACCACGCGCTGTTCATCGCGTACGCGCCGGTCGACCATCCGCAGATCGCGTTGGCGCTGGTCGTCGAGAACGGCGGCTGGGGCGCGCAGGCCGCGGGCCCGATCGCGCGCCGCGTGCTCGACTTCTTCCTCGTCGAGCGCCAGAACCCGCAGAACGAAGCCGCGGCCGTGGCTGCCGCGGCGTCGGCGACCGAACCCGTGAATGCACCGGTGATCGGCGACGCGAACAAGCCCGCCGCCGTCGCCGCCGGCTTCAAGGCGCTGCCGCAGCCCGTCGTGCCGACCGCGGCCAGCGCGGCGGATGCGGCATCGGCCGCATCGGCGCCCGATGCGTCGGGTGCGGCCGGTGCAAACGCTGCGCAGCCGGCGAGCGCCGCGGCGCCGATGGCCGCGAGCCTGCCGCCGATCCGGCGCCCGCACCGGCCGCGCCGGCCCGCCAGCGACGCGCAGCCGCTCGTCGCCGCGCCGCGGGACGACAACCACCGTGCGACGGCCCCCGCGAAAGCGGCGGACGCCGGCACCGCTCATTAACGGAGAAAGGCATGCAATTCGACAAGCGCGCCTGGCTCGACAAGATCAAGCAGATGTTCGCGGGCTTCGACCGCCCGCTCGCCCTCATCGTGTTCCTGCTGCTGTGCGTCGGCATCGTCACGCTGTACAGCGCGGCGATCGACATGCCGGGCCGCGTCGAGGACCAGTTGCGCAACATCCTGCTGACGTTCGTGCTGATGTGGGTGATCGCCAACATCCCGCCGACCACGCTGATGCGCTTCGCGGTCCCGCTCTATACGTTCGGGGTCGCGCTGCTGATCGCGGTCGCGCTGTTCGGGATGACGAAGAAGGGCGCGAAGCGCTGGCTGAACGTCGGCGTCGTGATCCAGCCGTCGGAGATCCTCAAGATCGCGACGCCGCTGATGCTCGCGTGGTACTACCAGCGCCGCGAAGGCGGGCTGCGCTGGTACGACTTCCTCGCCGCGTTCGGGATCCTGATGGTGCCGGTCGGACTGATCGCGAAGCAGCCCGACCTCGGCACGGGCCTGCTCGTGTTCGCGGCCGGCTTCTTCGTGATCTACCTCGCCGGCCTGTCGTTCAAGCTGATTGTGCCGGTGCTCGTCGCGGGCGTGATCGCGGTCGGGTCGATCGCCGTGTTCGAGGACCGCATCTGCCAGCCCGAAGTGCAGTGGCCGCTGATGCACGACTACCAGAAGCACCGCGTGTGCACGCTGCTCGACCCGACCTCCGACCCGCTCGGCAAGGGCTTCCACACGATCCAGGCCGTGATCGCGATCGGCTCGGGCGGCGTGCTCGGCAAGGGCTACCTGAAAGGCACGCAGGCGCACCTCGAATTCATTCCGGAGAAGCACACCGACTTCATCTTCGCGGTGTTCTCGGAGGAATGGGGGCTGGTCGGCGGGATCGTGCTGCTGACGCTGTACATGACGCTGATCGCGCGCGGGCTCTATATCGCCGCGCAGGGCGCGACGCTGTTCGGCCGCCTGCTCGCGGGCTCGCTCACGCTCGCGTTCTTCGTCTATGCGTTCGTCAACATCGGGATGGTGAGCGGCGTGCTGCCGGTCGTCGGCGTGCCGTTGCCGTTCATGAGCTACGGCGGCACCGCGCTCGCGACGCTCGGCATCGCGATCGGGATGATCATGAGCGTCGGGCGACAGCGGCGGCTGATGAAGAGCTGACCGCGCGGCACGGCCGCGGCCAAGAAAAACGGCGCCCCGGCGCCGTTTTTTATCGTGCGTGTCGAACGCGGCAACGCGGCGCGGCGCCCGCTCACTGCGGTGCCGCGCGCGGGCTCCCCGGCTCGGCACCGACGCCCGACGCCGGCCCCTGCGCCTTCAGCCGCGCGCTCAACTCCTTGAATTTCAATCCGGCCGTCTCGTCGCCCTGCGCGGCCGCCGCCGCGTAATAGGCCCGCGCGATGTTCAGGTTCTGCGCAACGCCGTCGCCGCCGCGCTCGTAGAACGACGCGGTCACGTACTGCGCGGTCGGCTCGCCCGCATCGGCGGCCTGCTTGTACCACGCGAACGCCTGCCGGTTGTCGCGTGGTGTGCCGCGCCCGTCGAGGAACTGGTTCGCGAGCGACAGCTCGGCCTGCACGTGCCCCTGCTTCGCCGCCCGCAGGAACCAGCGATGCGCTTCGGCCGGATTGCGCGCGACGAACTCGCCGTCGTCGAACATCCGGCCGTACACGTACTGCGCATGCG
The DNA here is from genome assembly GCF_019091065.1 of Burkholderia sp. GbtcB21. Classification (NCBI taxonomy): domain Bacteria; kingdom Pseudomonadati; phylum Pseudomonadota; class Betaproteobacteria; order Burkholderiales; family Burkholderiaceae; genus Burkholderia; species Burkholderia sp. GbtcB21. Next base: position 12,751 of record NZ_JAGXKA010000023.1, read on the forward strand.
ACATGTTCGCGTCGGCCGCGCGCTTCAGCCAGCGCAGCCCTTCGTCGACGTTCGCCGTCACGCCTTCGCCCGTCAGCAGCATCATCGCGTAGTTGAATTGCGCGAGACGGTCGCCGCGCTCGGCTGCGTCGTGGAACTGCACCAGCGCCGCGCGATAGTCGCCGGCGTTGTAGTCGGCGACCGCCGATTGCGTCTCGCGCGACGGATCGGGCTTCGCTTGCGGCGCGCCCTGCGCGGCCGCCGCGACACACACGGCCCACAGGCCGAGCATCGCGCCGAACCGCCCGCGCGCACCGGCCGCACCCTGCGCGCGCCCGCAAGACGCGCCGTCGCCGCCGTTCATGACCGTACCTCCTGCAGCGCTTGCCGCGTCGCACGCAGCAGCCAGCTCACGTCGGCCGACAGCGTGATCATCCGGTAGCCGGCCTCGCGGTACTGCCGCGCGCCCGCCGTGTCGCCCGCGAAGATGCCGACCGCGACGCCGGCCTGCTTGCCGGCCGCGAGCACGCGCGCCATCGCGGTTTCGACGTCCGGGTGGCGGATGTCGCCGAGATGCCCGAGGCTCGCCGCGAGATCGGCCGGGCCGATGAACAGGCAGTCAACGCCGGGCGTCGCCGCGATCCGCTCGACTTCGTCGACGCCGCGCGCCGATTCGATCTGCACGATCACCGCGACCTGCGCATTCGCCGTCAGCACGTAATCGCGGCGCATGCCGAACGCCGCCGCGCGCACCATGCCCGCGACGCCGCGCAGCCCGTCAGGCGATTCCGGCGACGGGAAGCGCGTGAGCCGCACCGCGTGCGCAGCGTCGTCTGGCGTCTCGATGCACGGAAACATCAGCGTGCGTGCGCCGGCGTCAAGCGCGCGCTTCACGAGCCACGGCTCGCGCGCCGGCACGCGCACGACAGGCTCGCTCGGCAGGTGCGCGGCGGCGATCGCGCGCAACTGCGACACGACGTCGCGACTATCGTTCGGCGCGTGCTCCATGTCGATGCAGAGCCAGTCGTAGCCGGCGTGCGCGAGCGCTTCCGCGGCCGAGTCGCTGCCGAGCGACAGCCACAGGCCATACAACGGCTCGTCGCCGTCGCGCAGGCGTTGTTTGAGGGAATTGGTGAGCGTGCTCATCGATACGGCCTCCTGGACGGAACGGCAATCGAACGGGACAAGCATCAGGCGAAGCGGGGCGCAACACGCCGGGCGGCGCAGCGCGGCGGCGGCGCCAGACCGCGCCCTTCAACGTCAGTCGGCCGTGGGCGGCCGATCTGACAGCGCGGGCCGCGCGACCGCGCACGGGTGCGTTTTACGGTGCCACGCAACGATCATAGCGCGGCGTTACGCGGAATGTGGGAACGGACGGGGAGCAGCGCCGGCGCGGGACGAGGCCGCGGGGCGCGGTGACGGGCAGCCCGCGCCGGCCGGCGGGGCTGCCGGGAAGGCAGGATCAGCGGCCGGGCTGGCGCTCGACGTCGGCCCAGCAGTTCGGCGTTTCGTACAGACGCACGCGCTCGAGGCGCAGGTTCACGCCGTAGTGCGCGTCGTACACGTTCGCGAGCAGGTCGAACGCGATCGCCGCGAGGTTCTCGACGGTCGGGATCCGGTCGATCACGACGGTCTTGTGGTCGGCCATCTGTTCGAGGAACGAGCGCACGACGTCGTCGCGCGCATAGACCAGGAATGCGTGGTCCCACTTGCTGACGAGGTGCTCCATCGCGAGCGCCTTCACGTCGGCGAAATCCATCACCATGCCACGGTCGGGAGCGCCCTCGGTATCGACGAGATCGCCGCGCAACGTGATTTCGAGCACGTAGCGATGGCCGTGCAGGTTCCTGCACTGGCTGCGGTGATCGGGAATGCGGTGGCCCGCGTCGAATTCGAGTTTTCGGGTAATCAGCACGATGTCAAAGGCCGTGGCTCAGGGAATGTTCAGATATTTGTGGGTCTGCATCGACAGGCGCCACTGCGGATGACGCTTGCACCAGTCGATCGCGAGCTTCGTATTGAGGTCGCGCGACGGGCCGTCCATCGGCTGGACGAGGAAATACTCGAAGTCGAGCTTCGCATAGTCGGCCAGCCGCTGGTTGTCCTGCGGGATCACGACCTTCAGTTCGTTGCCCTTCGTGACCACGAGCGGCGCGTCGGCCTTCGGGCTCACACAGATCCAGTCGATCGATTCGAGCACCGGCAGCGAGCCGTTGGTCTCGATCGCGATCTCGAAGCCGGCCGCGTGCAGCGCGTCGACGAGCGGCTGGTCGATCTGCAGCATCGGCTCGCCGCCCGTGCAGACGACGAAGCGGTGCGCTTCGCCGTCCGGCCACAGGCCGGCGATCGTCGCGACGAGCGCTTCGGCGTCCTTGAACTTGCCGCCGTTCTCGCCGTCGGTGCCGACGAAGTCCGTATCGCAGAAGCGGCACACGGCCTCCTCGCGATCCTCTTCGCGGCCCGACCACAGGTTGCAGCCGGCGAACCGGCAGAACACGGCCGGCCGGCCCGCGTTCGCGCCCTCGCCCTGCAACGTGTAGAAAATTTCCTTGACCGCGTAAGTCATCGTCCGTCGTCCGGCTCGCGCCGCTCGTTGTCGATCAGAATCCGTTATTCATCAAGCGCTGCCGGCGCAGCCGCGTCACAGCGGCGCTTCGGTCACCCGCTCGCCCTTCAGGTAGGCCTCGTAGCCGCGCTTGCGCAGCTTGCAGGCCGGGCACTCGCCGCAGCCGAAGCCCCAGTCGTGCAGTTCCGCGCGCTCGCCCACGTAGCACGTGTGCGTCTCGACGCGGATCAGTTCGACGAGCGCTTCGCCGCCGAGCTGCTCGGCGAGCTGCCACGTCTGCGCCTTGTCGAGCCACATCAGCGGCGTCTCGAGCACGATGCGCGTGTCCATCCCGAGATTCAGCGCGACCTGCAGCGCCTTCATCGTGTCGTCGCGGCAGTCGGGGTAGCCCGAAAAATCGGTCTCGCACATCCCGCCGACCAGCACGCGCAGCCCGCGGCGATACGCGATCGCCGCGGCGATCGTCATGAACAGCAGGTTGCGGCCCGGCACGAACGTGTTCGGCAGGCCGCTCGCCGTCGTCTCGATCTCGATCGTGCGCGTCATCGCGGTATCGCTGATCGCGCCGAGCACCGACAGGTCGATCATGTGATCGTCGCCGAGCCGGTCCGTCCACGCGGAAAAGTCGCGCTTCAGCGCTTCGCGTACGCCTTCGCGGCATTCGAGCTCGACACGATGACGCTGGCCGTAATCGAAGCCGAGGGTCTCGACCGTCTGGTAGCGTTCGAGGGCCCACGCCACGCACGTGGCCGAGTCCTGCCCGCCGGAAAACAACACGAGCGCGCCGTCTTTAGCGTCTGTCCGAATCACCGTGATACTCCGTGAATGTATAGGCTCGCGTCGCGCTGCGCCGCGGGGCCGGCTGCCGCCGGGCGGCCCGACGCGTACCGGCCTGCGCCGGCTCGACCAGTATAGGCAGCGCGGTCGGCCGCGAACGCGGCGGAGCGCTTATACCGCCCATCGCGCGACATCGTTGCCGCGCATCACGGCGGCGCGTTGCTGGCGGCCTGCCGTGCGCATGAAGCGATGCGCTAAGTCATTGAGCGGGCACGGATTTTATCATGCCCCCGCGAATGCTGCCGCACACGCCGCCTATGACACGCAATACCCACCACAAACGAAAAACCCCAAGAACCTTCCGATTCTTGGGGTTGGAACTGCTGGTGGCCTGGGACGGAATCGAACCATCGACACGCGGATTTTCAATCCGCTGCTCTACCAACTGAGCTACCGGGCCAACGAAGAATGAAAGTATATCGAGCTTTTCCCACCTGCTCAAGCGTTTTCGCAAAAAAATTTTATACCGCGCCTTCGGACGGCTTCTTGCCGAGCTCGACGCCCAGCTGCTTGAGCTTGCGATACAGGTGCGTGCGCTCGAGGCCCGTCTTCTCCGCGACGCGCGTCATGCTGCCGTTCTCGCGCGCGAGGTGATATTCGAAGTACGCACGCTCGAACGCATCGCGCGCTTCGCGCAACGGGATGTCGAACGGGATCGCGGCCGTCTGCCCCGCGAGGCCGAGTGCCGCCGCCATGTCGTCGCCGAGCGTCGGCAGCGCAGCCGCGGACGCAACCGCCGCGGGCCCCGCTGCCTGTCCGGCGCCGCCTTTCGCCGCCGCGTTCGCGGACACCGGCGCCGCGCCGCGTGCGAGACCGTGCTCGACGGACTTCAGCAGCTTCTGCAGCGCGATCGGCTTCTCGAGGAAATCGAGCGCGCCGATCTTCGTCGCCTCGACGGCCGTGTCGATCGTCGCGTGCCCGGACATCATGATCACGGGCATCGTCAGCAGCCCCTGCGCCGCCCATTCCTTGAGCAACGTGACGCCGTCGGTATCGGGCATCCAGATATCGAGCAGCACGAGATCGGGCGCCTGATTCAGCCGGTATTCCCGCGCTGCCTGCGCGTTCTCCGCTGCCTCGACGACATGTCCTTCATCGCTGAGGATCTCCGAGAGCAATTCCCGGATGCCCATTTCATCATCTACCACCAGGATGGTTGCCATTTACGCTGCCCTTGTCTGCTCACTTGCTTTTGTCTTAGCGGGGGTCGTCCCGTCCTGCGCGCCCGGTTCGGCGCCTGGCGCATCGCTCGCCATCTGCAGGAACAGGATCGACACCTGCGCACCCTCGACGGTCTCGCCGTGCATGCGATTGCGCAGATCGATCCGCGCACCGTGCTCGTCGACGATCTTCTTGACCGTGGCCAGCCCGAGCCCCGTGCCCTTCGCCTTCGTCGTCACGTAAGGCTCGAACGCGCGGGTCAGGATGCGTGCCGGAAAACCGGGCCCGTTGTCGGACACGGTAAGACGTACCGCGACGCGCGTTTTACCCTCTGCGTCGGGATCGCCATATTCTACTGTCTTGGTTTCGATCAACACACGCGGATGCGCGGCTTCCGCGACCGAATCCTGCGCATTCTGCAGCAGGTTGTGGATCACCTGGCGCAATTGCGTCGCGTCGCCGCGAATCACCGGCAGCGACGGCGCGAGCTCGGCGACGATCGGGCTCTTGCCTTCGCCGACGCCGTACAGCCCGAGCACCTCGCTCGCCAGTTCGTTCAACTGCAGGTTCGCAAGCACCGCCGGCGGCGTGCGCGCGTATTCGCGGAAATCGTCGACCATCCGCTTCATCGCGGCCACCTGGTTGACGATCATCGTCGCGCCGCGCTTGAGCACATCCGCGTCGGACGGCGCGAGCTTGTCGGACAGCTTCATCTGCAGCCGCTCGGCCGACAGCTGGATCGGCGTCAGCGGATTCTTGATCTCATGCGCGAGCCGCCGCGCGACCTCGCCCCACGCAACCGAGCGCTGCGCGGAAATCACGTCGGAAATGTCGTCGAATACCACGACGTAACCGGACGTCTGCGGATCTTCGGCCTGCCCCTCGACCGTCGACACGAGGCGCGCGCCGCGCACGAGCAGTGTCAGCGGTTCGGTTTCGCCCGGCATCTCGATCGCGAACTGCTGCTGCCAGTGGCCGCGATCGCCGCTGCCGCCGTCGGATGCCGCCTCGCGATCGGCGAACGCCTTGCGCACCATCGCGCCGAATCCCGCCGCAACGCCGATCCGGTCGAGCGTCGTGCCGATCAGCGCGTTGAACGGCTGCCGGAAGATCCGCTCGGCGCCGCGGTTGGCCGTCGTCAGCCGGAACTGGCGGTCGAGCACGAACACGCCGGCCGTCAGGTTCGCGAGGATGCTCTCGAGATAGGTCTTCGAATGCTCGAGCGCGATGCGGTTCTTCTCGACCGCGAGACGCGCCTCGGACAACTGGCGCGTCATCGCGTTGAACGACTGCGTGAGGAAGCCGAGCTCGTCGCGCGTCTTGATCTCGCGCTTCGGCGTGTAGTCGCCTTCCGTGATCTCCTTGGTGCCCTGCGCGAGCAGGAACAGCGGCCGCGCGAGCTGCTGGCCGAGCGCGAGCGCGAGCATCATCGCGATGAAGGTCGCGAGGAACAGCGCGAGCGTCAGCGTGCCGATGTACATCTTGCGCAGGCCCGTGCGGCCGAGCGCCTTTTCCTGATACTCGCGATACGCGCGCTGCACGGCGTCCGCGTTGTGCGCGAGCGTCGGCGGCACCGGCTGTGTGAGCTGCAGGAAGCGTTCGGCCGGCTGCAGCAGCGACGTCGTCGCATCGGGAATCGGCCGCACGACGCGCAGCCGCAGCGCGCCCTTCGCGCCATGCGCGCGCGGGTCGCCGTCGACTTCGCCTTCGATCGCCGCGTACGCGCCGTGTTCGCGCGCCTGGCTCAGCATCAGCGGCGTCGGCAGGTCGTCCGGAATCAGCGCCGCGAAATTGCCCGATGCCTGCGCGACGATGTGCAGGTCGGGCGCCGCGCCCGAACCGCCGCGGCTCGGCTCGACGATCGTCGCGTCCTGCACGCCGAACTGGTCGCGCAACCGCAGCAGCGTGAGCGTCGTGCCGTTCGTGTTCGCGTCGACGCTCGCGAGCTGGTCGGACATCAGCCGCGCCTTCGTCTGCAGATCGGACAGCGACGCATCGAGCATCCCGCGGCCGAGGTTCAGGCCGGCCGTCAGCGCCGTCTCGACGTTCACGTCGAACCACGACTCGATGCTGCGCGACACGAACTGGTACGACACGATGTAGATGATCCCGCCCGGCACCACGCCAACGAGCGCGAAGAACACCGCGAGCTTCGCGAGCAGCCGCGTGCCGAACTTGCCCTTCCTCAGGCGCACGACGATCATCCCGATCAGCCCGAGCACCACGAGCAGGAACACCAGCGCGACGACGATGTTGGTCGCGTACAGCCACGAATAGTAGCGATCGAAGAATTCGGTATTCGCGCTCGCGGCCGCGAGCAGCACGAGCAGCAGCAGCGCGGTGAACGCGACGGTCGAGACGATCACGCGAACGAGGAGGCTCTTCCCGCTGGCCGCGCGGCGCACTTTATTTAGCACGTTCGGTCACCGTGAAGTTGAAGCGCTTCCAGTCCGACCCGAGCGTCCAGTCGCGATTGTTCACGGCGTCGACCTGGAACGGCTTCGGCATCAGCGCCGTATCGAGCTGCATCCGCACCGACGCCATGTAGGTTTCCCCCAGGCGCACCTGGTTGCGGTCGATCACGTGCCACGACGTGATGTGCCTGACCACCGCGAGCGCGTCCTTCAACGACGGGAAGCCGAGCTGCAGGCCGCCCGTCGACACGCGGTATTCGCGCGTGAGCGGCTGGAACGACAGGCGGATCGTCTGCGTCACCGACACCGGCTGCTCGTCGAACCAGTACCAGCGCGCGCGGCTCAGCTCGAAGTCGGTCGTGAAGTAAAGCGGGATGCCCTTGTTGACGGCATCCTCGAGGTTCGGATTCAGCTCGAAATCGAAGCGGGCATCGAGGCTCCAGCCGCTTCCGTCGGCCTGGAGCGACGCGCGCTGCACGGCGATCGACTGCGCATGCGCCGGCCGGACGACGGCCAGGCACAGCGTCAACGCGACCATCAGGACGGCCGCGAGCCGAAGTGGAAAAAGGTGTTTGATCGTCACCGTTTCTGAAACCGCGCGTAGAAAAATCCGTCGTGATCGGTGTTCTGGTCGAGTGCGCCGGCGGCAGCCCCTCCCTGCACTCCGCCCGGCAGCAGCTGGCCGGGGGCGTCCAATCGTACCGCATCTTCACAGACCGCTTCAAACCAGCGGGCCTGCAACTCGCCTTCCTCGGGGAAGATCGAGCAGGTCACGTAAAGCAGTTCGCCGCCCGGCTTCACGAGCGGCCACAGCGCCGACAGGATGCGGCGCTGTTCCGCGACGAGCGCCGGGATGTCGGCCTCGCGGCGCAGCCAGCGGATGTCGGGATGCCGCCGCACGATGCCCGATGCCGAGCACGGCACGTCGGCCAGGATGCGGTCGAACGGGCGCCCGTCGTACCACGCGCCGGGCGCACCCGCATCGCCGACGCGCACGTCCGCTGCGAGCGACAGGCGCACGAGGTTCTCGCCGATGCGCGCCGCGCGCGTCGCGTCGCTTTCGAGCGCGACGACTTCCGCGTTGGCCAGCTCGAGAATATGGCCGGTCTTGCCGCCGGGTGCCGCGCATGCATCGAGTACGCGCATGCCGTCGCGCGCGCCGAGCCATTCGGCCGCGAGCTGCGCGCCGGCATCCTGCACCGATACCACGCCGTCGGCGAATCCCGGAATGCGCTCGACCGGCAGCGCCGATGCGAGCCGCACCGCATGCCGGCCGATCGCGGTCGCGTCGATCCCGCTCGCGCGCAGCGTGTCGAGATACGCGTCGACGCTCGCGCGACGCGCATTCACGCGCAGCGTCAGCGGCCCCTGGCGCTCGCCGGCCGCGAGGATCGCCTGCCATGCGTCGGGCCATGCGCGCTTCACTGCATCGACCCACCATGCGCGGTAATTCCAGCGCGCAACGGCGTCGTCCTGCATCGCCGCGACGAGCACGTCGCGCTCGCGCAGGAAGCGACGCAGCACCGCGTTGACCAACCCCTTCGCGAATGCGTATTCGCGGCGTGCGCCGATCACGGTCACGGCCTGGTCAACCACCGTGAACGCCGAATATGCGGCATCGTCCGCCGGATCGAGCAGCAGCGCGAGCGCGCCGGCGAGCACCGCGTTCACGTGCGCGGGCGGCGCCTTGCTGACGAGCCGGCCGATCAGCCAGTCCACGCTGCCGAGGCGACGCATCGTCCGGTACGCGACGTCCTGCGTCGCGCCGCGCGCGAGCGCCTGTGCACCGGACGCCATCTGCGCGAATACCGCCGACAGCGCTGCCGGCAGCGCTGTGCCGCGCCGTACCGCATCGACCGCCTGCGCGGCCGCGTCGAGTGCGAAGCCGAGCGAATCGGGCGCAAGATGCGGCGCGGACAGGCGCGCCGGGCGGCCGGAAGAAGACGGGGCGGAAGAACGGGTTCGTGTCATCGGAGCGGAATCGGCAAACAAACGCAGCAAACAAATGCGGCAAACGGCGGGATTGCTGCGGCCGCGCGGCCCTGCGATCCCAAACCGCGCATTGTAGCGTGCGACCATGCGGCCCCTTTGGCCCCTTTACGGCGCGCACAAATGAAACACCCCGCAGCGCGAAGCGTGCGGGGTGGCGGGGCGGACGCCGCGCGGCAACGGCCGCGCGATGCGCTGCGGTTTAATCGAAGCGGCCGGTACGCGCCATCTCCATCAGGCGCGCGATGCGTTCCTCGGTGGCCGGGTGCGTCGAGAACAGGTTCTGCAGGCCGCCGGCGCGGAGCGGGTTCATGATCATCATCTGCGCGGTGGCCGGATGCGCTTCGGCCGCCTGGAACGGGATGCCGGCCGCATAGCGATGGATCTTGTCGAGCGCGGTCGCGAGCGACTGCGGATCGCCGGAAATCTGCGCGCCGCCGCGGTCGGCCTCGAACTCGCGTGCCCGCGAAATCGCCATCTGGATCAGCGCGCCGGCGATCGGCGCGAGCAGCGCGACCGCAATGCCCGCGATCGGGTTGGCCGGCCGGCCGTTCTCGTCGCGCCCGCCGAAGAACATCGCGAAGTTCGCAAGCGCCGAGATCGCGCCCGCCATCGTCGCAGTGATCGTCGAGATCAGGATGTCGCGGTGCTTCACGTGCGCGAGCTCGTGCGCCATCACGCCGCGCATCTCGCGCTCCGACAGCACGCGCAGGATGCCCGTCGTCGCGGCGACCGCCGCATGCTCGGGGTTGCGGCCCGTCGCGAACGCGTTCGGCGCATCCTCGTTGATCAGGTAGACGCGCGGCATCGGCAGGTTCGCGCGCGTGGCCAGCTCGCGCACCATCCGGTAGAACTGCGGCGCCGTGCTCTCGTCGACTTCCTGCGCGTTGTACATGCGCAGCACCATCTTGTCGGAGAACCAGTACGAGAAGAAATTCATGCCGAGCGCGAACAGCAGCGCGATCGTCATGCCACGCGAGCCGCCGATCATTCCGCCGATCACGATGAACAGGGCCGTGATCGCGGCCATCAGCATCGCCGTTTTGACCCAATTGAACATACCCACTCCTTATCCGTCAGGGGACCCGCCGCGCATCACAGGGCGCGACGGAAAATTGTAAGCGATTTGTTAGATAAGGTCTTGCCGGAAAAATTCAATCTCAGCGTTGCGACGCTGCAAGACGCAGGCCGAGGCCGACGAAAGCGCTTCCGACCGTGCGGTCGAGCCACTTCCTGACGCCCGGCTTGCCGGAAAAGCGCTGCGTGACGCTGCCCGCGACCCATGCGACCAGGCTGGTCCAGACCGTGCTCATCGCGACGAACACCGCGCCGAGGGTCAGGAACGCCAATGCCTTGTGCGGGCTGTCGGCCGACACGAACTGCGGGAAGAACGACACGAAGAACAGCACGACCTTCGGGTTCAGCACGTTGGTCCAGAAGCCCTGCATGAACAGCTGGCGCAGCGGCTTTGCTGCCGTGGCGGCCTCGGCGCCCGACGGCGCGGCGGCCTGCTTCGCGACGATCATGCGCACGCCGAGGTAGATCAGGTACGCGGCGCCGACCAGCTTGATCACCGTGAACGCGGCAGCCGACGCCGCGAGCAGCGCCGTGAGGCCGAATGCGCACGCGAGCGCGTGAACGCAGCAGCCGGCCGAAATGCCGAGCGCCGACATCAGCCCCGCGCCGCGGCCCTGCGCGACGCTGCGGCCGACGATGTAGGCCGTGTCGGGACCGGGCGTGACGTTCAGCAGGAAAACTGCCAGCACGAAGAAGCCGAAATGGGTGATGCCGAACATGAAAACCTCGAAACCGGAGAGCGCAGGGAAATTCTACGCGCGCCTGCCGCGCTGCGCGACTCGACCGTTCGGCCGATTGCGCAGGGCCGGCAGGTCGTGTCGAATGGCGGTCAGGTCACGTTACGCAAGGTCGGTCAGCGCGAAACGCTGGCCCGCGGCGAGCGGCGAGCCGGCGAGGAATTCGCGCGCGGGCAGCCGCTTGCCGCCCGGCTTCTGCAACTGCGTGACGCGCAGCGCGCCACTGCCGCACGCGACGACCACGCCTTCCGGCGCGGCCTCGACGATCGTGCCGGGCGCTGCGTCGCCACGCGCCGCCACCGGCTCGGCCGCCCACAGCTTGATTGCCGCGCCGTCGAGCGTCGCGACGCCGCCGGGAAACGGATCGAACGCACGCACCTGGCGCGCGAGCACGTCGGCAGGCTTGCGCCAGTCGAGCGCCGCTTCGTGCTTGCCGATCTTTTCCGCATAGGTCACGCCGTCGGCCGGCTGCGGGGTCGCCGGCAGCGTACCGTCGCGCTCGAGCCGCACGAGCGCGTCGACGATCAGCCGCGCGCCGTCGGCGGCCAGCCGGTCGTGCAGCGTCGCGGTCGTGTCGTCGGGCGCGATCGCGATGCGCGCCTCTTCGATCATCGCGCCGGTGTCGAGGCCGACGTCCATCTGCATCAGCGTGACGCCCGTCTCGGCGTCGCCGGCCTCGATCGCGCGGTGAATCGGCGCGGCGCCGCGCCAGCGCGGCAGCAGCGACGCATGGATGTTGATGCAGCCGCTGCGCGGAATGTCGAGCACCTCCTGCGGCAGCAGCAGGCCGTACGCGGCGACCACCATCACGTCGTGCGGCGTCGTGCGCAGCAGCTCGATCGCGTCGGCCGCCTCCGCGGGGTACTTGCCCGCACGGCGCAGCGACGGCGGCTGCGCGACGGGCATGCCATGCTCGACGGCGTAGCGCTTCACGGCGCTCGCCTGCAGTTTCATCCCGCGGCCGGCCGGGCGATCGGGCTGGGTGAGCACGAGCGGCACCGGAAAACCTGCCTCGTGGATCGCGGCGAGCGCAGCCGCGGCAAATTCCGGCGTACCGGCAAAAATCACGCGCAACGTATGGGTCATGACAGCGTTCGGGGTCGGGCAGGATGAACGCGCGTCACATCGCGCGTTCGAGTTTCTTCATCTTCGTCTTGATGCGCGTCTGCTTGAGCGGCGACAGGTATTCGACGAACACGCGCCCCATCAGGTGATCCATCTCGTGCTGGACGCACACGGCGAGCAGGCCCTCGCAGTCGAGCTCGAAGGCCTCGCCCTGCTCGTTGAGCGCGCGCACGCGCACGTGGTCGGGACGCTCGACTTCGTCGTAGATGCCGGGCACCGACAGGCAGCCCTCTTCATAGATCTGCTTCACGTCGCTCGACCAGACGATCTCGGGGTTGATGAACGCGCGCAACTCGTTCTTTTCCTCGGAAACGTCGATCACGATCACGCGCTCGTGCACGTCGACCTGCGTGGCTGCAAGGCCGATGCCGGGCGCCGCGTACATGGTCTCGGCCATGTCGGCGACGAGCTTGCGGATCCGGTCGTCGACCTTGTCGACGGGCTTGGCGACCTTGTGCAGCCGCTTGTCGGGGTAATGAAGAATGTTGAGCAAAGCCATGGTGTTCGGTATTCGGTGGCGCGGCGTGCCGCATCGGCCATCCGGCCGGCTGGCGCCGCCGCCGCGATGCAATGAAGATGAGGCGGATGCGCGGCGTATCAATGCCGCGGATCGCGCCTCCTGCAATTGGCCGGGCGCCTGCGCGCACGGCCCTGTCGAGTATTTCGGATGATGAAAATTTTATCATGGCGCCACGCGGTCCGCTGGCCGTCGCGTTCGAGGGCAGCCTCATGTCGCCTCAAGCGCTGACCACCTCCGCGTTGCGCGCGTGGCTGCAGCTCGGGCACGCGCCCGGCCTCGCACCCGCCGTACTGCAGGCGCTGCTCGACGCGTTCGGCTCGCCGGCGGCGCTGCTGCGCGCGTCCGACCAGGCCATTGCCGCCGTGAGCAGCCCCGCCGCCGCGCAGGCCGTGCGCGCAAGTGAACGCGACGATCTCGATGCGCGCACCGACGCCGCGCTGGCTTGGCTCGATGCGCCGGGCAACGCGCTCGTCACGCTCAACGATCCGGCCTACCCGCCGCGGCTGCGCGACCTGCACGACCCGCCGCCGCTGCTATATGTAAAGGGCCGGCTCGACCTGCTGCACGCACGCAGCGTCGCCGTGGTCGGCAGCCGCCACGCGACGCCGCAGGGGCTCGCCGACGCGACGCGCTTCGCACGCGAGTTGTCCGACGCGGGGCTCCCGATCGTGTCGGGCCTCGCGCTCGGGATCGACGGCGCCGCGCATCGCGGCGGGCTCGACGGCCGGTCGGGCACGGTCGCGGTGATCGCGACGGGCGCCGATCTCGTCTATCCGGCGCGGCACCGCGCACTCGCCCACGAGATCGCCGCGCACGGTGCGATCCTGTCGGAATGGCCGCTCGGCACACCGGCACGCGCAGCGCATTTCCCGCAGCGCAACCGGCTGATCGCGGCGCTCGCGATCGGCGCGCTCGTCGTCGAAGCCGCCCCGCGCTCCGGCTCGCTGATCACCGCGCGGCTCGCGAACGAACTGGGGCGCGATGTGTTCGCGATGCCGGGCTCGATCCACGCCCCGCTCGCGCAGGGCTGCCACGCGCTGATCCGCGACGGCGCGAAGCTCACGGCGGCGCCGCTCGACATTCTCGAGGAATACGGGCTGGGCGAACCGACGACCGATGCGGCGTGCCCCGGAATTCGGCACGCGAATCCCGACGAGGTTCGCGAAACCGAAGCCTCCGGCCAGCGCGCCTGCGCCGGCATCATGGAAGCGCCCCGTTCCGTTCCGGCCGCCGCGCCAGCCCGAATCGAAGCATCACCGCCTCCGTCGCCCTGCACCCCGTCCGAGCAGGCCGTGCTCGCCGCACTGGGATACGGCCCCGTCACATACGAATGGCTCGCCGAGCACAGCGGCCTGTCCGACGACGCGCTGCACCGCGCGCTGCTCGCGCTCGAACTGGCCGGTCGCGTCGCGAGCCTCCCCGGCGGACGCTTCGCGCGGCTTGACGCGGCCCCCACCCCGCCTGCGCGCGGCGTGCTACATTTCCCCGAATAGGGGCGGCCGCGCCGCCGACGATATTCAAGGAAATCCATGCCCGCGCTGAATCTCGACACCGATGCGGATCGGATCGCCGAGCGCCTCGCCGATCCCGGCACGTTGCTCGTCGCCTGCCTGTGCGCCCAGTGGTGCGGCACGTGCCGCGACTACCGGACGGCCTTCGACCAGCTCGCCGACGCGCATCCCGACGCCTGCTTCGCCTGGATCGACATCGAAACGCATGCCGACCGCCTCGACGATCTCGACGTCGAGAACTTCCCGACGATCCTGATCGAGGATGCCAACACCGCACGCTTCTTCGGCACGGTGCTGCCGCACGCGGCGATCGTCGAACGAATGCTGTCCGACCTGAGCGCGGTACCCGGTGCGCCGCACGCACCGAAATTGCGCAACGTCCTGAACGTCGAAGCCTGAATTCGCGCGCCCGCCCGGCGGTTTTTCGCGCGTTTGCGCGCCCCGCCGCGCCGGGCGCTTGCCGCCGTTGCAGCCCCCCTCTATGATGGGCCGCTTTTTACACGCCGAGCCGCCGTCGCTTCGGCGTGTGCTATAAAGCGGTCGTTAAAGGGACCCACAACCGGCGACCCCGGTCTACCATCACACACCTGTCATGTCCAAAGCACTGATCATTGCGGAAAAGCCTTCTGTCGCGAACGACATCGCACGCGCTTTGGGCGGCTTTACCAAGCATGACGAATACTACGAGAGCGACGAATTCGTCCTTTCGTCCGCTGTCGGCCACTTGCTCGAAATCGCCGCTCCGGAAGAGTACGAGGTCAAGCGCGGGAAATGGAGCTTCGCGCATCTGCCCGTCATCCCCCCGCATTTCGACCTGAACCCGATCGCAAAAAGCGAGTCGCGCCTCAAGGTGCTCACCAAACTGATGAAGCGCAAGGACGTCGACCGCCTGATCAACGCATGTGACGCGGGGCGCGAGGGCGAACTGATTTTTCGCCTGATCGCGCAGCACGCGAAGGCGAAGCAGCCGGTCCAGCGCCTGTGGCTGCAATCGATGACGCCGCAGGCGATCCGCGACGGTTTCGCGAACCTGCGCAGCGACACGGACATGCAGCCGCTCGCCGACGCCGCACGCTGCCGCTCGGAAGCCGACTGGCTCGTCGGGATCAACGGCACCCGCGCGATGACCGCGTTCAACAGCAAGGGCGGCGGCTTCTTCCTGACGACAGTCGGCCGCGTTCAGACGCCAACGCTGTCGATCGTCGTCGAACGCGAAGAGAAAATCCGCCGCTTCATCCCGCGCGACTACTGGGAAGTGAAGGCCGCATTCGCGTGCGCGGGCGGTTTCTACGAAGGCAAGTGGTACGACCCGAAATTCAAGCGCGACGAATTCGACCCGGAAAAGCGCGACTCCCGCCTGTGGAGCCTGCCGGCTGCCGAAACGATCGTCGCCGCATGTCGCGACAAGGTCGGCACGGTCTCCGAGGAATCGAAGCCGTCGACACAGCTGTCGCCGCTGCTGTTCGACCTGACGA
This sequence comes from Burkholderia sp. GbtcB21, assembly GCF_019091065.1. Classification (NCBI taxonomy): domain Bacteria; kingdom Pseudomonadati; phylum Pseudomonadota; class Betaproteobacteria; order Burkholderiales; family Burkholderiaceae; genus Burkholderia; species Burkholderia sp. GbtcB21. Next base: position 28,142 of record NZ_JAGXKA010000023.1, read on the forward strand.
GCCTGCAGCGCGAGGCGAACGGCCGCTTCGGCTTCTCCGCGAAGAACACGCTCGGCCTCGCGCAGGCACTGTATGAAAAGCACAAGGTGCTGACCTACCCGCGTACCGACGCGCGCGCGCTGCCGGAAGACTACCTTTCGACGGTCGAGTCCACGCTCGAGATGCTCAAGGAGAGCAACAACTACCTGCCGCATGCGAAGCAGGTGCTCGACAAGGGCTGGGTGAAGCCGAACAAGCGGATCTTCGACAATTCGAAGATCAGCGACCACTTTGCAATCATCCCGACGCTGCAGGCGCCGAAGTCGCTGTCCGAGCCGGAGCAGAAGCTGTACGACCTGGTCGTGAAGCGCTTCCTCGCCGTGTTCTTCCCGGCGGCCGAATTCCGCGTCACGACGCGGATCACCGAAGTCGCCGGCCATCACTTCAAGACCGAGGGCAAGGTGCTCGTCGAGCCGGGCTGGCTGCAGGTGTACGGCCGCGACGCCGAAGGCGCGGACGCGAACCTCGTGCCGGTGCAGAAGGACGAGAAGGTGAAGACGGACGAAATCGCCGCCGTCGCGCTCGTGACGAAGCCGCCCGCACGCTACTCGGAAGCGACGCTGCTGTCGGCGATGGAAGGCGCGGGCAAGCTCGTCGAGGACGACGAGCTGCGCGAGGCGATGGCCGCGAAGGGCCTCGGCACGCCGGCCACGCGCGCGGCGATCATCGAAGGCCTGCTCGGCGAGAAATACCTGTTGCGCGAAGGCCGCGAGCTGATCCCGACCGCGAAGGCATTCCAGCTGATGACGCTGTTGCGCGGGCTCGGCGTGAAAGAACTGACCGCGCCGGAACTCACCGGCGAATGGGAATACAAGCTGTCGCAGATGGAGCGCGGCAACCTCGGGCGCGACGCGTTCATGCAGGAAATCGCCCGCATGACGCAGCAGATCGTCAAGCGCGCGAAGGAATACGATTCCGACACGATTCCCGGCGACTACGCGACGCTCGAGACGCCGTGCCCGAACTGCGGCGGCCAGGTGAAGGAAAACTACCGCCGCTTCGCGTGCACGAAGTGCGAGTTCTCGATCTCGAAGATCCCGGGCAGCCGGCAGTTCGAGATTCCCGAAGTCGAGGAGCTGCTGCAGAAGAAGGAAATCGGCCCGCTGTCCGGGTTCCGCAGCAAGATGGGCCGCCCGTTCTCGGCGATCCTCAAGCTGTCCTTCGACGACGAGACGAAGAACTACAAGCTCGAGTTCGATTTCGGCCAGGACCAGGGCGGCGAGGAAGGCGAAGCGCCCGACTTCTCCGCGCAGGAGCCGGTCGGCGCGTGCCCGAAGTGCAAGGGCCGCGTGTTCGAGCACGGGATGAGCTACGTGTGCGAGCACTCGGTTGCGAACCCGAAGACCTGCGACTTCCGCTCGGGCAAGGTGATCCTGCAGCAGGAAATCACGCGCGAGCAGATGGGCAAGCTGCTCGCCGACGGCCGCACGGATCTGCTGCCGAACTTCAAGTCGTCGCGCACGGGCCGCAACTTCAAGGCGTTCCTCGTGAAGCAACCGGACGGCAAGATCGGCTTCGAGTTCGAGAAGAAGGAACCGAAGGCCGCTGCCGCGAAGAAGACGGCGAAATCGGCGACGAAGGATGCCGAAACCGTAACGGAAGGCGCCGAAGAGAAACCGGCACCGGCCCGCAAGACCGCTGCCAAGACCGCAGCGACCAAGACTGCCGCCCGCAAGACGACGGCGCGCAAGACCGGCTCGTAACAGCCGGGCCGCCGGGGCTTCCCCCCGGCGTACCGGGCGCCGGCAGGCAGCCGAAAAAAAACGCGGATCGATCGCTCGATCCGCGTTTTTTCTTTGTGCCGGCGGCAACCGCCGCCCGGCCGTCGCGCCGTTACAGCGGCGACGGCACCGCGACGCGCGTGCGTGTCGAACGCGGCAGGCGCGGCGACAGGTTCGGGTCGGCCGATTCGGGCTGCTCGGCACGCGTCTCGACGCCGATCGGCGCGAGCGTCGCACCCTGCGCGGCCCACTGCTCGCCGATCGTCGCATCGGTCGAGTGGCTGAAATACTCGACGAGGTGGTCGATGAACGTGCGCACCTTCGCGGGCAAATGGCGCCGGCTCGGGTAGGCGATGTTGATTTCGACCTGCGGCAGCCGGAAATCCGGCAGCAGCCGCACCAGCGCGCCGCGCGCGATGTCGCTGCCGATCAGGTAGCTCGGCAGGATCGCGACGCCCATCCCGAGCAGCGCGAACTGGCGCAGCATCGCGGTGTTGTTCGCGACGATCACGTTGGTCGGGCGCACGCGCACTTCGCCGTCCGGCCCCGTGAACACGCGCTCGTCGCCCCAGTATTCGGCCGGCAGGCTCAGGCTCGGGTGCGCGACGAGCTGCTCCGGGTGAGTCGGCACGCCGTGCTTCTCCAGATAGCTCGGCGTCGCGCACACGGTCATGCAGCCCGTGGTCAGCCGCCGTGTGACGATGCTCGCGCTGCGCATCTGGCGCGTGACGACGATGCCGACGTCGAAGCCTTCCTCGACGAGATCGACCTGCCGGTCGACCAGCGTGAGATCCGGCACCACTTTCGGGAAATTCTCCGTGTACGTCTGCAACACGGGCGCGAGGTTATGCAGGCCGAACACGACCGGCGCGACGATGCGCAGCGTGCCGACCGGCTCGTGATTGCGCGCGACGACCATCTGCTCGACGTCCTCGAGCTCATCGAGGATCTGGCGAGCACGCTCCAGATAGACCTGGCCCGACTCCGTCAGGGAAAGGCTGCGTGTGGTGCGGTTCAGCAAACGCGTGCCGAGCCGGCCTTCCAGATCGGCGACGTGACGCGTCGCAACCGCGTTGGAAATATCCATTGCACTCGCGGCCCGCGCAAAACTGCCGAGATCTGCAACCTTGACGAACACGCGCATCGACTGCAAATGATCCATAAACGACTCCTGCCGCTGTTACAACTTCAAAAAGATGAAGCAAATGCGTAATTCTCCTACGACAGCGGAAATGATGCAGAGTTGCTCAACAAGGCACCGGTTGACGATAAAAATAGTCAAAAATCCTCGCCATTTGCGGATGGTTGATCCAATTATTCTGATTGGAACAACAATTGGGTGAACCTCGTCGAGTAAACGGCCGAATCAGGAAAGACGTATTTGATGCGGCACAGCAGCGCACCCTTGCGCACCGCACGCGAGCGGCGCCGGATGCGGCTGCCGCCAATTGCGGCGGAGCGTAACAACCTGTTAAAAAGACACCACGAACGCGGCCGACGTAGCATCATGTCGGCCCCGGCCGGGCGGGCGAGTGCGCGACGTGCGCCGCCGCCACTGCCGCTTTCAACGCGCGACACCCGTTCACCATGAAAATTGCCATCCTCGACGACTACCAGGACGCCGTCCGCAAGCTGAACTGCTTCGAGATGCTTGCCGGCCACGACGTGAAGGTCTTCAACAATACGGTGCGCGGCCTGGGACAGCTCGCAAGCCGTCTGGCGGAAGTCGAGGCGCTCGTGCTGATTCGTGAACGGACCCCGATTTCGTCGCAACTGCTCGCCAAGCTGCCGAACCTGCGCATGATCAGCCAGACCGGTCGCGTCTCGAGCCATATCGATCTCGAAGCGTGTACCGACCGCGGCATCGCGGTGCTCGAAGGCACGGGTTCGCCGGTCGCGCCCGCCGAGCTGACCTGGGCGCTCGTGATGGCCGCCCAGCGCCGCATTCCGCAGTACGTCGCGAACCTGAAGCAGGGCGCATGGCAGCAGTCGGGCCTGAAGACGTCGGCGCTGCCGCCTAACTTCGGCCTCGGCCAGGTGCTGCGCGGCCAGACCCTCGGCATCTGGGGCTACGGCAAGATCGGCCGGCTCGTCGCCGGCTACGGCAAGGCGTTCGGGATGAACGTGCTGATCTGGGGCCGCGAGCATTCGCTCGAAGCCGCGCGCGCCGACGGCTACACGGCCGCCGAGAGCCGCGAGGCGCTGTTCGAGCAGAGCGACGTGCTGTCGCTGCACCTGCGCATGCACGACGACACGCGCGGCATCGTCAAGCAGGAAGACCTGATGCGGATGAAGCCGACGTCGCTGCTCGTCAACACGAGCCGCGCGGAGCTGCTCGAGGAAAACGCACTCGTCAACGCACTGTCGCACAACCGTCCGGGGATGGTCGCAATCGACGTGTTCGAGAGCGAGCCGATCCTGCAGGGCTACAGCCTGCTGCGGATGGAGAACGTGATCTGCACGCCGCACATCGGCTATGTCGAGCGCGAGAGCTACGAGCTCTATTTCAGCGCGGCGTTCAGGAACATCCTCGCATTCGACGACGGCGACATGTCGAGCGTCGCCAATCCGGAAGCGCTGACGCCGATCCGCAAGCGCTGATCGCGCGGGCTGCGCACGCCGCGCGGCCCCGCTGCTCCATTCCCCGCCATCAGGCGGCCACGCGGCCGCCCGTCATCGCACCGACGCGCGTGAGGAAATGCTCGCCGTCGCGCCGCCCGAGGTCGTACGCATGCCGCATCTGCGACGGGCTCGTGTAATCCCAGCTCGAAATCGGCACCTTGCTCGACGGCTGTACGTACAGCCGCCGCTGCTCGCCGTGTGCGACCGTGAACATCTGCGGGCGCGGATACAGCCGCGTGACGAGCACCAGCACGTCGCCCGGCGACGGGTCGAGCGCGTCGACCGGCACGTTGTCGACCATCCCGCCGTCGAGCACGGGCCGGCCGCTGCGGCGCAGCACCGGCGTGAACGGCGGCGTGCAGGACGACTGCAGGATCAGGTCGGCAAGTTCGTCGACTTGCGTGCAGGCCTGCGCGCGCACGAACTCGGGCCGAAAGCCGAGCGTGCGCCCGAGTGTCGGGTGCAGCGTCTTGCGCACATATTTCTCGATGTTGTACGCGACGAGGCCGGCAGCGACCGCACTGCGCGCACCGAGCCAGCGCGGCACGTGCGATACGCCGATGCGGATCTCCGGCGCCTCGGCAAGCTTCGCGAACGGCTCGCCGTAGATGTCGAGCAATGCCTGACGGTAGATGCGGTAATGCGGAAACACGGGCTCGCGCCCGAACAGGTTGCCCCAGTACGCGTTCTTCCGGTTGTGGCGCAGCGCCTCTTCGTAATAGCGCATCACCCACGCGGCGTCGCGCGTATACAGCATGCACGCGGTCGCCGCACCGGCCGAGATGCCGGTGATCACGCGCGGGCGCAGCCCGAGGGCCGGCTGCACGACGTCCCAGAAGCCGGCCTGCCACCAGCAGCGATTGCCGCCACCCGCAAAGACGATCTGGTCGAACATCGCGCCGCTCAGCTGACGAGTGCGTAGGTCGACGTCGCGTGGACGGCCATCTTGCCGTCCTCGTCGAACAGCTCGACTTCGCCGAACACGAGGTTGCGGCCCATCCGCAACACGCGCGCGGTGACGTGCACGTCGCCCTTGCGCACGGGGCGCATGAAGTTCGTGTTCAGCGACACGGTGGTCATCGGCCGGAACTCGCCGAGCGCGGCCGAGATCGCGACGACCATCGCGGTGTCGGCGGCCGCCGTGAACACCTGGCCGCAGATCACGCCACCCGAATGGCGGAATTCGCCGGAAAACGGCAGGCGCATCGTGACGCTGTCGTCGCCGATCGACACGGGGACCAGACCGAGCGAGCGGACCCACGGGGCCAGCAGGCGATCCAGCAATTCGCGGACTGCGTTTTCGTCCATCTTCGAATGTCCAGAAAACGTTGCGCGACCGCCGCGCAACACGTGTGGCGTCATCATACCGGGAGCGCGCAAACTGCGACCGCTCGTCACCGCGTCGGCAGCCGCCGTTGGCGTGACGAAATATTTTCGAGAAATTTGCACAAAGGGCTTGCCATGCCCATGAAACACGTGCATAATCTTTTTTCTGTTGGGGGCGTTAGCTCAGTTGGTAGAGCAGCGGACTCTTAATCCGTAGGTCGAGTGTTCGAGTCACTCACGCCCCACCAGGATTTCAAAAGGCCGGTCAGCGAAAGCTGACCGGCCTTTTTCATTTCCGCACGCCACGTTCGTGGCGCGCTCCCTCCAGCGGCACACATCCGCACGCCCCTTCCGCACCGTTTCCGCTAGAATCGTCCGACAAATATCACACGACCGGCGCAGGTACCGTCGTTTGCCCGCCGGCACAGAGAGAACATGGGACGTCATACATGGAAGCATGTGAACGAGACGCGACCATTCAGAGGGCCTGGTTGCGCCGATATCGGCCTGTCCGTCGGGACACGCCATTCACCCGATCGCACCCGAATCCGCCGCGCGACACACCAGCCGGATTCGGTCATGCCCGGTAAGGACGCACTCGCCGCGCTGGCGCTCGGCGTCGTGCTGCTCGTGCTCGCAGCCGTACTCGCGGCCACGAGCGGCCGCGCGACCGCTCATCTGGTCCGCGCGCCAGGCACGGTCGTGCGCATCGTGCAGGACAGCGACGCGATGCGCGCATACCGGCCGATCGTCGCCTACCTCGCGAACGACGGCCAGCGCCGCGAAATCGCCGGCAATACCGCGTCGACCGTCCCCGCGTACGACATCGGCGAGAGCGTCGACATCTTGCTCGATCCGGCCCATCCCGACCGCCCCGCACTGATCGACGATTTCGCGCAACGCTGGTTTCCGGTTGCGGTGCCGGCGCTGCTCGCCATCGCGTCGTTCGCGATCGGCGGCCTGCTGATCGCCGCCGAGCGCCGCCGCCACCGGCCATCCGACCCGCCGCCGGCCCCCGCCGCACGCAAGCAGGCGCGGCGCCGCTGGGATATCGCGATCGTGCTGATTCCGATCGCGATCGGCACGGGCTTCCTCGCCGGCGCCGGCGCTGCCGGCCTGCGTCAGTGGCAGATCGTCCGCGACTATGCGCACTCGACCGGCCATGTCGTCGAGATCGCGAAAAACGCGCGGTCGCCCCGGCCGCGCACGTCGCTGTATTCGGCAATCGTCGCGTTCACGACCGACAGCGGGCGCCAGATCACGTTCGCCCTGGGCGCGGCGTCGTCGCATCCGGGCCTGCGCGAAGGCGAAGCGGTCAACGTGCTGTACGACCCCGTCACCCCCGAGCGCGCGGTCGTCGACCTCTTCTGGGATCGCTGGGGCCTCACGGCCATCCTGTTCGCGATCGGCGCGCCGTTCCTCGCGGCCGGGCTGTTCGTCGCCGCGACGCTATGGCCGGACCATCGGCCGCACGAAGCCGCTCAATGACGCTCGCGCGCCGGCCGCGCGCGGCGCGGCAACCGTAACGGCGCGCGCTTCATCGTTCCCTGAACGCCTCCACCTTCGCGCGATTCCCGCACGTGCGCATGTCGCACCAGCGCCGCCCGACGCCGCGGCCGCGATCGACGAAGAACCACGTACAACGGCCGCACTGCCGCACGCGCGCGAAATCGTCGCTGCGCAGCAGATGCTCGAAACCGAGCGCGGCCGCATCGACCCAGCGCGACGCGGCGCGCGCGTCGGGCCGCCACGCGAACCGGCCGTCGACCGCATCGAACGCACTGCGCCCGATCGCTTCGCGGATCGCCACGGCGAGCCGGTCCGTCGCACGCGCACCGGCGCTGCCGCCGCCTCCGGCCGTCAGGTGCACGATCGCGGCGTAGGCATCCTCGCGAAAACGATGCAGCGCCACCAGCTCGTCCGGGCCGTCCTGCCGCACATGACGCAGAAGCCGCGCCAGATCGGCCGGCGCCAGCAATCCCGCTTGCTCGGCCCACGCGCGCACGGCCGGCCAGTCGACGAGCTTGTCCTCGTCGCGCGTCTTGCCCGTATCGGCCACCGTGTTCAGGAAGTCGAGCGCCGGATGGCCGCCGACGAAATCGGCCGCGCCCCATTCGTGCGCGTGTCGCGCAGACTCGTATCGAGTAACCATTTATTTGCACCTATCGGTTTCATGTCCGGGCAATCCGGAGTAACCTGTTTACAGCAAAAACAGGTTATCACGGAGATGCCGATGCTCGAACTCGCCAACCGCTTCATGTTCGAAGGCCACCGGATTGCATGGGGAGCGTTCGGCGAAGGCCCGCCGCTCGTGCTCGTTCATGGCACGCCGTTTTCATCGCAGGTGTGGCGCCGGATCGCGCCGTGGCTCGCGCGGCGTCATCGCGTGTACTTCTACGACCTGCTCGGCTATGGCCAGTCCGACATGCCGGATGCGGATGTGTCGCTCGGCCGCCAGAACGTACTGTTCGGCGCGATGCTGGATGAATGGAAAATTGCGCGCCCGCGTGTGCTCGCGCATGACTACGGCGGTGCGACCGTACTGCGCGCGCACTTCCTCGACGGCATCGCGTATGCGGACCTCACGCTCGTGAACCCGGTCGCGATCGCGCCGCAGGGCTCGCCGTTCGTGCGCCACGTCGCGCAGCACGAAGCCGCGTTCACCGAGTTGCCGGCGTATGCGCATCACGCGCTCGTATCGGCCTACATCGGCAATGCCGTGGCACGGCCACTGAGCGACGATGCGCTGTCGATCTACCGTTCGCCGTGGCTCACGCCGGCCGGACAATCCGCGTTCTATCGCCAGATCGCGCAGATGCGCCAGCGCTACATCGAGGAAGCGGAGGCTCGCTATGCACCACCGGACTTTCCGGTGCGCATCGTGTGGGGCGAGGACGATGCGTGGATTCCGCTCGAACAGGGACAGGCGCTCGCCGATCGCATCGCGAACGGCGAATTGATCCGGGTGCCGTGCGCGGGCCATCTCGTGCAGGAAGATGCGCCGGAGGCGATCGTCGCAGCGGTGCTCGACGGGCAAGCGCCGGGCTGAGCACCGCAGGAATCGCGTATCGCGTCAGAATGCCGGCACGCCTTGCGCGAGCGTCGCGATGAACTTCGCGGTGCGCGGATCGCGCGGCTGGCTAAACAGGTCGCGCGATGCACCGGCTTCGACGATGCGGCCATCTGCGAGAAACACCGCATCGTGCGCAATCGACGCGGCCAGGCGCAGGTCGTGCGTGGCCATCAGCATCGTCGTGCCTTCGCGAGCGAGCTGGCGCAGCACCTCGACCACCTCGATGGACAGCTCGGGATCGAGCGCCGACGTCGGCTCGTCGCACAGCAGCACCTGCGGCGACGGCGCGAGTGCGCGTGCGATGGCGACGCGCTGCTGCTGGCCGCCCGACAGCGTCGCGGGCCACGCGTCGGCCTTGTCCGCGATGCCGACCTTGTCGAGCAGCGCGAGCGCCCGTTCGCGCGCACGCTCGCGCGGCCAGCGCTGCACGGTCACGAGCCCTTCCATCACGTTCTGCACGACGCTCAGGTGCGGAAACAACTGGAAGTTCTGGAATACCATGCCGGTCTGCCGGCGCACCGCGAACACGGCGTCGCGCGACGGCCGGCGCGCCGGTGCAAAGTCGACGCGCGCGTCGCCCACCGTGAGCGTGCCCGCCTCGGGCACTTCGAGCAGGTTCACGCAGCGCAGCAGCGTGCTCTTGCCGCTGCCGGACGGCCCGATCAGCGCGGTCACGCTGCCCGGCTGCAATGCGAGGTCGATCGCGCTCAGCACGCGGTGCGCGCCGAACGACTTGTCGATGCGTTCGAGACGAATCATCGCAACTCCGCCTGGAACAACGCGTGACGGCCGAAACGAATTTCGAGGCGACGTTGCAGCGTGGAGAGCACCGAACTGAACAGCAGGTAGATCAGCGCGGCTTCGGTATAGAGGATCAGCGGCTCGTAGGTCACGGCCGCGATGCGCTGCGCGGCCTGGAAGATCTCGGGCACCGTCAGCACGGCCGCGAGCGACGTGTCCTTCACGAGCGAGATGAACGAATTCGACAGCGCGGGCAGCGCGACGCGCGCGGCCTGCGGCAGAATCGCGCGGCGCAGCGCCTGCGCGCGCGTCATCGCCATCGAGTACGCGGCCTCCCACTGCCCCTTCGGGATCGATTCGATCACGCCGCGGATCACCTCGGCGTTGTACGCGCCGACATTCAGCGAGAAGCCGATCACGGCGGCGGTCAGCGGATCGAGCACGATGCCGACGCTCGGCAGCCCGTAGAAGATCACGAACAGTTGCACGAGCAACGGCGAGCCGCGAAACAGCCAGATATAAAAGCGCACGACGGCCTGTGCCCAGCGCGGCCCGAACAGCCGCGCGAGCGCCGCGCCGAACGCGAGCAACAGGCCAATCGCGAACGACGCGAGCGTGAGCGGAACCGTGAACACGAGCCCCGCGTAAAGCAGGGGCCGCAGCGATTCCGCCATCAGGTGCAGCCAGGGCGGCATCGTTCAGCCTCGCGTCACGGCTGCGACACGTCGCGGCCGAAGTACTTCTGCGAGATCTTCGCGTAGGTGCCGTCCGACTTGATGTCCGCGAGCGCCTTGTCGATCGCGGCCACCAGGTCGGGGCTGCCCTTGCGCAGCAGCACGCCCGACGCGTCGCCGGCGCCGGTCGTGTCGGTCGCGGCAATCTTCAGTTTCGCGTCGGGCTTGTGCTTGCGGAAATCGAGGTACGACAGCGAATCGTTGATCGTCGCGTCGACGCGCCCGGACGTCAGCAGGTCGATCGATTCGTTGAAGCCCTGCACGGGCACCACGTCCGCGCCGTGAGACGCCGCGAGCTTGCCGAAATTGCTCGTCAGCGTGTTCGCGGATTTCTTGCCCTTCAGGTCGTCGAACGAGCGGATCGTCGTGTTGTCCGTGCGCACGATCAGCACCGCGTGCGACGTGATGTACGGCGACGAGAAAGCGTATTTCGCCTTGCGCGCGTCGGTGATCGACACTTCGTTGACGACCGCGTCGTAGCGGTTCACGTCGAGGCCCGCGATCAGCCCGTCCCACTTTCCTTCGACGAATTGCGGCTTCACGCCGAGGCGCTGCGCGATCGCGGTGGCGATGTCGACATCGAAGCCCGTCAGCTTGCCCGTTTCGTCGTGGTACGTGAACGGCGCGTACGTGCCTTCGGTGCCGACCCGGAACACGCCGGACGACTTGATCTGCGCGAGATCGTCGGCGGCGAATGCGCTCGTGGCCGCGACGGCCTGCAGCAGCGCGACGAGCAGAATGGAGCGGATGAATTTCATGGTGCGGACCCCGAACGATGGAAGGGAGTAACCCGCCGGCCCGAGCGGCCGCGCGAGAGGTCCGCGAATTCTACCGACGCGCCGATGCCCGGCAAAAACGCAAATCCGCTAACGATATGAGCGCGTCGAATAACGCGCCGGCCAGCCACGCATTCCGCAGACGAAATCCGTCGCGATACGGCGCGGCAATCGTCGGACGATTCGTTACCGGTGGTTACAGAAACGACAACGCGGTATCACCCATTCGGCACGCACTACATACCATGAAGACAGGTGAACCGATTGCTCGCGGGCCTTGCCGCCCGCGAACGGAGGGAACGGCAAATGAAACGCATCCTGTTGTCCAGCGCCCTCGGTATCGCGGCCGCCTGCCTGTCGGCAAGCGCATTCGCGCGTGCCGACATCGGCGTGTATTTCGGCGTGCCGGGGCCCGTGATCGAAGCGCCGCCTGTCTACTACGCGCCGCCGCCGCCCGTCGTGTACGAGCCGGCACCCGTCTATTACGGCCCGTACTACGGCGACTACCGTTACCGCTACTACCGGCATGACAACGGCTGGCATCGCGGCTGGCGTCATCACCACCACGACGAGGGCGATTGAACGTCGCCTGACGGCCGTCGCGGCCGCATCCCGTCGAGGGAAATTTCGCGCGCCGGCCTTCGAGCCGGCGCGTCCGCATCACGCGCCGCTCACCACGGCAGCGAATACGTCTTCGTATTCGTGAAGCTCTTCATCGCTTCCTGCACGCCTTCCTTGTAGCCGAGCCCCGAATCCTTCACGCCGCCGAACGGCGTCAGCTCGAGCCGGTAGCCCGGCACCTCGCGCACGTTCACGCTGCCGACTTCCAGCTCGGTGATGAAGCGCGTGATGTTGTCGAAGCGGTTCGTGCAGACCGACGACGACAGCGCATAGTCGGTGCTGTTCGACATCCGGATCGCTTCGTCGATGTCGCGAAAGCGCATGATCGGCGACACGGGGCCGAAGGTTTCATGCTTCACCAGCGGCATGTCGGGCGTCACGCGATCGATCACCGTCGGCGAATACAGCGCGCCGTCGCGCACGTTGCCGACCAGCAGCCGCCCACCGCGCGCGATCGCGTCGTTCACCTGCTGCTCGCAGAACTTCGCGGCCGCTTCGTCGATCACGGTGCCCATGTCGACCGACGGATCCGACGGATTCCCGTACGACCACGCGCGCGTCTTCTCGACAACGAGCTCCGTGAATCGATCGGCCACCGTTTCGTGCACGAGCATCCGCTTGATCGCCGTGCAGCGCTGCCCCGAGTTCTTGTACGAGCCCGACACCGCGAGCGTGCTCGCTTCGTCGAGATCGGCGTCTTCCATCACGATGATCGGATCGTTGCCGCCGAGTTCGAGCACCGCGCGCCGGTAACCCATCCGCGCGGCGATCGACTTGCCGATCGATACGCCGCCGGTGAACGTGATCAGATCGATCGCCGGGTTCGTGATCAGTTCGTCCGCGATCTCCGTCGGGTCGCCGGTGAGCACCTGCAGCATCTGCGGCGGCAGGCCGGCTTCGTACAGGATGTCGGCGAACAGGTAGCACGACAGCGGCACCTTCTCCGACGGCTTCACGACGATCCGGTTGTTGGTCGCGACCGACGGCACGATCTTGTGCGCGACCTGGTTCATCGGGTGGTTGAACGGCGTGATCGCGGAAATCACGCCGAGCAGCGGATCGCGCTGCGTGTACACGCGGCGCTTCTTGCCGTGCGGCGTCAGATCGCACGAGAAGATCTGCCCGTCGTCCTTCAGCACTTCACCGGCGCCGAACGTCAGCACGTCGGCCACGCGGCCCGCTTCGTACGTCGAATCCTTGATGCACAACCCGGCCTCGGCCGTGATCAGCGCCGCGATCCCGGCGGTGCGCGAGCGCACGATGTCGGCCGCGCGGCGCAGGATCGCCGCACGCTCGTGGCGCGTGAGCGTCGGCCGGTACGCGCGCGCGACCGCGAATGCGCGCCGCACGTCTTCCAGCGTCGCCTTCGGCACGGTGCCGACCAGCGAGCCGTCGTACGGGTTGCGCACGTCGATCACCGCGTCCCGATGAATCCGTTCGCCGTCGATTCGCAGTGCTTCGCGACGAATCTCGCGGACGGCCGTCGAGGCTGCAATGACGTTCATGAGTGTGTTCCCTTGCGGATGCGTGCGCATCACTGCAGATGGTTGAGCGCGATGTCGATGATGTCGAAGTTGCGCAGCCGCGCGCGGCCCGTGACGTCGGCGGCGACCGGCCTGCTGAAGATCAGCGGCACGATCTGCTCGGAGATCCCGCCGTGCGAGCGCAGCGGCACGTCGAGCCCCGACAGGTCGTGCCTGATGCGGCGCGTGCCGAGCACAACGTCCTGCTTCGAGATCACGATCAGGTCGCCCATCCGCTCGGGCGGCAGTTCGAAGCGCGCGCAGCCCTCGGCGCCCGTCAGCACGATCTCGATGCCATCCACCGCCGCAAGACGCGCGCACAGCGCATCGACATCGGCCGACGCCGGCACGTAGACGGTCGCGAACGAGCCGAGCGCGCCGTGGTGCACGACGTACGGATCGGTGATCGGCAGGATCACGCGCGCCGCGTCGTGGCCGAGCCATTCGTCGAACAGCTCCTGCAGGTAGATCACGTTCGGCTCGCCGGTGGTGGCGTCGTGCTTCGCATTCATCCCGTGGTCGGCCGTGATCGCGACGATCGCGCCGAGCGCGTCGAGGCGCCGCAGGTACTTGTCCATCATTGCGTAGAACGCGTTCGCGCCGGGCGTGCCGGGTGCGCACTTGTGCTGCACGTAGTCGGTCGTCGACAGGTACATCAGGTCGATCGGCCGCGTCTCGAGCAGGCGTACGCCGGCCGCGAACACGAACTCCGACAGATCCGCGCTGTACACGCTCGGCACCGGCTTGCCGACGAGCTCCAGCACGTTGTCGATGCCGTTTTCCTCGAGGCTCGCTTCGTCGGCCTTTTCCGACGAGAAGCAGATGCCCTTCAGCCCCTTGCCGAGCAGGCGGCGCAGCTTGTCCTTCGCGGTGACGACCGCGACGCGCGCGCCCTGTTCGGCGAAGGTTGCCAGCACGGTGGGCGCGATCAGGTACTTCGGATCGTTCATCAGCACCTCGGCGCCGGTGTCGCGATCGTAGAAGTAGTTGCCGCTGATCCCGTGGATCGCGGGCGGCACGCCGGTAACGATCGACAGGTTGTTCGGGTTCGTGAAGCTCGGCACCACGCATTCGCCCTTGAGCGCCGTGCCGGGTTTCAGCAGCGTGCGCAGGAACGGCGCGACGCCGGCCTCGGCCGCTTCTTCCAGATATTCGGATGCGCAGCCATCGACGCAGACCACCACCACGGGCCGGCTCATCCAGTTGTAGCGGCGGCCGTTCACTTCCACGGAATCAGGCGTTCCAGTCATGACGTTCATTCCTTTCAGTTCGACGGGGTTGAGCCGTCGGCGCCCGCGCCGCGCCGAAGGGAGGTGTTTTCGATGCTTGACATTAAAGTTGATGATTTGTAGATTGTCAACAACATGCAGAGAACAGAAAGCAAAGCAGCGCAGTGAAAAAGAGGCTGATCTCAACTCATCCGCCGCGTGCCGCGGCGTCTCAGTCAAGGGGGCTGAAGATGAACCGAACTACGACTTCACACGGTTTTATCAGGAGGTCAAAAAGCATGGCTACATTCCGTATGCGGGCAAGCTGACCGAAGTCGAGACGTTCCGCGTCGGCTGCATCGGCGACGTTGACGAGGCCGGCATTCCGGGCGCCGTCATCGCGATCGCCGACACGCTGCGGGCGATGGGCGTGAGCCGTGTGTCGGCCGAGACGGTGGCCTGACGTGACGCGATACAACCGACCGCGCGCCGCCACGCGGCGGCGATGTTTTCCTTCCATGCACGAAGAACCACTCGATGCGACCCTTCTGGATCGAACAAGCATTGTTCAACGACGGCGATCTCGCCCCCATGCTGCAGGGCGCAACGCAGGCCGACGTCTGCATCGTCGGCGGCGGCTTCACCGGGCTCTGGACCGCGATCCAGGCGAAGCAGCAGAACCCGGCGCTCGACATCGCGATCCTCGAAGCCGACCTGTGTGGCGCCGGCGCGAGCGGCCGCAACGGCGGCTGCCTGCTCACGTGGTCCGCGAAATTCCTGACGCTGCGGCGGCTGTTCGGCGAAGCCGAGGCGATCCGGCTCGTGAAGGCGTCGGAAGCGGCCGTCCGGCACATCGCCGATTTCTGCCGCGCGCACGACATCGACGCCGAATTGCGGCTCGACGGCACGCTGTACACCGCGACGTCGCGCGCGCAGGTCGGCACGCTCGCGCCGGTGCTCGCCGCGCTCGCCGCATGCGGCATCCACAGCTACGAGCCGCTGCCGCCCGCCGAAGTCGCGCGCCGCTCGGGCTCCGCGCGCAATCTCGACGGCGTCTACTCGCCGATCGCCGCGACCGTGCATCCCGGCAAGCTCGTGCGCGGGCTGCGCCGCGTCGCGCTCGCGATGGGCATCCGGATCCATGAACGCACGCCGATGCTCGACTTCACGCTCGGGCAGCCGGCCGTCGTGCGCACGCCGTCCGGCAGCGTCACGGCGGGCAAGCTCGTGTTCGCGATCAACGCGTGGATGGCGAGCCGTTTCCCGCAGTTCGAGCGCACGATCGCGGTCGTGTCGAGCGATATGGTCATCACCGAGAAATGCCCGGAGCTGCTCGAGAAGACCGGGCTCGTGGACGGCGTGTCGGTGCTCGATTCGCGGATCTTCGTCTACTACTACCGCACGACGGCCGACGGGCGGCTGATGCTCGGCAAGGGCGGCAACACGTTCTCGTGGCGCAGCCGCATCGCGCCGGTGTTCGACCGGCGCTCGCCGTACGAGGCGCAGCTCACGCAAGGCCTGCGCGAATTCTTCCCGTCGCTCGCGGGCGTGCCGATCACCGCGAGCTGGAACGGCCCGTCGGACCGCTCGGTGACGGGCTTCCCGTTCTTCGGCCGCTTCGACGGCGCGCCGAACGTGTTCTACGGTTTCGGCTATTCGGGCAACGGCGTCGGGCCGACCTACATGGGCGGGCAGATCCTGTCGTCGCTCGTGCTCGGCCTCGACAACGCGTGGACGCGCAGCCCGATCGTGCGCGGCCCGCTCGGCCATTTCCCGCCGGAGCCGATCCGCTATGTCGGCGCGCACGTCGTGCGCAACGCGATCCGCCGCAAGGAGCGCGCGGAGGACGAGAACCGGCAGCCGTCGGCCGTCGATACGTGGCTCGCGAAGTTCGCGAGCGCGGCCGGGAAGGCCGACAAGGCGTGACGATGCGTTCGACGCGACGACGGTAACGTCGCAATGAAAAAGGGACGCTGCGAGGCGTCCCTTTGCTTCTTATGCGGCGACTCTTGCGGCTGCGTCAAGCGCGCGCGGTTTTCTCCCGCGCCGCCTTGCCCGCTACCGGCAGCCCCTGCTCGTGCGTGCGGCGCATCCGCGCGAGGCCATGCGCGACGTGCTCGCGCACCAGCGCGACGGCCTTCTCCTCGTCGCCGCTCGCGAGCGCCTGCACGATCTTGTCGTGCTCGGCCGCCGACACCGCGATCGCATCTTCCTCGGCCTCGATCGCGGCCTGGCGCAGCAGCCCGAGCTGACGCACGAGCCGGCGGTAGGTGTCGGTCAGGTGCGTATTGCCGACGCCGACGACCATCGCGTCGTGGAACTGCACGTTCAGCTCGGTATAGCGCGTGACGTCGTGCGACTTCGCGGCGCCCTTCATCGACTGGATAATGCCCTTCAGCACTTTCAGCGTGTCGGGCGAGATGCGCTTCGCGAGCGCGCGCGCGACCGACTCGTCGAGCATCGCGCGCACTTCGTAGATCTCCTCGGCCTCGCGCAGCGGCACGACGCGCACGGTCACGCCGCGGTTCTTCTCGTTGCGCAGCAGTCCGGCCTGCTCCAGCGCGCGGAACGCTTCGCGCACGGGGCCGCGCGACACGTTCAGCTTCGTCGCGATCTCGACTTCGTTGAGCTTCTCGCCGGGTACGTATTCGCCGGAGACGATCGCGCGCTCGAGCATGTCCTGGACGATCATCGCGAGCGACTGGCTTTGCAGGAGTTCGATGGCACTGAGCGTGTTCGGGGCAGTCATGGTCGGACAGGCAGCGGGGCTGCGGGTGAAAACGAGGGCGCCATATCGGCGAATGACCTTCTATACCCTCGGCCCGACACATTGTCAACAGTCTTCAGTTTCCAAAAACCAGTTCCACCTGCCGGGGTTCATCCGGCAGGCGGCCGTCGCACGGCGGGCGAAGCTTGCCCGAACCGCGCGACGTGTGCCGGCCGTCAGGCCGTGTGCTTCACCGGCCCCGGATCGCTGTGGCTCGGCCGGCCCGTTTCGACGTGGCCCGCGAAGCGGCGCACGACCTTGTCGTCGCCACCGCGCAGCGTCGTCGCGGTGATCGTCAGATCGTACCAGCCGTGGCTCGACGACAGCTCGAAGTGATCCTCGACGCGCTCGCCCGGCTCCAGCGTGTAGGTACGCGCATGCGCATGGCTGTACGCGTTGTCGACCGTCACGCGGCACGTCGCGCGCCCGCTGTTGCGCAGTTGCAGGTACACGTGGCGGTTGCGCACGTCGTAGCCGATCTTCGCTTCGGGGTTCGCGTGGCGGCCGTCCGCGGCCAGCCGCGTGTTGCCCTGGAACTCGCACAGATAGCCGTTCGGGCCGTATGCGGCGAGATGGTACTCGCCGTGCGCGGCCGACGTGCTCCACGTATCGACGAAGCGGTCGTGCGCGGACACCGCATAACGACGCGGCGGTGTCGCCGGGTTGCGGCGGTCGTACACGTAGAACGCCGCGCCCGCGTCGCCGGAGTTCGCGAAGTCGAGCGACACGCTGTCGTCGTGCCCGCTCACGCGGCTGTGCACGAACAGCTCGTACGGCAGCGCACGCGCGGGACGCGTGCCGGGCTCCTGCACCGGCATCGACTGCTGCGCGGGCACCTGGTACGCGTGGCCGGCCGTCGCGATGTGCTGCGGCACCGTGAAGCTCACGGTGCGCGTGTCGGGGCGCGCGGAGAAATCGAATGCCGACGTGAGGTCGCCGCAGATCGACCGGCGCCATGCGCTGATGTTCGGCTCCTTCACGCCGAAGCGCGCTTCGAGAAAACGCAGCACCGATGTATGGTCGAACGTCTCCGAGCAGACCCAGCCGCCCTTCGTCCACGGCGAGATGATGATCAGCGGTACGCGCGGCCCGAGGCCGATCGGCTGGATGCCGCCCGGGTCGGCACCCGGCACGAGCGGGCTCATCTCGCCCGGGTACTTGTTCAGGTCGAGCAGCTCGTCGCCGAGGTTCGACAGCAGGTTCGACGACACGATGCCCTGCCCGCCCACGCCGCTCGTCACCGGCGGCACCGGCGGCACGACGTGGTCGAACAGCCCGTCGTTCTCGTCGTAGTTGAGGATGAACACCGTCTTCGCCCACACTTCGGGATTCGACGTCAGCGCCTCGAGCACCATGTTGATGTAGAACGCGCCGTCGGTCGGCGACGCCTGCGGGTGCTCGCTGTACTTGTACGGCGACACGATCCACGACACCTGCGGCAGCCGGTTCGCCTGCACGTCGGCCTTCAGCTCGGCGAGCGTGTGGTCCGACGCACCCTTGTCGACCAGCGGGCCGCTCGCGCCTTCCTTCACCTGGAAGCGCTTGAAGAACATCAGCGAGTTGTCGGTGTAGTTGTCGGTCGGGTCGCCCGGGATGCCCGTGCCGCCCTGGTACACCTTCCAGCTGATCTTCGCGTTCTCGAGGCGCTCGGCGTAGGTCGTCCACGTGTAGCCGTTCACGTCGTCGCGCTCGCCGATGCCCGGGCCGTTCGGCGGGTTGCCGTAGATGTTGCGCGGGTCGACCGTGCCGGTCCACAGGTAGATGCGGTTCGGCGCCGTGTCGGCATGCGCGGAGCAGAAATACGAATCGCAGATCGTGAACGCGTCGGCCAATGCGTAGTGGTACGTGAGATCCTGGCGCTTCAGGTAGCCCATCGTCAGCACGTCCTGCTTCTGGTTCACCCATTGGTCCCACTGGCCGTTGTTCCAGGCGAGGTGGCCGCTGCTCCAGCCGTGGTTGGTGCCCGGCTGGAATTCGGTCGTCTGCTTCGGGTCGAGGTAGAACGGCAGCACGTACGGCGCCGACGGATCGAGGCCGCGCGAATGGTAGTTCTTCGTGAATACCGACGCCGGCGGCTGCTGCCACACCGGTGCGCCGCTCGGCAGCAGGTGCGGTCGCGGGTCGTTGAAGCCGCGCACGCCGCGCAGGCCGCCGAAGTAATGGTCGAACGAGCGGTTTTCCTGCATGAAGATCACGACGTGTTCGACGTCGCGGATCGTGCCGGTGCGATAGGCGGCCGGCATCGCCAGCGCATTGCGGATCGCGGGCGGGAAGCCCGCGTAGGCGGCCATCGCGCCGGCCGACTGCGCGGCGAGGCGCAGGAAATCGCGTCGATTGTTCGAGGACATGAAGAAGACCCTGTTTTCGGTAGGAGTGGGGTCGCCGGTCGAGCGGGGCCGGCGGTCGGTGCGTTGCCGTTATTACCCCGCACCGGCATGTCCCGGCCGTGACCGGTTCCAGCAGGTTTCTTGCGGTTACCCCCAGCTTTTTTTCGAAGTGGCATACGACGCGCCTTTCATGCGGCCGACACACGCATGCGCTACGCTGACGCGCGATGAAGAGGGGGGAGAAGCCGAGTCGTGTTCGATCAGCTGAAGGCGTTCCACGCGACCGTCCGGCAGGGCAGCATCACGCGCGCCGCGCGCCACCTGGGCGTGAGCCAGCCGACGATTGCCGCGCAGATCCGGCAGGTCGAGCAGGTGTACGGCGTCGAGCTGTTCTACCGCAGCGGCCGCAAGCTCGAAGTCACCGAGACGGGCATCGAGCTGCTGCCGCTCGTCGAGAAGATGATCGCGCTCGAGGCGCAGGCCGACATCATGCTGCGCAACGTCGGCGGCCTGTTCGAAGGCCACCTGCGGATCGGCGCGACGGGCCCGTACTACATCATGGATGCGGTCGGCCGCTTCTCGAACGCGCATCCGTCGATCGCGCTCACGTGCCGGATCGGCAACTCCGAGGAAATCCTGCAGGCGCTGCAGGAATTCCGCATCGATCTCGCCGTCTCGTCGCAGCCCAACGACGCCGACGGCCTCGAACGCAAGGTGATCTCGACCGATCCGCTCGTGCTCGTCGTGCATCGCAACCATCCGCTCGCGCGTTTCGACGCGATCGACCCGGCGCAGCTCGCCGACGTGCGGCTGCTGATGCGCGAGGAAGGCTCGGTCACGCGCCGCTGCACGGAGACGATCCTCGCGACGGCCGGCGTCGCGGCTGCGTCGGTCGCCGAGATCGGCAGCCGCGAAGCGATCCGCGAGGCGATCCTGCATGGCGTGGGCGGCAGCCTGTTTCCGCTCGGCGAGGCCGAGCGCCATCCGGACCTGCGCGTGATCGCGCTGCGCGGCATCGACACGACGATCGACGAATACGTGTACTACCTGAAGGCGCGCCGCCAGAGCCCGGCGATCGACGCGTTCCTCGCCTGCATCCTGCCGGCGGAGCACGCACCGCGCGACACGACGCGGCGGGCGAACGCGCGCTGAGTCGCCGCGCGTTCGCCGCTTTCGCGCATTTTCTGGCGCCTTTCGTCGCGCCTTCCCTCGTTATTTCCTCGTGCCTTCCTTCTCGCGTCCGGCCACGCGTCACTTCGGCAGCGCCGGAATCATCCACGTGAACACGTGCTGCTGCAGGAACACGAGCACGCCGAGCAGCAGCGTGAGGATCACGCTGTGCCAGAAGGTGCGCGCGAACACGACGCCTTCCTGCCCCTTCAGGTCCGTCGTCGACACGCCCGTCGCGATGTTCTGCGGCGAGATCATCTTGCCCATCACGCCGCCCGACGAGTTGGTCGCGGCCATCAGCACCGGATCGAGGCCGAGCTGCCTCGCGGCGACGACCTGCAGGTTGCCGAACAGCGCATTGCCCGACGTGTCGCTGCCGGACAGGAACACGGCGATCCAGCCGAGCGACGCTGACACCAGCGGGAACAGCGCGCCCGTCGACGCGACGCCGGTGCCGAGCGTGTAGCTGATCCCCGAGTAGTTCAGCAGGTACGCGAGCCCGACGATCATCATCACCGTGACGATCGCGATCCATGTCTGCCGCCAGGTCTTGACCACGCATTCGAGGAACGCACCGACGCCGGTGCGCGTCAGCGCGGCCGTGACGATCGCCGAGAGCAGGATCGCGGTGCCCGTGCCGAGCGGCTGGAAATCCCAGATCGCCGCATACGGCTTGTGGTACAGCGACACGAACACCGCGTTGTGCAGGCCCGGCCACTTGATCTTCACGTCGCCGATCGCCGCGACGTTCGCGTGCACCCACACGATCACGACCACCGACACGACGAGCCACGGCAGCCAGCCGCCGAAGCCCGCGCGCGCGGCGCCGGCTGCCGCGGGCACGCTGCGCGCGAGCGCGTATTGCGGATCGGGCTGCGGCTTCCACACCTGCAGGAAGCCGATCGTGACGATCAGCGACGTGAGCGACGACAGCACGTCGGTGAGCTGGTAGCCGAGGAAGTTCGACGTGACGAACTGCGCGAGCGCGAAGCTGGCGCCCGACACGAGCAGCGCGGGCCACAGCTGCCTGATCGAACGCAGCCCGCCATACGCGCCGACCACATAGAACGGCAGCAGCAGCGCGAAGAACGGCAGCTGGCGGCCGACCATCTGCGCGAGCGTCGCGGGCGGCAGCGACGTGACCGCGCCGAGCACGGTGATCGGCACGCCGAGCGCGCCGAACGCGACCGGTGCCGTGTTGAACAGCAGCGTATAGGTGAGCGCTTCGAGCGCGGGGAAGCCGAGTGCGATCAACAGCGCGCTCGTGATCGCGACCGGCGTGCCGAATCCGGAGATCCCTTCGAGCAGGCAGCCGAACGAGAACGCGACGACGAGCAGCACGAGGCGGCGGTCGTCGGGCAGGTTGTCGAGCATCCACTGCCGGAACTGGTCGAAGCGGCCCGATTTCACCGCGATGTTGTACAGCAGCAGCGCGTTGAAGACGATCCACATCACGGGCACGACCGCGAGCGCCATGCCCGCGCCGACCGCGTTGAACGCGAGCCCGGCCGGCATGCCCCACGCGCCGATCGCGACCGCGAGGCCGGTAACGAGCCCGGCGAGCGACGCCTGCCACGCGGGGCGGCGCAGCACGCCGAGCGCGATCAGCGCGACCGCGATCGGAATCACGGCGACGAGGAAGGACAGGAACAGCGAGTTGGCGACCGGCGTCAGCGGCTGCGCGAAGACGATGCCGGGCGGTAGGGCGTCGGTGGGATTCATCGTGTCTCCAAAGGCGACCCGGGTTGGCGCGTCAGCGCCCCCGGATTCGGTGCAAAGCGACGTTCTGCACTCGCGACAACGATCGGGCACTTGTGCACGCAACGACGTTGCACGGCCAACCGATCGGTCGCTTAAAAAAGGTTAGGAGGCGTACGGCGCTTGTACAAGGGGGACAAGCCCGAAAATGCAGCGACCCGATACGGACATCCGCCGCACGATGGCCGGCAGTTGGCGGGCCGCTGTCGCACCCGACAGGAAACCTGTCGCGAACGGCCCACCGGCGTGCGCGACGTCATCACCTGCGCAATGTTGCGCGCGCGACAAAGGAGACTACCGGCCGGCGGGATGTTTCGTTTGGCGTCCGAAGCCTAGACTGGCCGCATCGATTCCGCCCGCGCCGACGACGGCGCGGCACCGGAACCTCACGGAGTGAACACGATGAAGACGATGAAACACGCGGCATGCGCATTCCTGCTGATCGGCGCGGCCTTCGCCACCCACGCGCAGGCCGCATCGACGCTGACGCGCGCGGAGGTCCGCCAGGAACTCGCGGAACTGGAGGCCGCCGGCTACCGGACGAGCCTCGCGAGCAGTCCCGACTTTCCGGAGAACATGCAGGCGATCATGCGGCGCGCCGCGCAGGCACGCGGCGACGATGCGAGTTACGGCAACGGTGGCCGGGCGAACGTGGAATCGGGCAAGCCGGCGCTGCCGCATACGATCGATCGCGGCACGTACGCGCATCACTGATTGCCGACCGAACCGGATCGAACGGGTAACGGCGCGGCACGACCAGCACCGACCGACACGCACGCGGCCCGCACGCCAACGCGCGCGGCCGCGCTGCGCGATCCTCAGACGCTGAAGCGGTTCAGCGTATACGCGCGATAGGCCGCGACGAACGCGTCGAACGATCCGGCCTCCTTCGCTTCGAGCTCGGCCTGCTCGGCCAGCGACTTCGCGGCGAGCGCCTGCTCGGTGCGCAGCGTGTCCGCCGACGGCGGATGCGCGCGGAAATACGCGGCATGCGCTTCGCTCTGCGCCAGCGCGAACGCGAGGAACGACTGTCCATTCTCGCGCATCGTGCGCAGCACGCGCGCCGACGGCGTGCGCTCCGGATCGGCGAGCTTCTCGCGCTGCGCGGCGATCGCGCGCGCATGCTCGTCGCCGCCGCGGATTTCGTCGAGACGGCGGCCGACGGTTTCGATATCGGCCATCAGGTCGTCCGCCCACGCCTGCAGCGTGATCGGCTGCCCGTCGCGCGACAGCGTGAGCCCCGGCTTGCGGCCTTCCATCGTCACGCTGCCGAAGTTCGCGTTCGCTTCCTTGTACGCGTCGCAGTCGAGCGGCGCGCTGTCGTCGAGCGCGCATGCGAGCAGGAACGCGTCGATGAAGCGCGCGGTCTCCAGCGCGATGCCGGTCGGCTCGAACGGATCGATGTCGAGGCAGCGCACCTCGATGTACTGCACGCCGCGCGATGCGAGCGCATGCAGCGGGCGTTCGCCCGAATACGTGACGCGCTTCGGCCGGATCGTCGAGTAGAACTCGTTCTCGATCTGCAGCACGTTCGTGTTGATCTGGATCCACTCGCCGTCGCGATGCGTGCCGATCGCCTCGTATGCCGGATACGGCTCGCTGACGGCCTTCGACAGCGCGTCGAGATAGCCGGGCAGCGTGTTGTAGTCGACGTGCAGCGCGGCCTGGGCCGTCGTGTTCGAGTAGCCGAGATCGCTCATCCGCAGGCTGGTCGCATACGGCTGGTACAGCGTATCGGCGTCGAACGTGTCGAGCTTGTGCGGCTTGCCGCGCAGGAACTTCGTGTCGAGCGCGGGCGACGCGCCGAACAGGTACATCAGCAGCCAGCTGCGGCGGCGGAAGTTGCGAATCTGCGCGAGATAGCGCTCCGACTGGTAATCGACGAGCGTGGCCGTCGACCCTTCTTCCGCATGCAGGCGCCGCCACACTTCCTCGTGCAGCGAGTAGTTGTAGTGGATGCCGGCGATGCACTGCATCGTGCGGCCGTAGCGATACGCGAGGCCGCGCCGGTACACCGTCTTCAGGCGGCCGATGTTCGACGTGCCGTAGTTGGCGATCGGAATCTGGTCGTCGGCCGGCAGCAGGCCCGGCATCGAGTCGTTCCACAGCATCTCGTCGCCGAGCGATGCATAGACGTAGCGATGCAGCTCGTCGAGGCGTTCGAGCGTGATCGCGGCGTCGCGTTCCGCGGGCGTGATCAGCTCGATCAGCGCTTCGGAGTAGTCGGTCGTCAGCGCCGGGTGCGTGAGTGCCGAACCGAGCGCGCGCGGATGCGGCGTGAACGCGATCATCCCGTCGCGCGTCACGCGCAGGCTTTCCTTTTCGATGCCGCGCAGGCCGTCGGGCAGATGCTGCCGCGTCGGGCCCGAGCTCAGTGCTTCGAGGCGATTCAGCAGCAGTTCGGACTGGCGGTGAGTCATGGTGTTCGACATGGAGACGCAAGTGCGTGACGGCCGCGCGCAGAACGCCGCGCGCGGCCGGCTGGATTGTTGGTCGCTTCGTTGGTAGCGGGCACTTTAACATCTCGCCGGAACACGCGCTTGAGGTGGTCGCGGGCATGGCTCGCGGGCCGGAGCGGGCCGCCGGAGCGGGCCGCCGGACGGGCCGATCGCGGCTGTCGCGGCGTGTGTTACCGGTTTCATGCGGCGTCGATCGGCACGTCGGTCACGTGAATTCGTCCGATGGATCGTGAAGCGCGGACAGGCGGCGGCAGGTGCAACCGTGCTGCCGAACTGACAGAGGAAAGAGGCATACGCGCGCGTTGCGCGCCCGGCGTCCGGCAGGCGCCGGATTCGCCGAATCGTCGTGGCGGCCAGCAGCCGACGAACGGCGACACGGCTTGCGCAACGGGTTGCATCGCAGCCTCGTCCGGTCGCACCCGACTCGGGCCGCCGCCATCACCCGCCGCGCGCGCCGCCCGCCCGGTCGGCCACTTCGTTCCACAAATGCAGCGCCGCGTACGCGCGCCACGGCCGCCAGCCTTCGGTGCGGCGCTTCTGGCTCGCCAGCCGGTCGAGCGACGGATCGCGCGCGGCGATCGACTGCATCAGCACGAGATCGGATGCCGGCCACGCGTCCGGGTCGCGCCACGCGCGCATCGCGATGTATTCGACGGTCCACGGGCCGATGCCGGGCAGATCGAGCCACGCGCCGCGCAGCGTCGCGAGATCGGCATGCGCGCGATCGACCGGCACGTCGCCGGCCGCCACCGCGCGCGCCACGCCCGTCAGTGCCGCCACGCGCTTGCCGGGCATCCCGATCTTGTCGAGATCGCACGCGGCCAGCGCATCGGGCGTCGGGAAACGCCATGCGGGCGCGCCATCGTCGATATGCACCACGCGCTCGCCGGCCCGTTCGACGAGCCGGCCGACGATCGTCGTCGCAGCTTTCACGCTCACCTGCTGGCCGACGATCGCGCGCACGGCCAGCTCGAACCCCGACCACGCGCCCGGCACGCGCAGCCCCGGCGCGGCCTCGACGAGCGGCGCGAACCACGGATCGCGCGCGAGCCCGCCGCCGATCGCAGCCGGATCGGCGCCGAGGTCGAACATCGTCGCGACGCGCGCGGCGAATGCATCGTCGACATGACGCGCGACCGCCCCTTCAACGGTCGCGATCAGGCAATGCTTGCGCGGATGTTTCGTGACGGTGAGCCGGCCCGAGTCGCCATGCAGGTCGACGATGCGGCGATACACGCCGTCCGCGACCTGCTCGACACCCGGAATCGCGCGCCCGCTGAAGAAGCGCAGCACGCGCGCCCAGTCGTAGGGCGCGTTGAAGCGCAGTTCCATCTGCGCGGACGGCGGCACATGGCCGCCGTTCACGGTTGACGTGATCGTTGTTTTCGCGATGCTCAAACTGCACTTCCCTCCGTCACGGCTTCGTTTTCATCGTCGTGCGCATGACGCGCCTCGGCCGCGAGCAGCGTCGCCTTGCGGCGCACGCCCCAGCGATACCCGGCGAGCGCGCCGCCCTTCTGCACGACACGGTGGCACGGGATCGCGAGCGCGACCGGGTTCGACGCACACGCGGACGCCACGGCACGCACCGCGCGCGGCGAGCCGAGCGCCTCGGCGATCTCCGAGTAGCTGCGCGTTTCGCCGTACGGAATATGCGTCAGCGCTTCCCACACGCGCTGCTGGAACGCGGTCGGTGCGATGTCGAGCGGCAGGTCGAATGCGTGCCGTGTGCCGTCCAGGTACGCGCGGATCTGCGTGACGAACGGCGCGAGCCGCGCGGACGATTCGACCAGTTCGGCGCGCGCGAACGCGTCCTTCAGCTCGCCGACCAGCAACGCCGGTTCGTCGCCGAACGCGATCCGGCAGATGCCCTGTTCGGTCGCGGCGACGAGCACCGTGCCGAGCGACGTCGACGCGGTCGCATAGCCGATCCGCAGGCCGGCGCCCTGGCGACGGAACGCGGACGGCGCCATCCCGAGCTCGCGCGGCACCGACGCATAGAGCCGCGACGGCGAGTTGAAGCCCGCATCGACGGCCGCCCGCGTGACCGGCTGCCCGCTTTGCAGCGCCTGCCGCAGCGCGGCGCCGCGCTGCGCGGCCTGGTACTGCCGCGGCGACACGCCGACCACGCGCTTGAAGAGCCGCTGAAGGTGGAACGGGCTCACGTGCACGGCATCGCTCAGCTGCTGAAGCGTGAGCCGCTCGGCATGCGCATCGAGCACCGCGCACGCGCGGTTGACGATCTCGAGCTCGCGCGGCAGCCCTTCCGGCTGGCAGCGCTTGCAGGGCCGGAAGCCGGCCGCACGCGCGGCCGCAGGATCGGCGAAGAAGGACACATGCTCGCGGCGCGGCAGCCGCGACGCGCAGGTCGGGCGGCAGAACACGCCGGTCGTGCTCACGGCATAGAAGAACGCGCCGTCCGCATGCGGATCGCGCTCGGTCACGGCACCCCAGCGGGCATCGTCGGTCGGATAGGCGGTTTTCATCTGAACCTCGCACTCTCTAGTGTAGATGGTGCCTACTCTAGACATCGGCACGTGCCGTCGCGCCCTGAATCTTGCTCTGTGATTCGCGCCGGCGAACCGGGGGCGGATCACCCCGAAATAAATCGGACAACACGCCCGCTCCGGCTGATCCGGCGCGGTTTTCGTCATCGTCTCGTCATCGATTTGTTGCAGTGCGGATGCGACAAATCGCCGTCCTGACGTTTTTTTGCACTCTGAATATTGCGTCGCACCATCGCCGTGTGTATAGTTGGAACTGTCTCCTCCATGTCTCCTCCTGATATGGATTAAGCCCGTTCCGCTCTGCGTGAACGGGCTTTTTTTCGTCTGTCGATTGTGCCGCGTTCCGGCCGGCGGCGCAGGCGCGATACGTCTACACTCGATGCTCGTCGACTGCGAAGGAGTATCGGCTTATGAAACCCACCATCCGCGCGATCGATCACATCGTGCTGCGCGTGACCGACATGGCGGCGATGACGCGCTTTTACTGCGACGCCGTCGGCTGCCACGTGGAGAAGGAACAGCCCGATCTGGGCCTCGTGCAGTTGCGCGCCGGCGATGCGCTGATCGACCTGCTGTCGGTCGGCGGCCCGATCGACCGTCCCGACAGCGGCCCGCCCGGCACGGGACGCAACCTCGATCACCTGTGCCTGCGCGTCGAGCCGTTCGACCCCGATGCGCTGATCGCGCATTTCGCCGCGCATGGCGCGCGGCCGGGCGCTCCCGCGGAGCGCTACGGCGCCGGCGGCTACGGGCCGTCGATCTACCTGTTCGATCCCGAAGGCAACATGCTGGAATTCAAGGGGCCGCCGGCCGCGATCGGCTGAGCACGGCCGGTGCGCGGGCCGTCACGCGCCCGCGCGCGCCTTCAGCACCGTCCATTCGACCGCGACCGGATCGTGGTCCGCGCTCGAGATCCACGCCGCGCCGTCCTGCACCGTGCACTGCAGGCGCATCGTGCGCTCCGCGAGCTGCCCGAGCGCGGCCGCGACGCCGTCGGCGAGCGAAAGCACCTGCACGTTGCGCAGCCGCTCGACCTTGCTGCGCACGCCCTGCCACCAGATATCCGACGTCTTGCCGCCGTACGCGATCACCGTGACCTGCCCGGCGCGGCCGGCCGCTTTCGAGATGCGCCGTTCGTCGGGCTGGCCGGCCTCGATCCACACGTCGATCGCGCCCGTCAGGTCCTTCTGCCACAGATCGGGCTCGTCGACGTCCGACAGCCCCTTGCAGAATTCGAGCCGCTCGTGCGCGAACAGTGCGAACGCGACGATGCGCACCATCATCCGGTCGTCGGTTTCCGACGGATGGCGCGCCACCGTCAGCGCGTGATCGGCGTAGTAATGCCGATCCATGTCGGCAATTTGCAGTTCGGCTTTGTAGATCGTGGATTTCAGCGCCATGCGGATGCGGCCCGGGCGGGCATTCGGTTCGGTCGGGCCGTGATGATACCGAATGCGCGCCGTCCGGCGCGTGTCATGTGCGCCCTCACAGCGCAACGGCCCGGCATGCACCGGGCCGTGTTCGGTTCGCGCCGCCGGCCGAGCGGGCCGGCGCGCTCGCGCGTCGTACGACTGCGCAGCGACTGTGCGGTTATTGCTTGACGAAGCGCGAATCGGCCCAGAGACCCTGCTGGTCGCTGTTGTCTGCGCTGACGAACTGCACGTCGCCCTGGTCGACCGACACCACGCGGAAGCGCTGGCCTTCCGGCACCGACAGGCAGCGGTAGTCGTCGAAGTACTGCTGCTTCGCCTGCGACTTGCCGTCGCGCTCGTGATTCAGTACGGAATCCAGATTGTCTTTCGACAGGCAGCCCCAGGCATTCTTCGTCAGCTGGATTTCCTGCTTCGGCTTGACGGCCGAATCGCCGCCGGCCTGGGCAATCGACACTGCGCAAAATGCGCCGACGAGGGCAAAAAGGATACCGGTACGCTTCATCATTTTTTGTCTCCAGGCTTGCGGGCACCAGGCTTGGGTTAGCTATGTGTTTAAAGGTGATCGTGAACCCGCGTTTTTCACTTTAGAAGACCGGCAAGCGATAGCAAGCACATTTGTTGTGCGACCGCAATAGCGGCGGATTGTCGCACCCCGTGCGCAGCCCGTTTTCCGTGCGGGACCACGCCTGCCGCGCGGTGGACAGGCCCGTGGCGCCGGGCGGAAAACGTTACCCGGCAAGACTTTCAGCAAAGTTACAATGCGGCGATTGAACGGTTTGGATAATCCATTTCGATATCCGGATCATTTTGATGCGCCGCACATAAAGTCATTCGAAACGATCCGACTTTACCGCAGCGCGAAATCGCATTTACCTGATACAAGAAAAATGCCAGGTATAAGCGCGTCCGTATTTACCTGTGTTCCCCCCGCATGCATCCTGCGCCCGCGGAGGCCATGCCGCGGGCGTCTTTCGTCAGCGTGTTTACCCTGCTTTATTCAGGCCGATTGCTGCCGCTCGAAATAATCGCGCTGGAAGATGCACATGCGATAAGCATTGTGATACGCACCGTTGCCGAAAAATTCTTCCTTCAATTCGGCCTCGTGCTGGAACCCGCATTTTTCGTACACGTGAATCGCCGCCGCATTCGTCGTATCGACGATCAGGTACAGCTTGCGCATGTTCAGTACGTTGAATGCGTACTTGATCGCGAGGCGCGTCGCCTGGCCTGCATAGCCGCGCCCCTGGCATTGCGGCGCGATGATGATCTGGAACTCGCCGCGGCGATGGATGTAGTCGAGCTCGATCAATTCGACGAGACCGACCAGTTCGCCTTGCGCATCGACCGCGACGAAACGGCGCTCGCGCTGGTCGTGCACGTGGCGGTCGTACAGTTGCGACAGTTCCGAGAAGGTTTCGTACGGCTCCTCGAACCAGTAGCGCATGATCTTCGCGTCGTTGTTCAACTCGTGGACGAAGCGCAGGTCCTGGCGCTCCAGCGGCCGCAGCGCAAGCGTGTTGGTATCGTTCTGGAGTTGCATGTTCATGTCCTTTTTGATGCCGGCGCACGTGCGGAACGCCCGCGCGGCGCAGCCGCGTTCGGGCCCGTTCCGCACTGTAAGAAGTTGAACGCGAGCGAAGTTCAGAGCCTAGAATGTGAGCAAGGGTTCCTGCCACCGCAAGGAGGCTATCGTGATCGAGCAAGTCATACTCGGTATTTTTCTCGTGCTGCCGCTCGTGATCGTCACGGCGCTGTTTTCCGACGAACTTTGGCAGGAACATCGGCGCCAGCATCCGCGCGACGAAAACGCCCCGCACATCGACTGGAAGCATCCGTGGCGCCGCGTGCGACGCGGGCATTGAGCCGATCGCCGTCCATCCGCGGCGCGCGCCGGCCGGGCAGCCCCGGGCCGGGCAACGCGCGACGCGCCCTTTTCCGCTTCGATCCGATTCCCGCCCAACCCGCGAGACGCCGACGTGAACGACAAGCCCGCCCTCCCTCCGCACGATATTCCCAACGAAACGATCGACCTGCAGATCGCCGACGTGCTGGCGGCCGTCCGCTACCCGGCGAACAAGGATGCGATCGTCGATGCCGCGCGCGACGCCGGCGCCAGCAACGAGGTGCTGTCGATGCTCGACGGCCTGCCCGAACAGGACTACGCGGACGTCGACGCCGTCACGCACTGGGTCGCCGGCAACTTCGGCCCGGGGCTCGGCATTTGAGCGCGCGCCAATAACGCGATAGGATCGGGCCGCACCGGTCGCGCCGCGGCCGGGATGCGCGCCGCCCGGCGCAAGACCGGGCGTTTGCGCACGCGTGTCCGGGGGACTCCATGGAAGGCATCCTGATCCAGCACACGACGCGTCGTCAGCTCTGGTTCGGCGCGCTGACGGCGCTCGTCATCCTGCTCGCACTCGGAATCGCCGCGCCGCACGCGAACGTCACGCTGCCGGCCATCGAGCCGTTCATGCCGATGTGCGCGCTCACCGTGTTCACGACCGCGAGCATCGCCGCGTTTTTCCTCGGTGCGCAGTTCACCGTGACGCGCCAGCCCGTGCTCGGCGCGCTCGGCGGCGCCTATGCGTTCACCGCGCTCGCGGTCGCGCTGCAGTTGCTCACCTTTCCCGGCGTATTCGCGCCGCATGGCCTGCTCGGTGCGCGCCCGCAAAGCGCCGCGTGGATGTGGATCTTTTGGCATGCGGGCTTCCCGTGCTTCGTGATGGCCGCGCTGCTCGCGCGCGAGCGGCTGACGCGCGCACCGGTCAGCGCGAAGCAGACGCGCCGGTGGACGATCGCGCTCGTCGGCGGGCCGGCCATCGCGGCCGCGCTGCTGTGCGCGCTCGCGCTGAACGTGTCGCTGCCGCCCGCGTTCCATCCGCCCGGCGACGCGGCCGTGCTGCCCTTCAACGGCGTCGCGCTCGTCGTGTGGATACTCAATGCGCTTGCGCTCGTGGCCGTGCTGGCCACCGGCCGGCTGCGCACGACGCTCGACCTGTGGCTCGCGATCGCGGTGCTCGCGTGCCTCACCGACACGACGCTGAACCTGCTGACCACGAACCGCTTCACGGTCGGCTGGTATGTCGCGCGCGTGTTCAGCATGTTCACGCCCGGCGTGCTCGTGTGCGTGCTCGCATGGGAAGTGACGATGCTGTACCAGCAGTTGTTCGAGGCGCATGCGATGCTGATCCGCTCATCCGCGCGCGACGGGCTGACTGGCGCGTTCAATCGCAGCCACTTCAACGATCATTTCCACACGCTGTTCCTGCAGGCGCGGCGCCAAGGCGAACCGCTGTCGCTGCTGATGGTCGACGTCGATCGCTTCAAGGCCTACAACGACGCGTTCGGTCACGTGAAGGGCGATGCGTGCCTGATCGCGGTCGCGAATGCGCTGGCCGGCGCGGTGAGGCGGCCCGCGGATATCGTCGCGCGTTACGGCGGCGAGGAATTCGCGATCGTGTTGCCGAATACGGGTGCGCGCGGTGCGCGGGTCGTTGCGGAAGAGGCGCGCGAAGCCGTGTTGCGGCTCGATCTCGCGATGCCTGCTTCGCCGGCGGGGCGCGTGAGCGTCAGCGTCGGTTGCGCGACCGTGTCGGCCGACGATCTGTCGACGCCCGACGCGTTGATCGAAGCCGCCGACGCCGCGCTGTATCTTGCGAAGGATGCGGGGCGAAACAGGGTCGTCGTTGCCTGAATACGTCTGCTGTTTGGGGCATTTGTTACGGTCATTTTGACCGGAATAATGCGCCGTTACGCAATGCGGAGCGGGGATACCAATGCTTACAGCCCGTGTTGCGGGCGCTCGATATGCTCGGTTTCATATCGAACCCGAGCAGGTGAGCGCCATGAAGAAAACCCTTTTGCTGATTGCCGGCGTCGCCGTGTTGCTGAGCGGCTGTATCGTGGTGCCTGACGGTGGGTATTACGGTGGTGGCGGGTATTACCATCATCATCGGCATTGGGATTGATGACGCCAGCCACGCGTTGCATCACGCCCCGGGTCTCGGATGAATGTCGGCCGCGCAATACGTCGACGCAATGCCTCTGACGCACGATTCGAATCGAATGCATGCATTCGATTCGACGTCGGCAGACTGTGCGCTTCCCGCTATAAGGATTGGAAGCACGGTGACTATCGGCGACGGGCATTGAAATACCTGCGCCGATTGCCCGTTATTTCCCGATACAAAACCTGCTGAAAATCACCCCCAGCAGATCATCGGAAGTGAACTCCCCGGTAATCGCATTGAGCTGTTCCTGCGCGAGCCTCAGCTCCTCTGCGAACAGATCGAGCGACTGCGCCCTTTGCTCCGCATGATCCGCCGCCTGTGCCAGATGCTCCTGCGCCGCTCGCAGCGCGATCAGATGCCGCTCGCGTGCGAGATACACGCCTTCTGCCCCCGCCTGCCACCCCGCGATCCGCAGCAGCTCCGCACGCAGCATATCGATCCCGTCACCGCGCTTCGCCGACAGATGCACCTCGGTCAGATCGCCTTCCGCGGCAGGATGCTCGACACAAGCCGGCACGCCGGTCAGATCCGTCTTGTTCAACACGCGCACCACCGGCACGCCGCCCGGAAACCGCGCGGCGATCGTCTCGTCATCCGGCGTCAGCCCCGTGCGCGAATCGAGCAGATGCAGCACGACGTCCGCGCGCTCGATCTCGCTCCACGTGCGCGCAATCCCGATCCGCTCGACTTCATCCTCCGTCTCGCGCAACCCGGCCGTATCGATGATGTGCAGCGGAATCCCTTCGACCTGGATCGTCTGCGCGACCTTGTCGCGCGTCGTGCCCGCGATCGGCGTGACGATCGCCAGCTCCGCGCCGGCCAGCGCGTTCAGCAGCGACGACTTGCCGACGTTCGGCTGCCCGGCAAGCACGACCGACAGCCCCTCGCGCAACAGCGCACCCTGCCGCGCATCGCCAAGCACGTGCGCGAGCTGCGCACGGATCTTCGCGAGCTTGCCGCGTGCATCGGCGGCCTCCAGGAAGTCGATTTCCTCTTCCGGAAAATCGAGCGTCGCCTCGACCAGCATTCGCAGCGTGATCACGTCTTCGACGAGCGCATGGATCTGCCGCGAGAACGCGCCATCGAGCGAACGCCCGGCCGAACGCGCGGCGGCCTCCGTGCTTGCCTCGATCAAGTCGGCAACCGCCTCGGCCTGCGCGAGGTCGAGCTTGTCGTTCAGGAACGCGCGCCGCGTGAACTCGCCCGGCTCCGCGAGCCGCAGCCCGAAGCCGCGCCCCGCATCCAGGCAGCGCTGCAGCAGCAGTTGCATCACGATCGGCCCGCCATGCCCCTGCAGTTCGAGCACGTGCTCGCCGGTGTACGAATGCGGCGCCGGGAAATACAGCGCGATCCCGCGGTCGAGCGGCGCGCCGTGCTCATCCAGGAACGGCACGTAGCTCGCATGGCGCGGCGCAAGCTTCTGCCCGCACAACGCGTCGATCAGCGGCAGCGCGGCCGCCTCGCCGCCGCGCCCGAACGACACGCGGACGACGCCGATGCCGCCCCGGCCGGCAGCAGTGGCGATGGCGACGATCGGATCGGAATCGGTAGCGAGCATGGGAATCGGATGAATCGGGTGATCAGGCAATGAGTGGTGCGCCCGCGCAACAGTTCGGGCAACGGAACGCCGGCATTGTAGCGTGCCCGCACACCCGCCACCGGACGCCACGCGGAATTCGGACTCGCCCGAATTTATCCCACCAGGGATAAGTCGAGTATCAGTCCAGCACGATGACACAGCCACCGTTTCGGACGCGTATGCCTACCGGAGGGGCCTGACACTGCGTCCCTCAATTCCGCTGCTCATCCTGCGCAAGTCCGGGATTAGTCCAAACAAGATATGTTTATCCCATACGGTTGTCTGAAAGACGTCGGTGGAATTGCACAATCTCCCCCATGCCGACATCCGAAGAAAAAGCCGCGTTCTCGGAACGCCTGAAATTCGCCCTGCGGCGCAGTCCGGAGAAGGTCACCGGCGCGACGGAGCTTGCGAACAAGTTCAATCTGCGCCACCGCGGAACGCATCCCGTTTCGCCGCAAACCGCGCACAAGTGGCTGACGGGCCGCACGATTCCGACGTCGGACAAACTCGCAACGCTCGCCGAATGGCTGCGCGTCGAACTGCACTGGCTGCATTACGGGCCGTCGCCGAGCGTGATCGAACACCCGACACCGCAACCGCTGCCGCGCGACGAACGCTATCCGCCGACGCCGGAAACGATCGAACTCGCGTCGAAGATCGAGGCACTGTCTCCGCATCATCGCTACCTCGTTCAGGAACTGGTCGAGCAGTTCTACGGCGAACCGAAAATCGAAGCGAAGAAATCCTGACCGGGAACGGCACGCGCATCGCACACCGCGCGCCGCCGCCGAGAAGCAAAAAAGCCGCATGGGCGAACCATGCGGCTTTTTTTCGTGCATCGCGGGCGGCTCGCCGCCCGCGGGTGCGACGGGCGTCAGGCCGGTTTCTTCTTGACCCCGCCGAGCTTGCGCGTGATGTAGTACTGCTGCGCGATCGACAGCACGTTGTTCACGACGTAGTACAGCACGAGGCCGGCCGGGAAGAAGAAGAACATGACCGAGAACGCGATCGGCATGAACTTCATCATCTTCGCCTGGACGGGGTCCGGCGGCGTCGGGTTCAGGCTCGTCTGCACGAACATCGACACGGCCATCAGCACCGGCAGGATGAAGAACGGATCGCGCTGCGACAGGTCGTGAATCCACAGAATCCACGGCGCGCCGCGCATTTCGACCGACGCGAGCAGCACCCAGTACAGCGAGATGAACACCGGGATCTGGATCACGACCGGCAGGCAGCCGCCGAACGGATTGACCTTCTCGGTCTTGTACAGCTCCATCAGCGCCGAGTTCATCTTCTGCGGATCGCTCTTGAAGCGTTCGCGCAGCGCCTGCATGCGCGGCGTGATTTCCTTCATGCGCGCCATCGACTTGTAGCTCGCGGCCGACAGCGGGAAGAACACGGCCTTGATCAGCACCGTCAGCAGCACGATCGCCCAGCCCCAGTTGCCGACGTAGCCGTGGATCTTCTCGAGCAGCCAGAACAGCGGCTTCGCGATGATCGTCACCCAGCCGTAGTCCTTCACGAGTTCCAGGCCCGGCGCGATGCCTTCGAGCATGCGCTCTTCTTCCGGACCGGCGAACAGGCGTGCCTGCACGTCGGCCGACTGGCCCGGCGCGATCGCGGCGACCGGCTGCTTCACGCCGACGCGGTACAGCGCCGGATCGATCTTTTCAGCGTAGATGTCGCGCTTCACGCCCGACTGCGGAATCCATGCCGACGCGAAGTAGTGCTGCACCATCGCGACCCAGCCGTTGTCGGCGGACTTCTCGAAGTTCGCCTTGTTCTTGTCGAGGTCGCTGAAGTCGATCTTCTGGAAGTGCTTTGCGTCCGTGTAGACCGCCGGCCCGAGGAACGTGTGCGAGAACATCGGCGTTTCGACGGCCGTGTTGTCGCGGACGAGTTCCATGTAGACCGTCGGCGTGACAGGCGCCGTGCCGACGTTGTCGATCTTGGTGTCGACGCCGATCACGTAGCTGCCGCGCGTGAACGTGTAGGTCTTGATGACCTTCACGCCGCCCTTCACCGGCGATTCGAACGACAGCTTCAGCGTGTTCTGGTCGCCCGTCAGCGACGTCGAGCCGGCGTTCAGCTGCGTGTAGACGTCGTTGTGGTTCGGGAAGTCGCCGCCGAGCAGGCCCGAGCGCGCGAGATACGTGTGGCCGGCCGTGTGGTCGAACAGCGTGATGTACAGGTCGGGCTGCTTGCCGTCGCCCTGCTTCTTCAGCGTCAGCTTCGCGAGCGTGCCGCCGCGCGTGTCGATTTCGCCGTCGTACACGTCGGTCGAGAACTTCACGAGCTGCGCCTGGGCGGCCGGTGCCGTCGTCGACGGTGCGGTGCCGGCTGCGGCGGCAGGCACTTCACCTGCGGTCGTCGTCGTCGCGCCCGTGCCCGATGCGCCGCCGGCCGCGGCCGCGGGGGCCGTCTGCGTGGCGCTCGGGAAGAACATCGACGGGCGTCCATGGGAACGCTGCCAGTTGTCGTACAGCATGACAGCTGACATGAAGAAGATCACCCATAGGACGGTGCGTTTGATATCCATGCGTTGTCTCAGAGTCGATGGGACCGCGCGTCGGCTTCGCCGCGAGCGCGAGTGTCGGAGTTGGGCGGCGGGACGAGGTCGATGCCGCCCGCGGAAAACGGATGGCATCGGCACACGCGCCTGACGGCGAGATACGTGCCGCGCGCGGCGCCATGATACTGGATTGCCTCGCGCGCGTAATCCGAACAGGAAGGATAAAAACGGCAACGGTTGCCGAGCAGGGGGCTCACGGCAACCTTGTAGAAGCGCAGCAACGCGATCAAGACCGTTTCCATACCTTGGGCGGCGCCGTTCGGCGCCGCGTCAAAACCGGCCGGGCAGGCGCGAACGCCGCACCGGGCACGGATGCGTCACTCGGACGCGGGCTTCGACGCACGGCGGGCGATTTCCCGGACTGCCCTGTCGAGCAGCTCGCGGATTTCGGCCGCACACATCGCCGCGAGCGGGGCGGAAGCCGCGCTCGGCAGCGCTTTCTTGTCGAAGCGCGTGTGCTGCCGCAGCAGCAGGTCGTAACCGGCGAATTCGGCCCGGCGCAAGCGAAACGCGTCGCGCGCCAGCCGCTTCACGAGATTACGCGTGACTGCACGCGGCGCATACTTCTTGCCGACGACGAGCCCCAGACGCGCGGGCTGACCGGTCGGCTTGCCGTAAATCACGAAGTGCGCGGAACGCCGCCAGGGGCGCAAACGAAAAACGGATGAAAATTCATCCGTTTTCAGAAGTCGCGCAGCTTTCGGGAAGGCGGCTTTCGTCTGCGACGGATTCGCACCCGGCTCGACGGCACCTTCCGCAGGACTGCGGACGGCGGACACAGCGCGCAACCTGCCTTAGATGGCGAGGCGCTTGCGGCCCTTCGCGCGGCGAGCGTTGATGACCTTGCGGCCACCTGCCGTCTTCATGCGGACACGGAAGCCATGGGTGCGCTTGCGGCGCGTCACGGACGGTTGGTAAGTACGTTTCATGATGTTCTCACTTGTTCGAGAATGTCGAAATTCAGGGGACCGCGTGCCCTTAACCGGAGGCATTCGGGCGAACGCAATCGCCGGGAATACAGGATTGGTTTTCGCGGAACCCGCTATTTAAACCGTTTTTCTCTTGACGGTCAATACTTTACGAGTCACGCGCCTGTGCCGGCCCGCGCCGATCCGGCCCCGCGACCCACAATCACAGCCTGTGGATAAGTCCCGCTGTGGCCGCGTTTGGCGTTAGAATCTCGCCTTATCTCCAAGAATCCCGCACGCCGCTTCGGCTCCCGCCTGCCTCTGCACGACTGTGACGCAGGCGTCCGAGGCACGCTCGCACGACCGCTTCGGGCCTTGTTGCGCCATCGCGACAAGGGCGCCGGCGAGCCGCGCTGTGCATGCAAAAAACGACAGCTACTTGATGAACGATTTCTGGCAACACTGTTCCGCACTGCTGGAGCGCGAGCTGACGCCCCAGCAGTACGTGACGTGGATCAAACCCTTGGCCCCGGTGGCCTTCGATGCGTCGGCGAACACGCTGTCCATCGCCGCGCCGAACCGCTTCAAGCTGGACTGGGTCAAGAGCCAGTTTTCGGGCCGGATTTCCGATCTGGCCCGGGATTTCTGGAACGCGCCGATCGAAGTCCAGTTCGTCCTCGATCCGAAGGCCGGCATGCGCAGCGCCGCTACGGGCGCCGCGTCGGCCACCCCGCGCGCGCCGCTGCAGCCGAGCGGCCCGGCCGCCACGGTGGCCGCGATCGCCGCCAACCTGACCGCGCATGCCGCGGCGGCGCCCGCCGCGCCGGCCGACGTGCCGATGACGCAATCGGCCGCCGCCGCGCACCACCTGAACGCCGACGACGCCGACATCGACCTGCCGAGCCTGCCCGCGCACGAAGCGGCCGCCGGCCGCCGCACGTGGCGCCCGGGCCCCGGCGCCGCGCCCGCCAACGGCGGCGAAGCCGATTCGATGTACGAGCGCTCGAAGCTGAACCCCGTGCTCACGTTCGACAACTTCGTGACCGGCAAGGCGAACCAGCTCGCGCGCGCCGCCGCGATCCAAGTCGCGGACAACCCCGGCATCTCGTACAACCCGCTGTTCCTGTACGGCGGCGTCGGCCTCGGCAAGACCCACCTGATCCACGCGATCGGCAACCAGCTGCTGCTCGACAAGGCCGGCGCGCGGATCCGCTACATCCACGCCGAGCAATACGTGTCGGACGTGGTGAAGGCGTACCAGCGCAAGGCGTTCGACGATTTCAAGCGCTACTACCACTCGCTCGACCTGCTGCTGATCGACGATATCCAGTTCTTCTCCGGCAAGTCACGCACGCAAGAGGAATTCTTCTACGCGTTCGAGGCACTGGTTGCGAACAAGGCGCAGGTGATCATCACCAGCGACACGTATCCGAAGGAGATCTCGGGGATCGACGATCGCCTGATCTCGCGCTTCGACTCGGGCCTCACCGTCGCGATCGAGCCGCCCGAGCTGGAAATGCGCGTCGCGATCCTGATGCGCAAGGCGCAGTCGGAAGGCGTGAACCTGTCGGAAGACGTCGCGTTCTTCGTCGCGAAGCACCTGCGCTCGAACGTCCGCGAACTCGAAGGCGCGCTGCGCAAGATCCTCGCGTATTCGAAGTTCCACGGCCGCGAGATCTCGATCGAGCTGACCAAGGAAGCGCTGAAGGACCTGCTGACCGTGCAGAACCGGCAGATTTCGGTCGAGAACATCCAGAAGACCGTCGCCGACTTCTACAACATCAAGGTCGCCGACATGTATTCGAAGAAGCGTCCGGCGAACATCGCGCGGCCGCGGCAGATCGCGATGTACCTGGCGAAGGAACTCACGCAGAAGAGCCTGCCGGAAATCGGCGAGCTGTTCGGCGGGCGCGATCACACCACCGTGCTGCACGCCGTGCGCAAGATCGCCGACGAGCGCAGCAAGGACGCGCAGCTCAACCACGAGCTGCACGTGCTGGAACAGACGCTGAAGGGCTGAGCGCGCGGGCGCGCTTGATAATTCGGCCTCCGCCCCAATTTAAGGGGGGCGGTTCGGTTTTGAGGCACAATACTGGTTTGACCGCCCCGGCGGTGGCGGGCCAAGAGCCCGGCCGGCGGGGCGCTGCGTGGCTGCTGCGCTGCAGGCCGTTACTCAACGAAGGAACTCTATGCAACTGGTCAAGACCGAACGAGACACCCTCCTCAGGCCGCTGCAAACGGTCAGCGGCATCGTCGAACGCCGCCATACGTTGCCGATCCTCGCCAACCTGCTGATCACCAAGAACGGCCCGG
The DNA here is from genome assembly GCF_019091065.1 of Burkholderia sp. GbtcB21. Taxonomy (NCBI): domain Bacteria; kingdom Pseudomonadati; phylum Pseudomonadota; class Betaproteobacteria; order Burkholderiales; family Burkholderiaceae; genus Burkholderia; species Burkholderia sp. GbtcB21. The sequence continues at coordinate 68,335 of NZ_JAGXKA010000023.1, forward strand.
ACGTTTCGTTCCTGTCGACCGACCTGGAGCTGCAGATCACCACGCGCGCCGATTTCGGCGTCGGCGGCGACCAGGTGGCCACCACCGTCGCGGCCCGCAAGCTGCTCGACATCCTGCGCGCGATGCCTGACGGCCAGGTCACGCTGTCGCTCGCCGACAAGCGCCTCACCGTTCAATCGGGCAAGAGCCGTTTCGCACTGCAGACGCTCGCGGCCGACGAGTTCCCGACCGTCGCGCAGGCGAAGGATTTCGGCGCGACCCTCACCGTCCCGCAGAAGTCGTTCCGCCAGCTGCTCGGCATGGTGCACTTCGCGATGGCGCAGCAGGACATCCGCTACTACCTGAATGGCATGCTGCTCGTCGTCGACGGCGACCAGCTGATGGCCGTGGCCACCGACGGCCACCGCCTCGCGTTCTCGTCGATGAAGCTCGAAGGCGGCACGTTCGGCCGCCAGGAAGTGATCGTCCCGCGCAAGACGATTCTCGAGCTGCAACGCCTGCTCGAGGACATCGACGACACCGTCACCATCGACATCGCGCAAACCCAGGCCAAGTTCACGTTCGGCCAGGTCGAGCTCGTGTCGAAACTCGTCGAGGGCAAGTTCCCCGACTTCCAGCGCGTGATCCCGAAGGCGCACAAGAACACGTTCGAGATCGGCCGTGAAGAACTGCAGCGCTCGCTGCAACGCGCGGCCATCCTGACCTCGGACAAGTTCAAGGGCGTGCGCTGCATCATCGCGCCGGGCCAGCTGAAGATCATGTCGACCAACGCCGACCAGGAAGAGGCGCAGGAAGAACTGGAAATCGCCTATCAGGGCGACACCGTCGACATCGGCTTCAACGTCACGTATCTGCTCGACGTGCTCGCGAACCTGAAGGTCGACACCGTGCAGGTGAGCCTCGGCGACGCCAGCTCGAGCGCGCTGATCACGGTGCCCGAGAACGACGAGTTCAAGTATGTCGTGATGCCGATGCGCATCTGACGCGCGCGACATCAAGACACACACCAGGGGGCGGCAAGCCCCTTTGGCGTTTTTATGGCGAACCGACAACCCGTCCTTTCGGTGCCTGACCGGCACCGTGGACGAGCCAGGAAACTGGAGCGGCCCGGCGATTTCTCTCGCTGAAACGCACCGCGCCGCCACTAGAGTGGCCTCGCAGAACCGGAAGATATCCATGAGTGAACAGCACAATTCGCAACCCGATAACAGCAGCTACGGCGCCTCGTCGATCCAGATCCTCGAAGGTCTGGAAGCGGTGCGCAAGCGCCCCGGGATGTACATCGGCGACACGTCGGACGGCACCGGTCTGCATCACCTCGTGTTCGAGGTGCTCGACAACTCGATCGACGAAGCGTTGGCCGGGTACTGCAACGACATCCACGTGACGATTCACGCCGACAACTCGATTTCCGTGACCGACAACGGCCGCGGGATTCCGACCGACGTGAAGATGAACGACAAGCACGAGCCGAAGCGCAGCGCCGCCGAGATCGTGATGACCGAGCTGCACGCCGGCGGCAAGTTCGACCAGAACAGCTACAAGGTGTCCGGCGGCCTGCACGGCGTGGGCGTGTCGTGCGTGAACGCGCTGTCGAGCTGGCTGCGCCTCACCGTGCGCCGCGGCGGCAAGAAGCGTTTCATGGAGTTCCATCGCGGCATCGCGCAGGATCGCGTGCTCGAGATGGTGGACGGCGTGGAAGTGTCGCCGATGCTGGTGACCGGCGATACCGAGAACCGCGGCACCGAAGTGCACTTCATGGCCGATCCGACGATCTTCGGCACCGTTGAATATCACTACGACATCCTCGCGAAGCGGATGCGCGAGCTCTCGTTCCTGAACAACGGCGTGCGGATTCGCCTGACCGACCTGCGTTCAGGCAAGGAAGACGATTTCGCGTTCGCCGGCGGTGTGAAGGGCTTCGTCGAATACATCAACAAGACGAAGACCAACCTGCACCCGACGATTTTCCACGCCAACGGCGAGAAGGATGGCGTGGGCGTCGAAGTCGCAATGCAGTGGAACGACAGCTACAACGAGAACGTGCTGTGCTTCACGAACAACATTCCGCAGCGCGACGGCGGCACGCACCTGACCGGCCTGCGGGCCGCGATGACGCGCGTCATCAACAAGTACATCACCGATAACGAAATCGCGAAGAAGGCCAAGGTCGAAACGACCGGCGACGACATGCGCGAAGGGTTGTCGTGCGTGCTGTCGGTGAAGGTGCCGGAGCCGAAGTTCAGCTCGCAGACGAAGGACAAGCTGGTTTCGTCCGAAGTGCGGGCGCCGGTTGAAGAAGTCGTCGCGAAGGCGCTGGAAGAGTTCCTGCTGGAAACGCCGCTCGACGCGAAGATCATCTGCGGGAAGATCGTCGAAGCCGCGCGTGCGCGCGATGCTGCGCGCAAGGCGCGCGAGATGACGCGCCGCAAGGGCGTGCTCGACGGCGTCGGCCTGCCGGGCAAGCTCGCGGACTGCCAGGAGAAAGACCCGGCGAAGTGCGAAATCTACATCGTCGAGGGCGACTCGGCAGGTGGGTCGGCGAAGCAAGGGCGTGACCGCAAGTTCCAGGCAATCCTGCCGCTGCGCGGCAAGGTGCTGAACGTCGAGAAGGCGCGCTACGACAAGCTGCTGTCGTCGGAGCAGATCGTCACGCTCGTGACCGCGCTCGGCTGCGGGATCGGCAAGGACGATTACAACCTCGACAAGCTGCGCTATCACCGCATCATCATCATGACCGACGCGGACGTCGACGGTGCGCACATCCGGACGCTGCTGCTCACGTTCCTCTATCGGCAAATGCCGGACATGATCGAGCGCGGGTATGTGTATATCGCGCAGCCGCCGCTTTACAAGATCAAGGCGGGCAAGGACGAGCGGTATCTGAAGGATGATGTGGAGCTCAACGCGCACATGCTGCGGTTGGCGCTGCAAGGCTCGGAGCTGGTGCCTGGCGAAAATGCGGCCGTGATTTCCGGCGATGCGCTTGGGGAGCTGGCGCGGTCGTATCTGCTGTCAAGGAGCGTGATCGACCGGTTGAGCCGGTTGTATGACCCGGCCGCGCTGGAAGCGATCATGGACGGGGTTGCTATTGATCTCTCCAACGAGGCTTCTACGGAGGCTTCGGCGAAGGCGCTGCACGCTGCGTTGCATGACGAGGCCTTGAAGAACGAAGTGCGTGTGGTGCCTTCGTATGATGCGGTGCGTGAGCAGCGGTCGCTGCACGTCGAACGCACCCATCACGGGAATGTGCGGGTTTCGGTCATCGATCAGGAATTCCAGCATACGGCGGATTATCAGCAGCTCGTGGCCACCGCGAATACGTTCACGGGGCTTATTGGGGAAGGTGCTGTTATCAAGCGCGGTGAGCGCAGCATGGCTGTGACGGACTTCAAGAGCGCGATGAAGTGGCTGCTTGCGGATGCCGAGCGGAACGTGTCGAAGCAGCGGTATAAGGGACTGGGGGAGATGAACCCCGGTCAGCTGTGGGAAACGACGATGGATCCGACGGTACGGCGACTCCTGCGTGTGCAGATCGAGGACGCGATTGCTGCGGATGGGATCTTTACTACGCTGATGGGGGATGATGTGGAGCCGCGGCGGGCGTTTATTGAGTCGAATGCGTTGAGGGCGGGGAATATCGACGTTTGAGGCAGCCGGCTGTCGAATGTCACAATTAGCGAATATTCTCGGAAATCGTTTGGCGCGGACTACACCTCTTCTCGGTGCGATTTTTTGGAGGTGTGAGCATAGCGCCTATGTCGAAGCCGTCGCGCGAAGGTTGGGAATTTGATACTCCTCTGGTCCGCCATCCGGTATTCCAAGAAACTCCAACGAAGTCCGCAAACCCCGCGCCCCATAAGGCTCGCGGGGTTTTTTGTTTCCATCTCCAGATCATGGGTTCGGTTAACAGCCAGGGGCATTCATGAACGGCTGAAAGCCTTCGTTGCATAGATCTCGCAGCACTTCGACGGCGGGAACGTAGGTGTTGCGTTCCGAGTGGCTTTCGTGCCTGCCAGCCGCGACGACGAAAGAAACACAACGCGGCGAATCGACGCAAGCGGCTCTATCCCACGATGTCGACACAGAACTCCTACTTTTATACGTAGTAGGTATCCATGCAGCAGTCGTCGTGCACAACATACACTTCCCGAGTTGCTTCGAGCAACGAAATCGCTATTGGCTCGGCGGCTTCAAGTTCTCTGGGCCACCTGCCGATAAGAGAAGTATCGAGGCAATGGAGTACCTTTGGGGGAATACCCTGTAATGAGTGGCGACAGAGACAAGCAGTCTAAATGCTAAGATAATTCGAAGAATACCCATGACGTGGCCGCAGAACTTGGAGCTGCTTCACTTTACGGGCCGTCTTTGTGAAACTGTTTTCCATGATGATCAAAAGAGACCACAATCAATTGTTTCGGGGAGCGATGCGTGATTTCCGTCGATGAGTTTGTCGCTGCAGTCCAATCGGTTCTGTCCAGACAGTTAAACGATCCACAGCTTGAATGTACCCGGCACCCGCAGATGCCGGCACTGATGATCGTAGCCGGGCCCGGTTCGGGCAAGACCACGGTACTGGTACTTCGGGCATTGCGGCATGTACTGGTAGATGGCATGCCTCCGGATTCCGTTGTCATCACGACTTTCACCCGGAAAGCAGCAGCCGAATTATCCAGCCGACTGATCAGTTGGGGCCTTAAGCTTGTCGCCCACTTTCTCGAGGCCGCTGCGCGCTCCGGGGATATTGATCGGGAGAGATGGCTTGCCGCCCTCGACATCAATGCAATCCAGGCCGGAACCCTCGATAGCTTCTGTCAGTTGTGGCTGGGCAATACTCGCCAGGTCGGGTCCCCGACGCCGGTCATGCTTGAAGAGTTTGCCGCCAACTTCGTCTACCGGCGAAAGGTCTTCACGCCTATTTACAGGGGAGGCCAACAGGCGACGCTAGACCCGTATTTGGCACAGTACAACTTCGAGCAGCAACCACCGCGAAACCAGACGCAGGCAGGGAATCTGTCGATTTCGCTCAACAATCGACTGATTCAGGATCTTGTTGACATCGGGACATACGGCGCAGGCATCGCTGCGCAACAAGTTCAAGCAAGTTTACTCGCGGACTACCGGCAACACCTTCAAAGCCAGCAGATGTTCGACTTTTCACTGTGTGCGGAGCGAATACTCGCCGGACTAAGAGCCGGTACCCTGTATCCGGAATTGCCCGCGATCTGTGCCCTCTTGGTCGACGAGTACCAGGATACCAACCCGTTGCAAGAGGCAATTTACTTTGAGCTTGTCCGACAATCAGCATGCACTTTCGCAGTAGTGGGTGATGACGACCAAGCTTTATATCGATTTCGCGGCGCAACCGTTGAGCTCTTCACAAATTTTCAATCGCGATATTCGAGTGCAATTCCGGGTGCGACCAGCCATCTTGTTTACTTGATCACAAATCACCGGTCGACGCCGGAGATTGTCCAGCTATTCAATGATTTCGCCCAACACGACGCACAATTCCGATCCGCCCGTGTGGCGGGGAAGCCAGCCATCGCCCCGTTTAACCCTAGCCGCGGAATTCCAGTGCTGGGAATGTTCCGAGATTCGATGGCTGACCTAGCGACTGATCTGTCGCAGTTGCTGTTGGACGTTTTTCAGGGTAGTGGAAGACCAATACCGGGTACTGACACTACATTGCGGGCGAGCGCGCAAGGAGGCGCGATCGGGGATGCCGTTTTCCTTGCATCTAGCGTCCGGGAATATAAGGACGACAACCAAGGAGGTCTCGTTGAGCGACTGCCGGCTTTGCTTCGCCAGCATCTCGAAGGAGGGGGGCTCGGTGTCTTTAATCCGCGTGGGCAGGATCTGCGGGACATCCTGAATGTCCAACGGCTGTTGGGACTGGTGCTGCTATGTCTGGACCCCACTGATAGCATTGAAACGGGAATGTACCTTACGCGGGACACGCAGCGATACATTCCTCAATGGCGAGCGGCAGCGCAGGCGTTCATTTCATCGAATCCGGCACCCACTAAGAGGGGCAATTCTTTAGCAAAGTACGTCGACGGATGGCGTACGCGCAATGAAAACGCGGAAACCTGGCCGGACGAGATCCCTCTGTTGGATCTTCTCTACAAGCTAATCGTCTGGTTCCCTGAGTTTCAGAAAGATCCCGAACATCAGGTTTACCTTGAAGCAGTTATGCGGTGTGTGGTACAGGGCGCTCACTATTCAAGCTACGGATTCGCGATACTCGATGCTGCACCACACGACCAACGTAGCCGTTCTGTTGTGATCACGGACCTACTTTCTCCCATTGCAGAGAAAGTGATCGATATTGACGAGGACTTGTTGTTTGCGGTGCCAAGGAATCGGCTCAGTATTATGACGATCCATCAATCAAAAGGACTGGAATACCCATTAGTTATTGTTGATGTAGGTTCTGAATTCAAAACGAATCATGCCAAACAAGCGTTTCGCCGATTCCCTCGAGATCCTTCAAACACCGTTTTGATGGAATCAGCGCTTGCACCGTACACGCCTGTAGGAAAAGTGCGGACGGTGCGTAGCGATCTCGATCGAACATTTGATGATCTGATGCGTCTCTACTACGTGGCCTATAGCCGCGCCCAAGTTGCTCTGCTACTTGTTGGCCTAACCAAGAGCATTGAGTACAAGACCTCCGTTCAGAATATCGCAACATTCTGGACGCGAGACGGTTCTTGGGCATGGCGAAGTAACAATCCCCCGCTGAAAAGTGGGACGCCCACGCGCCCGGAGCGCATGCCGCTAACTTTGCTATAGGTAAGCATATGACACTCGACGCTCGTCACGAGCCGACGACGATTCCCAGCTACAGTTTGACAGGTGATCTTCTGTCGTATTTGCGCTGCGGACTACAGTATCGTTACCAAAACGGTAGTGCCCTGCCCCCAGCTCGACCAGTCCAATTGTGGTTCGGGGAGTTTATTCATGGCGTGATGGAGATGGCATATACGTTGTGGAAGCAACGCGGCATACCCTTGCCGTGGCCATCAACGGAAATCGAATGGGCTGATCGCGAGGTTGGCAAAGGGCTCCCGGATCACGACATCGGAGAGATCGGGCGTCGTGTCGAAGCAGTGCTTGCCGTTCAAGGGAAAATTCCGCGCAACGGTGACGCACGAAGGACAGCGTATACGCGCGCCGCAGAAGCCATCAACCTTATCGGCCCTCATTTATTCCCCTTGGTAGTATTTGCCGAAGAACCGTTGGCCGGTTCTCGACCGCTTCCGAGTGGGCCAGCGGCAGCAGGGCTTCGCGCAGAACGGTACGGTGTAACCGGTGTGGCCGACGTGCTAACTAATATCAGTCTGAACCAGGTTCAGACCGACAATCTGATGCGGGTTGCCATCGAACAGGCCCTAAGTAGACAAGGGACAGCTTTGCCATCCGAATTTGAGGTAATTGTCGACTATAAAGGTGCCGCTCGACCGGATCTTGGATTCGACCAGAAGGACTACTGGCAACAGCATGATTGGCAAATCCAGATGTACGCCTGGCTACGCGCACGCAAGGCCGAGGCAAAGCCCGTCGTGGCAGGAGTCGTGCTTTATGTAAATGAGTTGTTGCCTAGCACGACCGATGTTATCGGATTGCGGGGGCAGGTTAAGGCAGGAAGCACGGACGTCCTGCCGGTAAGAGGAAGCGAGGACTACTACGTCCTGACTACGGCGCGATCGGGGTCAGGAGCAGGCAGAGAATTGAGTCAGGCCTTCCGAATTCAGCGAGCGCTGAGAGTTATTCCAGTCACGCCCGCCAGCATTCAAGCCGCCGGACAAGCATTCGACAATGTGGTCGTTGACATTGAGCAGCGAATTTCGCGCGAGATCGATCTAGGAGACATTTCGAAGGTTTGGCAACCGTCCTGCGAAGATGCCGATACCTGTGTTGCGTGCGACTCGAGATATTTCTGTCCTCGTCCCGCTGGAAAGGATGCTTCCTACCAAATTGAGCCCCCCACTGCGCCTTAATTGAAAACAGTGTCCGCGGTCAGACAGCCCAGGCTTCGGGAAGGCAAGCGAGAGCAAGGTTTCGCAATCACATGTAACAAGGCGCCACATTGTAGGTGGAGGCATCCCCCGGTCTCCACGCACATTTGACCTAACAACTCGGGCGTGTCTGCACCCACTTCGGTGCCAGGCGGAGTGAATATTCGTCACACGGAGAAACGCAAGTGCGATGAACTGCGGTCCGGTCGTTTCGCTGTGGATTCCGGCGACGACCCCTTTGCTCTCGCTCGATTGCAATTCGCAGCGTAAGCGTGGCACCGACACCGTATTGCTTTAGCATGGCGGCTTTCCAATCGAGATCGCCGAGATGCCAGTGGAGCC
>NZ_JAGXKA010000230.1:0-274 GCF_019091065.1 Burkholderia sp. GbtcB21
CAACACCTCAACTCATTCATTATCTTCGTATTTCATCCATTCAGACATCACAACACACACTCACGCTCACATCATTCACACATCTTACAATACTTTCTATTACATTCACACATATACACCATCTTATCACTCATCTATTCAACACTCCACTCACACATCACACATCACTTCTTCATACAATCACTTCACTCCACATTCATTCTCACTACACATACACAGTTCATCCACACATCCCCTATTCACTACATTCATCACTTCACACTTCACACAACTT
>NZ_JAGXKA010000231.1:0-273 GCF_019091065.1 Burkholderia sp. GbtcB21
TGGTGTGCGGCGTGTGTGGCTCGTGTCGACGGAGGCCGGTCAGCCGCTGTACCGCGCCGCCGGATTCACGCCGCTCGCGCCGGTCGCGGTGGACGAAGACGTCGCCTGAGCGCGCTTCGAATCGCACCAACGCCGTTCGTCTCGCGATTCGTCTCATTTCGCTGAGACGCACGTCCCGGCGTCTCACCCGGCCCGCGACTTCGCAACCGCAGCAATTTCACGCACGGACTCTCGTCTTATCGCTTCCTGCTAACGTGTAGCGCAATAGTGCAT
>NZ_JAGXKA010000232.1:0-273 GCF_019091065.1 Burkholderia sp. GbtcB21
ATAGGCACTCTTAAGGACGCGTCGTATTTGTGCAACATATTCTCGGTCGGATGGCCATATTGAATATCATCTGAGTTGGAAGTAGTTAGCTGGCTGAGGTTGCTTGAACGCAAATGCTTGTGGGGGTTGTTGTTTTCGAAGCCGTGAATACCGCATTTTCTGGTGAAATTGTTGAACCAACGGAGGTTGTAATTCTGATCCGAAATCATTTTGCGTTTGGGCTGATGATCAGGTACATTCGCAGAGGACAACCTGACGCTGGGTTTCCATTGT
>NZ_JAGXKA010000233.1:0-273 GCF_019091065.1 Burkholderia sp. GbtcB21
ATACTTTATCTTCTTTTAGGGAATCCTGCATTTAATAGAAGAGTAAAATCACTTTTTACAAAAATTAATATAAATGTGAAAGCATAATTGTTTATCCTAATTTCACTCTAGCCTCACGCATGCTAACCTAGCAACGAGGAATTTTTTTTTTAGGCAGGACAAAGGGAAATTAACCCAACAAGAACGTGATTAAAGGATGAAAAACAAAGGCAGCGCGGAAATATTGTTCATCAGTTCGTCTCTTCAAACAATAAAACTCGTGTGCAACTGTGT
>NZ_JAGXKA010000234.1:0-273 GCF_019091065.1 Burkholderia sp. GbtcB21
CACTCACATTTCCACACACACCTTCACTCACATCATTCCCCTTTCATCACACTTTCCTTCATCACACATTACTCCTTACACACATCACACATCCACTCCATTCATTCTTCTTAACACTCATTACTCTCTCCTCTTACACTACACATCACTCATCATCATCCACACATCTTCACTTCATTCACTTCATCATTCACATCACACCTCACATTCACACACATCATCTCCATCACACACATCTCATCACACACTTCAATCACTACCTTTCACCACTCT
>NZ_JAGXKA010000235.1:0-273 GCF_019091065.1 Burkholderia sp. GbtcB21
TTCTTTACTTCGTCGTCTCGATCACCAGTTCCACCGGCCGCTTGCTCACCCCCGGCCGCAGTTGCACGGTCGTCACCCCTGGCTTGCTCCCGCCGGTGATCTCGATCTCGTATTCCGTTTCCGACTCGGTGTCGTTCTTCGCCTTCACCGCGAACTCCTTCGGCACCTTCGGCCCGCCGTCCGGCACCTGATCGGCGCTCACCACCAGCACGCCTTCAGTGTTTAGCTTCCACACCACCTTCACCTTCACCTTCACCTTCTCGCCCACCTTAG
>NZ_JAGXKA010000236.1:0-272 GCF_019091065.1 Burkholderia sp. GbtcB21
TAAGATGATGTGTTGGTCAACATGGTGTAGTTATAAAGTTCAGAAGTCATAACATGTCTTATTGCTTCTCAGCTGATGTGGGGAATTAAAAGGCAGAATCTCAGTAGTAATAATAGGCCATTAACATAAAATAAAATTGTATAGCCTAACACGATAAGTAGATGTGCTGTTGGTGCATGCTGGAGTGCTGTCATGAAAAACACATACTGACCTTTTTTCTTTCGTCTTCTTTAAACAATCAAATTTTTATACAAATTGAAATGCTCTGATGT
>NZ_JAGXKA010000237.1:0-272 GCF_019091065.1 Burkholderia sp. GbtcB21
CATAGCAATTGAACTTTATGGTCATTATAAACAATGTTGTTTGGTATAGAAGACAAATCAATTAAGCCAGTAATACCTTTGGTAAATGCTTACTTAATTACATTATAGGCTGTAAAGTTATAAGTTCATAAAACAAAAGAAAAATTACAACTTATCAAAAGGTTAGAGAGTATTTTACATTGATTCACATAGTTATTAATATTCAAGTAGAATATGTTCCTTTAGCGTCTTGATAATTGTCTTCGAATCACTCTTTATTACCACATATTGAT
>NZ_JAGXKA010000238.1:0-272 GCF_019091065.1 Burkholderia sp. GbtcB21
TTAATTATTAAAAACCGTGATATTATTAAAAATTTTACTAAAATAAAACTCTCAAAACAGACATTATAACGACATAAAAAACGCGTTCTGAAAATCCATGTTATAAAAAATTGTTACAAAAGAAATATATACGGCAACCATTTAAACACAAAATTAAAATACACAATAGATATAGCCAGCCCAGAACAACTCCTGGCAATTCGACACGCAGGTCGGTGATGTTAATATGTACATTGCTATAGAAGGTAGTCACCTCATGGTAGCTCTAACTT
>NZ_JAGXKA010000239.1:0-272 GCF_019091065.1 Burkholderia sp. GbtcB21
GTTATGGTTTTTGAGCTTCTAAACTCTAAAATCACTTTTATTGTTGGTTGTGTGAGTTTGAACTTTTAGGAAACTAATAAAAGCATATTAATAAAATTTTATTCAACTTGTATATGAGTGTTTAGAATATGAGTAATAATATGTGCTCAAAAAATTCAAACACTACTCTGATACACATTGTAAAATAATTTCAATTAATCATTTTTATTTAAGATTTATCTTACCAATTAAAAAAATGTGTCATATTTGTGTGTGAACTAATTTGTTTTTGT
>NZ_JAGXKA010000024.1:0-70514 GCF_019091065.1 Burkholderia sp. GbtcB21
CGCAGCGAACGTGCCGCACGGTCGGCCAGCTCGGCGCGGAGCTCTTCATCGCGCAGCGAGCGTGCAGCGCGATCGGCGCGGAGTTCTCCGTCGCGCAGCGAACGTGCCGCACGGTCGGCCAGCTCGGCGCGCAGCTCCTCATCGCGCAGCGAGCGTACAGCGCGATCGGCGCGGAGTTCTTCGTCGCGCAGCGAACGCGCCGCACGGTTGGCCAGCTCGGCGCGCAACTCTTCATCGCGCAGCGAGCGTGCAGCGCGATCGGCACGGAGTTCTTCGTCGCGCAGCGAACGCGCCGCACGGTCGGCCAGCTCGGCGCGCAACTCTTCATCGCGCAGCGAGCGTGCAGCGCGATCGGCGTGCAGTGAGCGAGCGGCACGGTCAGCCAGCTCGGCGCGCAGCTCCTCGTCGCGAAGTGCGCGTGCAGTGCGTTCCGCTCGCAGGCCATCGTCGCGCAGCGAACGGGTTGCGCGCTCGAAACGTGCGACCAGACTTCCGTCGCTTCGCAATCCTCGGGCGAAGGATCGCGACGCGCGTGCATCGCCTGAACGTATTGCCAGATCGATCTGATCCGCCACGTCCTCGACCTGTTCCAGATACTTGGTCGTGACGAGCAGCAAATCTTCCAGCAAATCAATGTGAATCACTGAGCTCATGGTTGTTCTCCTGGTTATATTCATTGACGAGAATGAATTGCCTGTGGTGCTGCAGTTAAACAAGCGCTTATAAAACACGGTCGATCAGGCTTGTTTAAATCAATAGAAAATGAAAAACACTTCGTGATTGGTTGTTTTTGAGTGGCATCGCGAAGACCCGATATCGATTGAGCAACGGAAGCGCACGGCACGATATAAGCATTCCAGACTCTCGGAGGAGGCTGCTCGGATGAAATTGGCTGAAAATGAGGCGGCCGCTTGAATAGTTTTGGATATTGGTGTCAATAAGGACGATTCTGGCGGAAATAAGGAGGCAAGGCAGAGAAAGGGATGCCGGAAAGTGGACCGTCGACGCGCGTAATGGTGAGGTTGTTGTTGAGTGAGGTGTTGCGGCCCCATATGTCGTCCGATTCCATGATTGCCTCCTAGCAAATTTTTTATTGAATTAAACGGATGAGTGGAACGGCATTTTGTGAATATTGCGAGATTCCTGAGAAAGCAATGAGGGTAGATTAGTTATTTATTTTTTCTTGTCAAGGATGAATTATATCTGTTTCGGTTTCAGATTTTTTGGCTTCATCCATTTCTGGAATTTAATCTTGGTGTCGATTTCGTGGTTTTGAAACTGGTCGTGAAAAGGGACGGACCTGATCGTGATGGGAACGATTGCTGTCAACGCGGTGGAACAAATAGTGGGGTCGAGAGCACTTGGCGGGCCACGATGGGAAAGCTGAGTGACGAATTGCTGAACCGGGAATGGTTCCGCAGCCGTGCGGAGGCCAAGGTGCTCATCGAACGCTGGCGGCAGTTCTACAACGAGCGCCGGCCCCATAGCGCGCATCGCTAGCTGAGAGCGTTCGTCAGCATGAGGCCGCTCGTAGGCTGGGCGTGTCGATGGCGACGCTGGGGAACTGGTGTCGTGATCAGCGCGATGGCAATGCGCAGGCCGCAACGGGGCGGCGTCGCCCAGTGTGCCGAGCTCAAGTCGTCGCCCGGTAGTCGTCTGTGTAAGGAGTTGGCCAGCGCGAAGCTGGATATTTGAATTTTTCGAAAGGCGACGGCGTACTTCGCGAAGGGGTCGCGGTGAGGTAATGCGATGGACTCGCCACCCCTCGGGGTGGCGATAATGCAGAGGATTTTTTGCGGAGCGGAGACGGGGCACTGAGCTGGCATGGGCACGGTGTACGGCGCCGTTTCCGCTCCGCAAAAAATTCTTTGAGCTAAGCCGCTCCACGGGCGGCGCCCGCTATGGGCATTGAATCTTGACACCGTGGTGTGAACTTGCCCGCGGCGGTATTTGGGGTGACGGGAATGAGAGGGTCTCGTTGCGGTTTTGCTGGCAGGGGATGCCGTTCGACGCGATCAGCCGACGCGCCGAAGCTGTGTTGGTGCTGGGCGGACGCGTGAAGCACGACGAGTTCGCCGTGTCCGCCGATGTTCTGCGGACACGGTGTAGAGCGGCACATGGGATGAGCTTCATGGAGCCGCCCTCGCTGGCGGTGCTCGCGGCGTGGGCAGTAAGCGCTCGATGCAGAACATGCGGCCTCGAGAGCAGGCCGGACATGCACGCAACGATCGGCCGGTCAGCTTCTCGTAGCGATCGCGATAGTCTGCTTGAGGCGTAGCGTGCGCTGGGCATGGAGAGTCGGTCTCAAGGAGCCGGCGGCATAGGGTCAATCGCATCTCGCGCAGGCGATTGCTCAGTATCCCGTAGTGACGGATGCGCTGGAATCCGCGCGGCAGCACGTGCTGGAGAAAGCGGCGGATGAACTCATGTGCGGGCAGGCGCATCGGCACCGACGGGTTGATCTGGAAAGCGGCCGGGAAACAGCCAGTACTGGGGCCGGCCAATGCACCAGTAACTGCGCAGGATCTCCAGCAGCCGTGGCGAGAGCATCACGTAACGATCGGCGTGCCCCTTGCCCTGTTCGACACGCAGCACCATGCGCTGGCTGTCGATGTCGCCGACCTTGAGGCGCGTCGCCTCCGAGATGCGCAGGCCGGCAGCATAGGCTGCCATCAGCAAGGTACGATGCTTGACGCTGCGGATCGCCTCGAGGAACCGGGTGACCTCATCCTGACTGAGGATCACCGGCAGTTTGAGTGGCACCTTCGACATGGGGATCTCGTCGACCGCCCAGTCGCGTTTGAGCGTGACCATGTACAGGAAGCGCAACGCTGCAGTGGCCACTACCAGCGTGCTGCGAGAACGCCGCTGGACTTCAACCAAGTGCAATTGCCACGCGCGGACCTCCTCTGGACCCATCACCTCGGGAGAACGCCCGAAGTATTGGGCAAAAGCCTTCACCTGCTGAAGATAGGCACGTTGGGTATTGGAAGCGAGGTTGCGCACGCGCATATCCTCGATCATGCGTCGACGTAGGGGTGTCATGGTGAACTCCGCTCAGAAGAGACGTGGGCAGCAAGCTGCACTGCCATCGTCGCACTTGAACGGAGACATCCCACGTACGATACCAACGCCGCCGGCCGACCACCTCCTCCCGCGTCAGCGGGTTAGTTCAATCACGATTATCCAATGAGGACGTCCAGCATGGGTGCACAAGTGATCGGGCTCGATATCGCGAAGTATGTCATTCAGGTTCACGGAGTGAACGCAGCCGGCGCAGCGGTACTGACGAAGGGCCTCAAACGTTCTCAGATTCTCGAGCTTTTCGCAAACCTGTCGCCTTGCCTGATCGCGATAGAGGCTTGAACTGGCTCGCACGATTGGGCGCGCCGACTGGCTGGCTTTGGGCATCGAATCAAGCTTATTCCCGCGCCATATGTAAAACCATTCGTCCGGCGTTCCAAAACGGATGCCCGTGACGCAGCGGCCATTTGCGAGGCTGACCGCACATCTGGAGCCGGAGCATGTGAGCGCGCGGCACCAGTCGCTGCATCATTTCGTGGCGAAATCGGAATGGTCCGATACGGCGCTGCTTGAGCAGGTGCGGCGCTGGGTGCGGCCGCACATGGACCCGGCGGGCGGGTAGTACTGGATCATTGACGACACGGGTTTCCCCAAGAAGGGCAAGCATTCGGTCGGTGTGGCGCGGCAATACTGCGGTCAACTGGACAAACAGGACAACTGCCAAGTGGCGGTGAGTCTGTCGGTAGCGACGGAAGAGGCAAGCTTTGTTCAGCGGTCAATGCTGGTTTATTGACACAGTAAGACTTCTATGGGGCATTGGAGAATGTTATAGGAATACCTATATCGGCGTATCAGGAGCTTCGTCCGGAAGCAGAGGTGCTCGCGGCCCATCGGCGAACTGGGGACGTAACGATTTTCCGATTTTAAGATAAAATAAGTAAATAATTCACCTCGAAATTCGCAGCCGGTTGCGAATTCTGGCGTCATATTTTTTCAATTCATTGAACATTCCATCCAATATCTGCGTGGCGCAAAATCAAGAAATTACAAATTTATCAACAAAACAAAATTTAATGCTCGTGATTTTAACCTGCTTATTCTGACAGCTTTAAGTGCGAGGGTGATCGACATATATTTGACCCTGAGGACATCAAGAATAAACCGCAATGTCAATTCGATGTCGTATCGGCCGTGCATTGGTGTTCATGCAAAGCAGGTCCGTGTTGCGGTAGGACCTCTCGCTCAAAAAGGAGTTCGTATGTCAGGAGCGACGCCCATCTGGCTGCGCTCGCATTGCTGAATGCCGGGTGGCCGACGCCGATCAAGTTCCGGCGGAACATGTACCTGAATAACGTCGCCGAGCAGGATCGCCGCGCCGCCAAACATGTCGTCAAACCGATGATGGGCTTCAAGAATTTCCGATGTGTGCGCATCATTCTCTCCGACGTCGAAATCATGCACATGATCCACAAGCGGAAGATAAAAGATGACGGTGTCGCCTCAACGGTTGCCGCAAAGTTCTATTCGCTTCGCTTGATAAGTAAATAATCCCAATCATTGTGTGAATTGCCTGCTCTGTCCGACCAATCGCGACAGAACCGATTTTATTGAGTGAGCGGATCGCCTCGGTGGATCGTATGAGGATCCTGCGGCATGACATGCGCGGGCGGTCAGTGACGGAGCGAAGTCGCAACGAAGTCAAAAGAGATAGTGAGCGTGAAAATAATGCTTGTGGTCGGTTCTCTCGGTGGGGGCGGAGCGGAGCGCGTGGCAGCGACGCTCGTCAACGCGTGGGCGGAACGCGGAGATGACGTGACGCTCGTTTCGACGTTCTCGGGACGCGGCGACTGCTTCTACGAGATATCGTCGCGCGTTCGCGTCGTGTATCTCGCCGACCTCGTGCGATCGACTGCAACCGGCGCGCTCAACGCATGGCAACGTTTCATCGCGTTGCTGCGCTTGATCAGGACGACACATGCCGACGTCGTGGTGTCGTTCCTCGCGCACGTCAACCTCGCAGTCATCGCGGCGAGCCGTGGAACGGGCATCCCCGTCATCGCCTGCGAGCATACGAATCCGATCGCGGCACCGCGCGGCCGGTTCCAGCGATTCATGGTGCGCTGCCTCTATCCGCATGCCGACGTATTGACCGTGCTGACGGCGGGAAGCGTCGATCCGTTGTGCAAGGAGATCCCCGCACTGCGGAACGTCGCCGTTCTGCCGAACCCGGTCGATGACGACGTCCTGCGATTCTGGAAGATGCCGGGCGCGCCCGGTTCCCGCAAGCGTGTGCTCGCCGCGGGACGCCTGCATCCGATCAAGCAGTTCGATGTGCTGATCGACGCATTCGCCACGCTGGCACACGAGTTTCCGGACTGGGACCTGTACATCTGGGGAGAGGGCCCGACACGGGATGCGCTGGCGCGACAGATCGGCAGGCTGAAGCTCGACGGCCGCGTGTTCCTGCCGGGAATGACGCGCGAGCTGTGGGCCGAAATGGCGAACGCCGACATCTACGCACTGACGTCGCATTTCGAAGGGTTGCCGATGGCGATGATGGAGGCGATGGCCATCGGCCTGCCATGTGTCGCTTTCGACTGCCCGAGTGGGCCGCGTGAATTGACGCGGGACGGCCGCGACGGCGTGCTGGTCGACAGACGCGACGCCGGCGGCCTCGCGGCGGCGTTCCGCGAGCTGTTCTCGAGCGAACACCTGAGAGGCGAATTGGGGCGTAAGGCGGCGGCGTCGGTGCGCGAACGGTTCTCGACGGCAGTCATCCTGGCGCGGTGGGATCGGTTGTATACGCGAGTGGGCGCGAAATCGGAGGCGATATGAGAGTGGTTCACGTCATCACTTGCCTTGAACAAGGCGGCGCCGAAGGTGTGTTGTTCCGTCTGGCGACGTTCCCGTCATCGCAATCGACCGCCCATATCGTCGTCTCGCTGCAGGGGCTCGGGTTCTACGGTCCCAGGCTGCTGGAGAAGGGGATCGCCGTGATACCGCTCGGCATGCCGAAAGGGCGCGTCACGCTATCCGGACTGCACCGGTTGTATGGCGTACTGCGCAACGCGCAGCCTGACGTCGTCCAGACGTGGATGTACCACTCCGATCTGATCGGCGGGTTGGTCGCGCGTTTCGCGGGCATCCGCAACCTTGCGTGGGGCGTTCGTCATGCGAACCTCGACCGGGACAAGAATTCTCCGATGACGCTGCGCGTCGCGAGACTGTGCGCGCGCCTCTCACACCTGGCGCCGCGCGCCATCGTCAGTTGCTCGGAAGAGGCGACGGCGACGCACAAGGCGTTCGGTTACGACGCGAGGAAGTTCGTGAACATTCCGAACGGCTATGACCTCAGCCGCCTCCGCGTCGACGCCGGCGCGCGCGAGGCGATGCGTCGTACATGGAACATCGGCCCGGACGAGATGCTCCTCGGGTGCGTCGCGCGCTGGGATGTGCAGAAGGACCATCCCAACCTGCTCAGGGCGCTGCGCATGCTCGCACGGCAGGGTTTCAGCGGCCGCTGCGTGCTCGTGGGCCGCAACATGGACGAGCGCAACGCGGAACTGATGTCGCTGATTCGCAAACTCGGCGTCGAACGGCAGGTGATGCTCGCCGGTCCGAGCGATGACGTCCCTTCGATCCTCAATGCCCTCGACCTGCTCGTCCTGCCGAGCTCCGGCGAGGCGTTTCCGAACGTGCTCGCCGAAGCGATGGCGTGCGGGACGCCCGCCGTGACGACCGACGTCGGCGACGCACGCATGATCGTCGGCGACACGGGTTGGGTGGTGCGCCCGCAGGATTCGGCAGATCTCGCGAGCGGCTTGTGGAACGCGCTCGACTGGCTGGGTTCGACGGACAGGGCGGCGATCGCGGCACGGTGCCGTCAGCGCGTCGAGCAGCATTTCTCGCTTCAGAAGATGGTGAGTTCGTTCGAGCGCGTTTGGGCCGACGGATGCACGGTTCAGGATCCCGAAGTACACGCATTGAAGATCGGATGAGCGCGGTTGGACGCCTGGACTGGCGGCCACGGGCATGGGCGGAATGATCGACAGGGATGTCGTCACATCGGGAATATCGTGCGCATGAGCACAATGCGAAACTGGAGCGTAACGAACACGATGCGCACGCTGGCTGCGCTCGCGGGCGCCTTGCTGTGCTGCATGTCCGCGCCTGCAACGGCAGGCGACGCGCCGCAACCGCGCAAGTTCCTGACGTTTTCCAGCCACCTGCCCGATACGTGGATCATGAAGCACGGGAGCGAATACGTATTCGTCTGGGGCGAAAGCGACGGCAACACGCGCAATCCGGCACGTGCCGACGTCTGGAAGCAGTACGCTCCGAACGCCGTGCTGAGCACCTACTTCCCGTATGGCCGCGATCCGGCACGCGCCGATCCCGCGAGCTGGCAGAAGTCGCATCCGGAGTGGATCGCGTACCGCTGCGATGGCGAGACGATGGCCAAGCTCTTCGACAAGCCCATCGTGCCGCTCGACATTTCGAATCCGCAGGTGGTGGCCTGGCAGGTTGGCAATTTCATCAACGGCCAGTACCGCGACATCGCGCTCGACAACTTTTCGACCTCGAACGTCGAGCGTGGATGCGGCGTGAAGCGCAACGGCCGCTTTGTTCGCCAGTACACGGACGACCGCGCCGGCACCGACCGATTCGCGGAAGCCAAGGTCGCGTGGCTCGAACACGTGACGGCGAAATTGCATGACGCGGGAAAGACGGTGACGGTCAATTACCAGATCGATCGGCCGGTCGACTCGCCGTTGGTCGGCCGCATCACGAAGGCCGTCGACTCGGTGCTGACCGAGGAAATGTTTCCGCCGCGCCGCAAGGACCGCTTCAAGGCGATTCTCGACTACGCCGACCGGTTGAAGCGGGAGGACAAGGGCTTTTACGCGATCTATCAGATCGAGGCGCCGTCCGCGGACAACGTGCAGTCGGTCATGGCCGCCTACCTGATCTATGCGTGGTCGAAGAGCGCCGTGTCCATTTCCGGCGTGCAGGACTACGGCAGCGAGCCGAAGTATGGCGGCTTCGATCGGTCGGTCGGCACGCCGTGCGAGGAATACCGCAACAGCGGCGGCATCTATTCGCGGCGCTATGCGGGGGGCGTGACGGTGTTCGCCGATCCCATGTCGCCGGTCGCGGCCGTTTATCGCGTACCGCCGGGTTTCAGCGATGTGTGGGGCAGGCCGGCGCCGTCGGCGCTCGAGCTGGAGCCGGGCGAAGGCCGGGTCCTTTACCGCAACGGCGTCATGACGTGTTCGTGAACGAGGGGCGTGCTGATCGGCGGCAGGGGAGCGGGTGCGGACGTGCGTGGGTGAAGGGCGCGCGTGATGCGGGGCGACGGAGACGGGGTGACGAAATGTTGAACTTCGTAGTGGCGATGCTGGCGTCCTTGCTGGTCACAGTGCTGATTATCCGGTATCACGGTGTCAACCAGCGGTTTGCGGGAGTGGATTTCGACATGCAGGGTGCGCAGAAATTTCACGCGCGCCCGGTGCCGCGCATCGGCGGCGTCGCGATCCTGCTCGGCGTCATCGTGTCGATCGGCGTGTTGTGGGGGCGCTATCCGACGATCGCGCGCGACCTGCTTTACGTGTGCCTGTGCGGCGCGCCCGCATTCCTTTCGGGCTTCGCCGAGGACGTGACGAAACGCGTGTCGGTGCGTGCGCGGCTGTTCTGTACGATGTTTGCTGCTTGGCTCGGCTACGGACTGCTCGATATCGCCGTCACGCGCATCAGCGTGCCGCCGATCGACTTCTTGCTCGGCTACCCGATCGTCGCGGGCCTGATCACGGTCGTGGCGGTGGCCGGGCTCGCGAACGCCGTGAACATCATCGACGGATTCAACGGGCTCGCGTCGATGGTGTCGACCATGATGTTCGCGTCGCTCGCGTATACCGCGTTCGAGGTCCACGACGAAGTCGTGATGACCGCGTCGCTGATGATGATGGGCGCCGTGCTTGGATTCTTCGTCTGGAATTTTCCGGCCGGGCTCATCTTCCTGGGCGACAGCGGCGCCTATTTCCTCGGCTTCATGCTGGCCGAACTGTCGATCGTCCTGGTCCAGCGCAACCCGCAGGTTTCGGCCTGGTATCCGATCCTCCTGTTCATGTACCCGATCTTCGAGACGTGCTTCTCGATCTACCGCAAGAAGCTGCTGCGCGGCATGTCACCGGGTATGCCGGACGGCGTGCACCTTCACATGCTCGTCTACAAGCGAATCATGCGCTGGGTGGTCGGAACGAAACAGGCACGCGAACTGACGCAGCGGAACTCGTTTACGTCGCCGTACCTGTGGCTGCTTTGCCTGCTGGCCGTCGGGCCCGCGACGCTGTTCTGGCGAAACACCGTCGTGCTGTTCGCTTTCGTGGTCATGTTTGCGATCACGTATATGTGGATCTACGCACGCATCGTGCGGTTCAAGGTGCCGAGATGGATCGTCGTGAGAGTCGGACGATCCGAAGAGGCGCGGACAAATGTTTCGGCTACCTGACTAATAGTCGAGAAATGCGTACTTGTGCAACAGGCATGAAGGATGGCATGTCGCATCTTCGTGGCGCAATGCACCGGTTGTCGTGATCTGGTGGTCTTGCCGGGATGGATGTTTGAAAGTCGGATTGCCCGGCAACAAAGATAAACAACTAATTTTATATGTCACCTGGCCTATGCGTTTCCTTGCTCGTTTCGCGCGAATGACTGGTGCGTCGGTCCTGCCGCTTATCGTGGGTGCTTGCGCACTCGCACCGGGGATGCAGTTCGATCCGCATGCGTCGATCGATGAGGACGATCCGTCGGTCGTTCCCACGGTCACCACCATCACTCCGGCCATCATCAAGCAGCAGCGCGAAAGCAGGTTGCGGACGTCGGGCGATACATACAGGCAGTTGATGACCGCTGTTGCGCCGTATCGGATCGGCCCCGCGGATGTGCTGTCGATCATCGTGTGGAATCACCCTGAACTGGTCATCCCGAACCTGACCTATACGATCGGCGAAACGGCGGGTTTGCAGCCGGCTGGCCCGGGACTCAGTTCGCAGGCGGTCCCCGGGTTCGCGGTCGGCGACGACGGCAACATCCAGTTTCCGTTCATCGGGGCGTTCCGGGCACAGGGCCTGACGACGGCCGAACTGCAACAACGATTGACCACGGTGCTGCAACCGTACATCCGGTCTCCGCAACTGACGATCAGTGTGGTGGCGTACCGCAGCAAGCGTGTTTTTGTCGAGGGGCCGGTGGCGCTGGCCGGCGTGAAGCCGATCACCGACGTTCCGATGTCGCTGGCCGAGGTGCTCGGCGAGGCGAACGGCGTGCAATCCGGCGTGGGCGACCTCAGCCAGATCGAACTGCTTCGGAACGGAAAGCGATTCCGGCTGAACCTGGGGGAGATGGCGGCGCAAGGCGTGAACACCGCGCAGATCATGCTGAAGGATCGTGACGTCATCCGCATCGTGCCGCAGACCTACAACCAGGTCTTCGTGACGGGCGAGGTCGGCAAGCCGACCGGGCTCTCGATGCATGACGGCCGCCTGACCTTGAGCGATGCGCTGGCGAGCGTGCAGGGCGTGGATCCGAATTCCGGCGATCCGGCCGCGGTCTACGTGATCCGTGCGACCGATGATCCCGCTCAGCCGGAAGTCTTCCGCCTGAACGGCAAGTCGCCGGCCGCCTATGCATTGGCGGAACATTTCGAGCTGAAGCCGAAGGATGTCGTGTACGTCGACGCGACCGGCCTGACTCGCTGGAGCCGGGTGATCAATCAGCTCGTGCCGACGGCAGTCGGTGCGAATGCCACCCGTGGCACCGTGAACTGATACTGCCATGCATTCAATACTTGTCGTGTGTGTCGGGAACATTTGCCGCAGCCCGATGACGGAGGGGCTGCTGCGCGAGCGCCTGAAGGATGTCGAAGTCCGGTCGGCCGGACTGGATGCGCGGGTCGGACAGCCGGCCCACAACCACTCCATCGAACTGATGGAGGAACGCGAGATCGACATCCGGCCGCACCGCGCCAGGCAACTCGGGGAGCACGAGTGCCGCCGGGCGGAGCTCATTCTTGTGGTGGAGGACGGGCACCGCCGGGCGATCGAGCACGTGTATCCGTTTGCGCGCGGCCGGGTCTTCACGCTGGGGCACTACGGACGCTTTGACATTGCCGATCCGTTCAGGCAGGAGCGACGGAAGTTCCGGGAGTGCCTCGAGATGATCGAGATGGGCGTTGACGATTGGGTGCAACGAATCCGGAAGCTTCGCTGATCCGTGGCTCGACGCCTCGCAACGGTGGTCGCGAGGCAAGGAAGGTCACCCCTGCAAACCAGGATCACAACTTGAAGGAATCGGCCGTACTCATGACCCAGTCGAACCAACACGCTGACGCGAACGTCGCCGAGACGACAGAACTCGATCTCGCATCGGTTCTCGATATCCTGCTCGACAACCGGTTGTTGATCGCTGCGATTGCCGCGGTATTCATCTTCATCAGCGGGCTGTACGCGCTACTCGTGACGCCGATCTACGAGTCGAACATCCTGGTCCAGATCGAGGACAGCCCGGATGCATCGGCGGCAAAGGATCTGCTCGGTACGTTGTCGACGATGTTCGACGTCAAATCGACTGCCGATGCGGAAATCCAGATTCTCGGCTCGCGCCTCGTCGTGTCGCGAGCGGTCGATAAGCTCAAGCTCTTCATCCATGCGAAACCGCATCGCTTTCCGATGATCGGCGGATGGCTTGCGCGTCGCCATGACGGCCTGTCCGTGCCGGGACTCTTCGGCGTTGGCGGCTACACGTGGGGCAAGGAGTCGATCGACGTCGCGACATTCGATGTACCGAAGCAACTCGAAGGCAAGCCGTACAAGCTCGTCGCGTTGGCAGGCGGCCGCTATGAGCTGAGCGGTCCGGGCCTGGACCAGCCGGTCAACGGCCGTGTCGGGACGGCCGGGACATACCCGGCGTCTGCGGGCCCGATCAACCTCTTCGTGCGCGGAATCAACGGCACGGCAGGGGCGAGGTTCGATCTTGTCCGCGGATCACGGATGGACACGATCGAAGACCTGCAGAAGCAACTGCGGATTCAGGAGCTTGGCAAGCAGTCGGGCGTCATCAGCGCCACGCTTCGATCCGACGATCCGGTGCAGCTCAGCGCGATCCTGAACGAAATCGGTGATCAGTACGTCAAGCAAAACGTGGACCGGAAAGCCGCGCAAGCGGAGAACTCGCTGCAGTTTCTCGCCAGTCAGGAACCGAAGATGAAACGCGATCTTGAACAGGCCGAGAATCGGCTCAACGATTATCGGAACACGCACAAGATCCTTGACCTGACGGAAGAAGGGAAATCCATTCTTGCCCAGTCGTCGGACGCAGAGCAGCAACAGTTCATGCTGAAGCAGAAGCGTCAGGAGCTGTTGACGCGCTTTGGTCCCATGCATCCGGGCGTCGTGGCGATCGACGAGCAAATTGCCGGAACGCGGGGCTATATCGGCGAACTGACTGATCTGATCAAGCGCATGCCGACCGCGCAACGCGATGCGATTCGACTCCAGCGTGATGTCCAGGTGAATACGGATCTCTACCTGGCGTTGAGGAGCAACATCGAGCAATTGCGCCTGCTGAAGGCGGGGAAGATCGGCAGCGTTCGTCTCGTGGACGTCGCTTCGTTGCCCGAGCGGGCGGTATTTCCCAACAAGACGATCGTGGTCGTCGTCGCGACGCTGCTGGGCCTGTTTGTCGGCGCAGGTGCGGCGTTCCTGCGTGACAAGCTATTCACCGGCATCACGAATGTGCGCTCGCTGGAGGCGCACAGTGGATTGGCCGTCTATGCAACGGTTCCGCACAGCGAGCAGCAACGCAAGCTCGCGGCCAACCTGGCGGATTCGATGTCAGCCGGTCAAGCAAGCCTGCTCGCGAATTTGTACCCGGGAGACCCGGCCGTCGAAAGTCTGCGCAGCCTGCGCACGGCACTTCAATTCGCGATGTTGGACGCCCATAACAACGTGGTGCTGTTGACGGGGCCGTCGCCCGGCCTCGGCAAGTCGTTTGCGTCGGCCAATCTGGCGGTGGTGCTGGCCGAAAGCAAGCGGGTCCTGCTGGTCGACGGCGATTTGCGTCGAGGTATTTTGAACAAGTACTTCGGCGAAGAGCGCGGGGTCGGCGTCGCGGATTTCGTCGCGGGAACGCGATCCGCCGCCGATATCATCCGCAAGACGAACGTGCCCAACCTCGATCTCGTGACGACGGGAACGCTGCCGCCGAATGCCGCAGCCTTGCTGATGAACCGGAACTGGCTTTCGTTCATACAGAATGCGTCTGCTGACTACGACATCGTGCTGATCGATTCGCCGCCGGTGCTCGCCGTCACGGACGCGGCCATCATCGCGTCGATCGCGGGTACGGTCTTCCTGGTTGCACGCTTCGGCCAGACACGTGTCGGCGAAGTGGTGGAATCTGCCAAGCAACTGGTGCAAAGTGGTTCGCGCGTGAGCGGCCTGATCTTCAACGGAATGAAGACACGAGGCGGCAACTACACGTATGGAGGAAAGTACGGAGGCTACCGGTATGTTTCGTACGACTATGAAAAAACCTAACCGGTTTCAACAAGATCCTCGTTTACGGGAATTCGGCTTGAAGCCGTGCTTCGCTTTGGGGGCGTATGTCTAATCTAAAATTCAAGATCGGGGTGATCGGCCTGGGGTATGTCGGTCTGCCGCTGGCCGTGGAATTCGGCAAGAAGCTGCAGGTGATCGGGTTCGACATCAATCGTGCACGCGTCGATTCCCTGAACGAGGGTCACGACGCGACGCTCGAGGTGAGCGCGGAGGAGTTGGCGCAGGCCCGGCACCTGAAGATCACCGCGGACGGAGGAGACCTCGCGGACTGCAATGTCTTCATCGTGACAGTTCCTACTCCGATCGACGAGCACAAGCAGCCGGACCTGCGCCACTTGATCGGTGCGAGTGAGACGGTTGGCCACGTACTCAAGAAGAACGACATCGTGATTTACGAATCGACGGTCTATCCAGGGGCGACGGAGGAAGTTTGCGTGCCCGTGCTCGAGCGCGTGTCGGGCCTGACGTTCAACGTGGACTTCTTCGCGGGATACAGTCCCGAGAGGATCAATCCCGGTGACAGCAACCACCGGCTGCCGCTGATCCGCAAGGTGACTTCCGGTTCGACGCCGGAAGTGGCGGATACCGTCGACGGACTGTACAGGGAGATCATCGTTGCCGGCACGTACAAGGCGCCGAGCATTCGTGTGGCCGAGGCGGCGAAGGTGATCGAGAACACGCAACGCGATGTCAATATCGCGCTGATCAACGAATTGGCGATCATCTTCAATAAGATGGGCATCGACACCGAGTCGGTGCTCGCCGCGGCCGGCACCAAGTGGAATTTCGTCCCGTTCGTTCCGGGCCTCGTCGGCGGGCACTGTATCGGCGTCGACCCTTACTATCTGACGCACAAGGCGCAATCGATCGGATACAACCCGGAAATCATCCTGGCCGGACGCAGGTTGAACGACGGAATGGGGCGGTACGTGGTGGCCCAGCTCGTCAAGGCAATGACGAAGCGGCGCATCCATATTCAGGGCGCGCGCGTACTGGTCCTGGGTCTGACCTTCAAGGAAAACTGCCCCGATCTGCGCAACAGCCGGGTCGTCGACATCATCAAGGAACTCGCGGAGTACAGCGTCAACGTCGACGTATACGACCCGTGGGTATCGAAAGAGGCCGCGCGGAAGGAATACGGCATCGATCCGATCGATCGGCCGTTCAAGAACAAATACGACGCCATCGTGCTGGCGGTCGCCCATCGGGAGTTTGCCGAGTTCGGCGCGGACGCCATTCACGAATTCGGCAGGCCCGACCACGTTTTCTACGATCTGAAGTTCGTTTTTCACATGGATTCGACCGATATTCGTCTGTAAGACATTGCCGTTCGATCCGCTTTCGCCTCCGACCCATTCGACCCGACGCCGACATGTCCGACTGCTACACCAGAACCAGCCAAGCGCTGCAACAGGACCCGAAGACCTGGCTCGTCACGGGCGTGGCCGGGTTCATCGGTTCGAATCTGCTCGAGCGCTTGCTGAACCTCGATCAGCAGGTTGTCGGCCTGGACAATTTGTCGACGGGCTATCGACGCAACCTCGACGAGGTCTGCGGCCTCGTCACGCCGGACCAATGGCGTCGCTTCCGATTCATCGAAGGAGATATCCGTTCGCTCGACGATTGCCGGAACGCGTGCACTGGCGTGGACCATGTGCTTCACGAGGCGGCGCTCGGTTCGGTGCCGCGTTCGCTCATCGATCCGATCGCCACGAATGAAGTCAACGTGAGCGGTTTTCTGAACATGCTGGTCGCCGGTCGCGATGCCGGCGTCAAGAGTTTCACGTATGCGGCATCGAGTTCGACCTATGGCGATCATCCGGGCTTGCCGAAGATCGAGGACCGGATCGGCAAGCCGTTGTCTCCGTACGCGGTGACGAAGTGCGTGAACGAGATGTACGCGGAAGTCTTTGCGCGGAACTACGGGTTCCGGACGATCGGCTTGCGGTATTTCAACGTATTCGGAAAGCGTCAGGATCCGGATGGCGCTTACGCCGCCGTGATTCCGAAATGGACGATTGCGCTGATTCGGAACGAGCCGGTGTTCATCAACGGCGATGGCGAAACGAGTCGCGATTTCTGTTTCGTCGATAACGTCGTTGAAGCGAATCTTCTCGCCGCGACGGCGGACGATGCGAGCAAGAACGAGGTTTACAACGTGGCGCTCGGCGATCGGACGACGCTGAACGAACTGTTCGCCGCGCTGCAGGCGGCATTGGTGAAAAACGGCATCCGGAGCGACGCGCGTCCTGCTTACCGCGACTTTCGTGCCGGGGACGTGAGGCACTCGCAAGCAAGCGTCGACAAGGCAAGAAGGCTGTTGCGTTATGGCGGTTCGGTTCGCCTGTTCGATGGAATCGAGCGCGCGATGCCTTGGTATATCGACTATCTGGGGTGAACGCGGACGTTCGACGGATCGCGGTCGATCCGCCGGGCGACACCACTTTCACGCAAGTTTTTCGGATTCACGGGCCCTCGGCCTGTTTCAGAGCGCATACATTGACACCCGTAATCGACCGAATCGGCAGCCGCTTGTCGGCAGTTCATGCCGATCACAAGCGCATCCTGCGCAGCGCGATGCTCGTTTCCTTCTTCGTGCTTGTCGGCAAGTCGGCAGGCGCAATGAAGGAAATGGCCATTGCGTATCGCTACGGCGTCAGCGCAACGGTCGACGCGTACCAACTCACACTCACGATGATGACGTGGGTGCCGGGGACCGTGGCGACGGTGTTGGGTGTCGTCCTCGTACCGACGCTGGTTCGCCTGCAGAAGCAGCCGGAACAGGAGCGAACGCTGTTTCTGGGCGAATTTCAGGGCGCGAGCCTGGTGCTGGGCATCCTGCTTGCCGGCACGCTTTACGGTGCATGGGATGCTGTCCTGGCGGTGATGGATGCCCGTCTGCCGTCCCACACGGCCGAGCTGTCCCGTGAAATGGCGCGAGGCATGTCGTTCATTTCATGCTTTACGTTGCTGATCTGCGTGTCGGGCGCACGCCTGCAAGCGCGCGAGCATCACGCCAATACGTTGCTGGAATGCATTCCGGCGGGCGTGCTCCTCGTCTGGATATTGCTCGCGCCGAACAAGAACACCTATGTCCCGCTGACTTGGGGCACGACAACGGGCTTCCTGCTGCAAGCAGCCTGCGTGAGCGTGCTGGCCGCGCGTGCCGACGGAATCCGCCCGGGCCTGCGCTTCGGTTTCCGGTCTTCGCAGTGGCGGACCCTGTATCCGGCGCTTGGGGTCTTCATGGTCGGGCAGATGGTGATGAGCCTCGTCACGCCGATGGACCAGTATTTTGTCGCGAACCTCGGCAGCGGCGCGATCGCAACGCTCGGCTACGCCAATCGGCTGCTGGGCCTGCTGATGAGCATGGGCGCACTCGCGATCGGCCGGGCGACGCTGCCCGTTTTCGCGGACATCCTGAGCAGCGCCGAACCGGACAGGGCACGCACGACGGCGTTCAAGTGGGCAGCGGTGATGTTCGTCGGTGGCTGTCTCGTGGCGATCGTGGGTTGGCTGGGCGCACCGCTGGGCGTGCGGTTGATGTTCCAGCGCGGTGCTTTCAGTGCACACGACACGCTCGCGGTATCGGCCCTTGTCGGATGGGGATTGATCCAGCTTCCGTTCTATTTCGCCGTGCTCGTCCTGGTTCAGTGCTTCGCCAGCGAAGGGCGCTTTCGGGCGATGGCCGCGATTGCGATGATCAATTTCGGCGTGAAGGCGCTAGGCGATTACGTATTGATAGGCTGGATGGGTAGCGCCGGCGTCCTGCTCGCGAGTGCGCTGATGCATGCGTCGTCGCTGGGCTGCCACCTCGTCCTCTCGAGAAAGGACGCCAAATGCCGATGAAGATCGTGTTGCTCAATCACTCGATGCGTTGCGGCGGAGCCGAGCGCGTCACGGCCAGTCTCGCCAACCATTGGGCCGAGCGCGGATGGGATGTCGCGGTCGCGACATTTGTGTCGTCGGACGCCGATTTCTACAAACTGGACAGTCGGGTGGCGCGTGTCGACCTGGCGTTGGCGGGCGCTTCATCGGGCGTGCTTGGCGGAATGCTCGCGAACGTCCGGCGTCTCGCGGCCGTTCGCCGGCTCTTCAGGGATCGGCGCCCCGATGTCGTGATCGGGGTGATGACGGTGCCGTCCGTTCTGTGCATTCTCGGCAGTATCGGGTTACGGCTGAAAGTGATCGCCACCGAGCACAATCATCCGCCGATGCTTCGCATGAATGCGGTATGGGAGACGCTGCGGCGCCTCACGTTCAGGCACGCGGATGCCGTGGTCGCGCTGACGGCGGAGACCGGCGCATGGCTTGCGCGTCGTTGCAGGTGCCGGAACGTGAGCATCATTCCCAACCCTGTTGCGTTGCCGATGGAGGTCATGGAGCCTCGGCTTGCGCCAGTGGAAACGATATCGGCCGATACGCGGCTGTTGTTGGCCGTTGGGCGCCTGGCACCGCAAAAGGGATTCGATCTGCTGATTCAGGCATTCGAAAAGATTCGCGAGCGTGGGCCAGGCTGGAAACTCGTCATTCTCGGCGACGGGGAAGCACGCGGGACGCTGCAATCGGCGATCTCGAAGCGTGGACTGGACGACCTGGTCTTGATGCCGGGGAGAGCCGGAAACATCGGGGAGTGGTACGGTCGTGCCGACCTCTACGTGATGAGTTCCCGATTCGAGGGGTTGCCGATGACGCTGATGGAAGCGATGGGAAGCGGGTGCGCGGCCGTGAGTTTCGACTGCGACGTGGGGCCGCGGGACATCATTCGTGACGGCATCGACGGTGTGCTGGTGCGTCCGGCCGGTGACGTCGGTGCGCTCGCCGACGCTTTGCTGAAGTTGATGGTCGATACCCGGGAGCGGGAGCGAATGGCGAGCATGGCGAAGGACGTGGCTGCGAGATTCGCACCGTCGCGCATCCTTCCGCTATGGGAGCAACTTTTCCTGAGCATGGGCCTGAGCAGTGCCGATCATGAGCGTCCGCCGCAGCGGGTGACACGTGAAACGGATTGCCGTGCGGCCGAACATTCCGGCGACAAGGCACAGCTGCGATGAAACTCTTCGTCTCGCAAGACAAAATCGCCATCTCGATCGACAAAAGATGGATGCGGCCGTCGGCATTCGCTTTTGTCGGGCTGGCAGGCGTGGTCCTGAGCATCATGGTTGTCGGCGACAGAAGCCAGCTTCTCGATCAGGACAACTACGTCAATTACTTCCGCCTGACCGACGCCGGCTGGTTCATGAACATATGGGCCGACCGATCGTCGTTCCTGGGCTTTGCCATCAGCGTGATGACGGAGGAACTCGGCTGGCGAGCCTGGGTGCTGGCGATCAACGCGCTGGGTGTCGACCCGGAGGATGGCGTGCGGATCACGGTCGTGGTGCTCAACTTCGCGATGATCTCGGCACTCTGGAATACGCGACGTCCGATACTGGATTTGTGTCTGTGGTCGGTGATCCCGGTCGGCCTGGCGACGATGGGGCTGTTCCAGATCCGGCAAGGCATGGCGTTTGCCGTTGCCATGTACGTCGCGCTGCGGTGGAAGCGTCCGGCAACCGGCGCCTTGATTGCGGGAACCATTCACACGACCTTCGCGTTCCCGGCGCTGCTTCTGCTGGTCGCCAGGCTGTTGCGACGGCGGGGGGCGCTTGTCTCCGTATCCGCGAGCGCTGGCGTCGGGTTGCTGCTTGCCCTGGCATCGCCGTTGTTGTTCACGACATTCGGGGGGCGGCGCGTCGACCAGTATCGCGATCTCGAACGGATGTTCAACGCGACTTACGTGCTGGCGCTGCTTATCTATTCGATTGCGCCTGCAATGATCATTCATCGATGGTTTATCGAAAAGAAGCAGGACGTTCACGAGTTGGTCATCGACCAGATCGCGGTGATGCACGTCGGGCTGATCGTTTTTCTGGTCACGTCGTTTTTTGTCTTTCCGTTTGCGATGAGCCGGATTGGCTACTACGCGCCGGCCATGATCGCCATCCTGTTGCCCGAGACAAAGGTGAAGCAGCCACTCGGGTTGTTGCTGTTGTCCGCAGTCGTGATGATGGTCATGTACGACGCCATCAAGAATTATTTCGCCGGGGTCTACGTCTTTTTCCTGTAGCGAAAGCGGTCGACGTTCGGCGATGTTGGGTGTCACGACACGATACGAACAAACAAGGACACGACCCATGACAATCAAGTTGCGTGCGAAGGTGGCCACGAACAAGCCGACGGCCGTTGCCCTGGGGGCGGCGTTGGCATTTTCCCTGCCGGCCGGTGCGGCGGGCTCGCCGGTGCTGATGTCGATGGGTGTGTCCGGCGGGCTCGTGATTCCATACGGATTCACGCTGCCTGAAGGGACATTCGAGGGGCAATACAACAACTACATCGATCCGCGGTACGGGAAGAACACGACGAGTTCCGACATCGTCTGGGGCGCGGTCGGCCTGTTTCCGCACGTGGAGGTATCGGGCGGCCTGGCGGACTACCCCGGCAACGTGCGCACGACGGTGCCGGGCTACGACCATTTCGTGCTTCGGCACCTGATGGCGAACGCGAAGGTTTCGATTCCGAAGTTCTTCGCATACCAGCCCGATATCGCGATCGGCATCAACGACGTCGGCGGGCAGACGCATTTCTTCCGGTCCACCTACGGCGTCGTGTCGCAGGCGCTCGGGCCCGCGACACTGACGGTCGGCTATGGGCACGGCGACCGGCTCGACGGTGTGTTCGGCGGCGCCGAGCTCCGGCTGTGGCAAACGGGGCTGTCGCTGCTCGCGGAACACGATTCGAAAACGCCGTACGCGGGGATACGTTACCAGTCGCCGCCGATCAGGTGGCTCGCCGACGCGAGCATCGTCGGCACCGTGATGCGCTCGCTGAAGCATACGGACGGGGTCGCGCCGCGCACGTCGTTTGCGATCGGCGTGCAGATTCCACTCGGCAAGCGGTTCGATGCGGCGCGTTGCAGCAAGGGCTTGTGCGACGGTGCACCGGATGCGGCGGCGAATCCGGCATCGTCCGGCGACGTTCACGCCGCGGACGGCGATGCGCTGCAACCGGCCGCCGTGCTCGCGCCGCTGGGCACGTTCACGCGCGTCGAGCCGACGGCATCGATGCCCGCAACGGCGGACGCAGCGCAAGGTGACATGGCCATGCCATCGCTTCGCACGGCGCCCGCAATCGTGCGGACCGTCGCGCCGGCAATCCCGGCGGCGCCTGATCCAGCGGCGCTCGACATGATCGTGGGCGTGTTGACGGGCGCGGGGCTCGAGCGCGTGCGGGCCGGCGTTGCGGGCACGGATCTCGTCGTCGAATACGAAAACCACCGCTACAACCAGAACGAGGCGGACGCGCTGGGCATCGCGCTCGGCGCGGCCGCGCAGTACGCGCCAACGGGCGTCGAGACCGTGCGCGTCGTGATCAAGAAGGCGAACGAGCCGGTGGGCGAGGTGAGCGTCGACCGGACGGACTACGCGCAATTTGTCGCGGGCGGCGCATCGACTGCGGCCGGCGCGTCGCTGTCGATGCGCATGCGGCCAACACATGACGCGGATTCGATCGCATGGTCGGGCAACGCGCACAAGCATGGACTCGTGCGGATCCAGATCGCACCCGTCACGTCCTACCTGTACGGCACGGAGTACGGCAACTTCGATTACTCGATCGGCGCGAACCTTCAGGGATTCGTGCCGCTGTGGCGCGGTGCGGAACTGTATTCGAGCGTGATCGTGCCGATCGCGAACAGCAGGAACATGGACAACGGCCACGTGTATGACCGGTATCGCCTGCGCGGCGGACTGTCGACGCTCGCGCTCGTGCAGAGCTTCTGGATCGCGCCACGCGTGTTCAACGTGACCGCGCTCGGCAAGTTCGACCACCAGTACCTCGGCATCGAGAACGAGACGACCGCGTTCGTGCCGGGCCGCCCCGACGTCGTGCGACTGAAGCTCGCGTATCTGCATCGCGAGCCGGGCAAGGATGCGCTGCCGGCGGAGAAGAACGCGCTGCTCACGTACCGGTGGGTCGAGCCCGCGTGGAAGATGTGGATCGAGGCGGGCGTCGCGCGTTATGTGGGCGGCGACAAGGGGCCGCTGATCACGTTGACGCGCTGGTTCGACGACGTTTCGTTCAGCGTGCAGGGCTGGCACAGCGGGCGCGGTTCGTTCGCGGGGGCATCGGTCAGCTTCCCGCTGACGCCGCGCCAGGGCATGAGGCCGGGGATCGTGCAGGTCAACGGCGCCGAGCAGTTCTCGCTCAATTTCCGCACGCGCATCGGATCGACGAACTACGTGTCGCAGGACGGTGCCGAGAACCTCGGCTTTGCCTACAACACGCAGCAATTCGTTCTCAACCAGGGGCGCTTCAGCGCCGAATACTTTGCGACACAGCTTTACCGGATGCGCGACGCGTACAAGCGCTATGCACAATCCGCAAGCGCTGCGCCGCCCGCCACGCAGGCGGCGCAGCTACCGGGAAGTGCCCCACGCCCCCAGACGGGGCTGTGACGCAGGCATTCAATGAGCGAGGGACCGGGGGGGGGCCCTGGCGGATCGAGTCGACCTATTGGAGAAAATCGATGAAGACGATGAAGAAGGCGGCACTGAGAGCATGGCAGACCGGGATGTTTGCGCTCGCGGCGGGCACGCTCGCGGGATGTGGCGGGGGCAGCGACAGCGCGACGCCTTCGAATGCATCGAGGGCCACGATCAGCGGCACGGCCGCGACCGGTGCACCCATGGCGAACGCCGCGATCACGATCGCCTGCACGAGCGGCAGCGG
The DNA here is from genome assembly GCF_019091065.1 of Burkholderia sp. GbtcB21. Taxonomy (NCBI): domain Bacteria; kingdom Pseudomonadati; phylum Pseudomonadota; class Betaproteobacteria; order Burkholderiales; family Burkholderiaceae; genus Burkholderia; species Burkholderia sp. GbtcB21. Next base: position 22,410 of record NZ_JAGXKA010000024.1, read on the forward strand.
TTCGGGGACGGCCGACGCGAACGGTGCCTTCTCGATCTCGTTCGTGTTCGCGGGACCGTGCGCGATCACGGGGACGAACGGAGCGATCACGCAGCACTCGTTCGCGAGCGGCGGCGGCACGTTCAACGTGACGCCGTTGACCGAAATGCTGCTGACCTTCATGGCGGCGCAACTCGGCACGGACCTGAACGGGCTGCTGACGGGCCTCACGACCAATCCGACGTATCAGGGCGCGTTGACGAGCCCAACGGCCGTCGCGTCGGCACAGAACGGGGTCATCCAGGCCATCAAGAACGAAACGGGCGTCACGGTGTCGGCGTCCTCGTTTCTGACGACGCCATTCAAGCCCGGCCAGGCCGGCCAGGATGCCGACCTCGAAACCTTGAAGTCCAACGGCGCGCTCACGAGCACCGGCCAGCCGTCTCCGGCGTTGCTCGACAAGGTGAAGACGGCCGGCGCGGCAGCTGGCAAGCCGACCGGCGGCAGCGGTGGCAGCGGCAACCCGGCGTAACGGCGGGCGAATCCGCACGCGGATTCATTTAAGCGCGGTTTTACACATGGGTGTACATCCCAATGGATGCCTGCTTCGGCCTGTTTCAACACCGCCACAATCTGCTCAACACTGAAGCGCTTGCGTTTCATCGTACGGCTCCTCTCATACTGAAAAAGCCCGCCGAAAACTCGCTTACATCATGGCACTGTTTACTGGGGGCCGCTCACCGGGAAGGCCATGAAGTTGGTCGCCGTCGCGTGCGCACGTTGATGAAGCGCATGGGGGGAGGCGCTGTACTGCAAGCCGCACACGAGCCGCCGCAACGCGCGGCACAAAATCTGGCCGTATCACCGGCAAGTTGCGGGGCGGAACGCGGCAATCGTGCGGGAGGACGAAAAAAATCCCGGCCGCATAAGCTGTGACCGGGACGTAAAATCATCCGATGCTCAGGCACGAGAATGGATGTGTGTCAAGAGTAGACGAGGAGGTCTTCCGGTTAAATAGAGTGAAACGCCTATTTCTATTTTCTTCGAGAGCCTAGGGAACTCTCGTCCCATTCATCAAGCCTATTGATTTGGGGAGCAATTGGTCTTCGGCGTATGGCAGTGTGACCTTGCCCCTGTTTCGCGAATCCCATAGCCGATGCAATCAGGCCGCTTGCCCTTGCTGACCGGCGGCCCAATTCTTCTCGAACATCATGGGGCTGACGTAGTTCAATGTGGAATGGAGTCGACGGGCATTGTAGAAGCCGAGCCAGTCAATGACTTCGTCCATCGCCGCTCGTCGCGTCGCAAAGTGCCGGCCGTGCAGCCGCGCCACCTTCAGCGAACCCCACAGGCTTTCGGTCGGCGCATTATCCCAACAATCGCCGCGCCGGCTCATCGACGAACGCATGCCGTACGCCTTGAGCGTGTCCTGGAAGAGCCCGCTGCAATACTGGGCGCCACGGTCGCTATGCACAATCACGCCGGCGTCGGGACGGCGTCGGAACCATGCCATGCGCAGCGCATCCGTGACCAGTTCGGCCTTCATATGCGGCTGCATCGACCAGCCCACCACCTGCCGGCTAAACAGGTCGATGATGACGGCCAGGTACAACCAGCCTTCAGCCGTCGCCAAGTAGGTGATGTCGCTCGTCCAGACCTGATTCGGCGCCAGCGCCGTGAAGTTGCGCTCGAGCAGATTCGGCGCGACCGGCAGACCATGATTCGAGTTCGTCGTCGCGATGTACTTGCGCTTGTGCCGGGCACGCACGCCGTGCTGCACCATCAGCTTGCGAACGCGCTCCTTGCCCACACGTACGCCGCGTGCAACCAGTTCTTTCCACATGCGCGGCCAGCCGTATTCGCCTTTCACTTCCGCGTGAATCGCCTTGATGTGCGCCAGCAGTGCATCGTCGCTCACGCGGCTGCGCTGCGGCTTGTCCTGAGCGGCGCGTTGCCGCCGCTGGTGAAAGCCGCTGGGGCTGACTTCCAGCACCTCGCATAACATCGAAATCGGCCAGTGACGGCAATTGCGTTCGATGAAGGCGTACTTCACGTCGAGTCCTTCGCGAAGTACGCACAGGTAGGTTCAATGAGTCGCTGCAACAGCCTCGCATAGTTTATCGGCCGGAGACATGAAGCCTAATGTCTTTCTGGGCCTTTCATTGAGCCGCGCTGCGATCTTGTTCAATTCCGCCTGCGAGTATTGATTGGAGTTGCCCCTGTAATACCGGACACAGCGTCACACTAAGGTTGCCGAATCCATCGAGCGCCGGAACTCGCGAGGCGAGCGGTATTTCAGCGCGCTATGGGGATGCTTCTCGTTGTAATGCTCGAACGCGATGGCCAAGTTGCGTGCAGCAGTCGCTGCGTCCGGCTTCGGCATGAAGGCGACGTAGTCGCGTTTCATCGTCTTCACGAAGCTCTCGGCCATCCCGTTACTTTGCGGGCTGCACACCGGCGTGGTCAATGGCTTCAGGCCGATGGCCACTGCGAACCGGCGCGTGTCGTCGGCCGTGTAGCCCGAGCCGTTGTCGCTCAGCCACTCGATTTCGGACGGGGTATGCAGTTCGTTGCCAAATCGATTTTCCACTGCAGCCAGCATCACGTCGCGCACGATGTCACCGCTGTGGCCTGCCGTCGTGGCCGCCCAGCTCATCGCCTCACGGTCGCAGCAGTCCAGCGCAAACGTCACGCGCAGCGGCTCGCCGTTGTCGCAGCGAAACTCGAATCCATCGGAGCACCATCGCTGATTGCTGCGCGCTACGGCCACCTTGCCGTCGTGTCGACGTTGGGGGCGAGGCGGAATCGGCCGACGCTGCATCAGCAACCCATGTGTGCGCATGACGCGATAGATGCGCTTGGCATTGAACGGCACCAGCCCAACCGCGACGCGCTCGTTGCGCAATATGCCCCAAACCCGGCGATAGCCATAGCTGGGCAAATCGCCGATGACCCGGCGGATTTCCTCGACTGCGACCGCGTCGTCAGTCTGCCTCGATTGACGGCCATCGCGCCACGTCGCCGGACGCGACAGTCGTGCCGATACGTTCGAGCGCGACACGCCGAGAACATCACAAACCAGTTTCACTGGTCGTCTATATGAACGTCTCTATATGAACGTCTCCCGTTTGTGCAGGTTTTCTTGTGCGTTGACGGACAGGATGGGTTGCAGCTCTATATCCGGCCTTTCTGCAGCCAGTACCGCCGCTGCGGGCCCCGATGAAATCCGCTGACTCGTGCCTCATTCCTCCGACGAGCTCAAGACTCTACGACCAGTTCAGGCTTGGCGAGTCACGGTCCTACCTGGTTCGTCATCACACGCAAAACCTGCGCAACCTTTCGACAATTCTTCCTCTGCAAAACATTGAGCTTCTACGCGGCGCAGCCAGTCATGCCGGCTTCACACTAACGTAGGTCTTCTCGTACTGCTTCTCGTGTGCAAGAACAGCCCAAACCGTTCGCGCCATCTTGTTGGCCAACGCAACGATTACGACATTCGGCGGCCGACGCTTTCTGATTTGCTCAATCCACGGGCCGGGATCTTTTGCGTTTGCCAACACACTGCGCGCACCGTGTATCAGCAACGTGCGCAGATACGTGTCGCCGCGCTTGCTGATGCCCTGCAGATTGACCTTGCCTCCCGATCCTGACTGCTTCGGTACCAAACCGATGTATGCCGCGAATTCCCGCCCAGATCTGAACACCTTCGCGTCCCCCATCGTTGCTACCGCCGCGGTGGCCGTAAGCAATCCGATTCCCGGTATCGCAGCGATAGTCGCGCATGCCCGATCTTGCTTCATCCATGCTTTCAGCCGCCTCTCGATTGTCGCGATCTGTTCGTCCAGCTTCGCTAGACCATTCCACTGCTCGCGTAGCGTGTCGATCAGCATCGCCGGCAGGCGCTCGGCAAGCCGCTCCAGCACGCCAGATATCCCTTTATCGAGTGACGCACGGCTCGTGCCCATCACTTCACCGTATTCGGTCAACAAGCCGCGCAGCGCGTTGATCTGCATGGTCCTGACCTTTACCAGTTGCTGACGGGTTCGGTGCATCGCCAGTACAGCTTGTTGGTCCTCGGTCTTTACCGCGACTGCTTTGCATGGCTGCTGCACTGCGAGCCATATTGCTCTCGCATCTGCTGCGTCGTTCTTGTTGCCGATGTTGAACGCCTTGACGAAGCGCGCCGGCATCAACTTAACCTGATGCCCCATCTTCTCCAACTCGCGTGCCCAGTGCTGTGAGCCGCCACATGCCTCCATGCCGATCAGACATGGCGCCCGATTTGCAAAGTACTCGAGGAATCCGGCGCGCTTGATTGCCTTATTCACAATCTCACCCGTCTCCATATCCACGTGGTGGACCTGAAACAGAGACTTTGCGATGTCAATCCCTACTGGCGTAAGCTTCATGAGGATCCTCCGGTTTGCCTGTGAAGACCTCAATGATCTTCCTCTTTGGGGCACTCTGATGCCGTCGGCCCGCGAGGATCCACCTTCCTGATTTCCCACTCTCGTCGGTCGCGAGAGTGGGAGACGTTCATTTCATTCCTCCGGCAGCGAGGGCGAGTGCGCTATCCATTAATAGGATGGTCCGCCCCTCCCGTAATCGCGTAATCTGGGCCGACGCCTGTTTCCGTCCTCGGAGGTGTGCCATGAGCCAGCAATGCTCTACTGCGATCGCCCGCATGGGCATCGATATCGGGAAGTCCGTGTTCCACGTCGTCGGCCTCGACGCCAAGGGCAAACCGGTGTTCCGGAACCGATTTACGCGTGAGCGACTGCTCGAGTTCCTGGCGCGTGCGTCACCAACGATCATCGGGATGGAGGCGTGCCCTGGTAGCAACTGGCTCGCTCGCAAAGCGATTGGTCAGGGACATCAGGTCCGTATCGTTCCCGCACAGTTCGTCAAACCGTTTGTTAAGTCGAACAAGACCGATATCGTCGACGCAGAGGCTATTGCCGAGGCGATTTCTCGTCCCACCATGCGCTTCACGCAGCCGAAAACAGAAGCACAACTCGATCTGCAGGCACTACATCGAGTTCGGCAAAGACTGGTTTCCAGCAAGACAGCCATCGTCAATCAGGCTCGTGCATTTTTGCTCGAGTATGGCCTGACTATCGGAGCCGGCCCCGCATACTTCGTTCGCGATATGCCAAGCATCCTCGCCGACGACGGCAACGGTCTAACGCCTGCGATGCGCGATCTGTTGCAGGAGCAGTGGCAGGAATACCGCTCCATTGAGGCACGCCTTTTGCAATTACGCCGCCAGATCGAAGCAATCGCAGGGGCCGACGATGTCGCCACACGACTGATCTCGGTACCGGGTATCGCGCATCTGACCGCAACCGCGATTACTGCCTTCGCCGGTACCGGTACGCAGTTCAAATCCGGACGCCATTTCGCTGCCTGGCTAGGCCTTGTTCCCGGCGAATTCTCCACTGGAGGCAAGCAGCACTTGCTCGGGATTACCAAGCGAGGCAATCCATATCTGCGCAAGCTGTTGATCCATGGTGCACGAGCGTGCGTGCTACATCTCGACCGAGCCAAGGATCATCTCGGGCTCTGGATCTCGCAGATGGAAGCGAAGGGGATACACCGCAACAAGGTCATCGTCGCATTGGCCAACAAGCTCGCACGCATCGCGTGGACCATCCTCACACGACGAGGAACGTTTTATCTTCGGCAGCCGCAAGCACAGTAGGCTACCGATCACCCGTCAAGGTTTGCAGACGTGCAATTGATGACGAAACAGCGCACCGGCGTTCGGTAAACCCGGGACAAAAAAACGGCCTTCGAGGTCAGTCCACTTATTGGGAACTGAGCGCGCATATCCCATCATGGCCTTGCCGCCAAAAGCGGCTGACTCGCGAGAGGCCGGATACATTTACGCAAACTGTCTCGTCGGAGAACGCCCGCTTGCAAAGCCGGGGCGGACCATACATTTTTTGCCCGGCCGTACTCGACTGCTTCGCGGAGAATCTCGTTCTCCATGGTCTTCTTGCCGAGCATCCGTTGCAGCTCACGAATCTGCTTGAGCGCGTCGGCCAGTTCCGAGGCCGGAACCACCTCCTCGCCAGCCTTGACCGCTGACAGGCTCCCATCCTGGTACAGCTTGCGCCAGTGGAACAGTTGGTTCGGATTCACGCCGTGCTGGCGCGCGACCATCGAAACCGATTTCCCCGGCTCGAAACTCCCGCGAACCATCGCCAGCTTCTGCTCCGCCGTCCAGCGCCGCCGGCGCTCCGGGCCCGTCAACACTTCCATCACTTCCTGCCTGGTGTTAGTCAAAAACACAGTCTTATGCCTACCCGTTATTGTAAGTGGGTGACTGTGTCCGGCGTTTCAGGGGGCTGCTCCATTGATCAAGTTGCGTACCGTGGGGCAAGTACTGACGCAGGAGTCGGTTCGTGTTTTCGTTGGTACCACGTTGCCAAGGACTTCGCGGGTCGCAGAAGTAGACTGACCTGGGACGTTTCTTGTAGCCGTTTGGCAAGTGAGTTCTCTTTTATCCTAGAGGCAAGGAGAACTCGATGAAGAAGCGATTTACCGACGAGCAGATCATCCGGATTTTGCGCGAGGCCGAGAGCCGGGACGAGCCGGTGAAGGATCTGTGCAAGCGCCACAACATCTCAGAACAGACGTTCTATCGTTGGCGCAACAAGTTCGGCGGCATGGATGTGGCCGACGCCCGTCGGCTCAAGGATCTGGAATCGGAGAACGAGCGGCTCAAGCGCCTGATTGCCGAGCAATTGCTGGTCATCGACGGACTGAAGGAATTCAGCCGAAAAAAATGAATACCCCAACGGGCCGGCGCGAAGCGCTGGAAGTCCTGACTCGGCGGGGTCTCTCGCAACGCAAGGCATGTTGTTATCTGGGGCTGAGTCGCCGGGTGGCCACCTATACGCTCAAGCAACCGGAGAAGGATCGGAGCCTGGGCGAGCGGCTGATGGCGGCCGCGCAGGAAGTGCCGCGCTTCGGCTACCGGCGGATGTCGGCTTGGCTGGCGCTGGGCGAATCGCGCGTGCGGCGAATGTGGCAAGCCTTGCGGCTCAACATTCCACGGCGGCGTCCTCGCCGGCGTCGTTGTGGCAACGACATTCGCTTGCCCGGTGCGACACAGCCGAATTCGGTCTGGAGCTACGACTTCGTGCACGATCAACTGGTCGATGGGCGGGCGTTGAAGATGCTTTGCGTGATCGATGAATACACCCGCGAGTGCCTGGCGATCGAAGTCGGCTCCAGCTTGCGGTCGCAGGATGTCATCCTGACGCTGTCGCGACTGATGCGGCTGTACGGCAAGCCCGCGTTCATTCGGTCTGACAACGGCGCCGAATTTACCGCTGCCAAGGTCATGCGCTGGCTGCGGGATGCTGCCATCGGTCCGGCCTTCATCACGCCCGGCAGTCCGTGGCAAAACGGGTTCGTCGAGAGCTTCAACGGCAAGTTGCGTGACGAATTGTTGAACCGGGAATGGTTCCGCAGCCGCGCCGAAGCCAAGGTGCTCATTGAACGATGGCGGCAGTTCTACAACGAGCGCCGGCCCCATAGCGCACATCGCTATCAACCTCCCGCCACGGTCCGTCGAGCCTGGCTGGATTCCGATAATATCGACACGAGACTCACTGCCTGACTGGTCACAAAATTCCGCCGCAGGTCAGAATTGGTCGGCAATGAAATACGATGCCAGAACATATGTGTGTCGTCTATTGGAAGGCAGCTGACGCGGCACGATCAGCAGTGTAGGCCCGGAGCTCGATTCCGTGAGCGGCCGTGCGGATCGAAAATCTGTCTGCATCAGCCTCGTGGATTCCGTGGTCTCGAGCAAATAGACGAACCTCGTGTGGTCGGTGTGCACGGTACGTTGCGCATTTGATCACAGTTCCCGACCGCGACTGTCGAATTTAATTAGAGGTGGTCGCGCAAATTCGGACAAGCGGATAAGTGGAACGGCCGGGGCCTGAGCCAGCGATAATGCCGGCAAAGGAACCCGAGAAATGACGAAGAGAACCCGACGGACGCACTCAGCGGCGTTCAAGGCGAAAGTGGCGCTGGCTGCGGTCAAGGGCGAGCGAACGCTGGCCGAACTGGCACAGCAGTTCGATGTGCACCCGAACCAGATCACGGAATGGAAACGGCAATTGCAGGAACGCGCGGCGGACGTGTTCGGCGCGGGCGGTACGCCGACGAACGAGCCGCCGGTTGATCTGAAATCGCTGCACGCGAAGATCGGACAACTGGCGCTGGAAAATGATTTTTTAAGCGGCGCGCTCGACAAGGCGGGATTGCTGAGCGCAAAGAAATGATCGACCGTAAGCACGCTTTGCCGATTGCGCAGCAGGCCCGTCTCGTCGGCGTGGCGAGATCGAGCGTGTATTACCGCCCCCAGCCGGTGAGCGAAGCGGATCAGTTGCTGATGCGGCGGATCGACGAACTGCACCTGGAATTTCCATTCGCCGGAGCGCGGATGCTGGCGCGTCTGTTGCGCCGGGAAGGCCATGAAATCGGCCGCCGGCGCGTGCGCACGCTGATGAAGCGCATGGGCGTGGAGGCGCTGTACTGCAAGCCGAACACGAGCCGCCGCAACGCGCAACACAAGATCTGGCCGTACCTGCTGCGCGGCATGAAGATCGACCGTGCCAATCAGGTGTTCGCCCTCGACACGACGTACATTCCGACGGCTCGCGGCTTTGTGTACCTGACGGCCGTGGTGGACTGGGCGAGCCGCAAGATTCTCGCGCACCGGGTGGCCATCACACTAGAGGCCACGCACGCTGTTGAGGCGCTGGAAGAAGCGTTTGCCCGCTACGGGTTGCCGGACATCGTGAACACCGATCAGGGCAGTCAGTTCACGGCAGGCGCGTTCACCGATGCCGTGCTGGGCCGACAGGTTCGCTTGTCGATGGACGGCAAAGGGGCCTGGCGCGACAACGTGTTCGTCGAGCGGGTGTGGCGCAGCATCAAGTATGAAGAGGTCTACCTGAAGGCGTACGAGTCGGTCAGCCATGCCCGGCGCTCCATCGGCGAATACATCGATCTGTACAACCGGAAACGGCCCCATTCGAGCCTGGCGGATCAGACGCCGGATGAGGCATACTTCGCGACGCTGCCTGCGATCAAATCGGCAGCATGATTGCCTCGGACGTTCCACTTAAAAATCCAAGAAAACTGTCCGAACGAGCGAGGCCACCTCTATTCTTCGACTGTGCATGCGCCAGATCTTGTTCAGTGATGCGGCCGTGCGTCAGGACTGGATGCGATCGGCGATGAGAATTCAGATTCGGTCGGCAGCAATTTGACAAGGCGGCTTTCGGCGTCAACCACAATGCGCGCAGGAATCGAGACAAGTCGCTTTTCGTAAATACTCAGGACTCGCTGAATCGCGATTTGTCCCTCGGGAGGAACATCGAATTTGCCGGTAATTTCGCCACCGATCGTGCATTTGTGTAACGCGACTTCGGCGGCACTGAACTGATTCAGATCAGGTTGGCGCACAACTGTCTCATGCACGAGGTACGCGCAGTTCACGGTGTCGAGAAGTTGCGCCACGGTCGCCACGTTTCCTTGCCTGGACGCGAGCAAAAATAGCGCATCGCGAAGTGCGATACACTTTGGACGTGTATGGTCGCCGGTAGAGGCAGCAACGTGTCCTGCGTCTTCGGCCGCCTGTTGTTTTCGCGACGGTTTGGGCCCGGGCGGAGCAGCGGTGCAATAGATGAACAGAATTTTGCGCTTCAGTCGGGGCGGGTCAAATACTTCAAGAAATGGCAACGTTACGTCGCAGAATTTCTGCTTGCGAAGACCGCCGACAATGATACGCTTGCGTGTAGTGATTCCGCCGGATTCTGGTGACGTCACAATTCGACCGGTGAACGACGCGGAGCCCAAAATGACTTTGAAAATCGTGAGTCTGAAGGTCGACCCAATGATGAAAAATCAGGCAGATTCGGTTCTGAGTGGTCTTGGAGTTAGTTTCAGTGAATTCATGCGCATGGCACTAATTCACTTGATCGAGCGTGGGGAATTGCCTTTCGACCGTGTCGATTCCGGCGTGCGTGTTGGGCGGCCGCTGATCGCGCAATGTGGTGGCGAACTGAAATGATTTCTTCGCGGCAATAACATGCGCGCGTAGTACGAGGCACGCTACGACATATGGCTGGTGCCCGCGGCTGGCGGCCGCATAGACACATCTTCATCTGTCTTCGTCTGGACGGAAAACATCGATTCGCGGCGGCACGTGCACGGCAAGCGCATCGTGTTCGTCGCCGGCGGCGCAACCGCGCATCTGGCCTGTCGGGACAAGCGACTGATCGATTGGCTGCGCCGCCAGAATCCGCTCTGCGAAGTCCTACATCCGATCGCTGAAGAGTAAGCATCTCGCGACGGCCCTCCGCAACACGACGCTCGTGTGAGTTACAGCGCGAGCAGCTACCGCATTCCAATGCGGTGCCAAGGAATCGTGGAGCGCCCGGCCAGGTAGTTGCGTATGGTGCGTGTGAAGACCTCCCCTTGATTTTCTTGCGTTCTACCGGTTCAGACCGACCTAGGCGCGACAAGGCGTTGTGATTTGACCCCAAAATAAGTGGTAATCAAATCAAAGACTTCCTGTCTGGCCCGATCATTCACGATATGGTGATGCTGATGGTCGATCATTTTCGTCCACGCGCGCGCTTCGTCCCGCGTGCGCAGACACGCCACTCGGTAGCATGCATCGGTAAAACACACCGAAATTAGCGCTCCGGTGAACACCGCTAGCGCCGTTTGTGAACGCCTACACCTGCGACGATCCGCGTGCCAACGGAAACGCCCGCCCTCGTCGTGACATCCAATTCCACGAGCGGGCACGAACCGCGTCCAGGCGGCGCCCCTTCGCCGTCCGTCAAAGCTCGGAGGAAATCAGATGAAAGCGATCAGGAATACCGTCTTATGCGGCGCGCTTCTCGCCGCCGGCTTGCCGGCGTATGCGCAACAAACCGGCCCGACCGATCCGCAGATCGCGGCAATCGTCGTGACAGCCAATCAGGTCGACATCGACGCAGGGAAGCTGGCTGAATCGAAAACGCAAAACAAGGACGTCAAGGCGTTCGCCGCACGCATGGTGCAAGACCACACCGGGGTCAACAAGGCGGCGGTCGACCTCGTGACCAAGCTGGGCGTGAAGCCCGAGGAAAATCCGACCAGCATGGATCTCAAGCACGGTGGCGACACCAATCTGCAGAACCTCGGCAAGCTCGACGGCGCCCGTTTCGACCGTGCGTACGTCGATCACGAGGTGACCTATCATGAAGCGGTGCTCGATGCGATCAACCATACGCTGATTCCGTCTGCCAAAAACAGCGATCTGAAGGCACTGCTGGTCAAGGTCGAGCCGGCGTTCGTCGCGCATCTCGAACATGCACGGCACCTGCAGCCGACGCTGGGGAAAGGCGGTGGCGCGGGGCAATAACGACCGCACGGCGCCGACCCGCGTGGCATCGTGGCGGCGCCGTTTCGGTGCCCGATGCGCACGCGCCGCCTGGGTGTGCGCGCTGGCCGCTTCGTCCGGCATGTTCGCCGAGTCGCACGTGGTCGTTGTCGAGCAGATGCGCTTCACGCCGGCCGAACTGACCGTACACCACGGCGACGAGGTGGTCTGGATCAATCGGGATCTGTTTCCGCACACGGCGAGCGCGGACGCGCACGCGTTCGACTCGGGCAGCATCGCGCCGCAGGCGTCGTGGCATTTCGTCGCGCGCCAGCGCGGGCGGTTTCCGTACTCGTGCACGTTCCACCCGACGATGCACGGCATGTTGATCGTTCGATGACGCAAACCGGGAGCATGCGATGACGACCGCTTTCGACACTCACGCGGCCGCCCCGGTCGACGACGAGCACGACGTCGTGCGCCGCGTCGTCGCCGGCGAGCAGGCGGCGTTCGAACTGCTGATGCGCCGGCACAACCGACGCCTGTACCGGCTCGCGCGCGCAGTCCTGCGCGACGACGCGGAAGCCGAAGACGCGCTGCAGGCAGCGTATCTGTCCGCCTATCGGTCGATCGCGCATTTTCGCGGCGACTCGGCGCTCTCGACCTGGCTGTCCCGGCTGGTGCTCAATGAGTGCTTTGGTCGCATTCGGCGCGCTAGGCGGCGGGCGGACGCGCTGCCGATCATCGATGCGGACGATTCATTCAATGAGGCGGACATGATCGACTTCTCGTCCGATTCACCCGAGCGGTCGGCGTCGCGCGCCGAGCTACGGGATTTGCTTGAACGCCGGATCGACGCGTTGCCGCCTGCGTTCCGGATCGTATTCGTGATGCGCTCGGTGGAAGAAATGACCGTCGAGGAAACCGCGCGGTGCCTCGCACTGCCCGAGGCGACGGTGCGCAGCCGGCATCATCACGCGCGGCGGATGCTGCGCGAGTTGCTGGTGCTCGATATCGATCTGGCCGAGCGCGACGCGTTCGATTTTTGCGGAGCACAGTGCGATCGGGTCGTCGCGCACGTGCTGTCCAGATTGCCGCAGGATGCCGAAGCGGGCGACAAGCGGGACACCTGAGCGCTCACGGCCGTTGCCGGATGGCAACTCGCGCTGGCGTACCCGAACTTGGCGGGGCACGGTGTGGGAACGCCCGAACGCCGGTCGCCGCACCCTGCTCGCCCTCGTGTGCCGGCAGGCGATGCGTGGCTTGAGGCGCCGGCCGACGTAGGTGCCGGTATCGGTCGTTTCGAGCTCGCGCGCAATTTCGTGCCCCCCAGCTCGTTCCCTCCTCAATATCGATTCCGGACACCCGGACCAGCCCCCTGTCGAATCGATTACTTGCCGGCACCGGTGGAGGGGACGCAAGTCAGCACAAGAATTCCCCCGTCATTTGTGGCAGCCCTGACTACCGCTCGATGGTATTCGCCCGGTCCGCAGAACCACTCGGCAATGAAATCGGCTCTGCAAGCATTTTGTGTACGAAAGCCCCCAGGCAAGGAGACCGGGTAACGGTATCGGCGGAATTACAGCATAGAGCCAGGAGGCGCGTCGCATTGCCATGATGCGCGCCGCAATTCGCACCTGGAGTTGACCCCGTGACCGACGGGATGGATGGCTGGATCGGTGTTCCGGGTGCGTTGCGCTGACAAGGGAAGGGGGCTTTCAAGTGGACGTCCGGTGCCATCCCACCCCCGTCGCGCTTACGGTGTCACCGCGAGTACCGTGTGCATGCCTGCCTCATAGTGCCCGGGCTTGTTGCAAATGAGGACGTAGTGTCCGGGAGTGAGCTTGAATGACGCGTACTTGCGCTTGCCCGGTGCGATATCCTCGACTTCTCCGACCTTGGTCAGTTTGTGCTCGAGCACCTGTCCCTTGCTGACGGGTAGAGCGTTATCGGCAAGATCTGTTTTGAGCACGACGAGTTCGTGCTCCATGTTGTTCTTCGCTACATTCGCTACGACCAGTTTGACGCGGCCAGCCTTCACGTTATGCTTTTCAAGCTGGATCGAGTTCGAGAGCAAGATCGCTTTGACGGATTGCTGTGCCCAGCCCACATGCGAAATCATGCAAAGCACGACAACGCTGGCGATTCTGTAAACAACACGCATGGCAGCCTCCTTTGCATAAAAAGTTGCGCAGACGCGCTTCGGGCGATTGCCCTCTGCGGATCCGGCGAGCACGCACGTGCCCCTGTCATGGCAACGGCACGAGACTTTCAACAGCGTGAGATACGTGCAGTAAACGCGCCGAACGGGCGACTTATTCCCAGTGATTTTGGCGCGTTTTACCGATGCGGCTATTGCGTCTGTGCCCCCGTCCGGCGGGTCGGCCGGTGCGCAGTGCGTTGCCCATCGACACCGAGTTTTGTTTAGAGCGGCTAACACAACCTGGACATGATGCTGCGGGCGCCGTATCGTCTACCGCATGGCAAGACGCAAAATCAGTAACGAATTATGGGTGGCGCTGGAGCCGCTGATTCTGGAGTTCACGCCATCGCCCAGGGGGGGCGGCGGCGCACAGTCGATGATCGCGCAGCGCTGAACGGTATCTTGTATGTATTGCAGACGGGCATTCCGTGGGAAGACCTTCCGCAGGAGTTGAGTGTCAACGTCGGACGTAATTTCCCCAGAAGTGTCGAAGTAAAATTCCCCACCCTGTTCGGACGGTGATCAGCCGGCGATGTGATCGGATGAGCTCCTTCGAGGACGGCCCGGGCGCCGACGAACCGGTTCAGCGGGCGCGGGATTCAGAGAGGACGGTCGGTTGCGCAGATGGTCGGGCAGCAGATCGGCGTGTTCTCGTAGGCGGTACGATGTGCCTTCGATCTGCACGACGATCGCGTGATGCAGCAGCCGGTCGAGCAGCGCCGCGGCGACCACGCTGTCGCCGAACACTTCGCCCCATTCGCCGAAGCTGCGATTGGACGTAAGGATGATCGAGCAGCGCTCGTAGCAGGCGTTGACGAGTTGGAAGAACAGATTGCCGCCGTTGGAACCGATCGGCAGGTAACCGATCTCGTCGACGATGAGCAGGCTGTTGCGTGCAAGGAAGCGCACGCGCTGCGCCAGGTTGCCCTCCCGCTCGGCCTTGGCCATCGAGTTGACGATCTCGGCCAACGAGCCGAAGTAGACGCTCTTGCCGGCGCGCACGGCTTCCACGCCCAGCGCAATGGACAGGTGCGATTTGCCCGTGCCCGGCGGCCCCAGGAAGTGAACGGTCTGCCGTCGTTCGATGAACTCGAGCTGCGCAAGCGCCATGATGCGATCGCGGTCGAGGCTGGGCTGGAAGCTGAAGTCGTAACCGGCCAGCGTCTTGATCGTGCCGAGCCGCGCGGTCTGCAGCGCCATCCGGATGCGGCGGGTCTCGCGCGTCGTGAACTCCTCGCCCAGCAGCGTTTCCAACACTTCCAGCATCGAGCTGTCGCCTTGCTCGAAGCGATTCAGGGTGGCGTCCAGCGTTTCGAGCGCGCGCGACATGCGCAAGCCGACGAGATAGCGTCGGATGCGTTCCAGTGTCGAGACGGGCACGCTGCTCATGCGGCCCTCCCGGCGTTCGCGAGGCGTCTGGCGACCTGGTCATAGAACGACAGAGGCCGCCGAGCCACGGCTGCCGTCACCGATGGCGCCTGGTGTCGTGCCGGCTGCTTACGCTGATTTGCGCGTCGATGACCGGGCAACAGCGAGGTTCGTCGCCGGCCTTCGAGCACGGGATGAACCGCCAGCAGTTCCCCGTCTTCGTAGATGCGGATCTCGTGAGCCAGACTATGGACGTCGAGCGTGCGCTTGCGTGTACGATCGGGCACGCTGTAGTAATTGCCGCCGACCGAGACGAGGCCTTCGTGGCTCACGCGCCGCTCGAGCCGGATCACGCCGTTGAAGGTGCCGGCCGGCAACGCCTGCAGTGCGGGGCGCTCCTCACCGAAGTGCTGGGCGACGACGCGGTGCGTCGTGCCGTGCACGCGCACATTGGCCACCGTGTCGAGCCACTCGCGCAACTGTCGGTTCAGGTCGGCGAGATTCTGGAAGCGACGCGCCAGGAAGAAGTCCTGCCGGATATAACGGTACGGCCGCTCGACCTTGCCTTTGGTCTTGGCGCGATACGCCTTGCAGGCGCGCGGCGCGAAGCCGTAGTGCTGCGCAAACGCGACCAGCTTCGCGTTGTAGACGATGTGCTTCTCGACTTCGCCCAGCACGGCCGCCTTCATCCGGTCGTACAGAATCTCGCGCGGAGCGCCGCCGAGGTGCTCGAACGCTTCCATGTGGCAGCGCAGGACGGTCTGCAGGTCCTGATGCTCGACGAAGCGTCCCCAGAGATAACGGCTGTGTCCAAGCACGATCGAGAACAGCCAGATCGAACGTCGCTGGCCAGGCGCGTCGTCGAACTCGACATTGAAGTGGGCGAAATCCACCTGCGCTTGATGCCCCGCAGGCGTCTCAAAGCGCACCTCGAAGCCGCGCTGGCGTGGCGGGCGGACCTCCCGAACGAGGTCGCCCAGCGCCGTGCGGCCGCCCGCGTAACCCATGGCTCGAATCTCGCGCAGCAGACGCTCGACGCTCAGGTCGGGAAACTCGCGGACACGTTCGGTGACGTAGTGGACGAACGGATCGACCACGCACGGTCGCGGTGCGCGCGGACCGTAACGCGGCGCCTGAACGCCATTCCTGATGTATTTACGAACGGTCTTGCGGTCCATACTCAGTCGAGCAGCGATGGCCGAAATACTCAGCCCTTGCCGATGCAATTCCAGAATCGTCATCACTTCCTCCAGCTCGACCACCGACACCCCCACGACGGATCTCCAGGGCGATATGGTCGGCGATCGACAGGACGGCGCCGCTACCGCGGCGCCGTCAGACAAAAAGCTGGGGAAAATTACTTCGACGAAAGTGGGGAGTATCTATCCGACGCTGACAGTTGAGCTTCGGCAGTGGCATGACATGCTGGCGACGTCTGCGAGACTGGCAAGCGGCCGGCGTATGGCATCGACTGCATTTGGCGATGCTGCGTCGACTGCGAGAGCGCGACCAGATCGATTGGGAGCGTGCGAGCCTAGATGGAGCCAGCGTCTCCAGCCCCCGGGGGACCAAGAAACCGGCCCCAACCCGACGGACCGAGGCAAGCTCGGATCGAAGCGACACATCGTCGTAGATGCACGCGGCATCCCGCTGGCTGTCACGATCACGGGAGCTAATCGGCACGATTCGATGGCATTCGAGCCCAAGCTTGACTCCATTCCTGCGGTATCGGGCCTGAACGGGCAGCCGCGCAAGCGGCCGAGAAACTGCACGCCGACAAAGGGTATGACTTCGCTCGTTGCCGGCGCTATCTGAGACAGCGCGGCTTCAAGGCCCGTATTGCCCGCCGTGGTATCGAAAGCAGTGAGCGGCTCGGGCGTCATCGTTGGGTCGTCGAGCGCACACATGCGTGGTTTGCTGGCTTCGACAAGCTCCGGATTCGCTTCGAGCGCCGCCTCGATATTCATGCCGCTTTGCTCGCTCTGGCTGCCGCCGTCATCTGCTCCAGATTCGTGGATGACTTGTGTTAGCGACTCTTAGGAGGGGGAGGTGCTGACCGGACGAGCCGGTAAGTGCTATCGGAATGAGCAGACTCGAGGTGGCCTCGCAGTTGTGTGCGGCTGGCAAGCGCCTCTGATTCGATGACGTTTTCTGATCGTCGAATGTGCCGAAAGAGCTCTCTGTCGGCAAATCCCTCTGTCTCCATCTCGATGAAGGGGCTTCTAGCGGTAATGGCAATGGCTCTGTTTCAGCCGATGCGGTGATGAAGAGGGGTAGATACTTACAAGCCAGCTTTGAGTTTATCGAGATGATCAGCCCAATGCTGCATCATCCTGCGTCGTTCAGGTAAGTATTCGGCATGAACGTAGGCTGCTGTTACCTGATTGCGCTCCGCATGCGCGAGCTGACGATCTACGACGTCCCGGCTGTACCCTAGTTCACGTAACATCGTGGCGGCGAGTCCACGGAAGCCATGTCCTGTCATGCGCGATTTGTAGCCCATGCGGTAAAGCGCGAATAACATGGTGTTGTTCGAGATCGGTGCACGGCCATGTACGCTATAGAACACGTGTGGCCGGTCGCCATTGATCTGCCGGAGTTGCTCTAACACCACCAGCGATTGCCGTGACAGCGGGACAATATGTGGGTCCCGCATCTTCATTCTCTCGGGCGGGACTCGCCACTCTGCTGCCGCCTCGTCGAACTCGGCCCATTGAGCGCGAATCATTTCCTTCGTGCGGACAAAGGTAAGGGCCATCAATTCTAGCGCCAGCCGGGTAACTGGCTCACCTGGGTACGCGGCGATGTCGCGCATGAGCTGTGGGATCTCCAACGGCTTGACCCTGGCCATGTGCTGCACGCCCGGCCCCTTTTTTAAGATCGTTTCCGCATCGATGTCAGCAGACGGGTTACGGGTGCAACGGCCAGTCATGATGGCGTACTGGAATACGGCGCGCGAACGCTGCAACAGTCGCTTGGCGGTTTCCCGGACGCCCCGTGCTTCGATTGCGCGGATGACCTCCAGCATTTCCGGCGCTTCGATGCTGGAGATGGGGCGTGAGCCGATCTTCGGGAATGCATCGATCTCCAGCGAGTGGATGACTTTCTCAGCGTAGGTCTCGGTCCATCCTGCGCGCTGATTGTCGAACCACTCGCGCGCAACTGCCTCGAACGAACTAGCGGCTGCGATGCGCGCCGTTCGTTTGACTTCTCTCTTTGCCTCATTGGGATCGATACCCGCCGCAAGCTTTTCCCGCGCCTCGTCCCGCTTTTTGCGTGCGACTGCTAGTGAAACGTCCGGGTACACGCCGAGTGCCAGCAACTTTTCCTTGCCGTTGACGCGATATTTGAGCCGCCAGTAGCGCTGACCGGCCGGGGTAACGAGCAGGAACATTCCGCCGCCGTCGAACAACTTTACAGGCTTGTCGCCCGCTTTCGCGTTCTTGACGGCTTTGTCGGTCAAGGGCATGGGGGTATCCCTCCAAGGGGTATCTTGGATACCCCGAGAGATACCCCCAAATACCCCCGGCTGTCGCAGCACGTCATGGGACGTATACGGAATTGAAAAACCCGGTGAGCCTTATGCTATCACGGGTTGCCGGAATTCTGGGGATCACATGAGATGGAAGATTGGTCCCCCCGACAGGAATCGAACCTGTATCTAGCGCTTAGGAGGCGCTTGTTCTATCCATTGAACTACGGGGAGAGCCATGTCCGGGCGATCGCGCGAAAAACGCGAACCGGACGGCGATGTGGACAGCGCGCAGAGTATAGCAAACGCGCGGCGCGTCGGCGGGCGGATTGCACGCCGACGCGCGTATCGCGCGGTCAGCCGCGATCAGAAATCGACGACGACGAAATCTTCCTTGCCCACGTCGCACAGCGGGCACCGCCAGTCGGCGGGAATGTCGGCAAAACGGGTGCCGGGCGCGATGCCCTCGTCGGGCAGCCCTTCCGCTTCGTTGTAGACCCACCCGCAAATCAGGCAGACCCAGCTCTGGTATTCGGTTACTTCGCTCATGTAGCGCTCGTGATAATGAAGACTCGGTAATGCCGTCCGCAGCCTCGCCGGCGGACGAAAGGCGCAATGTTACCGGAATTTCGCCGAACGCCTGCGCAACGTCGTTTTAAACGTACGCATCGCGAACAATGAGTGTCGTCGCGTGCGGCGGGCTTGCAGTGTATGCTTCGTGGGCCTGTCAATCTGAAGGAGGAAACGATGCTCAACAGAAAGTGGATCGCGGGTGCGGTTTGTGTCGCGGCGCTGGCCGTGTCGACGCTCGCGCGCGCCGAAGCGCGCGTGTTCTTTGTCGAGCCGCAGGACGGCGCGACGGTGTCCAGCCCCGTGCACGTGAAGTTCGGTCTCGAAGGCATGGAGCTCAAGCCGGCCGGCGACATGACGCCGAATACGGGCCATCATCACCTGCTGATCGACGGCAAGTCGGTGCCGAAGGGCGACGTGATCCCGGCGTCCGACCATTCGCTGCATTTCGGCAAGGGCCAGACCGAAACCGATGTGAAGCTGCCGCCCGGCCCGCACACGCTGACGCTGCAGCTCGGCGACGGCGCGCACCGTTCGTACGGTCCCGAAATGAGCTCGACGATCACGGTCAACGTGAAGTAACCGCAGCATCCCGTGCCGGCGCCCGTTGCACCAGGCGCGGGATGACCGATCGACCGGCCGCGGGCATCCGGCCGGCATTCGCCCGTTCAGCCGTTCCCCGGTCGCGCGCAACTCGCAGCCGGCGGCCGGCATCCGGCACCGGAAACCGGCCGCAAGCCGTACATGGCACCGCTCCATCGCACCGCGTCGACGCGGTGCGAGCGCCGCTCGCAGGGCTAGTCCGTCCGGCCATACCGGTGGCGGCGTCCGCGACCGGTACAATGGGCGCTTCCGATTCCTCTCTCTCCGCCGTCTCCCCATGTCGCTCTATTCCATTACCGGCGCGCAGCTCGCGTTCGGTCACGTCGCGTTGCTCGATCACGCGGATTTCTCGCTGGAAGCCGGCGAGCGCGTCGGCCTGATCGGCCGCAACGGCGCGGGCAAGTCGTCGCTGCTGAAGATCGTCGCCGGCCTCGCGAAGCCCGACGACGGGCTGGTCACGCGCCAGCAGGAACTGGTGACCGTCTACGTGCCGCAGGAGCCCGAATTCGAGCCGGGCGCGACGGTGTTCGACGCGGTCGCGTCGGGGCTCACGCACACGCGCGAACTGCTCGAAGAATACGATTCGATCGCGCACCGCCTCGCGGATATACCGGAAGGCGCCGAGCACGATGCGCTGCTCGCGCGGATGAACGCGCTGCAGTCGTCGCTCGACGCGCACGACGCATGGAGCTGGCGCACGCGCGTGTCGATGACGCTCGCGCAGATCGGCCTGCCGGACGGCGATGCGAGCGTCGACGCGCTGTCGGGCGGGATGCAGAAGCGCGTCGCGCTGGCGCGCGCGCTGGTGTTGCAGCCCGACGTGCTGTTGCTCGACGAACCGACCAACCACCTCGACTTCGACGGCATCCGCTGGCTCGAAGAACTGCTCGTCGCGCAGCGCGCGGGCCTGCTGTTCATCACGCACGATCGCGCGTTCCTCGATCGCGTCGCGACGCGCATCGTCGAGCTCGACCGCGGCCGGCTGCTGTCGTACCCGGGCAATTTCTCCGCGTACCAGACCCGCAAGGCGCAACAGCTCGAAGTCGAGCGCGTGGAAAACGACAAGTTCGACAAGCTGCTCGCGCAGGAAGAAGTGTGGATCCGCAAGGGCGTCGAGGCGCGCCGCACGCGCAGCGTCGGCCGCATCGCGCGGCTCGAGCAGATGCGTCACGAGCGCGCGGAGCGCCGCAATTCGCAGGGCAACGTAAGGCTCGACGTCGCGCAGGGCGAGAAGTCCGGCAAGATCGTCGCGGAGCTGACCGACGTGACGAAGCGCTACGGCGGCCGCACGGTCGTCGACCGCTTCACGACGACGGTCATGCGCGGCGACAAGATCGGCTTCATCGGCCCGAACGGCGCGGGCAAGACCACGCTGCTCAAGCTGATCCTCGGCGAGCTGAAGCCCGACGAAGGCACGGTGCGCACCGGCACGAACCTGCAGGTCGCGTATTTCGACCAGATGCGCGCGCAGCTCGACCAGGAGAAGAGCCTCGCGGATACCATCAGCCCCGGCAGCGAATGGGTCGAGATCGGCGGCGTGCGCAAGCACGTGATGAGCTATCTCGGCGACTTCCTGTTCGCGCCGGAACGCGCGCGTTCGCCGGTGAAGTCGCTGTCGGGCGGCGAGCGCAACCGGCTGCTGCTCGCGCGCCTGTTCGCGCGTCCGGCCAACGTGCTGGTGCTCGACGAACCGACCAACGACCTCGACATCCCGACGCTCGAACTGCTCGAAGAGTTGCTGGCCGACTACGACGGCACGGTGCTGCTCGTCAGCCACGATCGTGCGTTCCTCGACAACGTCGTGACGTCGGTGATCGCGGCCGAAGGCGACGGCAAGTGGCGCGAATACGTCGGCGGCTTCACCGACTGGCAGATCCAGAGCGAGCGCTCGGAGCAGCTCGCGCAGCAGGAAGCCGCGAAGCGCGCGGTCAAGGAAGCGGCGCCCGTCAAGGAAGAGCCGGCGAAGAGCGCCGCGGGCCGCAATGCGCAGCGCACGGTGAAGCTGTCGTTCAACGAGCAGCGCGAACTCGATTCGCTGCCGGAGAAGATTGCCGCGCTCGAAGAGGAGCAGAAGACGATCAATGCGCAGCTCGAGGACGGCTCGATTTTCGCGAAGGATCCGCAGGAAGGCACGCGCCTGACCGAGCGGTTCGCGGCGATCGACGACGAATTGCTCGCCGCGCTCGAACGGTGGGAAACGCTCGAGGCGAAGCGCAAGCCAGCATAACGCGTCACGCGCCGCGCGGCCGGCGATGGCCGCGCGACGATCTCGCGATTGGCGTGCCACGCGGAACCAGTAAAATACCGCGCGTCCCGGGTAGCGCAGCACGCCGCGCGCCCGCTTTCGGAGCAGTCCAAGCACACCGTTGTTTCGATTCGCTTTTTTACGGAACTCAACGTTTTGTCCACGACGTTATCCACACGAGGTGTGGACAACGTCCCGATGAATGACGAAATTCAGCGCCTATGTCAACGAAGAAACCCAGCGCGGCCTATAGCGAAGCATCGATCAAGGTGCTCAAGGGTCTCGAGCCGGTCAAGCAGCGGCCCGGCATGTACACCCGTACCGAGAATCCGCTGCACATCATCCAGGAAGTCATCGACAACGCGTCCGACGAGGCACTCGGCGGCTACGGCAAGCAGATCACGGTCACGCTGCACACCGACCAGTCGGTATCGGTCGAGGACGACGGCCGCGGCATCCCGTTCGGCATGCACCCCGAAGAAGGCGTGCCGGTCGTCGAGATCGTGTTCACGCGCCTGCATGCGGGCGGCAAGTTCGACAAGGCCGCGGGCGGCGCTTACACGTTCTCGGGCGGCCTGCACGGCGTCGGCGTGTCGGTAACGAATGCGCTCGCGACGCGCCTCGACGTAACGGTCTGGCGCGACGGCAAGATTGCCGAGCTCGGCTTCGCCGACGGCGACGTCGTGAAGCCGCTGGCGACGCAGGGCGCGGGCCGCGGCGAGAAGAAGTCCGGCACGCGCGTGCAGGTGTGGCCGAACCCGAAATACTTCGATTCGCCGAACCTGCCGCTCGGCGAACTGCAGCGCCTGCTGCGCTCGAAGGCCGTGCTGCTGCCGGGCGTCGAGGTCGTGCTCGTCAACGAGAAAACCGGCGAGCGCCAGACCTGGAAATACGAGGATGGCCTGCGCGGCTACCTGCTCGACGAGATGAACGGCAGCGAGCTGCTGATCCCGCTGTTCGAAGGCGAGCGTTTCGCCGATTCGCGTTCGGGCGACGATACGTTCGCCGAGGGCGAGGGCGCGTCGTGGGTCGTCGCCTGGAGCGAGGAAGGCTCGCTCGTGCGCGAGTCGTACGTGAACCTGATCCCGACGCCGGCAGGCGGCACCCACGAATCGGGGCTGCGCGACGGTCTCTATCAGGCGGTGAAGAGCTTCGTCGAGCTGCACAACCTGCAGCCGAAGGGCGTGAAGCTGCTCGCCGAAGACGTGTTCGCGCGCGTGTCGTTCGTGCTGTCCGCGAAGGTGCTCGATCCGCAGTTCCAGGGGCAGATCAAGGAACGCCTGAACAGCCGCGACGCGGTGAAGCTCGTGTCGTCGTTCTCGCGTCCCGCGCTCGAACTGTGGCTGAACCAGCACGTCGAGCACGGCAAGAAGCTTGCCGAACTCGTGATCAAGCAGGCGCAGGCGCGCACGCGCGCGGGCCAGAAGGTCGAGAAGCGCAAGAGCTCGGGCGTCGCGGTGCTGCCCGGCAAGCTGACCGACTGCGAGACCGAGGATATCGAGCGCAACGAGCTGTTCCTCGTCGAGGGCGATTCGGCGGGCGGCTCCGCGAAGATGGGCCGCGACAAGGAGTACCAGGCGATCCTGCCGCTGCGCGGCAAGGTGCTGAATACCTGGGAAACCGAGCGCGACCGCCTGTTCGCGAACAATGAAGTGCACGACATCTCGGTTGCGATCGGCGTCGATCCGCACAGCCCGGACGACACCATCGACCTGTCGAATCTGCGCTACGGCAAGATCTGCATCCTGTCGGACGCGGACGTCGACGGCTCGCACATCCAGGTGCTGCTGCTCACGCTGTTCTTCAAGCATTTCCCGCAACTGATCGAGCGCGGCCACGTGTATGTCGCACGGCCGCCGCTGTTCCGCGTCGACGCGCCCGCGCGCGGCAAGAAGCCCGCGCAGAAGCTCTATGCGCTCGACGACGGCGAGCTGGAAGCGATCCTCGACAAGCTGCGCAAGGACGGCGCGCGCGAGACGCAGTGGAGCATCAGCCGCTTCAAGGGTCTCGGTGAAATGAGCGCCGAGCAGCTTTGGGACACGACGATGAACCCCGACACGCGCCGCCTGATGCCGATCAAGCTCGGCGAGCTCGACTTCGACGCGACCGTCGCGCGGATGACGATGCTGATGGGCAAGGGCGAGGCAGCCGCGCGGCGCGGCTGGCTCGAGGAAAAGGGCAACGACGTCGAAGCGGACATCTAAAGCCCCGCGCGCGGCCGGGCATGACGCCCGGCCCGGCCTCACGCCACTTACGAATACGGAATTCAGATGGACGACAACACTTCCGATCTCTTTGCCAGCCCCGACGCGCCCGAGAGCGACGCACTGACGCTCGGCAACTACGCGGAGCAGGCGTATCTCAGCTACGCGGTCAGCGTCGTGAAGAGCCGCGCGCTGCCCGACGTATGCGACGGCCAGAAGCCGGTGCAGCGCCGGATTCTGTTCGCGATGAACGAAATGGGCCTCGGCCCGGACGCGAAGCCGGTGAAGTCGGCGCGCGTGGTCGGCGACGTGCTCGGTAAATACCATCCGCACGGCGACCAGTCGGCGTACGACGCGCTCGTGCGTCTCGCGCAGGATTTCTCGCTGCGCTACCCGCTGATCGACGGGCAGGGCAACTTCGGCTCGCGCGACGGCGACGGCGCGGCGGCAATGCGTTACACCGAAGCGCGGCTCACGCCGATCGCGAAGCTGCTGCTCGACGAGATCGACCAGGGCACGGTCGACTTCATGCCGAACTACGACGGCTCGTTCGACGAACCGAAGACGCTGCCGAGCCGCATGCCGTTCGTGCTGCTGAACGGCGCGTCGGGCATCGCGGTCGGCCTCGCGACGGAAATCCCGTCGCACAACCTGCGCGAAGTCGCGGCCGCGGCGGTTGCACTGATCCGCAATCCGAAGCTTTCGCACGCGGAGCTGATGAATTTGATCCCCGGCCCGGATTTCCCGGGCGGCGGCCAGATCATTTCGAGCGACACGGAAATCGCGGCGGCGTACGAAACGGGTCGCGGCAGCCTGAAGGTGCGCGCGCGCTGGAAGATCGAGGATCTCGCGCGCGGCCAGTGGCAGCTCGTCGTCACCGAGCTGCCGCCGAGCACGTCGGGCCAGAAGGTGCTCGAGGAAATCGAGGAACTGACCAACCCGAAGCTCAAGCTCGGCAAGAAGACGCTGACGCCCGAACAGCTCAACACGAAGAAGGCGATGCTCGACCTGCTCGACGCGGTGCGCGACGAGTCGGGCAAGGAAGCGGCGGTGCGGCTCGTGTTCGAGCCGAAGTCGCGCACGATCGACCAGACGGAATTCGTGAACACGCTGCTCGCGTACACGAGCCTCGAATCGAACGCGACGCTGAACCTCGTGATGATCGGCGCCGACGGCCGGCCGGGCCAGAAGGGCCTGCTGACGATCCTCGACGAATGGGTGAAGTTCCGCCAGCTGACGATGACGCGCCGTTGCCGCCATCGTCTCGCGAAGGTCGACGACCGCATCCATATCCTCGAAGGGCGGATGATCGTCTTCCTGAACATCGACGAGGTGATCCGCATCATCCGCGAGTCGGACGAGCCGAAGGCCGCGCTGATGAGCGCGTTCGGCCTCTCCGAGCGGCAGGCCGAGGACATTCTCGAAATCCGGCTGCGCCAGCTCGCGCGGCTCGAGAAGATCAAGATCGAGAAGGAGCTCGAAGCGCTGCGCGACGAGAAGGCGAAGCTCGAGGAGCTGCTCGCGAACGAAAGCGCGATGAAGCGGCTGATGATCAAGGAGATCGAGGCCGACTCGAAGCAGTACGGCGACGACCGTCGCACGCTGATCCAGCAGGAAAAGCGCGCGACGTTCGAGGCGAAGGTGGTCGACGAGCCGGTGACGGTCGTCGTGTCGCAGAAAGGCTGGGTGCGTGCGCTGAAGGGCCACGGGCTCGACCCGGCCGGCTTCACGTTCAAGGCCGGCGATCATCTGTATGCGGCGTTCCAGTGCCGCACGCCCGATCGCCTGATCGCATGGGGCAGCAGCGGCCGCGTGTATTCGGTCGACGTATCGGTGCTGCCGGGCGGGCGCGGTGACGGCGTACCGGTCACGTCGCTGATCGAGCTCGAATCGGGCTCGCATCTGATGCACTACTACGCGGCGCCGGCCGATCAGCAACTGCTGCTCGCATCGAGCAACGGCTTCGGCTTCCTCGCGAAGGTCGGCGACATGGTGAGCCGCGTGAAGGCCGGCAAGTCGTTCATGACGATCGATACGGGCGCGGTGCCGCTCGCACCGATGCCCGTGCTGCCGAACGCGACGCAGGTCGCGTGCCTGTCGAGCGGCGGCCGCCTGCTCGTGTTCGGGATGGACGAGATGAAGACGCTGTCCGGCGGCGGCCGCGGCGTGATCCTGATGGCGCTCGACGACAAGGAAACGCTCGTGCAGGCGCTCGCGATCGATCCGGCGGGCGTCGTGCTGATCGGCACCGGCCGCGGCGGCAAGGCGCAGGACGACACGCTGTCGTATGCGGGGCTCGCCCCGCATATCGGCAAGCGCGCACGCAAGGGCCGCGCGCCGGAGTCGAAGCTCAAGGTCGTCAACGAGCTGCGTCCGCTGCTCGGCTGACGCCGCGCGCGATCGTCCGGTTCGATCGCGATCGAAGGCCGCACCTCCGCTTCGGCGGACGTGCGGCCTTTTCTTTGGGACCGCGGATTCGGGTGATTCGGGTAAGCAAGCGTGGCGCTGTCACGCGGAACTTGCAAAATATTGTGAAATCGCGCGTGGGGCCTGAACCGCGCGGCGACGGGCCGGTCGAACGACGTTCGATGCCGCGTACGACGCGGCCGTTCGCAGCACCCACCCCATCACAGGATTGCCGCCATGTCCCACGCTGTTGCCGTCGCGCTGTTTCTTCATCTGCTGGCCGTTGCCGTGTGGGTGGGCGGGATGGTCTTCGCGAACTTCTGCCTGCGTCCGGCATTGTCCGACCTGTCGCCGCAGCTCCGGTTGCCGCTGATCGAAGGCGTGTTCGGCCGCTTCTTCAACTGGGTGGCGGGTTCCGTGATCGTGATCCTGCTGTCCGGCGGCTTCCTGCTGATGGAGTTCGGCGGCGCGCACGCGACGTGGTCGCTGCACGCGATGGCCGGGCTCGGCGTCGTGATGATGCTGATCTTCGGGCATATCCGCTTCGCGCTGTTCCCGCGCATCCGCCGCGCGGTGCAGGCGCAGAACTGGCCGGACGGCGCGCGCGCGGTGAACGCGGTGCGCCTGCTCGTCGTCGTCAATCTTGTGCTCGGTGTCGTCACGGTCGGTGCGGCCGTGCTGTCGCGCGGCTTCTGATCTTCAGGCGCCGACCGGCGCCAACCGCGGGCGCGCCGGCATGCGCCGCTACGCGGCCAGCATCGCGTCGAGCAGCCAGGAGCCGGCCGGACCGAGCGGGCGGTTGCGCGACCATACCGCATCCACCCGCACACGGCGCGGCCAGCCGCGTGCGCGCAGTTCGCACAGGCGATCGCGCGCGAAGTGGTCGACCATCCAGCGCGGTAGCTCGGCCCAGCCGAACCCCAGCACCGCCATCTCCAGCAGCATCAGGTAGCTCGGCGCCAGCCAGTGCTGCGTGCCGACGACGATCCGGTCGTCGGCGCTGCGGCCCTCCGTTTTCACATAGGTGTTGAGGCGCAGTTCGCGCACGTCGCGCAGCGCCGCGTGCGGCACTTCCGTATCGCCGTATTCCGCAAGCGCATGCGTGCGCCCGACGAACAGCCCGATCTCCGATTCCTCCGCCACCGTCGCCGCGCCGATATCGGCCGGGTAGGCCGCGCGCGCGGCCATCAGCCCGAGCTGCGCGCGACCCTGCTGGATCAGGTCGAGCACGTCTTCGTGCTCGGCGATCTGGCATTCGAGCTCGAGCGCCGGAAAGCGCCGTTCGAGCGCCATCAACGTTTCCTCGTAGCGCTTCGACTGGTACGTATCGGACACGACGAGCGTCAGCCGTGCTTCCTCGCCGCGTGCGAGCCGCGCGGCCGTGCGGTCGATCGCCGCGCCGGCCTCGAGTGTGCGCTGCACCTGCGGCAGCAGCGCGCGCCCGGCGTCGGTCAGCGTCGGTGCGCGCGTCGAGCGGTCGAACAACTGCACGCCGAGATCGATCTCGAGGTTCGCGATCGCCTCAGACACGGTCGACTGACGCTTGCCTAGCTTGCGCGCGGCGGCCGTGAACGAGCCGAGCAGCGCGGCTTCGGCGAATGCGAGCAGGGCTTCGGGGGCGTGGCGCATGTGGCGCTCCAGACTTTGTTATATCGGTAAAACCGATGATATCAAACTGGATTAATACGGTTTCGCCGATCAAAATGACCGACATGAATGACGTAACGAATCGGAGGGAATCATGAAACAGATGAATAAAACGGTGACGGAACGGTTTCTGCATGCGCTGGCGTTCGAGCTGGTCGCGATCGCGCTGTGCGCGCCGATCGGCGCGTGGCTGCTCGACATGCCGGTATCGCACGTCGGCGTGCTGACGGTGATGGTGTCGTTGATCGCGATGGCGTGGAACATGACCTTCAACACGCTGTTCGACCGCTTCGAACGGCGCGCGGGGCTGTCGCGCACGCTCGGCTTGCGGATCGCGCACGCGGTCGTCTTCGAGCTCGGCCTCGTCGCGATGGTGGTGCCGGTTGCCGCGTGGTGGCTGAACGTGAGCCTCGTCGAGGCGCTGCTGCTCGACCTCGGCATCGTGCTGTTCTTCCTGCCGTACACGTTCTGCTTCAACCTCGCGTACGACGCGCTGCGCGCCCGCTGGATGGCACGCCGGGTCGCGGTGCAGGCGGGTTGAAGTCGCCTGGTGCCGGTGAGTGCCGGTTGAGTCCGCTAGAGTGACGGCCGCCGCCCGTCAGTGCGCGGCCCACAGCCACACGCCGCAGACAACCGCGACCGCGCCGTAGACGGCATAGACGGGCACCTTGAGGCGCGTGAAGCACAGCGTCGCGAACGCGCCCGTCAGCCAGTAAATCGGGTCGCCCGGCTCGCGATGCAGGATCTTCACGACGGCGACGATGAGAAAGCCCGTCGTCGCCGCGCGCAGCAGGCGCATCCCGTGCTCGAAGCGCGAATGGCGCTTGAGCCGGGACAGGTGGTTCTGCGCAAACACGACGAGGCAACCCGACGGAATGAACAGCGCGGCCGTGGCGAGCAGCGCGCCGACCCAGCCGTCGGTCAGGTAGCCGAGAAACGGCACGACGTTCAGCAGCGGCCCCGGCGCCACGGGCGACAGCGCGAATGCCAGCGTGAAGTCGTGATCGGAGATGCCGGTGGCCGGCGAGACGAACAGCGTCTTGAGCACCGGCAGTGCGGAAAAGCCGCCGCCGAACAGCGTCATGCCGGCGCCCGCGAGGCGCGGCCACAGCAGCTGCTCCTGGTAATCGCCTGGCAGCGGCACCGCGAACAGCGCGACGAGCACGCCGAGCAGCACGAGCAGGTTGCGGTCGCGTCTCGACAGCGTGAAATCGACCGCGTCGCGTTGCGTCGGCCCGGTCAGCCAGCCCGCTGCAAACGCAGCGAAAAGAATCCCGACGAAAGCGGCCGGACTATGCGCGAAAGCGAGCAGAATCGTCGACAGCGCGGCGATCGCCTGTTCGAGCCGCGTGCGCGCGAGCATGCGCAGCTGCTTGACCCACGTGACGCCGATCAGCGCGGCGAGCACCATCCCGAAGTGATTGATCAGCATCGGCGCGGCAAGCGAGCGCACGAGCGGCGTGCGATAGAAGATCGCGAACAGCGTCATCAAGATGGAAAACGGCAGCACGCTTGCGATGCCGGCGACCCATGCGCCGGCGCGGCCGTGCAGCGTCTGGCCGACCTGCACCGCAACATTGCAGCCGACGGGGCCCGGCACGAGCCACGCGAGCGCGACGAGATCGCCGAATACGTGCGGTTCGATGCGCTGCAGCCGTTCCACGTAGTGGCGTTCGAGTTGCGCCATCATCGAAAGCCCGCCCCACGAGATCGCCGAAATGCCGGCGACGACCTTGAACAAGGTCCATAGGGATGCCTGTGCCTCTTCGACACGAGCGGTCGCTTCGACTTCGACGGTTGTCATGATTGTGGTGTTGGCGCAGGGCCGGATCTCGCGCGTGTGAGCGTGCCGGCGGCCCGCCGATACGTTGGCCCTCCCAATTGTCCGCCGCGCATCGTGACACCGCCATGCGCGAAAACGCTAGTTAATGAACTAAACAATCGGATCGGAAAACGAAATAATTGCGGCAGCGCGCAACGCGTGCCGCAGCCGGGCCGCGGTGCGCTCAGGCGCCCGTGCTGCCGGTCGCGCGATGTGCGATGACGTTCGGATGGTCGCCGCGCACGCCGAAGCGCGCGATCAGCGCGGGAATCGCGTCGGCCGGCACCGGGCGAGAGAACAGGAAGCCCTGCGCCTCGATCTCGCCGAGCGCGGACAGCCACGTGATCTGCTCCTCGGTTTCCGTGCCTTCGACGACGACGGTCAGGCCGAGCGAGCGCGCGAGATGCACGATCGACGACACCATCACGCACACGCTGCGATCGTTCGGGATCGCCTGCACGAACGAGCGGTCGACCTTCAGCGTGTCGACGGAGAAGCGGTGCAGGTACGACAGCGACGAATAGCCGGTGCCGAAATCGTCGAGTGCGATCCGGATGCCGAGCTTCTTCAGCGCGACGATCTTCTCGGACACGAGTTCCGGATATTCCATCATCGCGGTTTCGGTGATCTCGAGTTCGAGCCGGTTCGCGTCGATGCCGGTTTCCTGCAGCGTGCTCGAGATCGTCTCGATCAGGTCGCCGCGCCAGAACTGCACGGGCGAGATGTTGACCGCGAGCGTCAGCGTGTCGTGGCCCTCGTCGCGCCAGCGCGCGATCTGCTCGCACGCGGTGCGGATCACGAAGTCGCCGATCGGCACGATCAGGCCCGTCGATTCGGCGATCGAAATGAATTCGTTCGCGGAGATGATCCCGTGCTCGGGGTGGTCCCAGCGCGCGAGCGCCTCGAAGCCGGTGATGTAGCGGTGCGTGAGGTCGATCTTCGGCTGGTATGCGAGGAACAGCTGCCCCTCGGCGAGCGCGACGCGCAATTGCTGTTCCCAGCGCATCAGGTGGTCGGCACGGTGCGACAGGTGCGGCGCATAGAACTGGTAGCAGTTCTTGCCGGCGTCCTTCGCGCTGTACATCGCGAGGTCTGCCTTCTTCAGCAGGTCGATCTCGCTCTCGTTCGCGACGGAGTGCAGCGCGATGCCGATGCTCGCATGCAGCACGAACGAACTGCCGCGCACGTCGAACGGTTCGCCGAACATCCGGATGATCGCTTCCGCGAGCCGCACCGCGCGCCGCTCGACGTCGTCGCCCTTCATCACGACGACGAACTCGTCGCCGCCGATGCGCGCGAGCGAGCCTTCGTCGCCGACCGCATCGGACAGGCGCGACGCGGTCATCTGCAGCACGATGTCGCCGGCGTTGTGGCCGAGCGTGTCGTTGACGGTCTTGAAGTTGTCGAGATCGATGAACAGCAGGCCGAGCCGCGACAGGCTCGTCGGCATCGACACGTCGTTGCGCAGCCCGCGCAGCGTCGCATAGCGGTTCGCGAGGCCGGTGAGCAGGTCGAATTCCGCGAGTTGCGTCATCTCGCGCTCGCGGCCGAGCAACTTGCCGATCAGGCCCGTCGCGACGCCGAAGAACGCGAGCATCGCGAGCGTGATGAAGCTCGTCATCAGCAGGTAGACGTTGCGCGTGTGGTAGTAATCCGCGAATTCCTCGGTCTGCGACAGCCCGACCATCACCGCGAGCGGGTAGCCGTCGAGGTGGCGGTACGACACGATGCGCGTCACGCCGTCGATCGGGTCGATGATCGTGCCCGTCACGCGCTCGGCGATCGGGTAGACGCCCGATGCGGAAAACGCGCCCGGCGCGTTGCTGAGCGAGCCCGTGCGCCGCGCGAGCACGCCGCCCGTGTCGGACACGACCGCGATCACGCCTTCCTTGCCGATCGCCGCGTTGTTGTAGAAGTCGTTCGTGAAATAGCTCGGGTCTTCCGACACGACGACGATGCCCGCGAAGCTGCCGTCCGGGTTGTTCAGGCGCCGCGTCATCTGCAGCGTCCAGTGGCTCGACACGCGACCGAGCACGGGCTTGCTGATATAGAGGCGGTCGTCGTTGTGCGCGAGGTGGACCTTGAAGTGCTCGCGATCGGACAGGTTGATCGGCTGCGGATGGATCTCGGCGGTGTTCGCGAACAGGATGCCCTTCGCGTTGACGAGCGACACCTGGATCAGCGTGTCGCTCGGCACGACGCCTTTCTCGACGGTGCTCGCGAGATTGAAGCGCGCGGGCGACTTCTCGAACTCGAACTTCACGAAGCGGGTGATCTGGTCGACCTGGTGGATCGCCTTGACCGTATGCTGCTCGAGCGCGGAGGACAGGATCGCCGCGGACGCCGCCGCTTCCTTGTACGCGCTGTCCTTCTCGACCGACAGACGCGCGACGATCACGGCCCACAGCAGCGCAAGCGCCAGCATCCCGAGCAGCGGGATCGCGAATAGCGCGCGCCGGCGCGATTTGCGCGGCGCGCGCAGCGGCCGGGTCGGCGGCGTAGGGTTGGACCGGGCGGAGCTCATCGAAGAGGGTGGCGTCCTGCTCGCGTGCGCCATCCGTCGGGATGGCCGGCTATGGTTGGGGTCGCTCCGGCGTCTGTTCGTCCGCGGGATGCGCAACCATGGACAGACCTCCGAAACAACGGATTAGGCCCGATATTACTGGCTGGAACGTTTTTGCGATAGTTGGGCGAATCGGAGGGGCGCCGGACGGGCCGGCGCCATCGCACATCGCGAAATGTCAGTCAGGTGACCGGAACGTGCCGTCGACGACCGTGACGACGTGGCCGCCGATCCACGTCGTGCCGTCCTCGTCGTAGCTGACGAAGATGCGGCCGTCGCGGCCGATCGCCGTGCCCTGGCGGGCCGTGTAGGACGTGCCGGGACGGCGTTCCTGCCGCGTCAGCAGCCCGGCCAGCGCGGCGTTGGCGCTGCCGGTGACGGGGTCCTCGCCGACGCCGAAGCCGCCGCCCGTCATCAGGCAGCGGATTTCGAACGTGGCGGGGCCGCCGTCGGCGTGCGGCGCATAGACCGCGAGGCCGTGCGTGCCGTAGCGGTGCGTGATCGCCTCCAGCGCGGCCGGATCGGGCGACAGGCCGATGCATGCGTCGGCCGACGTCAGCCGCACGACGAGCCAGGGCGCGCCGTTGTCGACCGCGCACGCTTCGGCATCCGGATCGATCGCGTCGCTGCGCAACGCGGCCGCCAGCGCCGCGTAGTCCGAACGGTCGAGCGGCGTGACGCGTGCCGGCGGCGCGGCGAACGCCCAGCCGTCGGCCTGCTCGCGCAGCGCGACCCGGCCGACCCCGCACTGCTGGATCAGCCGGCCCGGCGTGCGCGGCCGCGCGCCGCTTTCGAGGAACGCGTGCGCGGTGCCCAGCGTCGGGTGGCCGGCGAACGGCAGTTCGCCGCACGGCGTGAAGATCCGTACACGGTAGTCGGCTTCCGGATCGGTCGGCGTGCAGACGAACGTCGTTTCCGACAGGTTGGTCCAGCGGGCGATCGCGAGCATGTCGTCGTCGCCGAGCGAATCGGCGTCGAACACCACGGCGAGCGGGTTGCCCTTGAACGGCACCGACGTGAACACGTCGACCTGCTTGAAGCGGACCAGATGACCGGGCATCGCGATCCGCCCGTTACGCGACTTCGGCGATCAGCTCGATCTCGACGCACGCGCCGAGCGGGATCTGCGCGACGCCGAAGGCCGAGCGCGCGTGCTTGCCCGCATCGCCGAACACTTCCGCGATCAGCTCCGACGCGCCGTTCGTCACGACGTGCTGTTCGGTGAAGTCGAGCGTCGAGTTGACGAGGCTCATCAGCTTGACGATGCGCGTGACCTTGTTCAGGTCGCCGGTGTGCGCGTGCAGCGTCGCGAGCAGGTCGATCGCGATCGAGCGTGCGGCCGCCTTGCCGTCTTCCGTCTGCAGATCCGCGCCGAGCTTGCCGGCCCAGACCTTGCCGTCCTTCTTCGCGATGTGGCCCGACAGGTAGACCGTGTTGCCGCTTTGCGCGCTCATCACGTAGGCGGCGGCCGGTGCGCCGGCGGTCGGGAGCTCGATGCCGAGCGACTTCAGTTTGTCGTAGACGTTAGCCATGCGTTCGATTCCTCGTAGAGAGTCGTGACAGGAAAAGGGTGGGATCAGAGGCGCTCGCGCAGCAGCTTGCCGAGGCGAGCCACGCCTTCCTCGATCTTCTCGGGCGGCACCGTGACGAACGACAGGCGCAGCGTGTTCTGCTGCGCGTCGTCCGCGAAGAACGGCGCGCCCGGCACGAAGGCGACGTGATTGTCGACCGCCGCGGCGAGCAGCTTCATGCTGTCGATCTGCGCGGGCAGGTTCACCCAGATGAACATCCCGCCTTCCGGGCGGTTCCACGTGACGCCTTCCGGCATGTGGCGCGCGAGCGCGCCGAGCATCGCGTCGCATTGCGCGCTGTACAGCTCGCGGATCGTCGGGATGTGCTCGTCGAGGAAGCCGTTCTTGATCACTTCGTGCGCGATGCGCTGGGTCAGGGTCGGCGTGTGCAGGTCGGTGGCCTGCTTGGCCTGCACCAGCTTGAAGTGGAGTTCCTCGGGGGCAATGATGTAGCCGATCCGCAGGCCCGGTGCGAGCACCTTCGAGAACGTGCCGAGGTGCACGACGTGGTCGGGCGCCATCGACAGCATCGTCGGCAGCGGTTCGCCGCGGTAGTTCAGCGCGCCGTACGGATCGTCTTCCAGCACCGGGAACGGGCTCGACTGCGCGAACGCGGCGAGCGCGCGGCGGCGCTCGACGGGCAGGCGGCGGCCGGTCGGGTTCTGGAAGTTCGGCTGCGCGTACAGGAGGCGCGCGCCTTGCGTGAGCTCGGGCGTGAGGCCTTCCGGCAGCAGGCCCTGCTCGTCGGTCGGCACCTGCACGTAGCGCGGCTCGTACAGCGAGAACGACTGCAGCGCGCCGAGGTAGGTCGGCGTTTCGACGAGGATCGGGCTGCCCGGATCGATGAGTGCCTTGCCGAGCAGGTCGAGCGCCTGCTGCGAGCCGGTCGTGATCAGCACCTGCGACACGCGCACGCTGTAGCGCTCGGCGATCCACTCGCGCAGCGGCAGGTAGCCTTCGGTCGCGCTGTACTGGAGCGCGGCGGCCGGCGCGTCGCGCAGCACGCGGTCGGCGGCGGCGCGCATGCGCTCGGCCGGGAACGTCGCGGGGGCGGGCAGGCCGCCGGCGAACGAGATGACCTCGGGGCGTTCCGTGACCTTCAGGATCTCGCGGATCGCAGAGCTCGTCAGCTTGCGGGCGCGTTCGGAAAGCTGCCAGTGCGGCGGATGCAGGTCGCTCGGATTCATAGTCTCCTCGTTCGGATATCGTGGTCAGTCAAGAAAGGTCGTTCGGGCGGATCGCTTCGACGCTGCCGGGTAGGCATGCGCGAGCGCGGTCGAGCCTTCGCGGCCGGGTGGGCAAAACCGATCAGGCAAAACAGCCATTATGGCGCACCTGTTCAGCCGGCGCGAGCCGGTTGCGCGGCAGTGGCGACCGCCGAGCGGCGCCCGAGCACCACGGTGGCGATCACGGCGGCCGCGAACAGCCACGTCGACGGCGTGACCGTTTCGCCGAACAGCAGCGCGGAAAATGCAATCGTGAAGAAAATCTGCAGCAGCTGCACCTGGCCGACGCGCGCGATGCCGCCCATCGCGAGCCCCGCGTACCACGCGAAGAAGCCGATGAACTGCGAAAAAAGGGTCACGTAGCCGAACGCGAGCCACGTGCCCAGCGCGAGCGGGCCCGGATGCGCGGCATGCTGCAGCCACGCGAGCCAGCCGACCGGCAGCACGAGGAACGGCGCGGATACGACGAGCGCCCAGCAGATCACCTGCCAGCCGCCGATCTGGCGAGCGAGGCGCGCGCCTTCCGCATAGCCGAGCGCGCCGATGCCGACCGCGACGAGCATCAGCGCGTCGCCGGCCTGCACGGTGCCGCCGCCGTCGCGCAGCGCGAACGCGATCACGAGCGCGCTGCCGGCCACCGCGCTGGCCCAGAATGCCTTCGACGGCCGCTCGTGCGACAGCCATGCCGCATACAGCGCGACGAACAGCGGCTGCAGCCCGTTGACGACCGCGCCGTGCGAGGCCGGCACGGATTTCATCGCCCATGCCGAGAACACCGGATACGCGATGATCACGCCGGCCGACGTGATCGCGAGGCTTTTCAGCTGCGCGCGGGTCGGCAGC
The DNA here is from genome assembly GCF_019091065.1 of Burkholderia sp. GbtcB21. Classification (NCBI taxonomy): domain Bacteria; kingdom Pseudomonadati; phylum Pseudomonadota; class Betaproteobacteria; order Burkholderiales; family Burkholderiaceae; genus Burkholderia; species Burkholderia sp. GbtcB21. Next base: position 58,533 of record NZ_JAGXKA010000024.1, read on the forward strand.
GGCTCGCGGCGCCACCACAGCAGCAGGCCGGCCGGCACGGCGGCGGCGAGTGCGCGGCCGAGCCCGTTGAGCAGCGGATTGAGTTCGGACACGACGATGCGCGTCATCGGCAGCGTCAGGCTGAAGATCATCACGCCGATCAGGCCGAGCAGCATGCCCCGGGTTTCGCGCGAATTCATGTCGAAGGTGTCTCCGAATTGAAGGGTGGTTGTAATGGACGGGCTTTCAGCGCAGCGTGCGTGCGCCCTGCGGCGTATCGAATTCGGCGACCAGCGCGGGCGGGCCGTCGCCGGTTTCGAGGTCGAGCAGGTGGGCGGCACCGAGCCAGTCGAGCTGCTCGCGGATGACCTCGGCGCGCGGGTGGGCGCCCTTGAGCGACTTCAGCGCGACGCCGTCTTGCGGCAGCGATTCGGCCGGATGGTGCGGGCTGTCCCATTGGATCAGCGACGGCACGAGACCGTCGCCCGCACCCTGCCATGCGGGGAACGCGCCATCGTCGGGCACCGTGAGGCCCCAGCTCAGGTCGCCGCGCCGCATCGCGACGACGGGCGGGATGCGGGCCGGATACTGGCTCTGCCACAGCGCGAGCTGGCGCGGACGGTCGACGCGCGCGACCCAGTGCGCGAGAAACGGGCCCTGCGCGAGCCGGGCGTGCATCGCCGGATCGTCGAGCGCGAACAGCCGTGCGCGCGGCGGCGCTGCACCATCGTCCGGGGCGGGGGCATCGGGGTCGATCGCGATCACTTCGAGGTAGAGCCCGCCCCATGCGCCGAACAGCGCATTGTGGGTCCGCATCAGCGGGTGGCGGCCGCCGCCGGCCGGTTCGATGCCGAGCGCGTCGGCGACATGGCGCACGCCTTCGTCGAGCGTGCGCGCGGCGATCACGAGATGGTCGAGTGTCAGGGAACGGGCTGGCATGAACGTCGGTCGGGAAGCGAAAGTGTCATGGTAGGCGGGCGTTGCGCCGGGCGGTTGCCGGACCGGCCGGCGCACGGGCCGCGGATCAGGCCGGCCGGCGCGGCTCCAGGTGCGGCAGGGCCGGAACGGCGGCCGCACGGTCGCCGTTGCGGTCAACTGTAATCGTCGGCACCGGCACAGTAACGGTACAATCGGCGCGATAGCCTTCGGTACAGTTGGAGTTGCCGCCCCATGTCCACCGTTCCACTCGCCCAGATTCCCGTGCCACACGATACGGCCACGCTCACGCTCGTCGACCAACTGGTCCAGTGGGCCCGGCGGCGCATCGACGAACGCGTGTTCCGTCCCGGCATGCGGATGCCGTCGATCCGCAAGCTCGCGCTCGACAAGAGCGTGTCGCGCTTTACCGTCGTCGAGGCGTACGAGCGCCTCGTCGCGCAGGGCTACCTCGACTCGCGGCGCGGCTCCGGCTTCTACGTGCGCGAACGCACCGCCGGCCCGCAGCCGGTCGACAACGTGGCGCGCGGATCCGAAGCCGCGCCGGTGCACAACACGATCGACGTCGTCTGGCTGCTGCGCAACATGCTGCACACCGTCAGCCCGGAAAAGGGGCCAGGTCTCGGCTACCTGCCGGGCCGCTGGCTCGACGGCGAGCTGATCACCGGCGCGCTGCGCGCGCTCGGGCGCCAGTCCGGCGCGCAGATGCTCGGCTTCGGCACGGCGCAGGGTTTCCTGCCGCTGCGCCAGCAACTGCAGACGCGCCTCGCCGAAGTCGAGATCGGCGCGACCCCCGACCAGCTCGTGCTGGTATCGGGGATCACGCAGGCAATCGACCTGATTTCGCGGATCTACGTGCGGCCGGGCGACGCGGTGATCGTCGGCGATCCCGCGTGGTTCCAGATGTTCGGCCGCTTCGCGTCGCAGGGCGCGCAGCTCGTCGGGATGCCGTACACGCCGGACGGCCCCGATCTCGACGCGCTCGAGACGCTCGTGCAGATGTGGCGGCCGAAGATGCTCGTGATCAACTCGGTGCTGCAGAACCCGACCGGCACGTCGCTGTCGGCCGCGCAGGCATTCCGGATCCTGAAGCTCGCGGAGGCGTACGACTTCCTCGTCGTCGAGGACGACGTGTACGGCGACCTGTGCCCGCCGAGCTATCCGGCCACGCGCCTCGCGAGCCTCGACCAGCTGAAGCGCGTGATCTACCTCGGCAGCTATTCGAAGACGCTCGCGGCGAACCTGCGGGTCGGTTATGTCGCGTGCGCGCCGGAGATCGCGAAGGCGGTCACCGACCAGAAGATGCTGGTCGGGATGACGACGCCCGAGCTCAACGAGCGCGTGCTTTACAAGATCCTGACCGAGGGGCATTACCGGCGCCATGTCGAGCGGCTGCGCGCGCGGCTCGACGGCGTGCGCGACAAGACCGCGCGGATGCTCGAGCGCACGGGGCTGGGGCTTTTCACGATGCCGGCGGCCGGGATGTTCCTGTGGGCCGACACGGGCGTCGATTCGGACGCGCTCGCGGCCGCCGCGCACGAAGAGGGGTTCCTGCTGACGCCCGGCAGCCTGTTTTCGCCGCAGCAGTCGCCGTCGACGTGGACGCGCTTCAACGTCGCGAACTGTGGCGATCCGGCGTTGCCGGGGTTTCTCGCGCGCTATATCGATTCGGCGGTGCGGCGGGCGTCGTGACGCGGTGCGGGCCGCCGGCCCTTGAAATCCCGTCGCCCGTCCCCAGATACGCGCGCAAACCGCTGGCGCCGCGCGGTCGTCCTTCACGGGCTTGCCGGCGTCGCGCGCCGGGCGCCTGCGGCACACCATTCAAGTTCAAGTAAGAGGAAACAGCATCCATGGCACACGAAACGATGAGCTTTCAGGCAGAGGTCAAGCAACTCCTCCACCTGATGATTCATTCGCTCTACAGCAACAAGGAAATCTTCCTGCGCGAACTGGTGTCGAACGCGTCCGACGCGGCCGACAAGCTGCGTTTCGAGGGGCTCGCGGACAACGCGCTGTACGAGAACGATCCGAATCTGCGCATCCGCATCGGCTTCGACAAGGCCGCGCGCACGATCACGATCGACGACAACGGTATCGGCATGAGCCGCGACGAGGCGATCGCGAACCTCGGCACGATCGCGCGTTCGGGCACCAAGGAATTCTTCACGAAACTGTCCGGCGACCAGCAGAAGGACGCGGCGCTGATCGGCCAGTTCGGCGTCGGCTTCTACTCGGGCTTCATCGTCGCGGACAAGATCACCGTCGAGACGCGCCGCGCGGGCCTGCCGGCGAACGAAGCGGTGCGCTGGGAAAGCGCGGGCGAGGGCGATTTCACGATCGACGCGATCGAGCGCGCGCAGCGCGGCACGACGATCACGCTGCATCTGCGCGAAGGCGAGGACGAACTGCTGTCGTCGCACCGCCTGAAGTCGATCATCCAGAAGTACTCCGACCACATCGCGCTGCCGATCCTGATGCAGAAGGAAGAATGGGATCAGGAAAAGGGCGAGATGGTCCTGAAGGACGACGACGAGACCGTCAACCAGGCGAGCGCGCTGTGGACGCGTTCGAAGAGCGACATCACCGACGAGCAGTACACGCAGTTCTACCAGCACGTCGCGCACGACCACCAGGATCCGCTCACGTGGACGCACAACCGCGTCGAGGGCCGCAGCGAATACACGCAACTGCTGTTCGTGCCGTCGCACGCGCCGTTCGACCTGTGGAACCGCGACTATCGCGGCGGCCTGAAGCTGTACGTGAAGCGCGTGTTCATCATGGACGACGCCGAGCAGCTGCTGCCGCAATACCTGCGCTTCGTGAAGGGCGTCGTCGATTCGGCCGACCTGCCGCTGAACGTGTCGCGCGAGATCCTGCAGGAAAGCCGCGACGTGAAGGCGATCCGCGAAGGCGTGACGAAGCGCGCGCTGTCGATGCTCGAAGAGCTCGCGAACGCGGAAGAGGATGCCGGCAAGGAAAAGTACAAGACGTTCTGGGGCGCGTTCGGCCAGGTGCTGAAGGAAGGCCTCGGCGAGGATCACGCGAACCGCGAGCGCATCGCGAAGCTGCTGCGCTTCGCGTCGACGCACGGCGACACCGACGCGCAGGACGTGTCGCTCGCCGACTACGTGTCGCGCATGAAGCCCGAGCAGAGCAAGATCTACTACGTGACGGCCGATACGTGGCAGGCCGCGAAGAACAGCCCGCATCTCGAAGTGTTCCGCAAGAAGGGCGTCGAGGTGCTGCTGCTGACCGACCGCGTCGACGAATGGATGCTGTCGTTCCTCAACGAGTTCGACGGCAAGCCGCTCGCGAGCGTCGCGCGCGGCGACCTCGATCTCGGCGAACTGAACGACGAAGAGAAGAAGGCGCAGGAACAAGCGGGCGAGGCGATCAAGCCCGTCGTCGAGAAGATGAAGGAAGCGCTCGGCGACAGGGTGAAGGAAGTACGCGTCACGTTCCGCCTGACCGATTCGCCGTCGTGCCTCGTCGCGGACGACAACGACATGAGCGGCTACCTGCAGCGGATGCTGAAGGCGGCCGGCCAGAACGCGCCGGCGATGCAGCCGATCCTCGAGATCAACCCCGAGCATGCGCTCGTGAAGCAACTGAACGCCGACAGCGCCGATTTCGGCGACTGGTGCCATCTGCTGTTCGACCAGGCGCTGCTGGCCGAAGGCGGCATGCTCGACGATCCGGCGAGCTTCGTGAAGCGGACCAACGCGCTGCTGCTGTCGCGCGCCGCGTGAACGCGCGCATGCGATTCGACGGCGGTCAGGCCGGCTGGCGCGAGACGCCGCGGCCTGGCTGCACGCTCGATCAGCGCGACTGGCTGACGCGCGGCGGATCGCTGACCGCGCATCTCGCGCGGCTCGGCCGCGTGAACGTGCGCGTGACGCGCGAGGCCGTCGACTGTCCGTGGTTCGACGAGCCCGACGCGCTGGCCAGTTCGCCGCGCGCACCGATGTGGGTGCGCGAGGTGCTCCTGTCGGTCGACGGAACGCCGTACGTCGCCGCGCACAGCATCGCGCCGCTCGCCGCAAGCAAGGGCGTGTGGCAGGCGATGCGGCGGCTGCGCACGCGGCCGCTGGCGGAGCTGCTGTACAGCGATCCGCAGGTCGAGCGCTCGGCGCTCGTCAGCCGGCGCGTGATCGCGGGCCATCCGCTGTATGCGCTCGCGAGCCATGCGCTCGGGGTAGGCGCGCGCGCGCCGCACGCGTTCGTGGCGCGGCGCTCGGTGTTCCAGCGTCACGGCAAACCGTTGATGGTCACCGAGTGCATGCTGCCGGCGCTGTGGCGTCATCTCGACGCGCATGGCGACGGGCCGCGCTCGGGCGGCCAGGGCGGAGGCGCGTGATGCTGCAGGGCTTCGGGCCGGTGGTCGGGCCGAATACGCATACGATGATCCTCGGCAGCTTTCCGGGCGAGGCGTCGCTCGATGCCGCGCAGTACTACGCGCATCCGCGCAATCAGTTCTGGCGGCTTTTGGGGGCGGTTCTGCGTGAGCCGGAACTGCACGCGCTCGATTACGATGCGCGGCTCGAACGCGTGCTGAAGCACGGCATCGGCATCTGGGACGTGCTCGCCGCGTGCCATCGCGAAGGCAGTCTCGATTCGGCGATCCGGAATGCGAAGCCGAACGACTTCGACTCGTTGCGTGAGCATGCGCCGTTGCTGAAGAAGGTCTGCTTCAACGGCAAGACGGCGGGGCGGTTTGCTGAAGTGATCGGCGCCGCCGGTTACGAAACGCTCGTCCTGCCGTCTTCGAGCCCGGCGAATGCTTCGCTTTCGTTCGAGCAAAAGCTGCTGCGTTGGCGCGAAGTCGAATCCTGATCGCGCGCATGCGCCATCGCTGAAGAGTGAAGCTAGAAGCGCTCGACGCGTACCTCGACCGAGTCCTTGGGCACGGTCAGCCGCGTGCGCTCGAGCAGGGCATCCGCGGGCGCGGTGCCGTCCGGGTTCAACGGCCTCACTTTGTTGAACACCACGGAAAAACGCTCCGGCGTGACGGTGGCTGACGCATAACCCTGTGCGTCGTGGTCGGCGTAGCCCAGATCGGGGTTGTTCGTCATCAGGAAGGTGTCGAGTTTGGCCGGGGTGGCGGCCAGCGACACAAGCGGCGTGCCGGCCCATGCGGCTTTCAGGTAGGAATAGAAGGACGCGCTGCTGATGCCTGCGCACACGAAATCGACGGCCACGGGCGTACCTTTTTCCGGGGCGGGGTCGTCCCGCACGACGCCGCACTGAAACGCATGCAGGTCCCCGCTGATCGCGACGACGTTGCGGATCCCCTGTTCGTTCAGGTATGAGAGCAGTTCGTGCTTGTGCGCCGGATAGCCGTCCCATGCGTCGCAATCGACCACGAGGCGTGCTGCCGGTGTCTTCGGCGCGCCCGGCATCACGGCCCACAGACGGTTCAACATCACCTCGTTGCCCCACACCTTCCAGGTCGCAGGCGAACCCTTTAGCGTGGCCTTCCACCATTGCGTCTGCTCCGGGCCGAGCATCGACGGCGCGCGACCAAGCTGCGCGGTACCCCGCGCCTCGAAGCGCTGCAGCACGTTCTGGTTGACGAAGTAGCGCGAGCCGGCTGCGTCATCGCCATTGACCGGGTCGTGTCCGTGTGCGCGCGCGACAGCCGCCTCGCTGACGACATGGTCGTCGCGATACAGCCGCTCATCCGTCATCACGAGATGCATCAGCATGCCGAAGCGAAATTCGCGATAGATACGAATGTTGGTGTACGACGGATTGTCCGGTTCGAAGCGCACGTCGCTCCAGTCCACCGGCATGTACTCCGCCCACGCGCGACTGGCGTTGCGGCGGCGCTGCGTCTCCTGCCGTTCCTCGTTGGTGTAGACCTGATGATCCTGCCAGCCGTCGTCGGAAAATTCGTGGTCGTCCCATATCGCGATCATCGGCAGGCGCCGGTGCAGCGTCTGCAAGCGCGGGTCGGTGCGATAGGTGCGGTAGAGCGTCCGATAGTCTTCGAGCGTATCGGCATACACGCGGCCATCGGCGACAGGCTTTCCGTCAGGCAGGCGCAGCGGAGGATGCGCCGCCTCGACCGCGCCGGGTCTCGAGGCCCCGACCGTTTCATAGATGTAATCGCCGACATGCACGACGAAATCGAGATCGCTTTCGGCTGCCAGCAGGCTCATGGCTTGCCAGTGATTGATGCTCCAGTCCTGGCAGGTGAGCCATGCGAAGCGAACGCGGTCGTTGGCCTCATCGGCATCCGGAGCCGTGCGCGCGACGCCGCTGGCACTCACGTCGTCGCCGGCGACGAACCGGTAGTGGTACGTGATATTCGGTGAGAGCTCCGTTACCTTCGCGCGCACGGTGAAGTCATAGGTGGCGCGTGCCCTCAGCGGTACGCTGGCGACGAGAGCCGAGAAATCCGGCCGCGTCGATACTTCGAGCCGTAACGGTACCGTGTGCGCGACGCCTTTTGCGCGGTGCCGCGCGTCCTCGAAGACCGGCACGCAGCGCGTCCAGAACACGACGGAGCGATCGCGCGGATCACCGCTGGCGACGCCCTGAGGGAACCGATAGCGGCCTTTGCGCACCGTGCCGGCGGACGGGGCCGACCGTGGAACGCCAAGCGTACCGGTGGCTGCCGCAATCGTGAAAAAGGTCGACGACTTGAGGAAATGGCGGCGGTCCATCGATCCTCCCGATCGACATACTATGGATGCCGGGAGAGGCGCGTCGCGATGCAGCAGTACGCGATCGTGCCTCGCGAACCTTCAGTGCCGTTCGACTTCTCCGCGCCGAACGGCCGGTTGCGAAATCGAAAGGCGCGGCAACGGACAAACCGAACCTGATGCTGCCGCGCCACGACTCGACTCCACGGGTCAGGGCTTCGCATCGCCTTGCCTGGCGCCCACGGCCGCGGCAATGCGACTTTGTGCAGCGACGAGTTGGTCATCGGTGGTCGCCACCAGCCACAGACGTGCGTGCTCTTCGATCCGACGGTTGTGGTCCTTCAATGGACCCATCGCGGCAGCGGCCTTCCAGACCACCGGGCCGACTCGACTACTCCTGCCCGACGGCGCGCCTACCAGCAGGCAGTAAGGTCCCAGCGGAAGCGACACGAACGGAAGTGCCGGACTGGCGATCACGCGCCAGTCGATGAAGGGTGTATCGCTGATCAGCAGCGGCGTGGGCAAGCCGTAGAGCACAGTGAAATCGTACAGCGCCAGCTGCTCTCTCATGCCGACATAAATTCGCCGGATGTCGTCGACAACAGCCGCGCGGATCTCGTCCTCGAACATGGGTTCCTGCGCGTAGCGGGCAAATGCCTGTCGAGCCTCCGATTGATACGCGCTGAACAGGCCGATCTCCACGCAGTCCTGCACTGCGCGCTGAACCTCCGCCACGGAACCGGCTTCCTCCGGCGTGCCCAGCTGCGCAGCCCGCAAGAAGCGGGCGAGTCCCGACTCGTGGATCGCAGGACCATCCGCAGATGCATCGTCGTCAGCGTTCTTGCCCAGCGGCACGTAAATAGTTTTCTCGGCAGCGAAATGCGATTTCTTGCCTTCATCGAACTTGATTTCGCCATCGACGCAGTCCAGATAGCGAGTCCCGATTCGGCCGTGCTCCCAAACCCAATTTTTCAGGAACGGGCGTAGTGGATGTTGTCTGTCGTGATCGGCCATTGAAACCTCCAGGTTTTCCAGTATGAGCCATTCCAGCAACGCTTCCTGTCGTGCGAGGCCATGTGGTCCGTCGTCGTTCGACGGTCGTGACGCGGACCGTTCCGCCAGCGAGCTTGCCGCTGGCGATCACGCATCGCAGCGAGCAGTTGCGGCTCGACGTGGACGGGCGGAAAGGCGGCGGTCTCCATCAGGCAACTTCCTCTAACGCCGATGCGATGCATTATCGTTCACGCCGACCATGGGTGCACGCATACCGATCAACGGAGCGTAGCGGTGAATCTGCCTCCAACAGGCGCCACCCCGCACCAATGCTATCCTCTCGTCCGCTCATCCAGCGTCACCCAACGAGATTCAATCATGACCCGACTGATCAAGCGTGCGTCCGCCGAGGCGCGTGCGTTCAAGCAAGGCAAGCCGTCCTCCTACAACGGCTCCGAAAAACTCCAGCCGCCGCGCGTGAAGCGCCGCCCGGAAATCGACGAACACGACGACGTGCCCGTGCTCGAAGCGCCGCGCAAGCCGCGCTTCGCGCCCGTCACGTTCTCCGAAGAGGGCGGCGTGCGCTTCCTGCACTTCGGCACCGAATGGGTGCAGGGTGCGATGCGGATTTCGAAGCCGCTGCATATCGAACTCGAATACGCGCAGCAGATGATGGCGTGGCTGCTGTTCCTCGAAACGCCCGAGCGGATCGTCCAGCTCGGGCTCGGCACCGGCGCGCTGACCAAGTTCTCGCACCGCTTCCTGCCGCACGCGAAGGTCGAGGCCGTCGAGCTGAACCCTGCCGTGATCGTCGCCGCGCGCACGATGTTCGCGATGCCGCCCGACGACGCGCGCCTCGCCGTGCACGAAGCCGACGCCTGGGATTTCGTCAACGATCCGGCCAACCGCGGCACGACGGGCGCGATCCAGATCGACCTGTACGACGCGACCGCGCGCGGCCCCGTGCTCGACAGCGTCGCGTTCTACCGCGCGGTGCGCGGCTGCCTCGCCGACGCGGGCATCGCGACGATCAACCTGTTCGGCGATCATCCGAGCTTCGTGCGCAACATGAAGCATCTGAACGCGGCGTTCGATCATCGCGTGATCGCGCTGCCCGAAGTGCACGACGGCAACCGGATCGCGATCGCGTTCTCGGGCCCCGCGCTCGATGTGCCGTTCGCGCAGCTCGACGCACGCGCGAAGCTGATCGAGGACACGCTGAAGCTGCCCGCGCGCAAGTGGGTGAAAGCTTTGAAAGAAACGATCGGCGCACGCGATACCTCGTTCGCGATCTGACGCTTCATGCTCCGGCGGCATGCCGGTGCAACCGCACGACAAGGGGCGGATCACCTCGGGTTCGCCCCCGCTTGACCGCGTGCTCGCGGCTCCTATACTGGCGCGAAGCCAGCGGAGCCGCAGCCTACCCGTTTTGCCGCTCCTCTCGCCGCCGTACCCGCTCAACAAGATCGATAACCGGGAAAGATGAGGAGACGTCATGGCTCACGATGCCGACGCCAACCGGGCCGCCAAGCGCTGGCTCTGGCTGCTGGTACTGCCGCTGATCGCGATGGTCTGGGTGCCGTCGTACAACAAGGTCGATCCGCAATGGCTCGGCTTTCCGTTCTTCTACTGGTACCAGCTGCTGTGGGTCTTCATTAGCGCGGTGATCACCGCGTTCGTGTACTTCAAGACCAAGAACGCGTGGAAGGCGAGCGGCCCGCAGGGAGGTGCGCGATGAATCTCGGCGCAACCTTCGTCTTCGTCCTGCTGTTCATCGGCGTCACGATCATCGGTTTCCTGGCCGCGAACTGGCGGCGCGGCGATCTCGCCCATCTCGACGAATGGGGCCTCGGCGGACGCCGCTTCGGCACGATCGTCACGTGGTTCCTGCTCGGCGGCGATCTCTACACCGCATATACGTTCGTCGCGGTGCCCGCGCTCGTGTTCGGCGCCGGCGCGATGGGTTTCTTCGCACTGCCGTACACGATCCTGATCTATCCGTTCGCGTTCGTCGTGTTTCCGAAGCTGTGGAGCATCGCGAAGCGGCACGGCTACGTGACGGCCGCCGACTTCGTCAACGCGCGCTACGGCAGCCGGATGCTCGCACTCGCGATCGCGGTGACGGGCATTCTCGCGACGATGCCGTACATCGCGCTGCAGCTCGTCGGCATCGAAGTGGTGATCGGTGCGCTCGGTTTCGACACGACCGGCTTCGTCGGCGACCTGCCGCTGATCATCGCGTTCGCGATCCTCGCCGCGTACACGTACACGTCGGGGCTGCGCGCGCCCGCGATGATCGCGATCGTGAAGGACGTCCTGATCTACGTGACGATCGCCGCAGCGGTCATCGTGATTCCCGCGAAGCTCGGCGGCTTCGGACAGATCTTCGCTCATGTGCCGCCCGCGAAGCTGCTGCTGAAGGCGCCGGACGCGATGAGCATGAACGGCTACAGCGCGTACGTAACGCTCGCGATCGGCTCGGCGCTCGCGCTGTTCCTGTATCCGCACTCGGTCACGGCGATCCTGTCGTCGTCGTCGGGCAACTCGATCCGCCGCAACATGGCGATGCTGCCCGCTTACTCGTTCGTGCTCGGCCTGCTCGCGCTGCTCGGCTACATGGCGCTTGCGGCGGGCGTGAAGGACATGCCGCAGTACGCGCCGTACTTCAAGGCGTTCGGCCCGAACTTCGCGGTGCCCGCGCTGTTCCTCGAGTATTTCCCGTCGTGGTTCGTCGGCGTCGCGTTCGCGGCGATCGGCATCGGCGCGCTGGTGCCGGCGGCGATCATGTCGATCGCGGCCGCGAACCTGTACACGCGCAACATCCACCGCGAGTTCATCAACCGCAACATGACGCACGACCAGGAGACGCACGTCGCGAAGCTCACTTCGCTGATCGTGAAGGTCGGTGCGGTCGCGTTCATTCTCGGGCTGCCGCTGACCTACGCGATCCAGTTGCAGCTGCTCGGCGGGATCTGGATCATTCAGACGCTGCCCGCGATCGTGCTCGGCCTGTACACGCGGCTGCTCGACCATCGCGGCCTGCTGATCGGCTGGGCGGCCGGCATCGTGTGCGGCACGTGGATGGCGGTGTCGCTGAAGCTCGCGAGCTCGATCTTCACGATCCACCTGTTCGGCCTCGCGATTCCCGGCTACGCGGCCGTGTGGTCGCTGATCGTGAACCTCGTGGTGTCGATCGTGGTGAGCGTGCTGGTGCGCGTGATGGGCATGGCGCATGCGGAGGATCGCACGCGGCCGGAGGATTATCTCGACGTCGTCGAAGGCTGACGCGGGCGACTTGACGCAACAACGAAAACGCCCGCCCCCCCGGGGGGGGGGGGGGTTTTTTTTGTCCGCCCCGCGCGCGGCTTCTGGGGTTCCCCCGCCGCGACAGAGCCCCCCCGGCGTCCCCCCCCCGCGCGCCCGAACC
>NZ_JAGXKA010000240.1:0-272 GCF_019091065.1 Burkholderia sp. GbtcB21
ATTTGCTTTAGAGTCTGCTTAGAAAGATGCCTGTCAATTTTTACCTTTTGGTTCTCAAAAGACTCTTTATATACTGGTTCTCGCTGAATTCTGGTTTCAGGTCAAATCAATTTATGTTCTTGCAAGTTGGCAACGTGTAGAGAAGACGCTAATCAAGATCCCTCACTGGTAGACTACTTAAGAATTTTGCAATTTCCACACGATCGAGCTGGCCTATTTACAAATATAAACAAATGTTGTAGTTTATAAAATAGATAGGAGAAAAAGACTTT
>NZ_JAGXKA010000241.1:0-271 GCF_019091065.1 Burkholderia sp. GbtcB21
GGGCCACCGCACGGTTGGAGTTCTGCGACACCGCCAGCTCCAGCGTGTACGGGGTGGCACCTTGGTGCTGGGTGCGCGTCAGGTTGCCTGCCATGTCGTACGTGAAGGTGCGCGTGTAGTTGACCAGCGTGCCCGGGTCGCCGGCAGGCGGCAGCGCCGCGCCCTCACGCTCGGCATTCGCCTGTTCGCGCCCCGTGGCCTGCACCAGCTGGTACAGCCAGTCGTACTGGTACGTGCGTACCGCGGCCACCCGCTGGTTGCGGAAGTATTT
>NZ_JAGXKA010000242.1:0-271 GCF_019091065.1 Burkholderia sp. GbtcB21
CCGGCCTGCTGCCGACCGAAGAAGCGCGGATCGCTGCTCGATACCAGCCGCCCGGCGGCGTCATACACGTGGCGGGTAATGCGGACGTCGTCTACGGTGGGGTTGCCGGGCGGGGGGCGTTGGACCGTGCGCACCACCAGGCCACGCCCGTCATGGACCGTGGCCAGCGGCGTCCCGTTCTCATCCGTTTCGAGCCGATACCAGGGCCGGTACTGGCTCGTGCGCTGATGCCCGGCGGCCGTGACCACCCGCGCCACCCGGCCCGGCGCGT
>NZ_JAGXKA010000243.1:0-271 GCF_019091065.1 Burkholderia sp. GbtcB21
CCGGCCTGCTGCCGACCGAAGAAGCGCGGATCGCTGCTCGATACCAGCCGCCCGGCGGCGTCATACACGTGGCGGGTGATGCGGACGTCGTCTGCGCTGGGGCTGCCGGGGGCGGGCTGGAGCACCGTGCGCACCACCAGGCCACGTCCGTCATGGACCGTGGCCAGCGGCGTCCCGTTCTCATCCGTCTCGATCCGATACCAGGGCCGGTACTGGCTCGTGCGCTGATGCCCGGCGGCCGTGACCACCCGCGCCACCCGGCCCGGCGCGT
>NZ_JAGXKA010000244.1:0-271 GCF_019091065.1 Burkholderia sp. GbtcB21
ATGCGCGCTGCAGCGCGAAGCGCCCCGGCTCGGTCGAGCCGAACGTCTCGTCGCCGAGCGGACGCACGTCGGCCTTGCCCTCGTACATCCGGCACTCGGGCCGGTAGATCAGCGGTTCGTGTTTCCACGTATCGAAATGGCTCTTCACCCAATCGAATCCGCCGCCGCATACGTTGATCTCGTAGCGTACGCCTGGTCGCCGTTTCGTAATCATCGTCGTGTCTCCGCTTGATGCGCGCACCGCAGGCACCGGGTGCGCGCGCGTTGCTGC
>NZ_JAGXKA010000245.1:0-271 GCF_019091065.1 Burkholderia sp. GbtcB21
GATGAAAGCAGGTTAATAACATCTCAGCTTATTCAAGTCCCAAGCACCAGAAGGAGAAGGTAGAGTGGCTATCAAATCAGAGCTTTTAAGAGCAAAATTAGGCAACCAGCGGTCTTCAAGTGTATTAATAGTTTGCCCATTGCCTACCTTCCAAAGAAGCCCTCTCTTAAGAAGATCTCTACCCCCGTGATACTTCTCCAAGAGAAAGAAGGACTATGACCTGGAACAGCATCAAGAAAAGAAGTGTGTGGAAAATACCTAGCCTTAAGAG
>NZ_JAGXKA010000246.1:0-271 GCF_019091065.1 Burkholderia sp. GbtcB21
GGCCCTCCCCTCCCCGACCCCTATATAACCCGGGGCCGGCTAGGGGTGGGGACCGGGGTCGGGGTTGCTAGGTTGGGGACCGGATCAGGTCGAGGTTGGGGAGAGGACAAGGTCCAGGTTGGGAACCGAGTCGGATCGAGGACCGAGTTGGGTGACCGGGTCGGGGTCGGGTCAGATCGGGAAATCTGCCCCGAATATGCGAGAGATTGGGCTGTTCAGGGCCGGTTCGGTCACCAAACTGGTGGCAACCGGACTAATTTTCTGTCAGGGC
>NZ_JAGXKA010000247.1:0-271 GCF_019091065.1 Burkholderia sp. GbtcB21
TCCTCCTTGAGGTGTACTCCATTCAAGGTGTTATATGGGTGTGATCCACCAGCATTAATTCGGTATTTTGAGGGATCCACTTTGGTCTTGGCACTCGAGCAGTATTTGGAAGAACGAGATGGGTTTTTGGATGATCTCAAAATGCACTTGTTGCGTGCTCAACACAAAATGAAGGCAGCAGCTGATTCTTCTCGTCGACATGTTGAGTTTGAAGTTGGCGATCGAGTCTTCCTTAAGCTCCGGCCTTATCGACAGAAATCCTTAGCCCTCC
>NZ_JAGXKA010000248.1:0-271 GCF_019091065.1 Burkholderia sp. GbtcB21
TGATCGTGAGGTGTGATTAATGTCGATATTGTATGAATGAGCGATGAGTGTGTGATGATAATGAATGTGTGTGTGTGTAGTTGGTGAGTGCAATGATGTATGTGATATGGATGTGTGGAATGAATGGTGAATATGATGATGAAGTTGAAGTGATAATGTGTGATGTGATAAGGAAGTATGAATGACGATGAGGTGCAGGAAGTGAAAATGAGTGTGCGAGCGAGGGTATGTGTGGTGTGTGTGGAAGGTGATAAGGTGTGTGAAGATAGGA
>NZ_JAGXKA010000249.1:0-271 GCF_019091065.1 Burkholderia sp. GbtcB21
TTCAATGAGTTGATTGTGAAGTACACTTCAAAGGAGTTGTCAACTTGGCTAACAACTTTTGTGAAGCTGACGATGATGAAGATGGTGCAAGGTTTGAACATCTGAGACCACATCGATGCATTTGATGACCTGGTGGTGGACTTGGAGAACCTTGGTGACATCATGGATGATGAAAGGAAGGCGCTTCATCTCTTAAGCTCTTTACCTTCATCATACCATAACTTGTCTTGGATACTTCTACATTGGGACAAGAAGATCATCACTTATTCTA
>NZ_JAGXKA010000025.1:0-64655 GCF_019091065.1 Burkholderia sp. GbtcB21
ATGACGCGGCCTGCAACCTCGTCGAGCATAGAACCCCAACTAGGCCTCTTTTCCGCGCTTTGCCTCACATAAAGGACCCCGTCGATACCCAAGTTGTCTGCCATTGGATAGGTGTCTACTGGTGCGCCAGCGAGTAGATCAGCAAACATTTGGCCATCGCCTAAAGGCTTTGCCATAAAAAGGTTCAGGCGGCGGTAGCTTTTTGCCATCTCATTTTCCCCATTTTTTTCGAGGCTGGCGCCTGCCGAATGACACGGAGCGTTGCCTTTCTCTCAATTATGGTAGCCGGAAAACATCCGAAAATCCTGACACAATCGAACCTGTGAGGGGTAAGTCTACTTCTGTTAGACAGCTTTGACCGGTTCACGCACTCTCGCCGAAATTGAACTGCTCAAGGATCAGCGCTGGCTGTCATCGGGACTCCACGCAGGCACCAATTGATCGCACCAACTGTGGCGCGATAGTCAAGATTGACGCTAGACTTCGATACACCGGCTGAGCGATTTCATCAATTCGTTGCACCGACGGGTTGAATCCGCAGTCGATATAAGACTGCGCGAGATGCTGAACCCGGACATCACACTTAAGCAATTTCCGGTGCCCCCGACCGACAAAAAGATTGAGTCGCAGTCGCATCCGCATCCGCATCGAGACGAACTCATACAGTTCGTCCGATTCAATCGAATTGTTTCGAATCGTCAATTTCTGATCAATCGCTCACTGTGACGGATCGACGTTCGCCATCAGCTCTTGCAATGGCCGTGAGCATTGATCTCATTGTCTACCTATAACCAACGGCTAACGTGTGCTCAAGCAACGAACACTGTCTAATAAGCAATGTCCAGTCGATGATGATCGCGCGCGTGGATGGATACGTTGCACGTCCTGATCCACACGTCGAAGCCCCATTTCCACCGAATCACCGACAAAGGAGGAATCCGAACCATCAAAACGCCGCGGTAAACGAGCGCGGGCCGCAAGTGCTACCAACACTCACGACCCGCTAACCACAGCCAACTACATCGGAGTTGCCCATGGCTAAGGCGAATCATAAAGCACGACAACCGAAGACGGAACGTTTCGTCACGATCCAGGAAATGTGGGGTACGCCGAAAACCGACCTCAAGCCGGAGAAGTTCTATCCGTACTTGAAGATTGGTGGAATGTGGCTGATCAGCGATGCGTGTTTTGTCCCGGGCCGAAAGGCACGAATCGATATTGAGCCTGGCCGGCTGATCATCACGCAGTTGTAAAAGGCAACGCCGCAAGATGCGGCCGCGCTGCGCGACGTCGCGCAGCGCGCCGGGTAGGGCAGCCGCTGCGGACTGCCCCAACGCATCACCAGGCGATATTGCAAGACGACCGCGACGTCCTGGCACCGCCGGTAGCCGTGCAATGCGTACCCGCGCCGTTGTCGTAGAACGTGCGCGTCTCCGGCTGCGGCACCGACGGATCATACGGATTCGGCGTACCACGCGGGCCGCGCGCGGCATCGTACGGCCGCGTCGGCGCATACGAGCCGCCACCACCAGCTGGCCGCGAGCCGTTATCTCGCAGGTACTCGTTCCAGTTCTGTTCGCGCTGTTCGTATCCGGGCAACGCGCGACCAAGACTGTCGCTGCCACCCGCGCCGAGCGCGACGCGATTCGCGGGCAATACCAAATCGGGTTCGTGCTCCGACGAAGGCGGCGGTGCCACAAGCGCATCGCCCGACACACGCAATGGCCGCGTATCCGGCGTATCGAACGGACTACGCTCCACGGGCGCAGCGTACTGCGCGCGGCGACGGCTCATACGTGCCGCATGCCCATCATCACGAGCGGCAGCACGCCGCTCCGAGCGAAACACGTTGGCACCAGCCGACCGATCGACGAGCGTATCGCGACCCGAAGCATCGGCAGCGGAAACAGAAAGCGCGCACGCAAACGCGGCGGCGGAAGCAAGACGGAAGGGGTGATTCATCAGCGATCCAAATCAGGTGATGTGCGATGAGAAAAAACGGCAGATCACTGGCTGGCGGCTGGGCAACGGACGGGCGCGGAAGTGGCCCTGAAGCGGCTCCGAGGCGCGCGGACGCGACTCGGAGGAAGGCTGGCTGGATTGCAGAGGCGAAACCGTATTATTTCATATTAATAACGATGACCTTTCGGGGCGGCAAAAACCGTCGGCAAACAGAAGGCTTGAGCCGTTCCACCCAACGCACTGCAATGGTGCCCACCAAACCAATCATCAGTCGATTGAACAACGACGATGCGACCCTTTACCCACCCCGACACACGCCGCACCAGACCGCCTACCACCAGACCTCAATCCCAACAAGGCACAGCGCCAGTAAACCCACCCCGATAGCAACCAGATTGCACCACCAGCAAACGTTGTCGACACCAAAAGGTTGCGCCGTCATTGCTACCGACCGCCACCCCATCCCTACGTGTTTTCCCTCGGTTGACCGGCATTTTTGACAGACAATTTAAAAACGCCCATATAATTTCGGCTGCCTTGCCAACAGCTGTCGGACCATCCCTCCGATCAAGCGATTTGGCAAGCGGGGCAGGCGAAACGCTTGCGCAATGCAAGACGCATCACGATGTCTTTCCGAACCAGACGTCCCCTTCGGGGACTGCAAGAGCCGGGCCCCGCTACGCAACATTCCGCTGGAGTTCCGTCTTCTATGTGTCTCGGGCGTGTCTCATGTCCTCGCCCCGGGTGCTGTTCGATTGCGCAAGTCATGCCGCCTTTGCCCGTATGACTAAACAACATCGAGGAGCTCCCAGATGACGCTGTCCCGTCTTACGTCCATTTCCGTCGCCGCCGTGCTGTTCGCCGCGGGCGCCGCCGCCGCGCAAGCGGAAACCGTGAAGATCGCCATCGCTGGTCCGATGAGCGGCTCGGTCGCCCAATATGGCGACATGGTGAAGGCCGGCGCGCTGACCGCGATTGAGCAGATCAACGCGGCAGGCGGTGCGGGCGGCAACAAGTTCGAAGTCGTGCTGATGGACGACGCTTGCGAACCGAAGCAGGCCGTCGCCGTCGCGAACAAGATCGTCAGCCAGAAGATCAAGTACGTGATCGGCCACGTGTGCTCGGGTTCGACGATCCCCGCATCCGACATCTACGAGAACGAAGGCATCGTGATGGTCACGCCGTCGGCCACCGCGCCGCAGCTGACCGAAGGCAAGAAGCGCCACTTCATCTTCCGCACGATCGGCCGTGACGACCAGCAAGGCCCGGCCGCCGCGCACTTCATCATCAACAACGTGAAGCCGAAGAAGGTCGCGGTGCTGCACGACAAGCAGTCGTACGGCCAGGGCATCGCGTCGTCGGTGAAGAAGGACCTCGAAGCCGCGAAGATCCCGGTCGTGCTGTTCGAAGGCATCAACGCCGGCGATTCGGACTACTCGGCGATCATCACGAAGCTGAAGTCGCAAGGCGTCGATTTCGTCTACTTCGGCGGCTACCACCCGGAAATGGGCCTGCTGATGCGCCAGGCGCGCGAGCAGGGCGTGAAGGCAACGTTCATGGGCCCTGAAGGCGTGGGCAACAAGGACGTGACGGCGATCGCCGGCCCGGCTTCGGAAGGCATGCTCGTCACGCTGCCGGCCGACTTCTCGGCCGACCCGGCCAACGCGGCGCTCGTGAAGGCGTTCGCGGACAAGAAGCGCGACCCGAACGGCCCGTTCCAGATGCCGTCGTACGCAGCGGTGAAGATCATCGCCGACGCGATCGCGGGCGCGAAGACGACCGATCCGACCAAGGTCGCCGCGTACATGCACAAGACGACGTTCGACACGCCGATCGGCAAGGTGTCGTATGACGCACAGGGCGACCTGAAGGCGTTCAAGTTCGTCGTGTACACGTGGCACAAGGACGCGACGAAGACCGCCGCCAAGTAATACGGAGTACCCGCCCCGCGCACCCGCTCTGCCCGTAACCCGGGCGGAGCGCGTGCGCATTTGGCCGTTCCGCGGCCAACGGGCGGCCCGAGACGACACCGTGCGTTGCGCGCGGCCGCAGCCGTGATCCGGCGCGGCAAGCGACGCGGCGCCAACGGGAGCTTCCCGCACATGACTGACTTCTTTCCGCAATTCGCCCAGCAGCTGGTCAACGGCCTGACGCTGGGTGCGATCTATGCGCTGATCGCCATCGGCTATTCGATGGTCTACGGCATCATCGGCATGATCAACTTCGCTCACGGCGAGATCTACATGATCGGCGCGTACGTGGGCCTTGTTACCCTGACCGCCATCGGCATCTCCGCCGGCTATCCGCTGCCGCTCGTGCTCGGCGCCGCACTGATCGTGTCGGTGATCGTCACGGGCCTGTACGGCTTCGCGGTCGAGCGCGTCGCGTATCGGCCGCTGCGCGGCGGCCCGCGCCTCGTGCCGCTGATCTCCGCGATCGGCATGTCGATCTTCCTGCAGAACTACGTGCAGATCGGCCAGGGCGCACGCGACGTGTCCGTGCCGGTGCTGATCTCCGGCGCGTTCGAGATCCATCTCGGCGGCGACTTCGACGTGACCGTTCCATATGCGCGTCTGCTGATCGTCTGCGTGACGATCTTGCTGATGATCGCGCTCACGCTGTTCATCTCGCATTCGCGGATGGGCCGTGCGTGCCGCGCGTGCGCCGAGGACATGAAGATGGCGAACCTGCTCGGCATCGACACGAACCGCGTGATCTCGTTCACGTTCGTGCTCGGCGCGATGCTGGCCGCCGTCGGCGGCGTGCTGATCGGGCTGACGATCGGCAAGCTGAATCCGTATATCGGCTTCGTCGCGGGCATCAAGGCGTTCACCGCCGCGGTGCTCGGCGGGATCGGCAGCATCCCGGGCGCGATGCTCGGCGGCGTGCTGCTGGGCCTCGCAGAAACCTTCGCCGCAGGCTACATGCCGGCCGAGTACAAGGACGTCGTCGCGTTCGGCCTGCTCGTGCTGATCCTGCTGTTCCGCCCGACCGGCCTGCTCGGCAAGTCGGACATCGAAAAGGTTTGACGGAGACGCAGATGAGTACAGTCATTTCCGTTCGCCGCCCGGCCGCCGACGCTTCGTTCGGCCAGGCGCTGAAAAATGCCGTGGCCGCCGCGCTCCTGACGGCGATCCTCACGATCCCGGTGCTCGGCCTGCAGCTGAAGCTCGACGGCTATCAGGTCGTGCTCACGCCGCACTGGCGGCCGGTGTGGATCGCGGTCGCGGCCGTGTTCCTGTTCCAGTTGTTCAAGCCGTGGCTCGTGCGCGCGAAATCGGCGGTGAAGCTGCCGGCGATGCCCGCGATGGGCGCGCAGCAGCAGCGCGTGGTCGTGTGGGTGCTGCTCGCGGTCGGGCTCGTGTGGCCGTTCTTCGGTTCGCGCGGTGCGGTGGACGTCGCGACGCTCGCGCTGATCTACGTGATCCTCGGCCTCGGGCTGAACATCGTGGTCGGTTTCGCAGGGCTGCTCGATCTCGGTTATGTCGGGTTCTACGCGGTCGGCGGCTATACGTACGCGATGCTGAACCAGTATTTCGGGCTGTCGTTCTGGGAGTGCCTGCCGCTCGCCGCGATCGCGGCGGCGACGTTCGGCTTCCTGCTCGGCTTCCCGGTGCTGCGGCTGCGCGGCGACTATCTCGCGATCGTCACGCTCGGCTTCGGCGAAATCATCCGCCTGCTCGCGAACAACCTGACGAGCCTCACGGGCGGCCCGGACGGCATCTCGGGCATCGCGAAGCCGACGGTGTTCGGCTTCGAGATGGCGCGCTCGGCGAGCGTCGAAGGCGCGAAGACCTTCCATGAGCTGATCGGGCTGGAATACAGCGGCGAGCACATGGTGATCTTCCTGTACCTGATCGCGCTGCTGCTGGTCGGCTTCACGCTGTTCGTGACGAGCCGCCTGATCCGCATGCCGATGGGTCGTGCGTGGGAAGCGCTGCGCGACGACGAGATCGCCTGCCGTTCGCTGGGACTGAACCCGACGCGCATCAAGCTGTCGGCGTTCACGCTTGGCGCATCGTTTGCGGGTATCGGCGGCGCGTTCTTCGCGGCGCGCCAGGGCCTCGTGAATCCTGAATCGTTCACCTTCATCGAATCGGCGCTGATCCTCGCGATCGTCGTGCTCGGCGGGATGGGCTCGCAGCTCGGCGTGATTCTCGCGGCGATCCTGCTGACCGTGCTGCCGGAAGTCGCGCGCGGCTTCGCCGAGTACCGGATGCTGATCTTCGGTCTGGTGATGGTGTTGATGATGATGTGGCGTCCGCAGGGCCTGCTGCCCGCGAGCCGTCCCCACGTGGAGCTGCCCCAATGAGCGCGAATGCAGAACTGTTGAAGGTCGCCGGGCTGCAGATGCGCTTCGGCGGGTTGCTCGCGGTGGACGGCATCGATTTCGACGTGCGCCGCGACGAGGTGTTCGCGATCATCGGGCCGAACGGCGCGGGCAAGACCACGGTGTTCAACTGCGTCGGCGGCTTCTACAAGCCGACCGGCGGCGACGTCGTGCTCGACGGCCACCCGATTGCCGGGCTGCCGAGCCACAAGATCGCGGTGAAGGGCCTGGTGCGCACGTTCCAGAACATCCGTTTGTTCAAGTCGCTGACGGTTGTCGAGAACCTGCTCGTCGCGCAGCATCGCAAGGTGAAGGCGGGGCTGCTGCCCGGCCTGTTCTCGACGCCCGCGTATCGCCGCGCCGAGAAGGAAGCGCTCGAACGCGCGGCCGTGTGGCTCGAACGGATGGGGCTGAAGTCGGTCGCCAACCGGCCGGCCGGCACGCTGTCGTATGGGCATCAGCGGCGTCTGGAGATCGCGCGCTGCATGATCACCGAGCCGCGTCTGCTGATGCTCGACGAGCCGGCGGCCGGCCTCAACCCGCAGGAAAAGATCGAGTTGCAGCACCTGATCGACAAGCTGCGCCGCGAGTTCGGCGTGTCGGTGCTGCTGATCGAACACGACATGAGCCTCGTGATGGGCGTGTCGGACCGCATCCTCGTGATGGAGCACGGCCGGCCGATCGTGATCGGCACGCCGGAAGCGGTCCGCAACGACCCGCGCGTGATCAAGGCGTATCTGGGGGAAGAGTGATGCTGAAGCTGGAACAGGTCCATACGCACTACGGCGCGGTCGAGGCGCTCGCGGGCGTGTCGATCGAGGTGAAGAAGGGCGAGATCGTCACGCTGATCGGCAGCAACGGCGCCGGCAAGACGACGCTGATGATGACCGTGTGCGGCACGCCGCGCGCATCGTCGGGCCGCGTGATGTTCGAGGGCAACGACATCACCGCGATGTCGACGCACCAGATCATGCGGCAGGGGATGGCGATCTCGCCGGAAGGGCGGCGCGTGTTTCCGAGCCTGACGGTGCTCGAGAACCTGAAGATGGGCGGGTTCTTCGCGAGCCGTCACGAGATCGACGACGGCATCGAGCACGTGTTCAAGCTGTTTCCGCGCTTGAAGGAGCGTGCGACGCAGCGGGCCGGCACGATGTCGGGCGGCGAGCAGCAGATGCTGGCGATCGGCCGGGCGCTGATGAGCAAGCCGCGTCTGCTGTTGCTCGATGAACCGACGCTCGGCCTCGCGCCGCTCGTGATCGCGCAGATCTTCGACATCATCCGGACGATTCGCGACGAAGGCGTCACGGTGTTCCTCGTCGAGCAGAATGCGAACAAGGCGCTGGGCGTGGCCGATCGCGGGTATGTGCTCGAAACGGGGCGCGTGGTGCTTGCCGATACGGGCGCGAATTTGCTTGCTAATGATCGGATCAAGCAGGCTTATCTCGGCGGTTGATGGTCGATGCCGCCGGCCTGCAACGGGCCGGCGGCGGTGCTGATCTGCTTGCAGCAGTCTCGTACTTGCGACGCTTCGGCACGCTGGTCTGCAGGAAATATGTAGCCGATTTGGCTTCGATCGTAGCCAGATCAGCTATATCTCAGTGTCTGCCTGAATCGACGCAAATAGACGGCCATTGCTGCGTCGGATCTCAATCGAACTGCGGAGGACTCCGATGAAAGTCAAACGAATCGTCGCCAATATCGACACGCAATCGGTAGACGACGCGAAGCGTTTCTATCAGCGGATCTTCGGTCTCGACTTGCTGATGGATCACGGCTGGATCGCAACCTACGGCAATGCCGAACAGATGGATGTGCAGATCAGCTTTGCTTCGCAGGGCGGGTCGGGCACGCCGACGCCCGACCTGTCGATCGAGGTCGACGATCTCGACGAAGCGCTCACGCGCGTTCATGCGATGGGCATTCCCGTCGAATACGGCCCGGCCGACGAGGCTTGGGGCGTGCGGCGTTTTTACGTGCGCGATCCGTTCGGCAAGCTCGTCAACGTGCTGGCGCATCGCTGACCCAAAACGGCGAACCGGCACCGGCGTTCACGCATGCAACGCCAGCCCCTTCACCGCTTTGTCCACGGCTTTCTTCGGCCCGTGCAACGCGAGTCCGACCAAATCGGGATTCTCCGCATCCTCGGCGCGAAACACCTCGCGGTTGGCCGCATCGTGCCCGGTCGAAAACATCGCGCGTACGTAAGGCACGATCCGGAGTTCGCGCGACAGCGCCTGCCGGTGCGCAGCCTGCAGACCGTTCAAATCCGCCGCGAACACCAGCATCGGCTGGCCGAGCATCCGGCTGTAGCGACGCCCTGCCGCATCCTCGTAAGGCTCGCCGAGCGCCTCGGGCGCGCCGGCCGCGACGCCCGTCGCGAGAAACGCGACGACATTGAGTTTCTGCCACGCCGCGAGATCGTCGCGCACGATCAGTGCCACTTTTGTATCGAACATGCTTGCTCCTCGTTGAAGCACTCATGATCGGATGTCGCGTGCGATCAGTCTGGAACGTTTGTGCACATTTGCCGGTACGCAGCCGGCGTGATCCGGTACGCGCGGCGAAACCAGCGGCCCAGATGGCTCTGGTCGGCGAAGCCGACGTCCGCGGCCGCCTGCGCGGGCGTGCGGCCGGCCGCCAGCAGCCGGCGCGCGGCGCGCAGCCGCAAGCGCACCAGATACGCGTGCGGCGACGTGCCGAACGCGCGCTGGAACAACCGCGTCAGCCGGAACCGGTCGATCCCGGCGACGCTGGCGAGTTCGTCGAGCCCGAGGTTGCCGTCCATCTGCGCATGCAGCAGATCGCGCACGCGCGCGATCGCGGGCGGCACGATGCCGCTTTCCAGCGCGAGCGGGCCGCGCAGTTCGCCGCCGAGCCGCGTCAGCAGGCGGTCGAGCGTCTGGTCGCGCGCGAGCCTGCCTTCATTGCCGTGGATCGCGAGAAACGCCTGCCGGATCGCGTCGACGAGGCCGCGGTCGTCGACGAGCGTATGGCCGAACGTGGCCTCGACGCCGCCCAGGCCCGGCAAATCCAGCCGGCGCGCCGCGCGCTCGACCCATGCTTGCGGCAGGTACAGCATCCCGTAGGTGAAGCCGCTCGCGTCGGGCGCATGGCCGTCGTGCATCGCGCCTGGCTCGATCAGGATCGCGCGGCCCGGCACGCTCGTATGCAGCGACCGGTGGCACTGGAATTGCTGCACGCCCTGTTCGGTGAAGCCGACCAGCATGTCGTCGTGATCGTGCGCGTCGTATGCATGGCCGTTGAAATGCGCGTGCAGGCTTTCGATGCCGGTTTCCTGATCGCGGCGCGCGACGAGCCAGTGGTCGGTCGTGCCGATGTCATTTGCCGTTGTCGTCATCGGATGCCTCGCGCGTCGTCGTTGCGTGTCCGGTAGTGTACGCAGGTCGCGTGAAGGCGGTGGCAGGCACGGGCCATACGTTCGGCGATCGCACGGGAAGCGGGGCGGAACCCCGGCGCGTATCGCGATACGCGCAGTGGTGTGCGTGCGCGGTTCATTCCTCGCTCACCACCGCCTGCTCGTCACGCGCGTACTGCGCCGGCGGCCGGCCGACATGCCGCGTGAACGCGACGCTGAACGTGCTCGCGGAACTGTAGCCGACGCGCCCCGCGATCTCGGCGATGCGGCCTTCGTTGCGGCGGAGCAGGTCCTTCGCGAGCGCCATCCGCCACGTAAGCAGGTATTCCATCGGCGCGACGCCGACCGCGCGGCTGAAGCGTTCGAAGAAGGTCGAGCGCGACAGCGCTGCTTCCTTCGCGAGCTCGACGACCGTCCACGGATGCGCGGGGCGTTCGTGCATCCGGCGGATCGCGGCCGCGAGTCGATTGTCGGCGAGCCCGCGCACGAGTCCGGGCGACGCGTTCGTGCCGGCCGTGAACCGCAATGCCTCGATCAACAACACTTCCAGCAGGCGCGCCAGCACGATCTCGCGCGCGGGCCGCTGCGCACGCGATTCGTCACGCACCAGTTGCACGAGCGTGGTCAGGCGTGGTTCGCCGCGCACGTGCACGAATTGCGGCAGCAGCGACACCAGCAGCGCCGCATCCGGCGAACCGAAGCTGCAGTTGCCGGCCATCATCCGCGTGTCGACCGGGTTGCCCGGATCGCCGATCCGGTATTCGCCGTTGTCGAGTGCGACCGGCGGCGCGGTTTCGACGCCCGGCGGCGGCGGTTCGAGGCTGGACATCGCGACGCCGTAGGCCGCCGGAATCAGCACGAAATCGCCGGGCAGCAGATCGATCGGCGCGTGCCCGTCGATCGCGATCCGGCACCCGCCGTCGAGGATCGCGCAATAGAACGGCTCGCCGGCGACCGTGCGGTTGATCGACCACGGGCTCGCACCGTGAACGGACTTGGAGTACCGCGCGCCCGGTTGCAGCAGGGTCACGACTTCGGTCAACGGGTCGATCATCGCCGGACGCTCGCAAAAGAAAATCGGATTTTCGATTGTAGCGAATACGGATCCGGCCATCTATCGTACGGACAGGTGCCCAACACAACCCAGGAGTTCGCATGAAGACCGTACTGATCACCGGCTGTTCCTCCGGCTTCGGCCTCGAGATTGCCCGCCATTTCCTGGCTCGCGACTGGCAGGTCGTCGCGACGATGCGCACGCCGCGCGAGGACGTACTGCCGCCGGCGGAACGCCTGCGCGTGCTGGCGCTCGACGTGACGAACGCGGACAGCATCCGCGCCGCGATCGACGCGGCCGGTCCGATCGACGTGCTCGTCAACAACGCGGGCTTCGGCGCGGCCGCGCCGGCCGAGCTCACGCCGCTCGACACGGTGCGTGCGCTGTTCGAGACCAACACGATCGGCACGATCGCGGTCACGCAGGCCGTGCTGCCGCAGTTTCGCCGGCGCGGGGCCGGCGTAGTCGTGAACGTCACGTCGAGCGTCACGCTGAAGGTGCTGCCGCTGGTCGGCGCGTATCGTGCCAGCAAGGCGGCGGTCAATGCGTTCACCGAATCGATGGCGGTCGAACTCGAACCGTTCGGCGTGCGCGCGCATCTCGTGCTGCCGGGCCGAGCGCCCGACACGCGCTTCGGCGACAACGCGCGGACGCACATGCACGGCTTCGAACACGAGGCTTATGCGGAATTCGTCGGGAAGGCCGTTGCGCGCATGCTCGATGCGTCGGGGCCGATCACTCATGCGCAGGACGTTGCCGAAGCGGTGTGGCGCGCGGCGACCGATCCGTCGAGCCCGATGCACATTCCGGCAGGCGCGGACGCCGAAGCGTGGGCGGCGCAAGGGCGCTGATCGATCGGGAATCCGTCGCGCGGTCGGTCGAACCGGCGCGACGGATTGCGCGATGCGGGGAAGGGCGTTACCGCGTGCCGTTACAGCGCGCGTTCGATCGCCTGTCCGAGCAGCGACAGGCCGAGATCGATCTCTTCGTCGCTGACGGTCAGCGGCGGCGCGATCCGGAACACGCCGCCCATGCCCGGCAACTGCACGATGTTCATGCTGAGCCCGAGGTTCATGCACTCGCGCGTGATTTTCGCGCCGAGCCCGTCCGCCGGTTCTTTCGTGCGGCGATCCTTGACGATCTCGACGCCGAGCAGCAGCCCGCGTCCGCGCACGTCGCCGATGCAGTCGAACCGTTCCATCAGGTCGAGCAGGCCGCGCCTGAGCCGGTCGCCCATCGCGTTCGCGCGGGCGACGAGCCCGTCGCGCTGCACGACGTCCAGCACGCGCAGGCCGACGGCCGCGGGCAGCGGGTCGGACACGTGCGTCGTATAGAACAGGTAGCCGAGCTCGTGCGCGCGTTCCTCGATCGCCGCGGACGTCACGATGGCGGCCAGCGGCAGCCCGGCGCCGAGCGTCTTCGACAGCGTCAGGATGTCGGGCGTCACGCCGTCGCGCTGGCACGCGAACATCGTGCCGGTGCGCCCGACGCCCGTCTGCGCCTCGTCGAGGATCAGCAGCATCCCGCGCTCCTCGCACTTGCGCTTGAGCGCCGCCATATAGCCTTCCGGCAGTTCGATGATACCGCCCGAACTGAGGATCGGCTCCGCGATGAATGCGGCGAGGTTGCCGCTCGACTGGCGGTCGATCAGGTCGAACGCGTAGTCGAGTTCGGCGAGATAGTCGTAGGCGCCGTCGCGCTCGAAGCGCGGCCGGTACGTGAACGGCGCCGGAATCGCGAACGAGCCGACGGCGGCCGGGCCGACGCCCTTGCGGCCGGCGCTGTACGTGGCCGATGCCGCCGCGCCCGTCATCCCGTGCCACGACTGCGCGAAGCCGACGATCTCGTACTTGCCGGTGACGAGCTTCGCCATCCGGATCGCCGCCTCGTTCGATTCCGCGCCGGTGCTGAGCAGCAGCGCGCGGTCGAGCCCGTCGGGCGTGATGTCGGCGAGGCGCGTCGCCAGATCGACGACCGGCCGCGACAGCATCCCGCTGAACAGATGATCGAGCTTGCCCGCGTATTCGCCGATGACGGAGACGATCTCCGGATGGCAGTGGCCGAGCACCGCGCTCATCTGCCCCGACGTGAAATCGAGGATCGCGCGGCCGTCCGCGTCGTAGACGAAGCTGCCTTTCGCGCGCTCGATGATCATCGGCTCGAACGTGCCGCCGTAGCGGACCAGGTGCTGCCTGGCATTGCGCCAGAAGGTTGCGTCGTCGTTCAGGGACATCGGGCTTCTCCGGGCAAAGGGGGCAGGGATCGCTTGCAGTCTAGGCGCGCGTCTGGTTTGATGGAAACGAATAGTTCTTATGCAAGGTAGAAAAGGAGCTAATACCTTGGGGCTTTCGCTCGAAATCGACCTGCTGCGTTCGTTCGTCGTGATCGCCGAGGTGCGCGCGCTCAGCCGCGCGGCGGCGCGCGTCGGGCGCACGCAATCCGCGCTCAGCCAGCAGATGAAGCGGCTCGAGGATATCGTCGACCAGCCGCTGTTCCAGCGCACCGGCCGCGGCGTCGTGCTGACCCACCCGGGCGAGCGGCTGCTCGTGCATGCGCAGCGCATCCTGCGGCTGCACGACGAGGCAATGGCCGACCTGTGCGGTACTGGGCTGTCGGGGACGATCCGGTTCGGGTGCCCGGACGATTACGCGGAGGTGTTTCTACCGTCGCTGCTGCGACAGTTTTCGAGCCAGCATCCGCAGGCGATCGTCGAAATCGTGTGCGGGCCGACGCCGCGGCTGCTCGAACAGCTCGAGAAACGCGCGGTCGATCTCGCGATGATTTCATTGCCGGACGACGGGGCCAGCGACGACATCATTCGCCGCGAGCAACTGGTCTGGATCGGCTACCCGGGGCTCGAACCCGCGCATTTCGATCCGCTGCCGCTCGCGCTTTCCGATCGCGATACGCTCGATCACATCGCGGCTTGCGAAGCGTTGCATCGCGCCGGCCGCGATTACCGCGTCGCGTATGCGAGCAGCAGTCTCGCAGGGCTGATCGCGCTGGTGCGCTCGGGGCAGGCGTTCGCGGTGATGACGCAGACGGCCGTGCCGGCCGACCTGGCGATCGTCAACGGCGATCCGCGATTGCCGCCGTTGCCGGCCGTGGGCATTACGCTGAGGTTCGACCGGAAACGGCCGTCGCATCTGACGACGGCGTTTGCCGAGCATATCCGGCTGACGCTGCCGCTGTTGTGATGCGCAACGCGCGGCTATGTGCGTCCATCGCCACGTCGCGCATCCGGATCTTCACCCACATGCCCTGCAGATTTAGTTCGATTTCCTGATATTCGCCGACCGGTTCGGAATCGGCGATGCCTGCAGCAGGCGGCGCTTGACCGGAACGCGCGGTTCAACGCCCGCCGCACCCGTTACACGCGTGCCAATCGCCGTGCAGCCAGCAACCCGAGAGCGAGCAGCACCGCGACATACGCGGCGACGCTCGCCCACGCGCCGTGTTGCCAGAACGACCCGCCGACCGAACCGAGCACGCTCGACCCGAGATAGTACGCAAGCAGGTACAGCGATGCGGCGTGCCCCTTCGCGGATCCCGCGAGCTGGCCGACCCAGCCGCTCGCGACCGCATGGGCGACGAAGAAGCCGATCGTGACGAGCACGATGCCGACGACGATCGCGACGAGCGAGTGCGACAGCGTCAGCGCGAGGCCCGCCGCGAATACGAGAATGCCGCTGACCAGCACCGGTGCGCGTCCGACGCGGTCGGCGAGCGCGCCTGCGCTCGATGAAGACACCATCCCGAACAGGTAGGCGCCGAAGATCAGGCCGCACTCGGTCGAACTCAGATTGAAGGGGGCCGCGGTGAGCCGGAACCCTGCGTAGTTGTAGATCGTCACGAACGCGCCCATCACCAGGAAGCCGATCGCGAACACGAACGGCAGCCGCGCGTGACGCAGTTGCGCGTTCCACAGCCGCAAATGGTGGCGCAGCGTCAGATCGGTGCGCTTCACGAAGCGTCGCGATTGCGGCAGCAGCATCACGAAGGCAACTGCCGCGACGAGATCGACGACGCCGATCGTCAGCATCGCCGTCCGCCACGAGAAGTGCTCTTCCAGTGCGCTCATGCCGATCCGGCCGACCATGCCGCCGAACGCGGTGCCGCCGACATAGAGCCCCATCGAGAAACCGAGCCCGTCGGACGCGATTTCTTCGGCGAGATAGGCCATCGCGACCGCCGGGACGCCGCCCAGCGCGAAACCTTCGAGCGCACGCCAGACCAGCAGCAGGTTCCAGTTGGGCGACAGCGCGGCGAGCACATTGAACAGTGCGGCCAACGTCATCGACGCGAACATCAGCCCGCGTCGTCCGACGCGTTCGGACAGTGCGCCGGCGCACAAAATCGAGACCGCCAGCATCCCGGTCGACAGCGACAACGACAGCGAACTCGATGCCGCGCCCAGCCCGAACTCCCGTGCGAACGCGGGAAGCAGCGGCTGGACGCAGTACAGCAGCGAGAAGGTGGAAAAGCCGGCGAGGAAGAGCGCCAGCGCGATGCGCTTGTACGCGGCCGAGCGCGGGGAAACGCCGGCAGGTAGCGCATCGGGCGCGGCGTTCTGCGTACCGGGCATGGATCGGGAAATCGAGGGGGAGGACATGGGTGCACTCGATGTGCGTTGGAATGCCTGAATTCTTGCGCACCGTCATGTATATGTCCAATATATGAAAGAAACCATAGCGATATGTTTAACCACTGGCTGACGAGCCAGCCCGGCTCACCGCGAGGTCACGTAGCGAATGGAACTCAGGCATCTCCGATACTTTCTGGCCGTGGCGGCCACGTCGAATTTCACCAAGGCTGCCGAAACGCTCGGCATCGGTCAGCCGCCGTTGAGCCAGCAGATCAAGGCGCTCGAGAGCGAACTCGGCGTGGAGCTGTTCAAGCGGACCGCGCGCGGCGCCGAGCTGACGTTGGCGGGCGAGGTCTTCGCGGAAGAGGCGCGCCGCGTGCTCGACGATGCCGAGCGTGCGGCACGGGCGGCAAGGCGGGCTGCGCGCGGGGAAACCGGCCACCTGCGGGTCGGCTTCACCGGGACGGCGGCGTTCAATTCGAAAGTGTCGGATCTGATTCGCCGCTTTCGGGAGGCGTTTCCGGATGCGGAGCTGACGTTGCAGGAAGCGACCTCGGGCGTCTTGCTGGACGAGCTGGATGCCGGGCGCCTCGACGTCGCGATCGTGCGGCCGGAACGCCGTGTCGCCGCGACGTTGCGGGTGACCGACTGGGACGAGGAGCCGATGTATGTCGCGCTGCCCGTCGCGCATCGGTTGGCGCAGCGTCGGCGCATCGATCTGGCCGAGCTGGCCGACGAGTCGTTCGTGCAAGTGCCTCGGGAGGCCGGCAGCGCGCTGTTCGACGATATCGTCGCCGCATGCAATGCCGCAGGATTCGAGCCGCGGATGGCGCAACCCGCGCCGCAGATCGCGTCCGCGGTGACGCTGGTCGCGGCCGGACTGGGCGTGTCGGTCGTGCCGAAGGCGATTACGCAGGTGCAGGTCGCCGGGGTCGTCTATCGGCCGTTCGCGGGTAATGCGCTGCGTGCAAGGCTGGCCATTGCGTCGCGATGCGACGAGCCGTCGGCGGTCGTTCGCAATTTTCTGTTGCTGGCGTAGCGGGGTGTGCCGAGGTGCTTGGGGCAGATCCGTCCCGCGTTGAATTTCCCGGTGCGCGCCGGGCTTGCATCGGCATCGTGTCGTCGAGCGCGATAAAAACAAAAAACCCGCGAGGCCATGCGCTGTCGCGGGTTTTTGAAAATGCTCGAAACGCGGAGAAACCGCATCATCTGGTGCCGACGGCGAGACTCGAACTCGCACAGCTTTCGCCACTACCCCCTCAAGATAGCGTGTCTACCAATTTCACCACGTCGGCACTGCACTGCAAGGGGCGCAATTCTAGCGTCACATTGCGCGTTTGTGAAGGGGGTATGACACGGTTGCGGTGTGCGCGAAAGCGATCCCGGTAGAATTCGGGCGATCGGTCCGACGATCATCGCAACCGCAACCCGTTTTCTCCCAGTGACCACCACTCTCGAACAACTGCAGGCCGGACAACTGTCGGGCGCCCGGCAACTCAAGCTCGCGTGCGGGCTGACCGAATTTCCGCGCGAGATTTTCGATCTGGCCGACACGCTCGAAGTGCTCGACCTGTCCGGCAATGCGCTCGCCGCGCTGCCCGACGACCTGTCGCGGCTGCACCGCCTGCGCATCCTGTTCGCGTCGGGCAACCGCTTCACCGCCTTCCCCGAGGTGCTCGGCGCGTGTGCGCAGCTCGACATGATCGGCTTCAAGGCGAACCGGATTCGCACGGTGCCGCACGGATCGCTGCCGCGCGCGCTGCGCTGGCTGATCCTCACCGACAACGAAATCGATGCACTGCCCGCCGAGATCGGCGGCTGCTCGCGATTGCAGAAGCTGATGCTCGCGGGCAACCGGCTGCGCGCGCTGCCTGCCGAAATGGCCGCATGCCGTGCGCTCGAACTGGTGCGCCTGTCGGCGAACCGGCTGGACGAACTGCCCGACTGGTTGCCGCGCCTGCCGCGCCTTGCGTGGCTCGCATACTCAGGCAATCCGTTCAGCGCCGCGCCGGAAGCCGCGGCGTCGGCCGGGCCGGAGGTCGCGGACGTCGACTGGGCGTCGCTCTCGTGCGAGCAGAAGCTGGGCGAAGGCGCGTCGGGCGTCATTTACCGCGCGCAATGGCGTGCGGACGGTCATGCGCCGCGCGCGGTCGCGGTCAAGCTGTTCAAGGGCGCGGTGACGAGCGACGGGCTGCCCGACTGTGAAATGGCCGCGTGCCTGCACGCCGGCCGCCACCCGAACGTGATCCCGGTGATCGGCAAGGTGCGCGGTCATCCGGACGGCACGCACGGCCTCGTGATGGAACTGGTCGATCCGGCGCTCGCGAACCTGGCCGGGCCGCCGAGCTTCGCAACCTGCACGCGCGACGTGTATGCGGCCGACGCGCGATTCGAGCCGGAAGAGGCCGTGCGGATCGCACACGGCATCGCGTCGGCCGCACGCCATCTGCACGCGCGCGGCATCATGCACGGCGACCTGTATGCGCACAACATCCTGCACGACGGCGTGGGCGGCGCGCTGCTGGGCGACTTCGGTGCGGCATCGTTCTACGACACGAGCGATGCACGGCATGGCACCCGGCTCGAACGGCTGGAGGTCCGTGCGTTCGGCCATCTGCTCGGCGAACTGCTCGCGCATTGCGCGCCGCGCCTATGGAGCGGGGCGAGTGACCTGGCAGCGCTCGCTGCGGCTTGCGTGAGCGAGGACATCGACACCCGGCCGTCGTTCGACGGGATCATCGACGCGCTGGCCGCGTGGAAGGTCTGACGGGGAAGGGCTGCCCGCCGTGCGTGCGCTTGTTAAACCTGCTGTGCAGTCAGCAGCTTGATCCCGAGCCCGACGAACAGCAGCCCGCTGGCGCGCTTGAGCGCGCGCACCGCGCGGCTCATGCCGAAGCCGCGATGGAACCGGCGCACGCCGGCCGAATAGATGCTGTGAACGACCACAACGGTGCACGCGATCGTCGTGTACATCACGACGAACTGCAGCGCGAGCGGGCGGTCGTGCACGATGAACTGCGGCATGAACGCCGACAGGAAGATCATCGTCTTCGGATTGCTGCCCGACACGAACAGCGCTTCGCGGAACAGCTTCCCGCGGTCGGGCACGGCGCTCTCCGCTGCGCCGGTCGAAGCGGCGGCCTTGCGGTCGCCGCGCAGTTGCCGGACGCCCAGCACCATCAGGTACGCGGCGCCGACGACCTTCATCGCGACGAACAGCGGCGGCATCGCGGCGAGCACCGCGCCGACGCCGAGCGCGACCAGCAGCACGACCACGCCCTGCGCGACGAGGTTGCCGGCGATCGTCGCGGCGGTGCCGTGCGTGCCGTAGCGCACCGTGTTGCGGATGACGAGCAGCACGTTGGGCCCCGGCGACAGCGTCGTGGCGAGATAGGCTGCGGCAAACAGCATCCAGGTCTGAATGGACATGCGTCGCTCCGAGAGGCGGTTCCGGCGGGAGGGGTGAAGCGATGATGCCACGCCAAAATGGCGCAGGCACCCGCCGGAACCGGCGCGGTGCGTCAGCGCGCGTCGCGCATGCAGTACGCGGGGATCGACGGCGGCGTATCGATCGCGGCGGGCCGCGTCATCCACGCGATCCACGCGGCCCATAACCCGCAGGCGATCAGCGCGGCGACATTCAGCGGCGTCCGGTAGCGGACGATCAGGTCGGCCAGCGGCAGGCGGTTCTTCATGTTCGTCTCCATCGGTAGTTGCGCATGCAACGTTACTGATTACTGGCCGGTATACGATGGCGCCTTCGCGTCGCAGGTCACGGACACCGTCGAGCCGTCCGCGAAATGCAGCCGGAACGGCACCTTCGCGCCGGGCGCGACGGGCTGGCGCGGTTGCTCGAGCATCACGTGATAGCTCTTCGGCTTGAACGTCACGGTGCCGTGCGCGGGCACCTCGACCGCGTCGACGTGAACCATCTTCGCGGTGCTGCCGTTCGTCTGCGTTTCATGCACCATCGCCATCCCGTACGCGGGCGTGTCGATGCCTGTCAGTCTGGCGGGCGCATCGCCGTCGTTCTTCAGCGTGAAGTAACCGGACGACGGCACCGTCGCCGGCATCGCACGGATCCAGCAGTTGTCGGCCTGCACGGCCGGTGCGGCGAACGTGGCGGGGGCTTGCAGCGCCAGCAGCGCGAAGAGCGGGCCGGTCGGAATCGTGCGTTTCATCGTTTGTTCTCCTTATCGGGTGTGCTGCATGGGGCATCGACGGCAATACGATCGGCGCGTCATGCCGAAGCGCATCGCGTGCATCACTTCAGCGTGAACGTGTAGCGGCCTTTCGTGCGATGGCCGTCGCTGGCTACGGCGATCCACGCGACCGTGTACGTGCCGGCCGTCAGGCTGGCCAGCGCGACGTGCATCCGCTTCCGGTTGCCGGCGTCGACGGCCGATTTCCCGTCGGCGACCGACTGCCCGTGGCTGTCGGTGACGGCGATCGAGCTGAAGGCCGGCTCGAGCGCTTCGCTGAAATCGATCGTCACCGCGTGCGGGGCGCTCGAAAGCGTGGCGCCGGCGGCCGGTTCCTGCGTCTTCGGGAGCGCGTGGGCCTGGGCGGCCTGGATGACGACGAAGCCGAGTGCGGCGAGTGCGCCGCGAACGAAAGGGGTGGTTTTCATGGCTGGTTGTGCGAGTGGCGAATCGGATGGACACACGGATTCGACGGACGGATGCGCGAGCGGGATCGCAGCGACACCGATGCCGGCTGCGGTCGGCGCGACAGTACGCACCGGAAGCGGCCGACCGCACGCGCGGCACGACGCCGCGCGCTACACGGTGACGCATGATCGTCCTTCGAAACGTGACACGTCACGCACGCCGGTGGCGTGCGCGGACCGCGCGATGCGCTACGGCATCACGCGTGACGACGACGGTTCAGGACGCGAGCGGAGGGGCGCGCGGCTGCGCGGCCGTGAGCGGCAGCGCGCGGCGCAGGCTGTCGAAGCGGGTCGCTTCGCGGTGCTGGATGACGCGCACGTTGGCCGCGAACGTCAGTTCGGGTGCGGGCAGTGCGGGCGTATGGGCAAGCAGGCTGCAGTAGCCGCATGCCTGGAGGTGAGCCTGCAGGCTCTTCGACGACGAATCGGCGGAGCGGTCGCCGGTGGTCGGCGCGGCCGTGCAGTAGCCGGCCAGCAGCGCATCGACGCGGCCTTGCGTTGTCAGCGCCTGCGAGATCGTCGGCGCGAGCGCCGTCATCAGGATGGCGAGCATCCCGATCAGACTGCCGATCTTCCGGAGACGACGACTCAGCATGCGATGTGCGGCGGCGTATGGGCGAGGATGGAGCGGATTATGCCACGCACGTCGATTCGCATGTCGGCAGCGGCGTGCGGCATCGCGGCGCGTTATGCGTGCTTCGCCAGATATTTCGTGATCAGCATCATCTGCGCGGCCCAGCCCTGATCGTTCATCTCGCGCGCCTTCGCGCGACGCGCCTCGATCAACTGGTCGAAACCCGTTTCGGTGACCGTCAGCAGCGTGCCGCCGGCCTGTGGGGCAAGCGTGAACGTGACGAGCGTCATCGGCTCGGACGTGTAATCGAAGTTCGGATCGATCGCGAACGGATGCCAGCGAAACGAGAACAGTTGCTTCGGCTCGATGCGGTCGACGACGATTTCGAACACAGTGCCCGCATAGGGCTCCTGTGCCTTGGCGATGTCGTCGTCGACGCGCGTCGGCGTGATGCGGCCGAACAGCGGCTGGTCGGCCGCGAACGGCCCGTCGAACGTGACGCCGAACCAGTGGCCGAATTCCCCGGAATTGCTGACGGCTTCCCAGGCGCGGTCGGGCGATGCCGCGAGCAGGGTCTGCTTTTCGACGCGATCGGTTTGCTGGGTCATCACGTTCTCCATGCAGGATCAACCGTTGCAGGACGGCGCGCGCGACCGTGCGCCGCGTCTAGTCGAGCATGACCGCGTCGGGCACGTCGAGCACGAGGTCGGACGTCGCGACGGCCACGCACGGCAGCGTATAGCCGTCGGCCTTTTCCTCGCGGCTCAACCCCGGCCATTCGATCGTATAGCGTACGCTGCCGCTGACGATCCGGCAAAGGCAGCTTCGGCACGTGCCGTTGCGGCACGAGCGCGGCAGCGACACGCGCGCGAATGCGGCGGCCTCGAGCAGCGTCAGCGAGTCGGGCGCATCGAAGGTCGTGCCGAGCGGCTCGATGCGCACGAGAGGAGGGTGTTCCGGGGTGGTCATGGCTGAAGCGGGCGGCGGATCGGGCAACGCGCCAAGCATACCCGAAGCCGCCTGCGGCCGGCGCCCGCCGGCCGCGGGTATCAGTGCCGGCGCAGGTACCGGTACACGGTATTGCGCGCGAGGCCGAGCTCGCGCGCAGCCGCCGACACGTTGCCGCCGTGCCGCGCGAGCACCGCGTCGATCACCGCGGCCTGATGGCGTTGCAGCGTCGTTCCTTCGCGCGGGTCGGCCGGTGCGGTCGCGGCCGCCGCAGCGGGTGCCGCCGTCGCATCGTCGCAGTCGAGCCAGAAATCGTCGGGCAAATGCGCGAGCGTGATTTCGGCTTCGTCTTCGGCGAGCATGCCGGCCGTGCGCAGCACGTTGGTCATCTGCCGCAGGTTGCCGGGCCAGCGGTGGCGCGTGAACGCGTCGAGCACGTCGGCCGCGATGCGGCGCGGCATCGGCTCGCTGCGGGCGAGCCGCGCGAGAATCCGGTCGACGAGCGCGGGCAGGTCGGTACGCGCGGCGAGCGCCGGCAGCGTGACCGCGAGCCCGTTGATCCGGTAGAACAGGTCTTCGCGGAACGTGCCTTCGGCGATCATCGCGCGCAGGTCGCGATGGGTCGCGCAGACCACGCGCACGTCGACCGGCACCGCGCGCGCGCCGCCGAGCGGCATCACCGCGCGTTCCTGCAGCACGCGCATCAGCCTGACCTGCTGCGCGAGCGGCATGTCGCCGATCTCGTCGAGAAACAGCGTGCCGCCGTCGGCCTGCGCGATCTTGCCGGGGCTGCCGCGCTTGCGCGCGCCCGTGAACGCGCCGTCCTCATAGCCGAACAGTTCGGCCTCGATCAGCGAATCGGGCAGTGCCGCGCAGTTGACCGCGACGAACGGGCCGTCCGCGCGCGGCGAGGCCTGGTGCAGCGCGCGGGCGAGCCATTCCTTGCCGGTGCCGGTCTGGCCGAGGATCAGCAGCGGCAGGTCGCGCCCGCGGATCTTCGCGACGCGTTCGAGCACGGCAGCCATGCGCGCGTCGCCGGTGTCGAGCGTCGCGAACGTGATCGCGTCGGGGTCCGGTGCGCGCACGCGCGCGGCCGGTGCGGGCGGCGTGACGGCGACGGTCGCGCGCTGCGCTTCCGCGAATTCGCAGCGCGCGAGTACGCGTACGCCGGTCGACAGCGTGAGGCGGAACGTCGCGCCGGGCGCGCGCGCCGCCTGCTGCGCGAGCTGGCCGAAGCGCATGCCGAACAGCGCGTCGCAGCCTTGGTGCTGCAATGCATCGAACGGTGCGCCGAGCTGGAATTGTGCGCTGCGGTTCGCGGCGATCAGCCCGCCGTCGGGGCCGAACGCGACGAGCCCCGCGAACAGCGAGTCGACGCAATCCTCGTGCGCGTGAAAGCGCAGCCGCAACGCTTCCGCACACTGGTTCGCGAACAGGTGGTTTTCGATCAGCTGCGCGGACATTCGCACGAGCGCGAGCGTATGCGGGCTCGAGCCGCGCGGGTCGCCGCTGACGTCGAGCGTGCCGAGCGTGCGGCCGAACGGATCGAAGATCGGCGCGCACGAGCAGGTGAGGATGTGATTGGCGCGCAGGAAGTGTTCGGCGCCGTGCACCGCGACGGCCTGGCCCGATGCGAGCGCGGTGCCGATCGCGTTGGTGCCGCGCGCGCCTTCGGCCCACGACACGCCGGTGCACAGCGCGACGCGGTTGGCTTTCTCGATGAAGTCCGCGTCGCCGATGCTGTGCAGGATCACGCCGTCGGCGTCGGTCAGCAGCACGAGGCTTTGCGTGTCGGCGATTTGCGCGTGGAGGTTCTCCATCACCGGGCGGGCGTGCGAGAACAGTGCGTGATTCGTATCGAGCAGTTCGCGCAGCGCGGTGCGCGACAGCGCCGAGAAATCGGGGCGCTCGTGCGCGCGCAGGCCGACCGCGGTCGAACGCGCATGCGCCTGCGCGAGCAGGTCGGTGCGACCCGCGGTGGCGGGCAGCACGAAGGGTTGCGGCATGACTTGTCTCCTGTCGACCAGAGTTGGCGCTTCAGCGCTTACTCTGGTCCCATGCTTCGCGGTCGGCCTCGGTCAGCGCTTCAGCGCTTACTCGGGCCCCATGCTCCTCGATCGGCCAATCCCGTGCCGCGGTACTTGCCGAAGCCATATCGCCGAAACCCTCTGCGGAATCCACGTTTCGCTTGCGGCGCACCATCGGGCACGAAGGCCGACCATCCGGGTACGCATCATCATACAAGCGCCACGTGCGATATGCGACCGCGAACAAAATCCACTTGCTTTTAAATGGCCGCATGCAATGATGGAAATGGAACACGCACGCGCCGTGTTCCGCATCGCAACATGCATGCGACGCGACATGCATCCGTTCGGGAGACGCATCATGGTTCGGACGGAACTGAGAGTCGTGCTGGCGGCCATCGCCACCTTCATCATGCTGGGCGGCATAGCCGTGGCGATCCACGGGTTGCTGTTCGATCTGACCGATGCGGTGCGATACGGGGCGGCTGCGATTGCGGTGGGCGTCACGACGGCCGCGATCGCGCTCAACGTCTGGCCCACCGATCCGCACTGATGCCCGTTTCCGAAACGGTGCCGGATGCCGCGCTGATCTGATGAAATGCGCGTCGGAACGACGCATGCCGGAAAATTTGTCTCCTGCGCGAAACCGTCTAAAGTGGAAAGCAACCAGCAGGCATTGTCCGCGCCATACCCCGCGGACGGTGCTTCCGCTGGCGAGCCCGCGTAGATTTCGTCCGGCCGGTAGCGGACGACGGACGCGGTCATTCGTGTTCTACCGGTCGAGGCGGCTTCATGCAGATCCATTTCACGAACGAGAAGCCTGAATATTCGGGGCGCGACCTGATGCTTGGGTTCACGGCGCTGGTCAATGGCGAGCGCGTCCAATGCCAGATCACTGCCGAGGCGCTGGAAGACCACTTCGGTGCGGCATCGCCGCGCTTCGAGGACATGGTCGGCGCATTCGACCAGCACCGCGATCGCATCGAGGCGGCCGCACGGCGCCTGCTGTCGGAGACGCGCGCGCAATGCGTGACGCTGCGCAGCGGTTATGTGCGCTTCTACGAGGCGAACTGGCGCTGAGCCGGACGACCGGACAGCGACTGAGCGGGCGCCGAATACCGGCGCCCGTGTCGTATCGGCGCATGCTCGTTCGACCGCACGCTGACGCCGCCTGATGCGCGGCCGATTCGATCGTCGTGCGGTGCGATGGCGTGCCCGTTGTTCCGCTTCGCTCAGTCCGCCCCGGTGAGCGCATACGTGCCACCTGTTTCGCCGTTCGTTCGCGCGATGCGTGCGAAGCCGGCTTCGGCGAGGTGCATTCCCGCAATCAGCAGGTTGTCCGAAGCGGCCTCGGCGAGTGTTGCCGCGCGCGTCGCAAACGCCTGCGACGGATCGTGGTCGAACGCGATCGAGACGTCCGGGCGAGCCACCTGAATCGGCGCGAAATGCACGAGATCGCCCCAGATCAGTAGGCGCTCGCCACACGATTCGATGAGGTAGCCAGTGTGACCGGGCGTATGCCCCGGCAGCGGCACGGCTACGATGCCGGGCAGCACGTCGCCTGCTTCGATGGTGCGCAGCTTCGCCCGATAGACGTCGAAAGTGTGCCGCGCGATCCGGAAGTTGACGCGAGCTCGCTCATTCGCGCGATCGTACGATTCATCGTCCAGCCAGAACGCGCGTTCCCGTTCGTGAATGACCACCTCCGCATCCGGAAAGGCCGGCTGCCCGCTCGCGTCGAGCAGGCCGCCGATGTGGTCGGGATGCGCGTGCGTCAGCAGGATCGTGTCGATGTCGCGCGTATCGATGCCGGCTCGCGACAGCGACGGAATCAGGCGGCCTCCCCAGTTCCGGATGCCGCCGGCGCCGGCATCGACAAGCACGGTGCGGCCGTTCCCGCGTATCACGTAACAGTTGATGTTCACGCTGGACGGCGTGTGGATGCCTGCCCGGTGCATGATGCCGGTCGCGTCGTCGAGCGCGATGTTCGAAAGCAAGTCGAGGCCGGCCGTCAGCGTGCCGTCGCTTATCGCGGTGACCGAGAAATCGCCGATCCGGCGGAACGGGAACGGGAAGCAGGGAAGTGGTTCGCTCATGGATCAATGTCGGGCGTGAAGGTGGATCGTGTCGTAGCCGAAGCAGCGGATGCGTGCGACGAATCCGGTGTGGCGGAGAATTTCGCGATCCAGCTCGGTCATGAATCGGTCCATTAACTCAGTGGTGCGAAATGATTCGAGGCGATAGCGGATCTCCGCGCTGACGGGATGTCCGCAGCCGTGCCTGACCGGGACATGAACGACATGGACCGTGCCGGGTGCAGCCCGCAACACGTCGGTGCAGAGGGTCGCGCAGGCCGACGAGAGCGCGTCGAGTGCGGCGTTCGACGGCATGCTCGCCTCGGGGATGAAAATCGTGACGCTGGGCATGACAGGGCTCCCGTCAGCGTGCGGCCGCCGACACCGGCGCGCCGACGAGCTGGTCGCCCATCGGCGCGTAGAGCCGGATCGCGGTGTCGGACGGCTCGGACGCGAGCCGCGCCTGATCGTGCGTCAGGACGGCCAGCCAGCGATGGGCCGGCTGGCGGTCCAGCGCGATCGCATGAATCGCGCTGGCTGCGATGCCCGCTCGCGCGAATGGGGCAGCGTCGTCGCACACGGCCAGCCACTGATGGCCGGACACGGTCGGCGCGGGTGCTGCGCCGTCGTACACGTTGCGTCGCCACTCGACGATATGCGGCTGCCAGCGCGCGAAATTGCCGCCGCCCTTGTCGCGATACTCGGCCGACGTCAGCACGTCGGGGCTGTCGATCGTGTGAAGCGCGAGGTAGACGGGGCCGTCGCCGCCGAGGGCGCGAAAGCGTTGCGACGTGTGGAAGCCGGATACGGAGATCAGCGCCGGAAGTTTGATCCGGCTGTAGAAATCGTTCCACTCGGCTTCGGTGGCACGGTCGGCGAAGCTGCATTCAACGGCATAGATCATCACGCCTCCACGGGGAGCAAGCGGCCTTCGGGATTGATCGCCGCTCGACTGGTTGAGTTTTTGTCATGATAATCAGGCGCTGTAGTGGCGAAAAACGACAATTCGTCACCATTCATTGATATTTGGTCAAGCTTTGACCGACGACCGTCGGACCGGGAGCAATCGTGACGCGACGCAGGATTCCGAGCAATTCGGCATTGATGGCATTCGAGGCCGCGGCGCGGCACGGCAGCTTCGCGCGCGCCGCCGACGAACTGGCGTTGACGGAAGGGGCGATCAGCAGGCAGATCGGCCGGCTGGAGACGTTTCTCGGCGTGGCGCTGTTCGAGCGTGTCGGCAACCGCGTTCGGGTTGCACCGAACGGCGCGCGCTATGCGGCGCAGGTTCGCGAAGTGCTGGACCGGCTCGAGCGCGACAGCCAGTACATGATGGGGCAGCCCGGCGACGGCGGCAGCGTCGATATCGCCGTGACGCCGACGTTTGCGACGCGCTGGCTGATTCCGCGGCTCAAGCGGTTCCAGGCGCAGCATCCGAACATCACGGTGCATTTCGCGGATCGCGCGGATCCGTTCGTGCTGGCCGGCAGCGGATTCGACGCAGCGATTCACTTCGAGCATCCTGCCTGGGCCGGCATGCATACGTACCGGCTATGCGAGGAGGTGCTGGTGCCGGTCTGCCACCCGTCGCTGCTCGCGGGCGGGCATCCGGACGCGTTGCTGGGCACGCTGCCGCGCCTTCACAAGCGCCAGACGCCCGACGCGTGGTCGGCTTACGTGCAGGAGACGGGGGTGCCGGTGAGCAATCCGGCCGCCGGCGCGCGCTACGATCTTTACTCGATGCTGATCGCGGCGGCCCAGGCCGGGCTCGGCGTTGCGCTGGTGCCGCGGCTGTATGTCGATACCGAGATTACGCAAGGGTTGCTCGCCGCGCCCTGGCCGGACGGTCGGGGCGTGGTCAAGCGCTTCTGTCTCGTGCTGCCCGAAGCGCTGGATCTTGGCGACGGGCCGCTGCAGACCTTTGCGCGCTGGGTGCTGGGGGAGGCGGGTACATGACGCGGCGTCGTCCGCGCCGGGCGCATTCGCAAACAAAAACGCCACCCGAAGGTGGCGTTTCTCATTGAGCATCGCGCCGAAGCGCATCCGTCATTCGCTGCCGAGATAGAAGTAGCGGAACAGGAACACGGCCGCGATGATCCACACGATCGGCTTGACCGTGCGGGCCTGGCCCGTCAGCAGCTTGAGGCCGCCGTACGCGATGAAGCCGAACGCGACGCCGTTCGCGATCGAGTACGTGAACGGCATCAGCAGCGCGGTCAGCGCGGCCGGCACGGCTTCCGTCGCATCGTCCCAGGGCACGTCGACCATCTCGCGCAGCATCAGGCACGACACGTACAGCAGCGCCGGTGCCGTTGCGTAGCCCGGCACGACGCCGGCGAGCGGCGCGATGAACAGGCACGCGAGGAACAGCACCGCGACGGTGATCG
The DNA here is from genome assembly GCF_019091065.1 of Burkholderia sp. GbtcB21. Classification (NCBI taxonomy): domain Bacteria; kingdom Pseudomonadati; phylum Pseudomonadota; class Betaproteobacteria; order Burkholderiales; family Burkholderiaceae; genus Burkholderia; species Burkholderia sp. GbtcB21. Next base: position 27,988 of record NZ_JAGXKA010000025.1, read on the forward strand.
CCGTCATGCCCGTGCGGCCGCCGGCCTGCACGCCCGATGCGCTCTCGATATACGCGGTGGTCGACGACGTGCCGAGCACCGAGCCCGCGACGATCGCCGTGCTGTCGGCGAGCAGCGCCTTGTTCAGGCGGTTCATCTTGCCTTCGACGAGCAGGCCCGCGCGGTTCGCGACACCCATCAGCGTGCCCGTCGCGTCGAACAGCTCGACGAGGAAGAACACCAGGATCACGTTGATGATGCCGGTCGACAGCGCGGCGCCGATGTCGAGCTTGAACAGCGTCGCGTCGATCGACGGCGGTGCGGAAAACACGCCGTGGAACTGGTTGTCGCCGAAGAAGAACGACAGGATCGTGACGCCGATGATGCCGATCAGGATCGCGCCGCGCACGCGCAGATGGTCGAGCGTGACGATCGTGAAGAAGCCGACGATCGCGAGGATCGTGTCGTGCTTGTGCAGGTCGCCGAGCGTGACGAGCGTGGCCGGGCTGCCGACGATCACGCCCGACGTCTTCAGCGAGATGATGCCGAGGAACAGGCCGATGCCGGCGGTGATCGAGATCCGCAGCGATTTCGGAATGCCGTTGACGATCGCCTCGCGCACGCGGAACAGCGTGACGAGCAGGAACAGGCAGCCGGAGATGAACACAGCGCCGAGCGCGGCCTGCCACGTGAAGCCCATGCCCTTGACGACCGTGTACGCGAAATACGCGTTCAGGCCCATGCCCGGCGCACATGCGATCGGGTAGTTCGCATACAGCCCCATGATGATCGAAGCCAGCGCCGCGACGAGGCAGGTCGCGACGAACACGGATTCCTTCGGCATGCCGGCGTCGCCGAGGATCGCGGGGTTGACGAAGATGATGTAGGCCATCGTCAGGAACGTGGTGACGCCCGCGAGTATTTCGGTGCGGAAGTCGGTGCCGGCTTCAGCGAAGCCGAAATACCGCTTGATGGATTCCATTAGGGCGTTTCTCCGGTCGGGTTGTCGTGTTGCTTGTTGTGCCGAATTGTTGTAAAGGCAGCGGCCGGCTTAATGTAACCAGCCACTATTGCCCGGCTATCGGCGGATTGTAATAGCGCGGATAGCTCGGACGATATAGTTGGAGGGCACGATCGACTGCCTGCGCGCGAACGGTCTGGCAGCCCGGCCGCGCGACGAAGGCGCGCATTTTACCGGTTCGGGCGGAACGGGCAGGCGGAAAGGGTAAAAACGGGAGCGTGACGAACAGGCGGGGGCCGGCCGATGCATGCGCAACGGCACGTCGGCCACATTGCGCGCGGCCGGCACGCGATGACATTCGACTGAAACGGAGCGCACGCATGCTGCACGAATACGGTGCAGGCATGACGTGCACGATGACGTGCGCGCGGACGCGCGTGCATGGCCGATGCGAGAGCGCAGCGGCGTGCAGCAGCCATTCGTCAGTCCGGGCAGTCGCAGATAACGAGCTATCCTGCGCCGAAGCCGTCCCGCCCGCAACTGTCATTTCGCGATGCGTGGGCGACTGTGGTTTCTGTGTAAAAGATTGCAAGACCCCATCGCATAAACCGGCAAGTCTTTCTAGGATAGATACACCGCGCATGCACACGCCGGCCGGTAATTGCCGACGCGGGGGAGTCGCAGTCCGTGCAGGCCAGGCGGTGAATGGCGGTCAAGGCCGTTGCGCGTTTGGGCAGGCACGGCCGATTGCGATTGCCCGATGCGGGTTCGTCCGTAATCACGGAGGTCAGCATGTTGAACTGGATCAGCCGTTGGGCGATGCGACACGCCCCCACGCCGGAAAAAACCGCTGCGTCGATGCTCGTGACGGCGCGCATGGAACTGTTCACTGCGGAACAGCGCGTCATCGATGCGAAATTACAGGCGGATTACTGGCGTACACGTGTGTCATTCCTCGAAGAGGTGCAGAAGCAGGGCATCGATCCGTGGGTGACCTCGCAGGCTGCGCTACGCCCCGAGCTCGATTCAACTCCCCGAAGCACGGGCCCGCGTCTCGCCGCCAGCACCTGATGCACCTACTGCATCCGATAGCTGCGCACGGCGCGCGATCGCTCGCGGCACGCATTGGCGTGCCGCGTCATTCGATGCGCACCTGCGGCGGTTAGCGCCGCAGGTGCGTCTGTTTCCGGTCGCGGCCGTTCCGCGTCTCGCGTGCGTGACGGCGCGTCAATCATCCACTCCTTCTCCATACCCCGACGAGCAAACGTTGCACTTGCGCGAGCGTGCGTCTGAAGCGCTCGCCGCGCCGCACGTAGGCGGTCGTGATCGACGCTTCGGCCGATCGGTCGGCATCGGTGCTGAGCCAGATGCGGTCGCCGCGTGCGATGCGCAGCACGTCGCCGGGCTGCACCCAGTAGTCGTCGACGCTCGGCGGGCGCGTGATCCACAGCGCCGCGCCGTGTGCGCGGATTTCCGCGTCTTGCGGCGCGCGCCAGGTCATCGTCGTGCGCGGCGCGACCGCGAAACGGATCACGACGGTCGGTAATGCGATCGTGCCGGCGCGGCGCCGGTCGGGACGGTCAAACAGCTGGCTTGCCTGGTCCATCGTCTTCTCCATTCAGTGAGCCGGACGGATGACGCGCACCAGAACAAAAAGGCCTCATCCGTTTCCGGCGAGGCCTTGTGTGACATGCGGTACTGCTCGATTGCTAACGCACAAGCGCCTCCCGTGATCCATTCTTTCGAATGTTCACCGGGCAATGATTCGCGATGGCGATGAGCTTGAACGTAGGCATGCGAACGAGTGTGTCGTGGCAGCGCGGCGCTGTCAACGACATTTTCGAGAGGCGTGGCGGTTACGCGTCGCGTTGCGCGAGACCGTTCACGAGCAGTTCGGACAGCAGGCCCGTCATCCCTTCGGGATGCGTGGCCGCGCGCGCCTTCAGCTGCTCGACGAGCTCGGCGTTGAGCTTGCACGCAAACGGCACGAGCCCTTGTTCCTGGTCGAGCTTGCGCTGCGCGCGGCGGTCGAGCTTTGCCGCGTCTTCGGCGCCCTTGCCGAAACGGGCGGCGCCCGACTGCTTCATCGCGTGCGTCAGCTTGAGCGCCTTGTTCTTTTCTAGATCGGTTTTCTTCATGGCCATCGCGGCACCTCCGGGAAATGAAGCCGCGATTGTACGCATTTCGGCGGGCGCCGCCCGCCGCGCCCGCCGGAAACCCGGTTACGCGCCCTTCGTGGTGCGCCAGTTGCCGCCGTGCGCGGCCGCCTGCGCGGCCGGCGAGCGCGCGAGGTATTCGAGCGCCTGCTCGGTCGAGCCTTCGTGATGCGGCGTATAGCCCGGCTTGAAATAGCGCAGCGCCGCGCCGATCACCTTCCAGAACGACGGCAGGTGCCCGCGCCGCGAGCCCTGCCACCACGCGAGCACGAAGCCCGGGTAGCGGCCGGCCGCCGGGTCGCGTCTGTACATGAACTTCGCGCCGGTCGTGATGTAGTAGAGCAGCAGCAGGATCACGAACGCCATGTGCACGCAGCGCTCCGGATAGGTGCCGCCCAGGTGCCGGTAGATGTCGAACGCGACGGTGCGGTGCTCGACTTCCTCGGCGCCGTGCCAGCGCAGCAGGTCGACCATCGTCGGGTCGGCACGGCCTTCGTCGAGCGCGTGCGCGTTGAGCACCCAGTTGCCGAGATAGCCGAAGAAATGCTCGAGCGACGCGATCACCGCGAGCTGCTGCCGCAGCCAGAAACGCGTATGGCCGATCTTCAGCCCGAGCGGCTGTTCGCCGAGCGCGCGCGTGAACAGCCGGTTGAGCTTCTGCGTGAACGGCTTCGTGTCGATCCCGTGTCGGTCGTAGTAGTGCTTGAGCACGCCGCCGTGCGAACGCGAATGCACGGCTTCCTGCCGCAGGAAGCCTTCGGCCTCGTCGCGCAGGCGTGCATCGGAGATCAGCGGCAGCGCCTTGTTGTACACGCGGCAGAACCACAGTTCGCCTTCCGGGAACAGCAGGTTCAGCGTGTTGATGATGTGGGTGCTGCCCGGATCGTTCGGCACCCAGGTGATCGGCGTGTCGCTGAAGTTGAACTTCACGTGCCGGGCCTTGATCTTGTGGTAGTCGGCGGTAGCGGTCATTTGTGTCTGTCTCCCTGTGCGGCGTCATGCGCCGTCAATGCGATGCCATGCTGACGCGGGCGATCATCCGGCCGAGCCACGGCATGAAGCGGCCGACCAGGCGCATCGCGTGCGCCTCGCCGCCGACCGCGACGACGGGGCGGTTGCGCAGCACGCCGTCGACCATCGCCTGCGCGACGGTCTCGGGTTTCAGGCCGCGCATCTGGTACAGCTTCGTCGCGCGCTTGCGCAGCCGCGCTTCGTCCTGCGCGTTGGCGCCCGCGTATTGCGTCGACGCCATGATTCCGGTTTCCGCGAAACCGGGGCACACGGCCGTCACGCCGATGCCCTTTTCCGCGAGTTCCGCGCGCATGCATTCGCTGAGCATCAGCACGGCGGCCTTGGTCGTCGCGTACGCGGGCAGGTCGCGCGACGGCCCGAACGCGGCGGCCGACGCGGTGTTGACGATGTGGCCGCCGGTGCCGCGCGCGGCCATCTGCTGCGCGAACAGCCGCGAGCCGTGGATCACGCCCCACAGGTTCACGTGCAGGATGCGCTCCCAGTGCCGCGTGCTCGTGTCGAGGATGCCGCCGGCCATGCCGATGCCCGCGTTGTTGATCACGACGTCCGCGCCGCCGAGTTCGCTGCCGACCCATGCCGCGAGCGCTTCCATCTCGTCGGCGGACCCGACGTCGACGCGCTTCGCGTGCGCCTGCGCGCCGGTCAGCCCGATCAGCAGCGCGGTGCGCTCGGCGCTCGCGATATCGATGTCGCAGGCGACGACCGTCGCGCCTTCGCGTGCGAATGCGAGCGCCGCGCAGCGGCCGATGCCGCTGCCCGCGCCGGTGACGACTGCGACCTTGCCGCTGAAGCGCCCGCTCGTTGCGCGGCGGCGTGCATTCGCGAGCGCGGGTGGTTCGTGGCCCGATTCGACCGCGTCGATCAGTTGCCCGGCGAGATCCGCGAAGCGCGCGGGATCGGCGAGCGGCAGCCAGTGGCCGGCCGCAACCTCGCGCCGGTAGTACTGCGGTACCCAGCGCGACAGGTTCTCGGACAGCGCGGGGCTCACGTACTTGTCGCCGAGCGGCACGATCGTCTGCACGGGCGCATGCGCGTAGCGTTCGCGCGGCGCGAACAGGCAGCGGATGAAGTTCGCGCGATAGAGGCGCACGCCGTGCGCGCCGTCGTCGGCCTGCGTCGCGCGCGGCGCGGCGGGCGTCTTTTCGAGGCGGCGCAGCAGGCGCGGCCATGCGCGGCCAAGCCACAGCCGCCAGCCTAGCTCGGGGATGAACGGCAGGTGGAACAGGTACACGTACCACGACCGCACGAGCTGGCCGCCCAGCTTGGCCAGCGACGCGGGCGTGGGGCGCAGCACGCGTTCGCGCAGCCAGAAGCCGACGTGGTCGAGGCACGGCCCCGAGCACGACGTGTACGACGCGATGCGGCCGGAAAGGCGCGGATCGGTGACGAATTCCCAGCCCTGGATCGAGCCCCAGTCGTGCGCGATCAGGTGTACCGCGCGGCCGGGGCAGAGCGCATCGATCACCGCGACGAAGTCGTCGGTCAGCTTCGCGAGGTGGTAGTCGGCCGTGCGCTTCGGCACGCCGGACAGTCCCGCGCCGCGCACGTCATATGCGATCACGTAGTGCTTGCGCGCGAGCAGCGGCGCGACGTGCCGCCAGACGCTGCTGTCGTCGGGATAACCGTGCACGAGCACGACCGGCGAACGGGCCGGGTCGCCCCAGGTCTTGACCGCGAGCGTCAGGTCACCCGAGGCGACCGCCGTTTCGTTATGAACCGATTCGAACAGGGCCAGCGGCGCTTCGTCGGAAAGAGGCTGCATCGTGAGTCCGTCGTTCAGGGATTCGGGAGGAAAGGCGCGGGTGCGTCAGGCGGCGGCCGGCACGGTCGCGGCGGCCTGCGCGCGTTCGGCCTGGCGGCGCTGCCAGCGGCGCACGTGCGGCAGGTCTTCGTCGAGCCAGTACGCATCGTCTTCGGTGATCACGAGCAGCTCTTCGAATTTCGCGCCGACGCCGGCGAAGCCGAGATGCGGCTCGACGGCCCACAGGCCCGGCACGGGCGCGTGCTCGGAGCGGCGGTCGATCGACCACAGCGGCGACCAGCCTTGCTGCTTCGCCGCGCGGCCCTGGTCGAGCAGCAGGTTGCGCGTCGCGTTCAGCCCGAAACGCGCGACGAAGCGCGGCTTCGACAGCTTGTGGATCTTCGCGACGCGATGCGCGAGCACCTTGAACGGATAGGCCTTGTGGCGCGGCTCGACGCCCTGGCGGCGGCACAGCGCGTCGACTTCCTGCGCGACCTCGGCCATCGATCGGCGCGCCTTCACGAGCCGCACGATCATGTCGCGATGGTCCATCAGGTCGTCCTGCAACTGTTCGAGGATCGGGTTCTCGCCGAGGCAGTGCGCGTAGCCGACGTCGGCCACGATGCCGTCGAGCACGGGCGCGACGTCGAGGATCACCGGCATGTCGGTTTCGAGCTGCCGGTTGCTCGGGAAGAACGCGAGATTGAAGCCGCCCATGTGCTTGAGGCCCGAGAAGCCCTCGAACGCGGTGCGGTCGCCGAACCACGCGAACGGCTTGTGCAGCCAGTCGTGCACGCCGTTGTCCTGCAGCCATTCGGTCAGCAGGCGCGCGGCCTCCTTCTCGGTGATGCCGGGGTAGAGCATCGCACCGACGGTTTCGACGCAGCGGTAGGCAAGCTGCTGGACCGCGCGGAATTGCGGCAGCTCGTCGAGGTGGACTTCCGGCAGCGGGTGGTGGTCGGCCATGATGCGTCTCCAGAGGGTCGCTGATCTCGAACGCGCCCGCCGGCATCGCAGTTGCGGGTTATTTGGTCAGCATTTAATGTGCCATTGAACAATGTAATCATCATAGACGGTTCCGTGACGCTCGCCAGCTCCCTGGGATGAGGATTTGTCCTAATGAATGAGGGAAATGGAGGGGACGCTCTAGCGTGCCGGGATTTGCTTTTCGAGCGGGGACGAGCCTAAACTATTCAAAGGTAATACCTCTGGATACTCGTCATCATGGCAACTTCGATCAAACTCGATCCGACCCTTCAGGATCGCGTGCGTCATCTGGCCGAGCAGCGCCGCCGCACGCCGCACTGGATCATGCGCGAGGCCATCGCCCAGTATGTGGAGCGCGAGGAAAAGCGCGAATCATTCAGGCAGGAAGCGATGCAGGCATGGGAAGACTATCAGTCGACGGGCCTGCATGCGACGCATGAGGAAATGGACGCATACCTCGAGAAGCTCGAGGCCGGTGAAGCAGCGGAGCCGCCCGAGTGTCACGACTGATCTGGACTCGACCCGCCCAGCAAGCGATTGTCCGTCTTCATCGTTTTCTCGCCGATCAGGATCCGGCCGCCGCGCGTCGCGCGATCAAGGCGATTCGCGCCGGCGTCAATGTGCTCGTTCAACAGCCTCGACTCGGGCGCCCGGTCGACGAACTCGACACCGTGTTTCGCGAATGGCCGATCGATTTCGGCGATAGCGGATATGTGGTGATGTACCGGGTCGACGATGAAGGCGTCGCGATTCTCGCGATACGGCATCAGCGCGAAGCAGGGTACTGAACGCGGGTTCCGAATCGACTCACCCCGACGAAATCGTGCATCGGCCCGTTGCACGATTGGCGGCCCGGCCTCCGACCGAGGGGGCGTCGTCCGGAGGCCGGCACGAGCAGTCCCGGCGCCGACCCGGATGGCGGCGCGTGCAGCCGCGTCGTGACGACCCGGCAGGTCGCACCGGATCAATTCCCCGTCGCGTCTTGGCGAGACGCCGTCATATTGTCGAAATAATTTCGTCACATCATCCGCCCCCAGTTCGGAGCCGTCCCGGCTTCGCTGCGTCGATGAGCCGCCGGTGCGCCGCGCGGGATAGCGACCGAAACCGATTCGACACCCCACGGAGAGAGAGACCATGCAACGCCGCAAGTTCATGAATACCCTTGCCGCGGCGACCGCCGCGACGTCGCTGCTGCTCAAGGCCGGCACGGCCGACGCGAAGAGCGCCACCGCGCCGGATGCGCTGGACCCGGGCCGCTGGTCGCCGTTCAATGCCGCGCGCCTGCAGGCGGTGCTCGACCGGCACGGCGTCGCGAGCGCGCGCTACGACGCAAAGCGCCGCCCGTACGCGGTGTTCGACTGGGACAACACGTGCATCATGAACGACTGCGAAGAGGCGTTGCTGATGTACCAGATCAACCATCTGCAGTACAAGCTGACGCCGGACGAATTCGTCGACGTGATGTGGAAGGACGTGCCGAAGGGCGCGTTCGCGAAGGACTACACGACGGTGGACGGCAAGCCGGTGACGATGGAGGACCTCGCCGCCGACGTCGAATCCGACTATCGCTGGCTCTACGCGAACTACCAGGGCTTCGGCGGCGGCAAGAGCCTCGACGAGATTCGCGAGACCGATCAGTTCAAGGATTTCCGCGCGAAGCTGTACTACATGTACGACGCGATCTGCGATACGCATCCGCTCGAGATCGGCTACAAGTGGATCATCTACTTCTACAAGAACATGACGACCGCCGAGCTGCAGGCGATGGCGCAAGCGTCGAACAACTACGGCATCGGCGACGCGCTGCGCAAGGTGAAGTATGAAAGCCCGAAGACGCTGCCGGGCAAGGCGGGCGTCGTCGCCGCGACGCATTTCCACGGTATCCGCATTCACGAGGAGATCCGCGCGGTGATGCATACGCTGCGCGCGAACGGCATCGACGTGTACGTGAGCACCGCATCGATCGACGATGTCGTGCGCGTGTTCGCCGGCCACCCGAACTACGGCTACGGCGTGCCGCCGGAGAACGTGATCGGCCTGCGTCTCGACATGCGCGACGGCAAGTACGTCAGCCACTACCCGGACGGCTGGCACTTCAACTACGGCCCGGGCAAGACGGTGGGCATCCGCAACGTGCTCGAATCGAAGAAGGGCTACGGCCCGCTGCTGGTGTTCGGCGATAGCGACGGCGACGCGTGGATGCTGCGCGACTTCAAGGACACCGCGGCCGGCGTGATCGTCAACCGGATGAAGAAGGGCGAGATCGGCGCGGACAGCAAGCTCGCGGCCGAGCAGATCGGCAAGCCGGACGCACGCTTCCTGCTGCAGGGCCGCGACGAGCACACGGGCCTGATGATCCCGGACGAGAAGTCGATCAAGTACGGCAAGACCGAGCGCAAGCTGCTGGCCTGACGTATGCACCGTACGCCGGGCGCCGGGCCGTCGCGGCCCTGCGTCCGGCGGGATCGACGGCCGCGTCGCGCGGGCCGGGAAACGCGCGTGTCAGCGCTCGTGCGGCTTGCCCAGCCGCTCCAGCATCGCCCCCAGAAAATCGACCGGCAGCGGAAACACGATCGTCGAGTTCTTGTCCGCCGCGATCGTCGTCAGCGTCTGCAGATAGCGCAGCTGCATCGCCTGCGGCTCCTGCGCGAGCCGCTGCGCGGCCTGCAGCAGCTTCTCCGATGCCTGCAATTCGCCTTCCGCATGAATCACCTTCGCGCGCCGCTCGCGCTCGGCCTCGGCCTGCCGCGCGATTGCGCGCACCATCGTCTCGTTCAGGTCGACGTGCTTGATCTCGACCGTCGATACCTTGATCCCCCACGCATCGGTCTGCGCGTCGAGCGTCTTCTGGATGTCGGCATTCAGTTGTTCGCGCTCGGCCAGCAGCGCATCGAGCTCGTGCTTGCCGAGCACCGAGCGCAGCGTCGTCTGCGAGAGCTGGCTCGTCGCGTCGAAGAAGCGCGCGACCTGGATCACGGCCTTCTCCGGATCGACGACGCGGAAATACACCACCGCATTCACCTTCACCGACACGTTGTCGCGCGTGATCACGTCCTGCGGCGGCACGTCGAACACGACGGTGCGCAGGTCGATCCGCACGACCTGCTGGACGATCGGGATGATCAGCACGAGCCCCGGGCCCTTCACTTTCCAGAACCGGCCGAGCATGAACACCACGCCGCGCTCGTACTCGCGGAAGATGCGGATCGACGACGCGACGAGCACCACGACGAAGACGATCAGGACGCTGCTGAAGCCGAAGGTGTAGCCCATCATGTTGGTTCTCCGTGGTGTTGTTGTTCCTGAACCGGCACGTCGTAGAGCGGTGAGACGGTGAGCAGCAATCCCTGGCGGCCGGTGACGCGCACGCGGCAGCCCGCGGCGAGCGGCACGCTGCTCGCGACGCGCCAGCGCTCGCCATGCACGCGCGCCCAGCCCGCGGCCGATGGCGCGGGGCCGGCCGCGCCGTACGGCTGGTCGGCGCACAGGCCGTCGTCGAGCACTTCGCCGATGCTGCCGACCATCGCCTCGGCGCCCGTCACGACCGGCCGCCGCCGTGCGCTCAGCGCAACGCTCGACACGCCCGCGACGAGCAGCCCGCCGCCGAGCGCGAGGCTCGCGATCACGGGCCACGGAATCCCGTAGCCGGGCACTTCGGTATCGATCAGCATCAGCGCGCCGATCGTGAACGACACGATTCCGCCGAAACCGAGCACGCCGAAGGTCGGCAGGAACGCTTCGGCCACCAGGCAGCCGAGACCGAGCAGCACGAGGCCGAGACCCGCATAGCTGATCGGCAGCAACTGCATCGCGAACAGCCCGATCAGCAGGCAGATCGTGCCGGCGACGCCCGGCAGCACGAAGCCGGGGTTCGCGAATTCGAAGAAGAGGCCGTAGATGCCGATCGTCAGCAGGATCAGCGCGACATTCGGATCGGTGATGATCGACAGGAAGCGGCTGCGCCAGTCGGGTAGGACCACGACGAGCGGCGCATGCGCGGTCGCGAGCCGCAGCGTGCCGGCGGTGGTCGTCGCGCTGTGGCCGTCGAGCTGGCGCGCGAGGTCGGCCGGATCCTGCGCGATCAGGTCGACGACGTGCTGCGCGCGCGCCTCGGTCGCCGACAGGCTGACGGCCTCGCGCACCGCGCGCTCGGCCCATTCGGCATTGCGCCCGCGCAACTGCGCGAGGCCGCGGATGTAGGCGGCGGAGTCCTGCATCGCCTTGCGGATTTCGGTCGATTGCGTGTCGGTCGGCAGCGCGACCGGCAACGTGCCCGAGGCTCCCGATGCACCCGGCGTCCCGGCCGGCGGCGCTCGCGGCGCAGCGGGGTTGGTGCCCGGCGCCGGCGCGCCGCCGCCGATGCCGAACTGCACGGGCGACGCCGCGCCGAGATTGGTGCCGGGCGCCATCGCCGCGAAGTGGCTCGCATAGACGATGTAGGTGCCCGCGCTCGCGGCCCGCGCGCCGCCCGGCGCGACGAATGCGGCGACCGGCACCGGCGAGCCGAGGATGGCCTTGATGATCTGCCGCATCGACGTGTCGAGGCCGCCCGGCGTGTCGAGCTGCAGGATCGCGAGCGGCGCGTGCTCGCGTGCGGCGCGATCGAGCGAGCGAACGATGAAGTCGGCGCTGGCCGGCCCGATCGCGCCGTTGATGGGGATCACGACGACCGGGCGCGCGGCTGCGGGTGCAGCGGCGGGCAGCGCTGCGGCGACGGCCGCACATACGACGAGCAGCGCCGCGAACAGCGCGGCGCGCGCGACCCGCGCGGGCAGCGGGTGAAGGGGGCGGTCGTCTGGCGCGGCAGGCGCCGGCGGCGGCCCGTGACGGTGGAGGCGCATCGGGGCGTCCGGGCGGCGCACAGTCGCACGCCGTCCGGCTCGCGGAAAGGGCGTTGGCCCGATGCTTAAAGATTAGGCGGTTTCGGCGGAAAGCGCGAAGGCGGGGCCGGATTCAGCCCGCGCCGCCGCCCCGCGCGAGCACTTCGTCGCGATAGTCGGCCGGGCTGCGCCCGCTCCATTTGCGGAACGCACGATAGAACGCGCTCGGCTCCGCGAAGCCGGTCGCGGCCGCGACGTCGGCGATCGTGCGCGCGGGGTCGGCCAGCGCCTCGAACGCGAGATCGCGCCGCAGCGCGTCCTTGATCGACTGGTACGCATGGCCTTCCTGGTGCAGCTTGCGGCGCAGCGTGGCCTCGGCCACGTGCAGCCGCGCGGCCATTCCGCCCGCGCCCGGCCACGCGGCGGGCGGCATCCCGCGCAGCACCGCGCGCACCCGCTGCGCGAGCGCGTTCGGGTTGCGGTACTTGACGATGAAGCTCGCCGGCGCGTTGCGCAGGAACGTCTTCAGCGTCTTCGCGTTCTGCACGACCGGCAGCGTCGCGAATTCGGGATCGAAATCGACATACGAATCGGGTTCGTTGAAACGCATGTCGTCGCAGAACATCGACGGGTATTCGTGATCGGCGGGCGGCGTGTCGCAGCGGAAGCTCGCATGCAGCAGCGGGATGCGCCGCCCGATCAGCCAGCAGGTCAGCCCGTAGACGATGATGAAATAGGTCGCGTACGTGAACATCGCGGGCGTCGCGCCGTTGTTGCGGTGCACGAAGCGTAGCCGCACGCGCTGCGGGTTCGCGTCGAGTTCCGCATGCAGGTCGTCGAGCACGCAGTGCATGAAATTCACCGCGCGCGCCATTGCATGCAGCCCGTCGCGCGCGGACAGCGCGGCCTGGCTCATCGCGATGAAGCTGCCGCTGCGCATCGGGTGGCGATCCTGCCCGAAAAACTCGTCGTCGAGCGCGCGCGCAATTGCGTTCCACAGCGCACCGTATTGCTGCGCGGATACACGTGCGCGCGGCTGCCCGAGCAGCGCGGGCGCGATGCCGGCCTGCGCGAGCAGCGGCTCGGCCGCGACGCCGCGCCGGGTCGCGAGCGCGACGCTGTAAGCGACGAGGCTGATCGCGACGGTTCCCTTGTCTTCCTGCTTCATCGTGCCGCCGGTGTGGCAAAAACGCTCAGTGTAAATGAGCGACGCGAGCATCGAACAGTCGCGCGCGCTTGCCTACACTTGTTGCATCGAAACGCAAGGACGGTCGCGCCCGGCGGCCGCGGGAGACAGCAGCACCATGGACGAGCTTTACACCGAAGACCAGCGGATGATCCGCGACGCCGCACGCGCTTTCGCCACCGAGATGCTGGCGCCGAACGCCGCGCAGTGGGACCACGATGCGCAGTTGCCCGACGCCATCGTCGCGCAGCTCGGCGAACTCGGCCTGCTCGGGATGATCGTGCCGCAGGAGCTGGGCGGCTCTTACACGGACTACGTCGCGTATGCGCTGGCGATGGAGGAAATCGCCGCCGGCGACGCCGCGTGCGCGACGCTGATGAGCGTGCACAACTCGGTCGGCTGCGGCCCGATCCTCGGCTTCGGCACGCCGGCGCAGAAAGAGCGCTGGCTGGCCGACATGGCGTCCGGCCGGGTGATCGGCGCGTTCTGCCTGACCGAGCCGCAGGCCGGTTCCGAGGCGCACAACCTGCGCACGCGCGCGGAGCTGCGCGACGGCAAATGGGTGCTGAACGGCGCGAAGCAGTTCGTGACCAACGGCAAGCGCGCGGGTGTCGCGATCGTTTTTGCCATGACCGACCCGGAAGCCGGCAAGCGCGGCATTTCCGCGTTCCTGGTGCCGACCGACACGCCGGGCTTCATCGTCGGCAAGCCCGAGAAGAAGATGGGTATCCGCGCATCGGATACGTGCCCGATCACGTTCGAGAACTGCGCGATTCCGGAAGAGAACCTGCTCGGCAATCGCGGCGAAGGGCTGAAGATCGCGCTGTCGAATCTCGAGGGCGGCCGGATCGGCATCGCCGCGCAGGCGCTCGGCATCGCGCGCGCCGCGTTCGACAAGGCGCGCCGTTATGCGGGCGAGCGCGTGCAGTTCGGCAAGCCGATCGCCGAGCATCAGGCGATCCAGCAGAAGCTCGCCGACATGGCCACGCAGATCAACGCCGCGCGCCTGCTCGTGCATCACGCGGCGAAGCTGCGCACGGCCGGGCTGCCGTGCCTGTCGGAAGCGTCGCAGGCGAAGCTGTTCGCATCCGAGATGGCCGAGCGCGTGTGCTCGGACGCGATCCAGATCCACGGCGGCTACGGCTACCTGGTCGATTACGAAGTCGAGCGTCATTATCGCGACGCGCGCATCACGCAGATTTACGAAGGCACCAGCGAAGTGCAACGGATGGTGATCGCGCGGCAGCTTTGAGTCGCGGCGGTCGCGTCGACAGAACGGAAGCATCACGCAGGGCACGAGGGCAGCGCGGTGAACGCGGCACGCAACGACGTGACCGTGCGCCGTGCAAAACGGAATCGGGCATGTGCTGCAGCGCGTGCGCCGGTTGACCGCGAGGCATGGAGACTGGAGGAAACGATGACGGTACAGGCATTCCTGGACGCACGCGACTTTCTGCTGCGCCATCGCACCGACTACGAAACCGCGTACCGCGATTTCGAGTGGCCGGTGCTCGATGCGTTCAACTGGGCGCTCGACTACTTCGACCCGATGGCGCGCGGCAACGACCGGCCCGCGCTATGGATCGTCGACGCGGCGACCGGCACGGGCGATCCGTATTCGTTCGCGCAGATGTCCGAGCGTTCGTCGCGGATCGCGAACTGGCTGCGCTCGATCGGCGTCGTGCGCGGCGATCGCATCCTGCTGATGCTGCCGAACCGTGTCGAGCTGTGGGACGCGATGCTCGCCGCGATGAAGCTCGGCGCGATCGTGCTGCCCGCCACCACGCAACTGTCGGCCGACGACGTGCGCGACCGCGTGCAGATCGGCGGCGCGAAATACGCGATCGTCGACGAGAACGAAACCGCGAAATTCGAACAGCCCGACCTCGGCCTCGCGCGGAAGATCGTCGCCGGCGCGCCGCGCGCGGGCTGGCTCGCGATGAACGACGGCTACGCGGCGAGCGCCGCGTTCGAGCCGGACGCCGTCACGCACGCAAACGATCCGATGCTGCTGTATTTCACGTCGGGCACGACGTCGAAGCCGAAGCTCGTCGAGCATACGCACCGCACCTATCCGGTCGGCCATCTGTCGACGATGTACTGGGTCGGCCTGCAGCCAGGCGACATCCACTGGAACATCAGCTCGCCGGGCTGGGCGAAGCACGCGTGGAGCTGCTTCTTCGCGCCGTGGAATGCGCAGGCGTGCGTGTTCGCATTCAACTACGCGCGCTTCGAGCCGAAGGTCGTGCTCGATGCGCTGGTCAAATACCAGGTGACGACGCTGTGCGCGCCGCCGACGGTATGGCGGATGCTCGTGCAGCAGCCGCTCGCGTCGTTCGACGTGAAGCTGCGCGAGATCGTCGGCGCGGGCGAGCCGCTGAATCCCGAGATCATCGAACGCGTGAAGAAGGCGTGGGGCATCACGATCCGCGACGGCTACGGCCAGACCGAGACGACCTGCCTGATCGGCAACTCGCCGGGCCAGCCGGTCGTCGCGGGCTCGATGGGCCGGCCGCTGCCAGGCTACCGGATCACGCTGCTCGATCCGGATGGTGCGCCCGTGACCGAAGGCGAGGTCGCACTGCCGATCGGGCCGGACGTCGCGCGCCCGGTCGGGCTGATGAACGGCTATGCGAATAACCCCGACGCGACCGCCTACGCGATGCGCGACGGCCATTACCGCACGTCGGACATCGCGATGCGCGGCGACGACGGTTATTACGTGTATATCGGCCGCGCGGACGACGTGTTCAAGTCGTCCGACTACCGGCTCAGCCCGTTCGAACTCGAGAGCGTGCTGATCGAGCATCCGGCGATCGCCGAGGCGGCGGTCGTGCCGAGCCCCGACCCCGTGCGGCTGTCGGTGCCGAAGACCTTCATCACGCTGCGGCAGGGCTACGAGGAAAGCCCCGCGCTCGCGCTGGAAATCTTCCGCTTCTCGCGCGAGAAGCTCGCGCCGTACAAGCGCATTCGCCGCCTGCAGTTCGCGGAGCTGCCGAAGACGATCTCGGGGAAGATCCGCCGCGTCGAGCTGCGCCGCCGCGAAATCGAGCGCGGCGACGACGCGGCCGCGCGAATGCCCGGCGAATACTGGGAAGAAGATTTCGCCGCCGAACTGAAATGAAATGACCGACCGCGGGCCGCGCGCGCCGCATTCCGCGGCCGCCGCCCGCAGCCGAATTGAACCGGCCGCGCGGCGGGATTGCGCTTCGCGGCCCTCTGCAAGGAGAAACGATCGATGAACGCGAATCCGACGCCCCGGACGGGGCAAGACGTGCCGACGGTCAAGCTGCTGATCGACGGCGCCTTCGTCGAGTCCGCCACGAAAGAGTGGCGCGACATCGTCAACCCGGCCACGCAGCAGGTGCTCGCGCGCGTGCCGTTCGCGACCGTCGAGGAAGTCGACGCGGCCGTGCAGGCCGCGCACGCCGCGTATGCGACGTGGAAGAACACGCCGATCGCCGCGCGCATGCGCATCATGCTGAAGTTCCAGGATCTCGTGCGTACCAACCAGCAGCGCATCGCGAAGACGCTGACGGCCGAGCAGGGCAAGACGATTCCCGATGCCGAAGGCGACATCTTTCGCGGCCTCGAAGTAGTCGAGCACGCGTGTTCGATCGGCTCGCTGCAGCTCGGCGAATTCGCGGAGAACGTCGCGGGCGGCGTCGACACGTACACGCTGCGCCAGCCGCTCGGCGTGTGCGCGGGCATCACGCCGTTCAACTTCCCCGCGATGATTCCGCTGTGGATGTTCCCGATGGCGATCGTCTGCGGCAACACGTTCGTGCTGAAGCCGTCGGAGCAGGACCCGATGTCGACGATGGAACTCGTCCAGCTCGCGATCGAGGCCGGCGTACCGAAAGGTGTCCTGAACGTCGTGCACGGCGGCAAGGAAGTCGTCGATGCGATCTGTACGCATCCGCTCGTGAAGGCGATCTCGTTCGTCGGCTCGACGGTGGTCGGCACGCACGTGTACAACCTCGGCAGCGCGCACGGCAAGCGCGTGCAGTCGATGATGGGCGCGAAGAATCACGCGGTGGTGTTGCCCGATGCGAACCGCGAGCAGACGATCAATGCGCTCGTCGGCGCCGGCTTCGGCGCGGCGGGGCAGCGCTGCATGGCGACGTCGGTCGCGGTGCTGGTCGGCGAAACGCGCGACTGGCTGCCCGATCTCGTTGCGAAGGCGAAGCTTCTGAAGGTGAATGCGGGCGCGGAAGCCGGCACCGACGTCGGCCCGGTCGTGTCGAAGGCCGCGAAGGAACGCATCCTGTCGCTGATCGAAGCGGGCGTGAACGAAGGCGCGAAGCTCGAGCTCGACGGCCGGGGCGTGACGGTGCCTGGCTATGAAAGCGGCAACTTCATCGGCCCGACGATCTTCTCGGGCGTGAATACCGACATGTCGATCTACACGCATGAAATCTTCGGCCCGGTGCTCGTCGTGCTCGAAGCCGACACGCTCGACGAAGCGATCGCGCTCGTCAACCGGAACCCGATGGGCAACGGCGTCGGGTTGTTCACGCAAAGCGGCGCGGCCGCGCGCAGGTTCCAGAGCGAAATCGACGTCGGCCAGGTCGGCATCAACATCCCGATTCCGGTGCCCGTGCCGTTCTTCAGCTTCACCGGTTCGCGCGGCTCGAAGCTCGGCGATCTCGGTCCGTACGGCAAGCAGGTCGTGCAGTTCTACACGCAGACGAAGACGGTCACCGCGCGCTGGTTCGACGACGACACGACGGCCGGCCCGGTGAATACGACGATTCGGCTGCATTGAGCGGCGGAGGACACGACCATGAAAATCGGATTTATCGGCCTCGGCCACATGGGTGCGCCGATGGCGCTGAACCTGTTGAAGGCCGGCCACGAAGTGCATGCGTTCGACCTGAGCGCCGATGCATTGCGCGCGCTGCAGGACGCCGGCGCGCAGGTTGCCTCGTCGCCGCGCGACGCTGCGTCGGGCGCGACGTTCGTGATCACGATGCTGCCGGCCGCGCCGCACGTGCGTTCGGTGCTGTCCGGCGAGAACGGCGTGCTGGCCGGCCTCGACGCGGGCGCGACCGTGATCGATTCGAGCACGATCGACCCGGCGAGCGCGCAGGCATTCGGCGCGCTGGTGCGCGAGCACGGCGGCGCGTTCGTCGATGCGCCGGTATCGGGCGGCACCGGCGGCGCGGCGGCCGGCACGCTGACCTTCATGGTCGGCGGCAGCGACGCCGATTTCGAGCGCGTGAAGCCGGTGCTCGCGGGCATGGGCAAGAACATCGTCCACTGCGGCGCGACGGGCATGGGGCAGGTCGCGAAGGTCTGCAACAACCTCGTGCTCGGCATCTCGATGGCGGCCGTGTCGGAGGCGATGTCGCTCGGCGTCGCGCTCGGCATCGACCCGAAGGTGCTGGCCGGCATCGTCAACACGTCGACGGGCCGCTGCTGGAGCTCGGACACGTACAACCCGTATCCGGGCGTGATCGACACGGCGCCGTCGTCGCGCGGCTATTCGGGCGGCTTCGGCACCGACCTGATGCTGAAGGATCTCGGCCTCGCGAACGACGCGGCGAAGCAGGCGCGCCAACCCGTCTATCTCGGCGCGCTCGCGCAGCAGCTGTACCAGACGATGAGCAGCCGCGGCGACGGGCAGCTCGATTTCTCGGCGGTGATCCGCCTGTACCAACCGGCAACGAAGAAGGACGCGACATGATCGAACTGGACTACGTCGACGACGGCGCGATCGCGTGCGCGACGCTCAAGCGTCCGCCCGCGAACGCCTTTACCGCCGACGGGCTGCAGCAACTGCAGGAAACCGTCGCCGAACTGAATGCGAACCCGCGCGTGCGCGCGCTGGTGATCACCGGCGACGGCCCGAAGTTCTTCAGCGCGGGCGCCGACCTCAACACGTTCGCCGACGGCGACCGCGCGGTCGCGCGCGCGATGGCGTCGCGTTTCGGCGCGGCGTTCGAGGCGCTGCACGATGCGCGCGTCGTGACGATCGCGGCGATCAACGGTTATGCGATGGGCGGCGGCTTGGAATGCGCGCTCGCGTGCGACCTGCGGATCGCCGAGGCGCATGCGCAGATGGCGCTGCCCGAGCCGTCGGTCGGCCTGCTGCCGTGCGGGCTCGGCACGCAGACGCTGCCCTGGCTCGTCGGCGAAGGCTGGGCGAAGAAGATCATCCTGACCGGCGCACGCGTCGACGCGGCGACGGCGCTCAGGATCGGCCTCGTCGAAGACGTGGTGGAAAGCGGCGCCGCCCGCGACGCGGCGCTGGCATTGGCGCGCAACGTCGCGCGGCAAAGCCCGCACGCGGTTGCATACAGCAAGGAGCTGATCGGCCTCGCGCGCCGCGGCGTGCCGCGCAGCGCGGCGCTCGCGGTCGAGCGCGAACGCTTCGTCGACCTGTTCGACACGAACGATCCGCGCGAAGGCGTGGCCGCGTTTCTCGGCAAGCGCGCGCCGCAATGGAATACCGACGGAGAGCAGCAACGATGAGCACGCCGGTGACGAATCACGACGCGTTCGCGGAAGCCGCGCCCGAGGTGCTGTTCCGCGTGGTGAACCGCGTGGCGCTGATCACGCTGAACCGTCCGGCCGCGCTCAACGCGCTGTCGTACGCGATGATCGGCGAGCTGGCCGCGCTCTTCGAGCGCTGCCGTCACGACGACCAGATCGTCGCGGTCGTGCTGCGCGGCGCGGGCGAGAAGGGCTTCTGCGCAGGCGGCGACGTGCGCGCGCTGTACCGGATGGTGGCGCAGCGCGACACCTGGCTGCCGTTCTTCGTCGACGAATACCGGCTCGACCATGCGATCCACACGTTCCCGAAGCCGGTGGTCGCGCTGATGGACGGCGTGACGATGGGCGGCGGCATGGGCCTCGCGCAAGGTGCGGCGCTGCGCGTCGCGACCGAGCGCAGCAAGATCGCGATGCCGGAAACGCGCATCGGCCTCGTGCCCGATGTCGGCGCGACGCATTTCCTGTCGCGCATGCCGGTCGAACTCGAACTGTACGTGGGGCTGACCGGCGCGATGCTGTCGGGCGCCGACGCGCTGACCGCGAAGCTCGCGGACCTGTGCGTGCCGTCCGCGTGGCTCGACACGTTCGAGACGCGCATCGAAAGCGTCAAGTGGGACGGCGACGTGCTGCCGGCGCTGCGCAAGGTGTTCGAACCGCCGTGCAACGTCGTGCCGCATGCGGCGCTCGACAGCCAGATGCCGTGGATCGTTCGTCACTTCGACAAGCGTTCGACCGTCGAGCGGATCGTCGCGACGCTGACGCAGGAGCTCGCACGCGACGAGCTGACGCGCGAGCACCGTCAATGGCTGCAGGCGACGCTCGATGCGCTCGCCGGCCATTCGCCGACGATGCTGCAGGTGACGCGCGAAGCGCTGCTGCGCGGCCGGCAGATGACGCTTGCCGAATCGTTCCGGATGGAGCTCGGCATCGTCGCGCGCGCGATCGAGGAAGGCGACTTCTGCGAAGGCGTGCGCGCGCATCTCGTCGACAAGGATCGCAAGCCGCGCTGGGCGCCCGCATCGCTCGTCGAGGTGCGTGCCGAACGCGTGCGGCATTTCCTGACGTCGCCGTGGAAGCTGTTCGCGCATCCGCTCGCCGATCTCGGCGCAGTGTGATCTCCCGACGCGCCGTGCGGCGGCGCGTCGGCTTCAACTCATCTCATCGCGCTTCGTCCGGGCGCTCGATCATCGGCGGCACCGCCTGTACGAGCGCGTCGATCACGCAGCGGGTCTTGCGCGGCAGGTAGCGCGTCTTCGGCCAGATCGCGTGAATGTCGCCTTCGCAGACGAAACAGCGGTCTAGCACGACCGCCATTTCGCCGCGCTTCACGTAGTAGTCGAGCAGCCAGCTCGGCAGCCATGCGATTCCGAACCCCGACGCACCGGCCGCCGCGATCGCCTGCACGTCGTCGAAACTCAGCTGGTGCTGCATGTCGACGCGCACCGTCGAGCCGTCCGGCGCGCGCAGGTCCCACGGCTGCGGCACGCCCGAGCGTGAATACGCGATGGTCCGGTGGTGCTTCAGATCGTCGAGCGACTTCGGCATTCCGTAGCGCGCGAGATACGACGGCGCCGCGCCGAGGCTGCCGTATTGCGTGCCGAGCCGGCGCACCGCGAGGCTCGTGCTGTCCGCGAGCGTGCCGATCCGCACCGCGAGATCGATGCCTTCCTCGACGAGATCGACGAAGCGGTCGGTGATCGACACGTCGATCCGCAGATGCGGATAGGTGCGCGCGAGGTCGAGCACGATCGGCGTCACGCAGTGGTGCCCGAACGCGAGCGGCACGCTCAGCCGCAGCTTGCCGCGCGCCTCGTTGCGGCCGCAGTCGAGATCGGCTTCCGCCGCTTCCAGTTCCGCGAGCGCGCGCACGCAGCGGTCGTAGTACGCCTGGCCGTCGTCGGTCAGGCTCTGGCTGCGCGTCGTGCGCTGCAACAGCCGTGCGCCGAGCCGCTTTTCGAGCCGCGCGATCGCCTTGCCGACGGCCGAGCGCGTCATGTCGAGCCGCTCCGCGGCGAGCGCGAAGCTGCCCGATTCCACCACCTGGACGAAGGTCGTTACGCCGTCGAGTCTGTCGGTCATGGCAGGGTGTGCCGATTGAGTCCTGTGATTCCCCAGTTCGGAGAAATGGGTGCGTCAATGGGGATCGAAATTCTCACTATAGTACCGATTCCCGTTCAGCGTGCGTCGCCGGCCGCGCGCGGCGAACCCTTCTCACCTGGAGGCGCGCGGCCTGTTGCCGGGCCGCCGCGCAATACGCATGACGCTATCCGACTCCCGCAGGAATGCGGTCGCGCTCGCGGCCGTCTGTCTCACGTCGCTGATGTTCGGCCTCGAAATCTCGAGCGTGCCGGTGATCCTGCCGACGCTCGAACACGTGCTGCATGGCGATTTCAACGGCATGCAGTGGATCATGAACGCGTACACGATCGCGTGTACGACGGTGCTGATGGCGGCCGGCACGCTCGCGGACCGGTTCGGCCGCAAGCGCGTGTACGTGATCGGCACCGTGCTGTTCGGCGCGACGTCGCTGCTGTGCGGGCTCGCGCCGAACGTGCCGGTGCTCGTCGCGGGCCGGCTGCTGCAGGGTGCGAGCGGCGGCGCGATGCTGATCTGCCAGATCGCCGTGCTGTCGCATCAGTTCCGCGAGGGCCGCGAGCGCGGCCGTGCGTTCGGGATCTGGGGGATCGTGTTCGGCATCGGGCTCGGCTTCGGGCCGATCGTCGGCGGCGCGATCGTCGCGCTGGCGAGTTGGCCGTGGGTGTTCCTCGTCCATGCGCCGCTCGCGGCTATCGCGCTCGCGCTGATCGGCGGCGCGGTGCAGGAGTCGAGCGATCCGCATGCGGGCACGCTCGACGTCGCGGGCATCGTCACGCTGTCGCTCGCGGTGCTCGGCCTCGCGTTCTACATCACGCAGAGCGCGGAGCTCGGGCTCACGAGTGCGGCCGGCCTCGGCGTGCTCGGCGCGACCGTGCTGGCGCTCGCGGGTTTCTTCGTCGCGGAACGCGCCAGCGCGCGGCCGATGTTCGATTTCTCCGTGTTCCGGATTCGCGCGTTCACCGGCGCGATCTTCGGTTCGATGGGGATGAACTTCAGCTTCTGGCCGTTCATGATCTACCTGCCGATCTGGTTCCAGGTCGCGCTCGGCTACGACAGCGTGACGGCCGGCCTCGCGCTGCTCGCATACACGCTGCCGACGCTGGTCGCGCCGCCGTTCGGCGAACGGCTCGCGCTGCGCTACGGGCCGGGCGTCGTGATCCCGGGCGGCCTGTTCACGATCGCGGCCGGTTTCGCGCTGATGCGGGTCGGCAGCGCGGCCGAGCACGCGAGCTGGCTCACGATGCTGCCGGGCTGCGTGATCGCCGGCATCGGGCTCGGGCTCACGAACACGCCGGTCACCAACACGACGACGGGCGCGGTGCCGAGTTCGCGGGCCGGGATGGCATCGGGCATCGACATGAGCGCGCGGATGATCTCGCTCGCGCTGAACATCGCGACGATGGGCTTCGTGCTGGTCGCGGGGATCGTCGCGAGCCTGAAGGACGGTGCTGCGGGCGCGATCGGCGATGCGGCGCTGCGCCGGCTCGCACAGGAGATCGCGTCGGGTCGCACCGACGGGCTGCAGCAGATCGCACCGGCGCTCGCGCAGGCCGACCCGAGCGGCGCGGCGCTGCACGCGGCGCTCGTGCACGGGTTCGGCTGGGTGATGGTATACGGCGCGGCGGGCGTGGCCGTGCTCGCGACCGCGAGCGCGGTGGCGTTCGCGCCGGCGCGGCGCAGGGCGGCCGTGTGCGAATGACGCGGCGTGCCTATTGCGGCGTTTGTACGCCGGTCAGGACGTGCCGCCGCCGAGCGCGCGATACAGCGTCATCTGGTTGTTGAGCCGGTTCAGCCGCGTCAGCTCGTCGGCGCTTTGCGCGTCGCGCAGCCGCTGCTGCTGGTCGAGCCACGGCTGCACGGCGGTCGCGCCGGCCGCGAACCGGGCGGCGGCAAGCTGCTCGGCGCGCTGCGCCTGGGCCAGCGACAGCGCGCGCTGTTCGGCCTCGCGTTCGAGCTGCACGCGCGCCGACAGCGCATTCTCGACTTCCGCGAGCGCCGTGTAGAGCCGCTGACGGAACCCGACCACCGCTTCCTCGTACTGCGACTTCGACACCTTGATCTGCAGTTGCATCGTGTTCCACTGGATGAACGGCAGTGCAAGGCCGAGCCCGAGCGTGCCGACCGGATTCGTCAGCACGCGCTCGAGGCTCGTGCTCGTCGTGCCGGCGCTGCCGGTCAGCGTGAAGGTCGGGTAGAAGCTCGTGCGCGTCGCGTCGACCTGCGCGAGCGACTCGCGCAGCCGGAATTCCGCCGCGCGCAGGTCGGGGCGCCGGCCGAGCAGGCTGGCCGGCAGGCCGGCGGCTACTTCCGGTGGCGGCGCGTCGGGCAGCGCCGACGGTTCGGCCGCGAGCTGCTGCGGCGGCCGGTCGAACAGCAGCGCGAGCGCGTGGCGCTTCTCGGTGCGCTGCTGGATCAGCTGCGTCTGCGCGGCGCGTTGCGCGGACAGGCTCTGCTCGGCCTGCGCGAGATCGAGCCCCGACACGGCGCCGGCCGCATGCCGCGACCGGACGACCGCGAGCGTGCGCACCGCATACGCGATGTTCGCGTCGCCGAGCACGATCTGCCGGTTCAGATAACCGATCTGCCAGTACAGCGACGCCGTCGTGCCGATCAGCGACAGCCGCGCGGCTTCGAGATCGGCGGCAGTTGCGTCGGCTTCCCAGTGCGCGGCATCGCGCAGCGCGGCCAGTCGGCCCCACAGGTCGATTTCATAGCTGAGCGAACCGTTGATGCCGCTCGACCGGCTCGTCCGGTGCGTATCGAGCGTGCGCGACACGGCGCCGTTCGCGCCGAGCGATACGGCGGGCGTCAGGTTCGTGTCGACGAGCCCGGCCTGCAGTTGCGCGCGGTACACGCGAATCGCCGCGACCGCGAGGTCGTTGTTGGCACGCAGCGCGTCGTCGATCAGCGCGTCGAGTTGCGGATCGCCGAAGCTGCGCCACCAGTCGCGCGTGGTGGCCGGCGCGCCGGCCGCGACCGGCGCGGCCCAGTTCGCGGGCATCGCGACAGCCGGCAGCGGCGCGTGGCGCGCGGCCGTGCAGCCGGCCAGCAGGGCGGCCGCGCATGCGAATGTGCCGAGGCGGCGAAGCGGTGACGAATGCGTCATGACAGGGCTTTCGTCAGTCGCGCGCGAGCGCATCGATCGGATCGAGCCGCGACGCGTTGCGCGCGGGCATGAAACCGAATATCACGCCGGTCAGCGTCGAGCAGACGAACGCCGTCACGATCGCGCCGACGGAGAACACCATCTTCCATTGCGTGACGAACATCGAGAACACCGCGCCGAGCCCGAACGACAGCACGATGCCGATCGTGCCGCCGAGCAGGCAGACGAGCACGGCCTCGACGAGGAACTGCTGCAGGATGTCGGACTGGCGCGCGCCGACCGCCATCCGGATGCCGATTTCGCGCGTACGCTCGGTGACCGACACGAGCATGATGTTCGTCACGCCGATCCCGCCGACGACGAGCGAGATCACCGCGATCAGCGACAGCAGCAGCGTCAGCGACTGGCCGGTTTTCTCGACGGTCTTGACCACGCTGTCCATGTTGTACGTGAAGAAGTCCTTGCGGCCGTGGCGCTGGATCATCAGCTTCTCGAGGCTTTTCTCGGCGGCGGCGCTCGGCTGCCCGTCGCGCACGCGCACGGTGATGCTGTCGAGATGGCGCTGGCCGAACAGGCGCCCGCTCGCCGTCGTGTACGGCACCCATACGTTCAGGCTCTTCACGCTGCCGAACGCGCTCTTCTTGTCGGCCGTGACGCCGATCACGACGCACGGCACGTTGTCGACCAGGATCGCTTCGCCGACCGGATTGCGCGTCGCGCCGAACAGCTTGCGGCGCGTGTTCTGGTCGATCACGGCCACCTGCGCCTGGCGGCGCACCGCATCCTCGTCGAACGCGACGCCCAGCGCGAAACGCATCCCGCGCGCCTGGAAGAAGCGGTCGCCGACGCCGCTCACGAGCGCGTTGACGTCGATGTTGCGGTAGCGCAGCAGCAGCGTGCGCGACGTTTCGGGCGTCGCGCTGTCGACGTACGGCTGCTCGGCGAGCGCGGCGACATCGGCGGGCACGAGCGTCTGGATCGCGTCCGCGCGGCTGTCGCCCCAGTCGGTGCCCGGATAGACGTTGATCGTGTTCGTGCCGATGCTGCCGATCTCGTCGAGCATGTAGCGCTTCGCGCCTTCGCCGATCGCGACGATCGACACGACCGACGTGATGCCGATGATGATGCCGAGCATCGTCAGCAGCGTGCGCAGCCGGTGTGACACGAGCGCGATCCACGCCATCCGGCACGCTTCGGCGAAGCGGCCGCTGCCGGCCGCGAAGCGGCGCGCGCGCGTGTCGGTATCGGCGTGGGCGTCGGCGGGCGGCCCGTCGTCGTGCCGATCGTGCGCGGAGGGCGCGCCGGACGTCGCTTCGGCCGCGTCGACGAAGGCTTCCGCGAGCGCTTCCGCATAGTGGCGATTCCGCCGGTCGGCGACGATTGCGCCGTCGCTGATCTCGATGATGCGCCGCGCATGGCGCGCGACGTCCTTGTCGTGCGTGACGATGACGATCGTATGGCCGAGCGCGTTCAGCTCGTGCAGGATGCGGATCACGTCCTGGCCGCTTTTCGTGTCGAGCGCGCCGGTCGGTTCGTCGGCGAGGATCACCTGGCCGCCGTTCATCAGCGCGCGCGCAATGCTCACGCGCTGCTGCTGGCCGCCGGACAGTTGCCCGGGCCGGTGGTGCGCGCGATCCGCGAGCCCGAGGCGCGCGAGCAGCCCGCGGGCGCGTTCGTGCCGCTCCGCGCGCGTGGTGCCCGCGTAGATCGCCGGCATTTCGAGGTTCGCGGCCGCGTCGACGTGCGGTAGCAGGTGATAGCGCTGGAACACGAAACCGAAGTGCTCGCGGCGCAGCTGCGCGAGTTCGTCGCTGTCGAGCATGTGCGTGTCGCGTCCGCCGACCGTGTAGGTGCCTTCGCTCGGATGATCGAGGCAGCCGAGGATGTTCATCAGCGTCGACTTGCCGGAACCCGACGCGCCGACGATCGCGACGATCTCGCCCGCATCGATCGACAGGTTGACGTTGTTCAGGACGACGACATCCTTGTCGCCGGCCGGAAAGCGCCGTGTGACGCTCGAGAGTTTCAGCAGGGGCCGGCTCATCGTCAGACCACGTCCGCCAGCGGCGCGTGCTCGTCCGCGGCGGCTTCGCCGATCACGACGCGCTCGCCGTCCTTCAGGCCGGCCAGCACCTCGACGCGTACGTTGTTGTTGATGCCGATGCGGATGTTGCGCGTTGCCGTGCTGCCGTCGGCGCGCAGCACGCGGACCGCATAGGTGCCGTCCTTGCGCTTCTCGCCGAGCGCGGCGGCCGGGATGCTGAGCGCGTTGCGCGCGTTGCCGAGCACGATGCTGACCTGCGCGGTCATCGCGATGCGCAGCCGGTGCTCGGGATTCGGCACTTCGAACAGCGCGTTGTAGAACACCGCGGCGTTCGGTTTCGTGCCGCCGCCCGTGCCGCCGCCGAGCGTGCTCTGAGCGTCGGCGAAGTTCTGCGGCGCCGGCTCGATCGCGCGCAGCCTGCCGTAGTGGCGCTTGTCCGGTTCGCCGAGGATCGTGAAATACGCGGTCTGGCCGGCGCTCACGCGGATCACGTCGGCTTCCGACACCTGCGCCTTCACGGTCATCGTGTCGAGATCGGCAAGCTTCAGGATCACCGGCGCCTGCTGCTGCGCGATCACGGTCTGGCCTTCCTGTGTGACGATCGCGACGACCTCGCCATCGATCGGCGCGACGATGCGCGTGTAGCCGAGGTTGGCCTGAGCGGTCTCGATCTGGATGCGGGCCGAGCGGATCTGCGCGGCGAGCGACGCGAGCGTCGCGCGCTGCACGTCGAGCGTCGCACGCGCGGCCTCGAACGACTCGCGCGACGTCGCGTCGTCGGGCAGCATCGCCTGCTGGCGCCGGAACGCGAGTTCCGCCTGCGTCAGTTGCGCGGCGGTCGATTGATGCTGCGCGCGCAGGCTTTCTTCGCTCGCGCGCGCCTGGCGCAGCGCGTTTTCGGAGATCACGGGATCGATCTCGGCGAGCCACTGGCCCTTCGCGACCTTGTTGCCGAGCTTCACCTTCAGCGACTTCAACTGCCCCGACACTTGCGCGCCGACGTCGACCTGCTTGAACGCCTGCAGCGCGCCGGTCGCGAGCACCGCGTTCTCGAGATCGCCGCGCGTGACGGGCGCGGACAGGTACTGCGGATGCTTGTCGGGCGCGAATACCATTAACGAGACGCCGGTGACGATCGCGACGACGGCGATGATGGCCAGCACGATGCGCCGGCGGCGATGGGGCTTCTGAGTCATGAGAATGCGGCGAGGGTGAAGCGATGCCGGCGATGCGTGCGGCCGGGCGGGACGATCCGGTCGGCGTCGCATGCCGGGCGTGTTGCCCGCGACGGCATCCGCGTACGCATCGCGCGGGCGTGCCGAGTCGAATCAGGCGCTCATGGTAAGCGAGGATTTCGCGACAAATCGTGTGGAAATTGTGCTGAATTGTGCGAGCGCCGTGCCGGAGCGGGGGCCGGGCGATGCGTCATTGTTGCGATCTGTGAAAAGGGGCGAGCGGTGCCGCGCGCCCGATTCCGCGAGCTTATGCGCGCGACCCGCCTGCGTCGATCCGGCGTTGCGTGTCGGCGTCGACGATGTCGCGGATCGCGCTGAACAGCGGCGCGGCATCGGTATAGCGCCGGCCGTAGCCGAGATTGAACGCGTAGTCGAAATCGGGCGGATTGCTGCCCTGGTTGTGCTGCAGGATCGTCTCGAGCTTGTCGAGCGCCTTCGCCGCGCGGGCTTCCGGCGACGCCGCTGCCTCGTATTCATCCCACAGCGTGACGATCTCGTCGCGCAGCGTGCGATCGAGCGACGCTGTCAGCGTCAGCAGGTCGTCGCGTTCGTGCGCGCTTTTGTCGGGGTGCGCGGCCTGCTCGATCGCGGGAATGTCGCCGTGCAGCGCCTCGCCGAGATCGTGGACGACGCACAGCTTCAGCAGCTTCAGCGTATCGATGCCGGGCAGCGCGTCGGCGAACACGAGCGCCATCAGGCACAGCCGCCAGCTATGCTCGGCCGTGCTTTCCGCGCGCCCGGCCGACGTGTGGCCGCTGCGCAGCACATCCTTCAGGCGTTCGGCTTCGCGCAGGAAATCGAGCCGCGCGTGGATCGTGTCGGGGTTCATGGTCGGCGTCCTTGCGATGAGTCTTCGAGCGTAAGGTGGCCAGGCGAGGTTCGTCCACGCATGAAATATGCGCGGTGCGCTAAAGCGTTTCCACCAGCCGCGCAGCCGAACCGTCCGACAGCGTCATCCGCGTCCACCGGCACCTGCTGCCGCGAATCGGCACGACGCGCGACGCATTCGCGCCGGTGTCGAATTCGACGCTCGGCGGCCCCGCGCGGTCGTGCCAGCCGAGCGTGTCGAGTGCGGCTTCCATGCGGACGATTTCAGGCGTCGCGTAGCGCCACAGCGACGTGCCGAGCAGCATCGAAAGCGGCTGCGAGAACTCGGCCGCGCGCGCCGGCGAACTGGCGAGCAGGCGGTGCGTGAGGTCGCACACCAGATGCATGCGGCCCGCGCTGCCCGCGATGAGCCGCGCGAGCGCGTGGTCGCCCGCGGAATCGAGGCGCGCGGCGAGCAACCGCTCGGCGGTCGCGCGCTCGTC
The DNA here is from genome assembly GCF_019091065.1 of Burkholderia sp. GbtcB21. Taxonomy (NCBI): domain Bacteria; kingdom Pseudomonadati; phylum Pseudomonadota; class Betaproteobacteria; order Burkholderiales; family Burkholderiaceae; genus Burkholderia; species Burkholderia sp. GbtcB21. The sequence goes on from NZ_JAGXKA010000025.1 coordinate 57,140, forward strand.
GGGCGACATCTGCTGGATGCCGGCTTCCCAGCGGGAGATCGTCGATTGCGCGACGCCGAACAGTTCCGCGGCGTGGCTTTGCTTCACGCGGTGCAGCGCGCGCCAGCGCTTGAGCTGCGGGCCGAGAGGTGGCGTGTGAAGCGGTGAGGCGGCCATGACGATGCTCCGGTTGCGGTCGTTGTGTGCGCTCGCGTGTCGCGGGTTGCTGCCGCCGGCGCTGCAGGGGCGCCGCGCGCCTTTACATGATCCGGATGCCGCCGTTTGCCTGGATTGCGATGGCCGCGAACGGCACGAGCACGATGCCGCCCAGCACAAGCACGCCGTCGGCGGCAACCGTGATCGGCGTGGCGAGAATCCGCAGACCCATGCCGACAACGGATGGCGACTCCTTGATGTAAACCGAGTACGGCCGGTTGAACGGCTGCGCGGCCGCCTTGTCTTGCGCGGCGAAGCCTTCCGTCGAATAGCGCTTGCCGTCGATGTCGCCTTCGAGCACGAGGCCGGCCGGCGCAGTGGTGAATCCGTCGGTTGCTGCTGCCTGTCGATCGTCTTCCGACGCGTCCTTCGGCAACACGATCCGGTAGTGGCCGGTGACGCCGCCGCCGCTCGCATGAAAGCCGGCAAACGTCGTGCGCAGCGATTTCCGGTAGCCGGACTGCAGTACCGGCCGCAATTGGGCCGGCAGATCGAAGATGTAGTGGTAGCGCGTGCCGAGGACGACCAGCTTCTTGCCGTCCTCGGTGATCATGAATCCGGACACTTCTTCGCTGTATGCGTCGTCCTTATACAGCTTCGGCGTGAAACAGCCCGACAGCGTGACGCTGCTCGCGGCGATGCCGGCGGCCAGCAGGCGCCGGCGCGTGATCGATATGCTCATTCTTGTTGTCCCGTCTGGTGCGGTTCGGTTCAGTGGCTTTCGCCCTCGGAAGCAGGATTCTGGCGCATCCGCCGCGTGTTGTCGAACGGGAAATCTGCCATGGCAGCGTTGTCGATCGCACCGCATCCGGCGGAGCGCCGGGACGCCCGGGCCCGCCGAAAACGTTTTCGGCAGGCTTTCACCCGACTCCGCCATATCTTATTATTCGGCCAGAGCGGCGTGCGCCGGCCGCCATCGGTCATGTCGACAGCATGACGCGCCGGCAACGATTGCCGCGTTCCGACAGGCGCGTCGCACAACGCACGGTCGACAAGACAGGAAACGCGAGGCCGCGCGTTTCCCAAAAATGACACGAGGGCGCGATGGTACGACTGATCTTGCTGCTGCTGGGCATCGAATATCTGCGAACCCGCTGGCGCGGGCTGACCGTGCTTGGCTGGCTGTGGGTCGTCGCGGGCGTCGTCATCTTCGTCGACGCGCTCGACGGCGCGCTGCATTTCCCGATCGAGCTGTTTGCGTGGCTGTTCCTGATCGAGGGGCTCGCGACGCTCGCGGTGGCCGGCAGCGGCGTCGGCGGGCAGCGCATCCTGCGCTACGTGAAAGGCATCGTGGTCGTGGCGGCCGCGGGGCTCGTGTTCGCCGGGCATCACCATGGCCACTTTCTGCTGTCGATGATCTTCGGCACGCTGTTCCTCGTCGACGGGCTGCTGCAGTGCACGTCCGCATGGATGGTCCGCTACCGCCGCTGGAACGTCGCGTTCGCGTGGGGTGTCGTCGAGATCCTGCTGGCGATCTTCTTCTTCCAGCCGTACCCGACGCACTACGTGGGCACCGTGCCGTACTGCCTCGGCCTGCTGCTGATCTTCGGCGGGATGCACATGCTGAACCTCGCCGCGCGCGTGCGGCGGCTCACGCGCAATCCCGCGTTCGCGACGTCGCCCGCACCGGCACTCGCGCCCGACCTCGACGATGCGCGCGGCCAGCCGAGTTTCGCGCAGTCCGAATGGGACGGCCCGCCGGCCGACGGCGAGCGCGCGCTCACCGTGCACGTATGGACGCCGACCGGCTCGTCGAAGGCCGAAGCGCAGCGCTATCCGGTGATCGACCGCTATATCGCGGCAGTGGACGTCAACGGCGTGATCTCGACCGGGCACGCGGCGCTGGAGTCGCCGGAGGGCATCTATATCAGCCTGTATCCGGGCGTCGAAATCGATCGTTCTCCGGACGAATTCACGCGCATCCTGCGCGCCACGCGCGAAAACGACGTGCCGGGCCTGTTCCAGCCCGACTACGCGACCGAGTCGAAGGCGTGGTGCCCGTCGACCGTGCGCGTGCGCATCCGCAACTACGATCCGGCGAAGCTCGACGCATTCTGGTCCGCATACCGGCAGAACGTGACGTACAACCTCACGCACCGCAATTGCTCGAGCACCGTGTCGAACGCGCTCGAGGCCGCGCTCGACGGCGCGGTGTGGCGGCTCAAGGGCGCGCGGGCCGGGTGGGGCGCGTTCGTGCGGCTGCTGCTCACGCCCGAGCTGTGGGTCGCCGCGCAGATCCGCAAGCGCGCGGTGACGATGGCTTGGACGCCCGGCCTCACGCTCGACTATGCACGCGCGCTCAGCATGCTCGCCGACCCGCGGCCGTTCGCGTGGTGGAAGGTCGCACGCTCGGCGGTGAAGGCGATCGTGGCGTCGCGCCGCGCGTGGCGCGAGCAGGACAGCGCGGCGCTGTCGTCCGGCGGATCGGAAGCCGCGTCGATGAAGTGATCGCGTGGCGCCGGACGAGGGCCCGGCGCCGCAGGAGCCGCGACCGTGCGGCCCGGCGAGGTTGCCCGCCATCAGAACCCACAGACGAACGACGATGAACAAGACGAGCGCTTTCCGCATCCTGATTCCCGCTGCGCTGGCGCTGGCAAGCGCCGGCCTCGCGCAGGCGAGCACGGACGAAGTGCCGCGCATGAGCAACGATGTGTACCGGGTTTCGGTGTCGTTCTGCTCGAAAGTCGCGGCCGCCGAGAAGATCGAGTGCCAGGGCGACATGATCGCCTCGGGCAGCCGGATCGTCGCGGCGATGGGCGGGCTGCCGCCGGCGTCCGCCACGTCCATCGACGAAGGCGCGCGCAGCAAGCTGCCGGAGGCGGAGCGCAACGGGCTCGCACCGGTCGAGCCGGGTGCGATCGACAAGGACGACGACGCGGCCGGCCTCGCCGGCATGGTGCGTCTGTGCGACGTCTACGAATCCGGGCCGGCGTCGCGCGCGCGGCATCACGCGGCGCTGAAGCGGCAGGCGCCGGATGCCGCGCCGCGCGTCGAGGCGTTGCTGGCCGATTCGTCGACGGCGGCGCGCCGGCGCGTCAGCATCGGCGTGTGGCAGATTCTCGTGCTCGAAGGTCCCGAATCGGTTGCGCGCGCATGCAAGCAGCTGGGGGCTGGATCGTGAACGACGGCGTGCGGCGGCCGGAGTCGCGGCACGCGTCGGCCGTGTGCGATATCGGGAAGGCCGCGCCCGTGCCTGCTTTTCTCGATGGTTCCACGCGACGTGACGGTGCGTGCCCGCGCCACCGCACATAATTCGTCCACCTTCACATTCGTGCCACGTTGCGGCAGCAACAATCGCGGGCAGACATTCGACAATCTTGCGGCGCATCCCGCGACCGTAAGCCTTTTCCGAGGAAACGCCATGCTCAAGACGCTCGCCCGCGCCGTTGCCGCACTCGCCGTCGCTTCCGTTTCACTGCACGCCACCGCGCAGACCAGCTACGACTACCTGTTGCTCGCCGCGTCGTGGGAGCCCGGCTTCTGCGCGTCGCACGACACGCCCGAATGCACGAACCTCGCCGGCTCGTATGCGGCGACGAGCCTGTCGCTGCATGGCCTGTGGCCGAACCGGTACGACGGCAACCAGCCGTTCTACTGCGGCGTGCCGCAGAACGACGTCGACCTCGACAACGCGCACCAGTGGTGCAGCATGGATGCCTACCCGATCAGCAGCGCGACCCGCAACACGCTGTCGACGTACATGCCGGGTGTTGCGTCGTGCCTCGACAAGCATGAATGGTTCAAGCACGGCACCTGTTCGAATTCGGCGTCTCCCGATGCGTACTGGAACCAGGCGTCCGGCATGATCAGCCGGCTCGGCAACACGTCGTTCAATGCGTACCTGCAGGCGAACGCGGGCAAGACGGTCACGCGTAACCAGTTGCTGTCCGCGTTCGAAGGCGCGTTCGGCAGCAATACGCGCAGCGCGGTGTCGCTGAAGTGCACGAAGACGAATGGCGTCAGCTATTTTACGGAAGCGTGGATCGCGGTGAAGACGAATGCGACCACGCAGTTCCCGAGCGCCGCGTCGCTCGTGACGGATGGCAATACGCAGGGCACGTGTCCGACGTCGGGGGTTTATATCGCGAAGTAAGAGGGAAGGCGGTCGACGTGCGTGATATCGCGCACGTCGTCGCCCGTTGCGGTTTCGACGGGATGACTGACCACGCAGCAGCCGGGCCGGTTCCGGCGCGTCGAGTGGGTGCTCGTGGTCGTCGATCGTGTCGGGCAGCGCATGTCGCGACACCGCCCCATGAGACATCCGCGACGCGCTGCTGGCCGGCGGTCGGTACCGTTCCCGCCAGCAGTGCGCTCTACGTGACGAACAACCGATCCGCTACCCGAGCAGCCGCAACGCATCCGCGAGCGCCAGCACCGTCGTGCGCGATTCGAACGCGGTGGAGAACAGATGCTCGTGGACGATCGGGTCCGGGTCGTAGCAGCAGTCCTTGACCGTATACAGGCGGAAGTCCGCGTCGCTCGCATGCGCGATCGACGACAGCATCACGCCGGTCGACGCGATGCCGACCATGATCAGCGAATCGACGCCTTGCGCGACCAGCCGTGCCTGCAGATCGGTGCCGAAGAACACGCTCGCGCGATGCGCGACGATCAGCGGTTCGTCGGGCTGCCGCGCAAGCTCCGGGCACGTGTCGTCGTTGAGGAACAGGCCGAGTTGCTTGATGCCTTGCCCGTTCTTGTTGCGTGGGCTGACTTCCGGATAGCCGGGGCTGAACCGCAGATTGGCGAACCAGACGCCGATGCCGCCGGCCCGCGCCGCGTCGCACAGCCGGCGCGTATTGGCGAGCAATTCGGGCGCGACCGACGGAAAGAGTCCGAGGATGTCGGTCTGGTAATGCATGACGAGCAGCGCGGTTTGGGACGGCACGATGGCCGTTGCGTGATCCGATGTGTTTTGCTGATTCATGACTGACGGCCCTTGATCGTTGTTGGTTTTACCGCTGCATTTCTCGTATCGGCGCATGCTCGCCGGCTGTCGTTGCAGATGGCAGTCGTAGCCTCTGGAGTCGAAAGTGAGGCGGAAAGTTGTCCATACAAAACAGAGCTGGTTGGCGAACGACAAACCGTCGCGGTCTAACAACTCAACGGGCCGCAGGCCGCTCAGGTTGCGAGCGTACCGCGCCTCGTCGCCTGAACCGTCCGCAGACAAGACAAAGCCCACTTCGAGCGGTTTTTATTTTTATCTTTTGGTGTATTCATGTATCAGTGAAACCGCATCGCTATATTTGCTGGCGTAGATGTCGGGTGATTCCAGCTTGATGCTCCGAATTGTGGCGTGGTGTTCTTCCTCGCTAGTCACATATTCCGAAACCCCGAACCGCCTAGCGATTTCGCTCAACGGTGCCTTTCCCCACGAGTCTTCTCCCATCCCGTCGGGATGCAATGCGACACTGTGAAAATAACCGCGCTCACTTACATTTAGCCCTTCAAAGCCAGGAAGAAACCGTACAGCGAGCAACCCCGTAGGTTGTAACCCGTTTACGTCACGTAGTCCCTCCGCATAGGCGGTACACAATCCAAAGCTGAATCTCGCCGCCTCGTAGGCTGGCAAATGAGGGGGCGTTCTAGTGGAAATGCCCGCTAGAAAAGTCGGGTGCGTCTCAATCTCAGAGATTGCCAGTCTGATCTTTTCTTCGTCAGGCTGGTACCGCACGGGCAACGAAGCGAATCGGGCTTCATCGTAGAATCGCGTCAGTACGCCGCCGCTAGTGGAAAGCCCTCGCTCTCGAAGTTGTCGCACTAGAATCCGGTCCCGGTAATCGAAGAGCGACATTACGCCCCGCGGGTCGAAAATCAAATCCTTGTTATCGCCGACGTATACCCGAATGGGTTTGAAGCCGTCTTCAGTTCCCTCGTGACTTTGCTGCGATGTGGTCCACCAATCCACATGAAGCAACCAGCCGCTAACTCGCGCAAGACCAACGGCAAAGTCAACGCAATCGCGGCTTTCCCATTCTTCGATTTGCTGCTGTGCAAACCCTTGGCTTCTCTTCGATTTTGCTTGTCCCATTTGGTCTCCCGATTTGTGTGGAAGCACAATCTAACACATTGCCTGCGCGAGTTTGAGTGCTTCCCGTCGCAAAAGAGCTTGTTTTCGATCGGTCTATAATTTTGAGCGTCGGCGGCCCCCTAACTACTTCGCCCAGATCCCTTTCACGGCCGTCCTCGCGTACCATCCGCCTCTCCCGCTCGCGCGTACTAGCGAGCGAAATGAGAGTTGCTAACTCAAATCACCCACGAAGCGCAAGCAGATAACGGCAACGGCAGGGAAAAGCAAAGCGATATAAATGTCGAGTCGACGCTCGAAGCGGATACGGAGTTTGCCGAAACCGGCGAGCCAGGTATACGTGCGCTCGACGACCTAGCGATGCCGCCCGAGTCGCTCGTTGCTTTCCACGCCACGACGGGCGATACGAGCCTCGATGCCGCGCTGCTTCAGATAACGCTAGCAACGAGCAAAGTCATTTCCTTGCCCGCATGTAACTTGTTCGGACGTTTCAGGGGCTGGCCGTTCATACCCGACACTACCGGGATGGTATCAAGCTTGGGCTCGAATACTATCGAATCACGTCGGTTGACGGCCTTGACCGTGACGGTCAGTGGGTTACCGCGCACGTCTACGACGATGTGCTGTTTCGATCAGAGCTTTCCCCGTTCTGTCTGGGTAGAGCAGTTTTCCTGGCCCCCCGGCTGGAAATATTGGCGACATCAGGGCTTGCCCGCTCCCAATCAATCTCGTCGTGTTCACGCAACCGACGAAGCATCGCCAGATGCAATCATTCCTACACGCCTGCGTCCTGTCAGACTCGTATCCGTCGCCGGCATGTCATGCCACTGCCGAAGTCATGTGCCCGCGGCAGGATTTCCTATGGGTTGCCGGTTTGCAGAACATATAGGACTCCGCTCAGGGCTGCGCGATCATCGACAGTGCGACGTCGACCTCCTTTGGGCGAGGGCATGAACACCGGAATCAGCGGCTCCAGCGCTACCCATAATTCGCGACTGATTTTGCGTCTAGTGTGTTGCATCGACCGGATGAATCCGCCGCCCGTTTCGGCCAGAATCCGTTGTACCGAGGAATGGTTCCGATCAAACAACTGGGCGATCTGCTGCAGCGACTCACCCTTGCGCCAGCGCTCCCACATTAACGCTTTCTGACCGTCTGTATAGTAGATCCGCCGCCTCTGTTTCATTGCAACACTCCTCGCTGCTATGCAGCCTCAAGTGAACCGCCCCGAGTTTTGTGGAGGCTCCAACTCTTGAGAGAATGGAGCCATGAACAAGAAGCCAAGCAAGTTTT
>NZ_JAGXKA010000250.1:0-270 GCF_019091065.1 Burkholderia sp. GbtcB21
GAGCAGTACTTGAAGAAAAACTGCCGGCAGCCTTGCGCGCGCAGCCATTCGTACGCGGCGTGCGATTGCGCGACGGCATCGGCCGCGGGGATCGTGCGCGACTTCAGCGCGACGACGATCGCGTCGGCGTCGTGCGTTGCATTGCCGGCAGGCACGCCGATCGTCTGCACGGTGCGCATGCCGCTCTTGACGAGCATGTTCGCGTGATCGGTCGCGCCGGTGAAATCGTCGGCGATGCAGCCGAGCAGGGGACGGGAAGCGGAAGCGGTC
>NZ_JAGXKA010000251.1:0-270 GCF_019091065.1 Burkholderia sp. GbtcB21
TTCTATGCATGCATTAGGGGATAATTTTTTCCCTAAACTAATATTTTTCTACATTGAAAATATATGACTACTTTTCCAAAACCCTAAAAATACCCCTCTCAAATCGAGTCCGGCGTGGAATTTAGCTCATTTTTGGGTTTTGAAGGTCGGGTTCGATGGTGTGCCTGATGCCCGTCCGATGGCCAGTCCGATGGGGCCAGGCCGATGGTCCGATGGCCAGCCCGATGGTTGAGAAAAATGGGAGGGGTATTTTGGAGTTTAGGAAAAAGT
>NZ_JAGXKA010000252.1:0-269 GCF_019091065.1 Burkholderia sp. GbtcB21
GATCTGCTCCGCCGTCCCGACGAGTTGCGCATGGCCGCGCGCGGCCGGATCAGAACACGCGCTCTTCGGTCAGGTGCGACGTCACGCCGTTCAACTCGTAGTCGCCGATCACGCGCGCCTTGTGCAGCAACGGGTTGTGGCTGTAGATCGTGCGCAGGTTGCGCCAGTGCCGGTCGAGGTTGTGTTCGCGCGCCGTCGCCGGCGCGCCGCCGACTTCGATCAACCGCTCGGCCGCATGCAACGCGAACTTGCTGGCGATCAACTGCGTG
>NZ_JAGXKA010000253.1:0-269 GCF_019091065.1 Burkholderia sp. GbtcB21
TGAGTTAAAATGGTGAGTAAGGTTCCCCTTTGAACACCTTCCAGCCTCTTCGCTTTCCTTCCTCTCTCTCTCAGCACCTTTCACAGTATGAACAGAGTCTCTTCTTCATTCTTAGAGAGTTCACATTTTCTTCCATCTCGTTTCCACATGGTGAAACCCTTACCCAGCTCCAGATCTCACGATCATGGTGGCTCCGATTCGTCCTCAACCGAATCCCAAGGTAGCTCGTCTCTTCCGAGCCGTGCCGACGTCATCTCCCTGATACAGCC
>NZ_JAGXKA010000254.1:0-269 GCF_019091065.1 Burkholderia sp. GbtcB21
GAGTTTCTTCTTCCTCTTCAATGGAGTCACCTGCTCTTCCTCGGCCTAATCTTTAGGATTCAAGGGCTCCTGAGCATATTGTTTGGCCCTGGCACCTCCTTTCAACTTAGCTTCACGCTTCAGTTGAATCAACTCATTCTCCGAATGAGTTCGTTCGGTCCGGCCAGCATCAGATTTCCTCTTCTTCCTCGTTACGGACTTAGGAGTAAAGTCCTCGGGATAAAGCTCGTACCTCACAAGATTATCATCGAAGGTCAACTGGATAATAT
>NZ_JAGXKA010000255.1:0-268 GCF_019091065.1 Burkholderia sp. GbtcB21
ATCTAAGGTCAAATGTCATGAAAGGTGTGTAGAGTGGGACTATGCCTGCCCTAAATGGGAGTCAACTGATAGTTTCCTTCTGCACGGCCAATCATGAGCATATGCGAATGTATTTGACCAAAAATTTACAAAATTTACAAAAGAATTCTACATGGATGTACAAAATATAGTTTGCCCCAAAAATATTTGGAACAAAAATTGTGATCCCAATAAATCTAAGAAGTGGGCTGGCAGCCAAAATATTTCAGAAATATTTTCCATGAATATT
>NZ_JAGXKA010000256.1:0-268 GCF_019091065.1 Burkholderia sp. GbtcB21
TCGCGCAGTCTGGCGATCTCGGCTTCGTCGATCCGCGAAGCGGGAGCGGCCAGCTCGTTCGGCAGGATCGCCTTCTTCACCGAGGAATCGAGACCGTACAGCAGGTCTTGTCCGCTGACGAAGACTCGATCGTCGACGTGAACGCCGGGCAACCCGACACCACGCACGGCGTTGGCCACGAAGTCGTTGAGCTCAGCCGTGGTGAACTCGATGACCTCCTCGTCCTCCACCGGTGTGGCGATGTTCAGCGTGAAGGACCAGTTCTCGA
>NZ_JAGXKA010000257.1:0-268 GCF_019091065.1 Burkholderia sp. GbtcB21
TTATTTTAGGAAGAAAAGAGAAGGGAAGTGGCGGCTAAGAATTTTCTCTAAAGGAATGAGATGCATCATCTTTTTCTTCAAGCCATCACTACCTATTTATAGTCAACCACCTAGGGTTAGGTTAGATTTATTTGGCATTAAAATAATGAAAAAATAAATGATAAATGACATACATAAGTGGCCGGTCATAGTTAAGGATACTGGGCCCCACTTTTGTAATTTTGCTGATTTATCATTTCTACATCTCATTTTCTCAAAAACTCTAATT
>NZ_JAGXKA010000258.1:0-268 GCF_019091065.1 Burkholderia sp. GbtcB21
GTTGTTGTTGATGTTGTATAGATAATAGAGATAAACTAAAATGAATATTGAATTTTATTTTCCTAACTTATTTTGACTTGATTATTCTATTAAATGTTGAATTGCCCCTTATGTTGAGAGTTGATAAAGTGCTTGAAATTGACCATTGGAAAAGAAAAAAAAAATAGTTAGAATGTCTAATTAATCATATATAATAATATATTATTTGTTTGTTGTATGTTTATATTCATTTATACATAACATATTTTTTTTTCACTATTGATTAGCT
>NZ_JAGXKA010000259.1:0-268 GCF_019091065.1 Burkholderia sp. GbtcB21
CTTAGAGCTCTTACAATGATATCTCTGAATATGAATTCTTAGATAAGTTTTTCGACCTTTTGCCCAGTGAGAATGAATCTCTATTTGTAGGGCTATAAGCTTTGAGGGAAGAATTTTCCTTCTAATTACAATTGATATAATAGGAAAGATTGCATATTGAATACAGAATACACTAATCAAGGGATTCAGACAGCTTGTCATATCTCTGTGATCTGATCCCAAAATTATAGGGATTTCTTCTATGACTCACAATGCGAGTGCTGAAACT
>NZ_JAGXKA010000026.1:0-59433 GCF_019091065.1 Burkholderia sp. GbtcB21
GAATGCCGCTGTCAAACAGCGGCGCTCCTTTCCTCCCCGCCCTGAAGGACGGGGTTTCTCGGAGCATCTGATGAACAGACGATCGATGTTGCGCTGGAGCGTTTCAACCGCGGCGCTCGCGTGCCTCGACCTGGCCGGCCCGCTGCCGGCCTTCGCGCAACGCACGGCGCGCGGTACGGCGGCGAGCCCGTTCGCAATGGGCGCCGACATCTCGACGCTGCCGGAACTCGAAGCCCATGGCGCAACCTTCTTCGACCGTGACGGCGCCCCGGGCGACTGCCTGAAGATCCTGCGCGCGCACGGCGTCGACGCGATCCGCATCAAGGTCTGGAACGATCCCGGCAACCCGGATTTCTTTCCCGCGAACCAGAGCGCCGCGGCCGGCTACAACGATGCGGCGCACGTGATTGCGCTGGCGCGACGCGCGGCCGCGCTCGGGATGCGCATCCTGATCGACTTCCACTACAGCGACTGGTGGGCCGACCCCGGCAAGCAATACCCGCCGCATGCGTGGGCCGGCAAGAACCTGGCCGACACCTGCGCGCTGCTGTCCGCGTACACGACCGACGTGCTGCGCCGGCTTGCACGCGCCGGCGTGCGGCCCGAGTGGGTGCAGATCGGCAACGAGATCACGGGCGGCATGCTGTGGCCGCTCGGGCGCTACGACCAGTGGGACAACCTCGCTCAATTGCTGAAGACGGGCCACGACGCGGTGAAGGCCGTCGATCCGCGCATCAAGGTGATGCTGCACATCGACAGCGGCGGCGACAACGGGAAGAGCCGCTGGTGGTTCGACAGCGCGACGCAGCGCGGTGTCGCGTTCGACGTGATCGGCCTGTCCTACTACCCGCAATGGCAAGGCTCGCTCGACGACCTGCGCAACAACGCGAACGACCTCGCGGTGCGTTACGACAAGGAACTGATCGTCGTCGAAACCGCGTATCCGTGGACCACCAGCGACGGCGACTCGGAGCCGAACTCGATGACGAACACCGGCTCGACCGCATTCCCGCCTTCGCCGGCCGGGCAGGCGCAGTTCCTCGCGGCGGTGGTCGACATCGTGAAGGGTGTGCCGGGTCATCGCGGCAAGGGCGTGTTCTGGTGGGAGCCGGAATGGATCCCGACGCCGGGGGTCGGCTGGAAACTCGGCGCGGGCGATCAGTGGGACAACAACACGCTGTTCGACTTCCACGGCCGTGCGCTGTCGTCGCTCGACGCGTTCCGGCAACGCTGACCTGCCGCCGCACTGGCGCGCAGCGCGTCAGTGCGGCGCGTCGAAGCGGCGGCGCGGCTGCTTCGACGCACCTGCCGCACGTGTCATGCCGGCCTGCGGATCGCGTGCATCGTGAACGAGCAGCGCGAGCGCCACGAGTGCGAGTGCGCCGCAACCCGCGAACGTCGCGCGATAACCGAACAGGTCGACGAACGCGCCCGACAGCACGCCCGACACGATCGAGCCGACGCGCGCGGTACTGAAGAACATCGCGGTCGCGGTGCCGGGGCGCGCGGGCATCAGGTCGCACACGCGCGTCATGCCGAGGCACGACGTGATCGCGACCACGCATGCGCTCAGCAGTTGCAGCGGCAGGATCGCATCGACGTGCGTGACCGCCGCGAGCCCGACGAAGTACGCAGCATGCACGGCCGCACACGCAGTCAGCCAGCGCGCCTTGTTCAGCCGTGTCGAACGGATGCCGAGCCACAGCATCATCGGGATCTCGAGCAACGCAGCGAGACCGAGCGCGGCCGACACGTTGGTCGGCGTGCCGCCCAGCCCGCGCACGATATACAGCGGCAGCACGATCATCGTCGCGTTCGCCGCGAGCCCGATCAGCATGAGCGCGGCAAGCGTGCGCAGCACGACCGCACGCGGTGCGGCGACCGCCGGCGCTGCCCCGTCCGGCGGCACCGGATCGCCGCCGGATGCGCTCGCCGTCGTGGACCTGCCCGCATCGGCCGCAGCAGGCCGGCGCGCGGGTTCCGGAATGCACGCGACGATCGCCGCGCACGCGACAAAGCCGGCGGCGGCCGCGAGAAAGAGCCCGGTGAAGCCCGCCTGCGCGAGTATCAGCGCGCCGAGCGCGGGGCCGAATACCCATGCGACCGACAGCATCGTGCGCAGCGCGGCCGACGCGAGCTCACGCTGCGCATCGTCGTCGACCGGCAGCACCGCGCGCGCGAACGAGAAGATCTGCGACAGCGACACGGCGCCCGCGCCGAGCAGGATCGTGCCGGCCGCGATCACGGCCATCGGTGCGCGCAACACGCACAGCAGCGCGAACCCGAGCGCGGCGGCCGCGAGCGACGCGACGAGCAGCGGCCGGTGCCGGTCGCGGCGATCGGACCAGCGGCCGGCCCACGTGCTCGCGACGACGCCGCTCGCCGCGATCAGCGTCATGAACACACCTGCGAGAAACGGCGACATTCCGACCGCCTCGACGCCGAACAGCGACAGGTACGGTGCGGTAAACGACATCGCGACACCAAGCATCAGCGCCGCGGCGGACAGCGGAACGAAATGCGCGATCCCGGCCAGGCCCGCAAAATGCGACCGCAGCGACCGTAGCGACCGCATCGCGTCAGTCCGGCTCGACCCACGCGGCCACGTCGACTGCGCCGAGTTCCGGGCCGCCGAGCACGAATCGCGCGCCGGCCGGTGCAGGCAGCGTGCATGGCGCGTCGCCGTAGTTCAGCGCGAACACGACGCGCCCGCGCCGGCGCAATCGCAGGCCGTCGGGCAGCGCCGCCACGGGCAACCCGGCATCGCGTGCGCAGCGGCCGACGATCGCACGCAACAGCGCGCGATCGAAGCACGCGGTCGCCATCGTCACGTGAGCGCGCCGCACCAGCGCCGGCACGCCGTCGTCGAACGCCGCGAGCACGTCGACTCCGGCCGCCGCGTCCGTGTCGACGTGATCGCGCCATTTCACCGCGTGGCCTTCGACGCCGTCGAACGCGACACGCGGCGCCAGCGATGGCCGCAACGATTCGACCTGAGCGATCCGCACCGGCAGCACGTCGCGCAGCTTGCCGGGCGCCAGGCCCGGCACGATCGCGAAGTCGGCCGTGCGCGAACCCGTGCGCGGCCCGAACAGCCAGTGCGTGCCGCTGCCGGCGACCTGCTCGACGACGCGGTCCGGGACGACCGGCAGCGTCGGCGCGACGACCAGCGCATAACGCGATACGTCGGCATCGGCCGCGACGATGTCGACGTCGAGCCCCAGCTCGCGCAGTGCGCGATACCAGTCGAACGCATGCTGCTGATAGTCGAAATCGACGCCGTGCGGCTGGATCCGGATCATCCAGTCGGCTTCGTAGTCGAACAGCAGCGCGACGCGCGCCGATGTGCGTTCGCCTGCAACGAGCGCGGGATCGAACGTCGCAAGCTCGCGGGCGACGCGCGCCACTTCGTACCCGCCGGGCGACAGGCGGTCATCGGGCGTATTGAGCCCGGAATGCAGTTGCTCCTGCGCGTGCGGATACTGCCGCCAGCGGAAATACGACACGAGCTCCGCGCCGTGCGCGAACGCTTCCCACGTCCACAGCCGCACCGCGCCGGCGTGCGGCACCGGGTTGTACGGCCCCCAGTTGACGGGCCCCGCCTGTTGCTCCATCACCCACATCCGGCCGTTGCCGACGCCGCGATACAGGTCGTGCGAGAACGCCGACACGTCCGGATGGCCCGTGCGGGCCCAGCGATGCTTGTCCTGCTCGTCGAGCGGCAGCACTTCGGTGCGCGGCACCGGATAGCTGTCCCACGCGGCGACATCGAGGCCACTGCGCGCGAACGCGTAGTGATCGAATTCGGTGAAAAAGCCCATGAAGTTGTGCAGCACGTCGCGCCCCGGCGCGTGCGCGCGGATCGCATCGACCTGCACCGCATGGAAGCGCGCGACCTCGTCCGACTGAAAGCGCCGGAAGTCGAGCACGTGGGCGGGATTCGCGTCGGTCGGCGTATGGCGCGGCAATTCGATCTCGTCGAAACCGCGATATTCCATGCTCCAGAACACGTTGCCCCACGCACGGTTCAACGCGCCGACGTCGCCGTAGCGCACGGCGAGCCACGCGCGAAAGCCTTCGAGCGCCGCACGCGTGTAGCTCGGCAGCGTGTTGTGGCAGCCGAGTTCGTTGTCGGTCTGCCACGCGATCACGGCCGGATGCGCGCCGTAGCGCCGCGCCATCGCGTCGGCGATCCGCACGCAGTGCTCGCGATAGACGGGGCTCGAGATGTCGTAGTGGCGGCGCGAGCCGAACTGCCGGACGGCGCCGTCCGCGCCGACCGGCAGGATCTCCGGATGACGGTCTACCAGCCATTTCGGCGGTGCCGCGGTCGGCGTGCCGAGCACGATCTTCAACTGCTGTCTGGCGAGCGTGTCGATCGCTTCGTCGAGCCACGCCCAGTCGTAGCGGCCGGGCTCCGGCTCCATCCGGCTCCACGCGAATTCGGCGATCCGTACGCGGGTCAGGCCGAGTTCGGCCATCCGCCGCGCGTCGCGATCCCATTGTTCGCGCGGCCAGTGTTCGGGGTAGTAGCAAACGCCGAGTTGCATCGTGGATTCCTTGCAGAAGAAAGAGGATTGGACGGATCAGCCCTTGGTCGCGCCGAACGTGAGCCCCGCGACGAAGTGCTTCTGCATCGCGAAGAACATCAGCACCGACGGCAGCGCAGCGAGCACCGAACCGGCCGACACGAGGTTCCATGCGGTGGTCCACTGCCCCTTGAGCGCGGCGACGCCGACGGTGATCGGTGCCGCGTCGTCGCCTTGCGTGAGGCACAGCGCCCAGAAGTAGTCGTTCCACACGAACGTGAACACGAGGATCGCAAGCGCCGCGAGCGCCGGCCGCACGAGCGGCAGCACGACGCGCCAGTAGATCGCCCATTCGGACGCGCCTTCGACGCGCGCGGCTTCGATCAGCTCGAACGGCAGCTCGCGGATGAAGTTGCGCAGGAACAGCGTGCAGAAGCCCGTCTGAAACGCGGTATGGAACAGCACGAGCGCCCACACGGTGTTGTAGAGCCCGATGCCGAGCATGATCTGGCGCACCGGAATCATCAGGATCTGGATCGGCACGAAATTGCCGGCGACGAACAACCCGAGCAGCACGACGTTGCCGCGGAACCGGAAGTTCGCGAGCGCGTGGCCCGCAAGCGACGCGAGCAGGATCGACGCGGCGACCGACGGCAGCGTGATCAGCATGCTGTTCGCGAAGTAGTGGAGCATCGGCGTCTGCGTGAGCGCGGTGCCGTAGTTGTCGACGAATGCGAACTGCTTCGGCCAGCCCCAGTAATGGCCGGCCATGACCTCGTCGGTCGAACGAATCGACGTGACGAGCACCGCGAGCAGCGGCACGAGCCATAGCACGAGCGCGCACGGCAGCGACAGGCGGTACAGCCAGCGGGACGAGCGTCCCCAGCGTGATACGGGCATCGGGTACATGAATCGCAATCCTTAGGGTCTGTTTACATATGGAACGCGCATGCGTTGCCACGAGAACGGCCGCTCGCGAGGCGCGCGACGCCGCGAATACTGACGTATCGCCAAGGAGCGCAACGCGGCGAGCGGCCGTTCTCGTGGCAACCCCAAATTAGAAAATTCATGTCACGGGAATGCCCGAAATCGCGCGTATGGCGGCGTCGCTCGTCGCTTGTTTGGCTCGGCCAAACGGCGCTCCTCACTTCTTGCCCTACGCGCGATTTCGGGCATTCGCATGTGCGTTCCATATGTAAACAGACCCTAAGATTCGACGCGCACCAGCTTGCGCAGCTGCCACACGAGATAGACGAGCATGATCGCGAACAGCACCACCGCGATCGCGGCCGAATAGCCTTCGCGGTAGTACTTGATCGCCTGGTCGACCATGAAGTACGCGAGCACGGTCGAGCTGTCGAACGGGCCGCCGCCCGTCATCACGGAGATCAGGTCGAAGCTGCGCAGCGCGCCGATCACGGTCAGCACCACCGCCATGAAGGTGGCCGGGCGCAGCTGCGGCAGGATCACGTGCCACAGCAGCGTGAAGCCGCGCGCGCCTTCCATCCGTGCGGCCTCGACGATCTCGCCGTTGATGCCGGTAAGCCCGGTCAGGTAGAGGATCATGCAGAACGGGATCTGCGGCCACAGCGCCGCGACGATCACACCGTAGGTCGCATAGTGCGGATCGCCGAGCACCGGGATGCCGTGCCCGACGAGCAGCTTCAGCAGCCCGAAAGTCGGATCGTAGAACCACGAGAACACCAGGCCGACGACGACGCCCGGCAGCACGAACGGCGCGAAGAACAGCGACTTCACGAGCCGGATCCCGAACACGTTCTGGTTCAGGTACAGCGCGAGCGCGAGACCGAGCGGCGGTGCGGCGAGGAACAGCGCGAGCCACAGCACGTTGTTCTTCAGCGCGACGTAGAACGTGTCGGACTGCAGCAGCTCGCGATAATTGTCGAGCCCTGCATACGTCATCGGCGTCATCCCGTCCCAGTGATGGAAGCTCAGCCAGATGCTGCTGACGATCGGATACAGCACGAACACGGTGAAGAGCGCGAAACCCGGCAGCACGAACAGCAGTGCGGCACGGTTGCGCCGGCGCGCGAGCGACGCGCGCGCATGCCGCTGCGGGCCGGCGTCGCGACGCACGGCGCCTTCGGACAGGCTGGTTGACATGAGGTGACCTTCGACGAAACGAACATGACGACGACAACGGAGCGCCGGACCGGCCGCGGCCGATCCGGTCCGCACGCTACTTCCGGTAGATGCGCTTGCGGGTCTGCTCGAGGCGCTGCAGGATCGCGTCGAGTTGCGCCGGGTCGGACAGGAACTGCTGCATCGCCTTCATCCCCTCGTCCGCCATTTCCTTCGTCATGTCGCGGTCGTAGAACTGCGCGATGCCGCCCTGCGTCGCGGCCAGCGTGCGGAAGCCGATCTTCGAGATCGGGTCCTGCGGCTCGGGCGCCTTGTTGTTCGACGGCAACTGGCCCATGCCCTTCGCGAACTCGCCGTTGATCGCAGGCTGCCCCATGAACGCAAGCAGGCGGCGTGCATCCGCCTTGTTGTGCGCCTTCGCCGGGACGACCATCACGTTGACCGGACCGTCCTCCGCAAGCGGCACCGACGCGTCGATCGCCGGGAAGCGGAAGAAGCCGATCGGGTTGCGCGCCGCGCTCAGCAGGCCCGCCGAATACCAGGTGCCCATCAGCGTCATCGCGGCCTGACCGTTGACGATCAGCGGGCTCAGCGCATCGACGTCGTAGGACAGCGCGTTGTCGATGAAATACTTGTCGTCGATCAGCTTCTTCCATGCCGCGTACACCGCACGCACGCGCGGATCGGTATAAGCGACATCGCCCGCCATCAGCTTCTGGTGGAACGCGTAGCCGTTGATCCGCAGGTCGAGGTAGTCGAACCATGCGGCAAGCGTCCACGCATCGCGCGCGGCCACCGCGATCGGCGCAATGCCCGCCGCCTTCAGCTTGCGGCATGCGTCGAGAAACTGCGGCCAGTCGGCCGGCTCGCCGTGAATGCCGGCCTTCTCGAACAGGTCCTTGCGGTAGAACAGGCCATAGGCGTCGTAACCGAGCGGCAAACTGTAGAGCTTGCCGCCGTAAGTCGACGACTGCTTCACGGCCGCATACGTATCGTTCCAGCCGTTCTTCTGCCAGTCCTGACTCAGATCCTCGATCAGCCCGCGCTTCGCGAAATAAGCGAGCCGCTCGCCGTTGTTCCAGCTCAGCACGTCGGGCGGATCGGTCGCGAGCCAGCCGGACATCTGCACCTTGTACGCCTCCTCGGCGACGTAGCTGACCTTCAGGTCGATGTCCGGATTCGCTTTGCGGAACTGGTCGAACACCGCTTGCCACGTCGCGCGCTGGTTGCCACGCGAGGCTACGTTCACCTTGAGCGTACCCGCGTCGGCGGCCCCTGCCGCCAGTGCGGCGGCGGTCGTCAGGGCAAGCAGCAGTTGGCTCGCACGAAGTCTCATCGTTGTCTCCTGGTATTGGTGTGATGGATGCCGCGTCGCGCGCGGCGGATCGGCGCCGCGCCGCTATGCGAATTCCGCCTCGGCACGAACGGCCGGCACCGCGATGCCGGCCTCGTCGAACAGGTGGCAGCACGACGGCGGCACGCTGAACGCATGACGCTCGCCGCGCCGCAGCGCGGCCTGCCCCGGCAGCTTCGCGAGCAGCGGCACGCCGCCAGGGTGATCGAGATGCACGTAGGCGGCCTCGCCCAGTTGCTCGACCAGCGCGACATCGCGCACGATCGCGGGCAGCCCGGCGTCGCCGGCCGGGCCGACGGACAGATGCTCGGGACGGATGCCGAGCGTGATGCGCGCGCCGGGGCCGATGCCGGACGGCAACGGACGGTCGTGCAGCGTCAACACCTCGTCCGTGCCGTCGACGCGCAGGCGGCATCCGTGCGCATCGCTCGATACGACGGCCGCCGGCAGGAAGTTCATTCGCGGCGAGCCGATGAAGCCTGCAACGAAGCGGTTGGCCGGCCGGTGATACAGCTCGAGCGGCGCACCGGCCTGCGCGATGCTGCCGAAGCGCGCGACGTCGTCGCCCGCGTGCAGCAGCACGATCCGGTCGGCCAGCGTCATCGCCTCGATCTGATCGTGCGTCACATACACGGAGCTCGACTGCGAGAAGCGTGCATGCAGGCGCGCGATCTCGACACGCGTCTGCCCGCGCAGCGTCGCGTCGAGATTCGACAGCGGCTCGTCGAACAGGAACACGCGCGGCTCGCGCACGATCGCGCGGCCGATCGCGACGCGCTGCCGCTGGCCGCCCGACAGCGCCTTCGGCTTGCGCTCCAGCAGCGCGTCGAGCTGCAGCACGCGCGCGGCCTCGGTCACGCGGCGGCGGATCTCGTCCTTCGGCACGCCGGCGATGCGCAACCCGAAGCCGATGTTGTCGAACACGGTCATGTGCGGAAACAGCGCATAGCTCTGGAACACCATCGCGACGCCGCGCTCGGCGGGCGGCGTGTCGTTCATGCGCGCGCCGCCGATCCGCAGCTCGCCTTCGCTCACGTCCTCGAGCCCCGCGATCATCCGCAGCAACGTGGATTTGCCGCAGCCCGACGGACCGAGAAACACGCAGAACTCGTGCGACTCAATCTCGAGGTTCACGTTGCGCAGCACCGGCGCATGGTCGCCGTAGCGCTTCGAGACATCCTTCAATGAAATGGCGGTCATCACGCCCTCCTCTGCCAAATCACGCGCGTCGAATCGGAAAATTTAAACGCTTAAATTTTGATGGCGCGATCCGCCCGGTTCGCCGTACCATGTTGTCTCCTTCATGTGATGTGTCGAGAAATTAGCGTATCGCCTGTCCCTGTGCAACTTGTGGGACGCACTCCCAGAATATGAGCAAACACACCCACGCTTCCCCGTTCCCGCACGACGCTTCCCGACCGGCCGGGGGCCGCGCATGGTGACGCTCGCGGAAGTCGCGCGACGCGCGAACGTGACCGCGGCGACGGTCTCGAACGTGTTACGGAATCCTCAGAAAGTGAAGCCGGCGACCGTCGAACGCGTGATGGCGGCGATTCGCGAACTCGGCTATCGACCGAATCTCACCGCGCGTGCGCTCGCCGAAGGCCGCACGTCGACGCTCGCGCTGATGCTGTCGAACATCACGAACCCGTTCTATCCGGAGTTCGTGCTCGCCGCCGAGCGCGAGGCGCGCAAGCGCGGCCATTATCTGCTGGTGTCCAACACCGACGACGACCCGGCGATCACGCGCAACTACCTCGAGCGGATCGCCGGCACGCTTGCGGCCGGCGCGATCGTGATGAACACCGACCTCGCCGAGGCCGAACTTGCCGACATCGCGCGCCATGGCGCGGCGATCGTGCTGTGCATGTGGGAGCATGTGCACGCGTCGCGCACGCTGCCCTGCGTGACCGTCGATTTCGCGGCGGCGGGCGCGCTCGCCGCTGCCCACCTGTCCGGGCTGCGGCATCGCGCATTCGGCGCACTCGTCGGCAAGGGTTCGGGCGGCCCGCAGTCGATGCGGCTGCGCGGCTTCACCGACGAACTCGCGGCTCGCGGCCATGCGCCGGACGCGGTGACGACCGTGTCCGCGCACGATTCGATCGAGGGTGGCTACGAGGCGGCCGCCGCGCTGCTGCGCGCGAAGCCCGGCGTCACCGCGCTGTTCGCGACCAACGACCTGATGGCGATCGGCGCGATGCAGGCGGCGGCCGATCTTGGCCGGCGCGTGCCGGCCGACCTTTCGATCGTCGGCATGACCGATATCCAGCTCGCCCACCAGTTCCGCCCCGCGCTGACGACGGTCCGATTCCCGACATCATTGATTGCCGCGCGCGCGATCGCGCTGACGCTCGACATGATCGACGGCATCGAGCCGACTGCGGCCGTGCATACGATCGGCACGCCGGAGCTCGTCGTGCGCGAGTCGACCGGTACGGCACCGGCCCGATGATCGACTGACGGGCGCGCCGAATGCGAGCCCGTCGTTTCCTCCATCACCCCCGCACCCGCCGCAACCTGAGCGTCGCCGACGGCGACTCCCCGAACGCCCGCTTGTATTCGATCGCGAAGCGCCCGAGGTGCGCGAATCCCCATTTCAGCGCGACGTCGGTGACCGACGCGAGCCCCGGCGTATCGTCGGCCAGCAGTTCCTCGCGCACATGTTGCAGCCGCAACTGCCGCACGAAGCCCATCGGCGTAATCCCGTGGCGATTGCGGAAGCCGGCGAACAGCGTGCTCGGGCTGACGCCGGCGAGTTCGGCGAGCCGTTCGATCGTCAGCGGCTCGTCGAGATGCGCACGGATGTATTCCTCGACGCGCCGCACATAGAACGGCGCGAGCGCCATCGGCAGGTGCCGCGTGCCGTCGCGCGCGCTGTTCGGCTGGCCGTGCAGCAGCAGGTTGAGCAACGTCGATTCGAGCTGCTCGAACGCGAGCGGATGACGCAGCGGATGCGCATCCGTCGCGATCGCGCCGGCGAGGATCGGCAGCATCTGGGCCAGACACGTCCCCTGCGGTGACGACAGGCCGAATTCCGGTTCGAATTCGACCGGTGCGCGCCGATCGTCGCCGAAATGCCGCTGCGCGTGGCGCTCCATCACCTCGCGCTCGATGCGCAGGATGACTTGCGGGCACGCGTCGCCCCACCGCATCTTGAGCGGCAGCGTCGGCGAGATCAGCGACGCGGTGCCCGGCGACGACACGAAGCGCGTCGAGCCGCACTCGATCTCCGCGTCGCCGCGCAGCGGAATCTGCAACAGGAAGAAATGCTCGAGCGGCCCCGGCTCGATGCTGACGCCGCCGCCGTAATCGAGCAGGTTCAGCGACAGGTTGCCCCAGCGCGCATGGTGCATGCAGCTGTGCAACGCGCGCGATTCGCCGATCGGCGTGAGCCGGTGCGGCTTGAACACATCGGCGACGCGTGCGCGCACCTCGTCGACATCGTCCGACTGCAGCATCAGGTTGTCGTGATTGAAACAGGCGGCGTCGGCAAGCCAGCCGGTTTCTGAAATTTGCGCCATCGAAGTTCTCCCGTCATGCTCGATCGCACTCGCGCCGTGCATGCGTTCCCGGTATTGGGGAATCCCGCTGCACGATCCGGATAGCGCCCGGAGTATCCGGACAGTCCGGCCATCCGAACCCGCAAGTCCCGCGCAACCAACGCAAGAACCGGACCGTTCGCGCATCGTAGAAAACTGTGCGGGGCTTCCGTATCCGCACATACCCGCACACACCCGCGGTTCAGCCGCGCGCCCGCCCGGGCGCGGCGGCCGGATCGTCAGGTTTCCGGAGTTCGCGGATACCGGCCGAAGAAAGCGGATAGAAGCGCGCGTTTCGGCCGCCAATACTGGGCCCGTCACGGAAACAAACAGCATGGAGGGACACATGAAAGGACGTCACATCGAGATTCCGTCGCCGGACGGCGGAACGTTTCGCGGCTACCTGAGTACGCCGGCCGGCGGCAGCGGGCCGGGCATCGTGCTGTGTCACGAGATCTTCGGCGCGAACGCGACCATGCGGGCAACCGCCGACTACTACGCGGAGGAAGGCTACGCGGTGCTCGTGCCCGACCTGTTCTGGCGCCAGTCTCCGGGGATCGAACTCGGCGATTCCGCTGCCGATTTCGAGCGCGCGATGGCGCTTTACCGCGAGTACGACGAGAACAAGGGCGTCGAGGACATCGGCGCCGCGCTGCGCGTGCTCACGCAACGGCCGGAATGCACGGGCGAAGCCGGCGTGCTCGGCTACTGCCTCGGCGGCAAGCTCGCGTATCTCGCCGCCTGCCGGCTGCCGGGCGTGGCCGCCGCGGTCAGCTATTACGGCGTCGGCATCGAGCATGCGCTGGACGAGGCCGTGCAGCTGCGCGGTCGGCTCGTGCTGCAGATCGCGGCGCAGGACCGCTTCTGCCCGCCCGACGCGCAGCGGCGCATTACCGAAGCGCTGTCCGGGCGCGACGGCGTCGAGGTGTATGTGTATCCGGGCGTCGATCACGCGTTCGCGCGCATCGGCGGCGATCATTTCGACAAGGCCGCCGCGGCCATGGCGCATCAGCGCTCGATCGCCGCGTTCCGCGCCGCGCTCGGCCCGCACTACGACCTCTCCGCGCTGTGGGAAGCGCATCTGCTGCACGAGTTCGACACGCGCAACGTCGACGCGACGATGGCCACGATGGTCGCCGAGCCGTACGTCAACCATATTCCGACGCTGACGGGCGGCGTCGGCTACGACGAGCTCAAGCGTTTCTACACGCATCACTTCGTGCATGCGAACCCGCCCGACACCACGATCACGCCGATCTCGCGCACGATCGGCGCGAGCCAGATCGTCGACGAACTGCTGTTCTGCTTCACGCACACCACCGAGATCGACTGGATGCTGCCGGGCGTCGCGCCGACCGGCAAGCGCGTCGAGATCCCGCTCGTCGCGATCGTGAAATTTCGCGGCGACAAGCTCTATCACGAACACATCTATTGGGATCAGGCGAGCGTGCTCGTGCAGGTTGGCCTGCTCGATCCGGCCGGCCTGCCGGTCGCGGGCGTCGAAACGGCGCGCAAGCTGCTCGACGAGACCGTGCCGTCGAACGGCCTGATGCGCCGCTGGCAGGACAGCGAACCGCCGACGGGCGCGCATTGACGCGGCCCTTCCCCCACCCATCGATTCCGGGAGATACCCCATGACTGCCCTTGCAGGCAAAGTCGCGATCGTCACCGGCGGCGCCACGCTGATCGGCGCCGCGGTCGCGCAGGACCTGACCCGCGCCGGCGCGTGCGTCGCAATACTCGATCTCGATACCGAGAACGGCGCGCGCGTCGCCGATTCGCTCGGCGAACGCGCGATGTTCGTCGCGATCGACATCACCGACGACCACGCGATCGAGCGCGCGGTGTCGGCCATCGTCGAGCGGTTCGGCGCGATCGACGTGCTCGTCAACCTCGCGTGCAGCTACGTCGACAACGGCATCCAGGCGACCCGCAACGACTGGCTCGCCGCGATGGACGTGAACGTCGTGTCGGCGGCGATGCTGGCGAAGGCCGTTCATCCGCACATGGTCCGGCGCGGCGGCGGCGCGATCGTGAACTTCAGCTCGATCTCGGCCCAGTGCGCGCAAACCGGCCGCTGGCTGTATCCGACGTCCAAGGCGGCGATCCGCCAGCTCACGCGCAGCATGGCGATGGATCTCGCGCCCGACCGCATTCGCGTCAACTCGGTATCGCCGGGGTGGACGTGGTCGCGCGTGATGGACGAGATGACGCACGGCGACCGCGCGAAGACCGACCGCGTCGCCGCGCCGTTTCACCTGCTCGGCCGGGTCGGCGATCCGTCGGAGGTCGCGCAGGTCGTGACGTTCCTGTGCAGCGACGCGGCGAGCTTCGTGACGGGCGCCGACTACGCGGTGGACGGCGGTTATTCCGCGATGGGCCCCGAGCAGGCGGTGCCGGCCATTCCGCGCCTGGCGGAATGACCGCTGCCCGCCGCCGCTCCCCGCAATCATTCCGGCCGGCATCCGGCCACCCGAGGACATTCTCATGAGACGCATCGCTATCGTCGGCGCCGGCCAGTCCGGCCTGCAACTCGCCTTCGCCCTGCTCGACCAGGGCTATCACGTCACGCTCGCGACCAATCGCGACGCCGAGCAGATCCGCACCGGCAAGGTCATGTCGAGCCAGTGCATGTTCCATACCGCGCTGCAGATCGAGCGCGATCTCGGCCTGAACGCCTGGGAGGAAGCGTGCCCGTCCGTCGAAGGCATCGGCATCGCGGTGCCGCACCCGAACGGCAACGGCCGCAAGGCGATCGAGTGGTCGTCGCGGCTGACCCGCTATGCGCAGTCCGTCGACCAGCGCGTGAAGATGGCCGACTGGCTCGACGGCATTCGGCGCCGCGGCGCGGAAGTCCGCATCTGCGACGTCGGCGTGCCCGAACTCGAGGAACTGGCGCGCAGCCACGATCTCGTGCTGCTCGCGGCCGGCAAGGGCGAGATCGTCAACCTGCTCGGCCGCGACGACGCACGCAGCACGTTCGACCGCCCGCAACGCGCGCTCGCCCTCACCTACGTGAAAGGGATGACGCCGAGCCAGCCGTATTCGCGCGTGCGCTTCAACCTGCTGCCCGGCATCGGCGAGTACTTCGTGTTCCCCGCGCTGACCACGACGGGCCCGTGCGAGATCATGGTGTTCGAAGGCATTCCGGGCGGCCCGCTCGACTGCTGGGCCGACGTGAAGACACCCGAGCAGCACCTCGATCGAAGCCTGTCGTTCCTGCAGCAGTATGTGCCGTGGGAATTCGAGCGCTGCCGCGACGTCGAGCTGACCGATCCGAACGGCACGCTGTCCGGGCGCTTTACGCCGACGGTGCGCAAGCCGTTCTTCCGGCTGCCGTCGGGCCGCACCGTGTTCGGGATGGCCGATGCGGTGGTGGTCAACGATCCGATCACGGGCCAGGGATCGAACAACGCCGCGAAATGCGCGAACGCCTATTTCGACGCGATCGTCGCGCGCGATGCCGCGCCGTTCGGCGAGGACTGGATGCAGCAGACGTTCGAAGGCTACTGGGCCTACGCACAGCATGTCGTGCGCTGGACCAACTCGCTGCTCACGCCGCCGCCGCCGCACATTCTCGAACTGCTCGGCGCGGCCGGCCAGTTGCCGTCGCTCGCCGCGGCGATCGTCGACGGCTTCGACGATCCGCGCCGGTTCTCGCCGTGGTGGTTCGAGCCGTCGGCGTGCGCGGCGCTGATCCGCGAACACAGTACCCGTTCGGAGTAACCGACATGGAAACGACCGTTACCTGCAGCCCAACCGTCGACCCGATGCAATTGCGTGCCGCGTTCGGGCAGTTCCCGACCGGCGTCACCGTGATCACCACGTGCGCGGCCGACGGACGCAAGGTGGGCCTCACCGCCAACTCGTTCTCGTCGCTGTCGCTGGATCCGCCGCTCGTGCTGTGGAGCCTTCGCAAGGTCGCGCCGAGCCGGCCCGATTTCGTCGCGGCCACCCACTTCGCGATCAACATCCTCGCGCACGACCAGATCGACCTGTCGCGCCGCTTCGCGACGCCCAGTGCCGACAAGTTCGACGGCGTGCTTCACGTGGATTCGGACAGCGGCGGCGTACCCTGCCTCGACGGTGCGAGCGCGCGCTTCGTGTGCCGCAACGTCGGCCATTACGAAGGCGGCGATCACCTGCTCTTCATCGGCCAGATCGAGCAGTTCGACGCGTTCGGCAAGGCGCCGCTGGTGTTCCACGCCGGCCAGTATCGCGCGATTGCCGATCACCCCGATCTTTCACGCGCCGTTTGATTAGTTATACAAATAAATATCCAGGAGGTGGTGAACATGAAACTCGGCTCTCGCCTGCTCGTCGCCGCAGGCCTCGCGATCGCCGGCATGGCCGGTCACGCGTCGGCCAACGCGGCCGACCTGCCGCCGGTCAACCTCGGCATGACCAGCTTCCTCGACGGGATGCCGCCGGCCGGCTCCGGCTGGTACGGCACGCAGTACCTGCAGTACTACACGGCCGGCCGCGTCAACGACAATGCCGGCAACAAGGTCGGCCTGCCGAAGCAGGACATCGACCTGTTCGCGGGCCTGAGCCAGCTCGTCTATCAGTCGCCGCTGACGTTCGCCGGCATGCATCCGGGCCTCGACGTGATCCTGCCGTGGATCGCGTCAGCACGTACCGACGACGGCATCGGCAACGTCGCGCTGAATTCGCGAGCCGGTTTCGGCGATCTGCTGATCGGCCCGTTCATCCAGTTCGACCCGGTGATGGGCGCGCAGGGGCCGCGCTTCGCGCAGCGCGTGGAATTCCAGTTCGTCGCGCCGACCGGCGCGTACGATCCGTCGCGCGCGATCAACCCGGGCAGCCATTTCTGGTCGTTCGACCCGTACTGGGCGGCGACGCTGTGGCTGACGCCGAAATGGACCGTGTCGTGGCGCCTGCACTATCTGTGGAACGCGACCAACCATCAGCCGGCCGCGTCGCTCGGCCCCGACGTGACGTCGACCCGGGCCGGCCAGGCGATCCATGCGAACTTCGCGACCGAGTATGAAGTGCGCCCGGGCCTGCGGCTGGGGCTCAACGGCTACTGGCTGCGCCAGACCACCGACATGAAGGAAAACGGGCAGGACGTGCCCGGTACGCGCGAGGCCGTGCTGGCGATCGGCCCGGGCGCCATGGTCAGCTTCTCGCCGCACGATCACCTGCTGTTCAATACGTACTTCGAGTTCCAGGCGCGCAACCGGCCGCAGGGGACGCGGATGGTTCTGCGCTATGTGCATCACTTCCGGTAACGCGGTGAAGCGGCGAAGCGGCGGGCATGCAAACCGGGTGGCACGAACGGTGCGATTCGTTCGCCCCGCCGCCGCAGCCTGAAAATCCATCGTCAAGGAAAACGAACTACTTCGCCGCCTGCGCCGCCGGCGTGAACGTGCACTTCGGATCGTTCTTGCCCCGCGCCGAGCAGCACTCGAGCAAGTCGCTCACCGACTTCGCGTTGGCCGCATTCCATTCGGCGAGGCTGCGGTTGTTGTCGATCGGCATCCAGTGCGTCAGCGGATAACTGCTCGCGAGCTCATTGCTGCCTTTCGGCGGCGGCAGCCTCCCGGCGGCGAGCGGCACGTAGATCTCGCAACTGTTCCGGTTGCCGATCCGGTGACAGCCGATGCAGGTATTACCCGGCGTGCTGATCGCATGCGATGTAAACGATGCGAAATCGGCGCCGAGATTGATGTACTTGCCCCACGGATCGGTCGGCACCTTGTTCCACACCTGCCCGATCCACGGGCTGTACATGACAGGGCTCGCGTCATGGCACGCCGCGCAGCGCTTCGTCGCGGTCGCGGCGGGCTTCCACCAGAACTCCACCGCCGACGGATGGCCTGGCGGCGGCGTCTTCTCGTTCGGCGGCGGCACGCGCGACGCGTTCATGCCGGCCGTGCCGCCCCGTTCCGCATGAAACCAGCAGGTCTTGCCGTTGCCCGCATGGTGCAGCACGATATCGACTTCGTCGTAATACGGGCTCCGGTTCGCGCGGATCTGCTTGCGGCGGCAAAACGCCGATATCTGCGTGTCGCCGTGCGAAAGATCGAGAATCTTCGAATAAGGCGTGCATTGCCCGGACGTCGGCGCTTCATACGGCAACAGCGCCGGGCGATCGCAGGTCATGTGCGCCGCATATCGCGCGGGCACGCGGCCATTGACGGTGATCGGCACGTCGGTGCCGCTGTTGCAGTCGAACGCGGGAATCTCGCCGATTTCGTCGGTGCACTGCTGCGCGTATTCGAGCAGCGACGCATCGCCGCCTTCCGCGGCGAATGGGGCAGGCGCGGCCAGCAGCATCGCCAGCGCGACGACGCAGGTTCGGATCGTCATGCCGCCCCCTTCGTGTAGCGCATCGCCACCTTGCGAATCGCCTCGATATATTTGACGTAGCCGGTGCAGCGGCATACGTTGCCGCCCACCCACGTCTCGATCATCGCGTCCAGTTCGCCGGCGTGCACCGGCTGCACGCGCAGGTGATCGAGCATCGCGGTCGCGGCCATCAGGAATCCCGACGCACAATAGCCGCACTGGAACGCGAACGATTCGAGAAAGCTCTGCTGCAGCGGCGACAGCGTGCCGCCCTGCGCGAGCCCTTCGATCGTGTACACGTGCATGCCGGCCATCGCGCTGACCGGAGTCGAGCACGACAGCGTCTTTTCCATCGGCGCATCGGGCGTGTTGCGCACGCCGACCGTGCACGCGCGGCACACGCCGATGCCGCAGCACAGCTTCGTGCCCGTCAGGTCCTGTCGCTCGTGCAGGAAATCGATGAGGTTCATGTCGCCGTCGGCGGCGGCCGCTTCGACGGGTTTGCCGTTCACATGCATGCGGACCGGATCGCTCATCGCAGTGCCTCCCGAATCTTGTCCGGCGTCACCGGCGTCACCCGGAACCGCCGCCCCGTCGCCATCGCCAGCGCATTGAGCAGCGCCGGCGCGATCGGGCACATCACAGCTTCCGCGATGCCGCGCGCATTCGCGGGATCGCCGCCGGGCGGCGGCAGCGCGATCAGTTCCTGCGCGGGAATGTCCGGCAGACGCGTCACCTCGTAGCGGTCGAGGTTCCATCTGCCGCCGCCCGGCCCGTCGGGACCTAGCGGGCACGTCTCGGTCAGCACGTTGCCGATCCCCATCGCCACCGCGCCCTGCGACTGCCCTTCGACGAGCTCCGGCGCAAGCTGCCGGCCGACGCTCACGGCCGTCACCACGCGTTCGACCTTCACGCGCCCGGTCGCCGGATCGACGGACGCGGCGACGAGCGCCGCCG
The DNA here is from genome assembly GCF_019091065.1 of Burkholderia sp. GbtcB21. Taxonomy (NCBI): domain Bacteria; kingdom Pseudomonadati; phylum Pseudomonadota; class Betaproteobacteria; order Burkholderiales; family Burkholderiaceae; genus Burkholderia; species Burkholderia sp. GbtcB21. The sequence goes on from NZ_JAGXKA010000026.1 coordinate 18,795, forward strand.
ACGGCGCATAGGTCGTGCGCCCGTAGAGGGTCGTGTCGACCGGCGGCGCCTGCAGCGTGCGCGACAGCGGCGTCAGGTAATACGGATCGAGGCCGACCGCCACATAGTCGTAGTCGACTTGCGCACTGCCGGACGCGAACGGATACGTGCCCTTCCAGAAGTACCCGGCATAACTCGCATGCACGGCGGCAACCGTCTGCAGGCCCAGCTTCGCGATCGCGCCGAGCAGCGCCGGCCACGGAATCGGCGCGAGGCCGTTCGCGACGAGCGCGCGATCGACCCAGCGCACGTCCTCGGCCCGCACCGGCACGCCCCACCATGCGCGAGCGGCCGGCAGCACGCTTTGCAGGAACAGCGCCTGCGCGGCCCCCTTCACCGCGTGGTACTGATGGAATGCGCCGAGACAGGCGCTCGACGAGCCGTACGTGTAGCGCACCGTCTTCGGGTTGGCCGCCGGATTGCTCGAACGCGTGAGCCCGAGCGCGTTGAACGGTCCGATCTCGCTCATCGCAATCGTTTGCGCGTTCTGCCCGAGAAATTCGGCCGGTGCGAGACCGAGCGTCGTGGCCGCGCCGTTGCCCATGTCGGTATACGGCGTGACCACGCGCAGCCTGCTGTCGGGCAGGATCTGCACCATCCCGAACATCCCGTCCCCGGACGTTCCGTATGCCTCGTTCGCCATCGCGAGGCCGACGCCGTACCGGAGGTTGCGCGCGCCGCGCTCCGCACGCGTGCGCTCGTGGTCGCGCCACAACGGATGCCGTTCGAGCCGGTCGAGCAGCGCGTCGAGCTGCAGGTCGAACAGGATCGGCGCGCCCGTGATCGCACGCCCCTTGCCGAGACGGGGGGCGTTGCCGAGAAAGTTGGCGCGGCGGATCGCGAACGGCGAAAGCCCGAGCCGGCGCGCAGCCTCGTCCATCAGCGTCTCGATCGCCATGAACGCCTGCGGCCCGCCGAAGCCGCGCTGCGATCCGCCGAACACTTCGCGCGTGTAGGTCGACGCTGCCTGCGCGCGTGCGCGCGGAATCTCGTAGCAGCTCATCGCGCTCAACGCGGCGAGCTGCGCGACGTACGGCGACAGGTTCTTCTTGCCGCCGCCGTTCATCAGGAAGTCGCACGTGATCGCTTCGAGCTTGCCGCGGCGGTTGAACCACAGCGATTCGGAGAATTGGGTCTCGCAGCGCTTCAGGCCGACCTGGAACTGTTCGTAGCGCGACTGCTGCCAGCGCAGCGCGCCCTTCGCGAACGGCGCGGCGAGCGCCAGATACAGCGGGAAGTAGGACTTGTCGCGCCCGCCGAAACCGCCGCCCGGATAACACGCGATCACATGCGCCTCCTTCACCGGAATGGCGCTGCCGTCGAACAGCGCGCAGGCGCCGGTCGCATCGTCGTTCGCCGATTGCGTGCCGAGGACGAGGCCCATTTTCGCGGCGGATGCGTCGTACCATGCGAGCCCCGCTTCGGGCTCCATGAACATCGGGTCCATTGCCGGCGTCTCGAAGCCGTCGTTGCCGGTCGCGCGCACGCCGATCCACGCACCGGAGGCCGCGTTGCGCGCAATCGTCGCGTCGATGTTGACGACCGCCTCCTCGCGTTCCTTCAGGTATTGCGCGGTCGGCTTGCCGCTGCTGTCGGTCCGGTAGTTGTTCACGTAGTTGAAACCGCGTTCGTCGTCGCGCACGTAGATGGTCACCGGCGTATACGGCACGGCCTGTGCGGCTGCCGAGCGGTCGACCGCCGCGCCGTAGCGGATCACGCTGTCGTTGAAATCGAGCAGCTTCCTCGCGCGACGATAGACATCGAAGTTCTCGAAGATCAGCAGCGCGGCCGGTTGTCCGTAGCAGTCCGCCGGATGGCCCGGCCTCGCGAGCCAGTAGATGTCCTGGTTCGCGATCGGGTCGGGGACCGGCGCAAGCGGAATCCGTCGCGCGCTCAGCAGCGCGTTGTCGACGACGGCGATCGGCCGCAGCTCGGCCGGCAGCACGCCGAGGTCGTAGCCTTCGTACACGGCGTCGACGCGGCCGCACCGCAGCGCATAGAGCCAGTTCTCCTGCTGCGGCCAGCCGACGAAGTCGCGCGACTTGAAATCGCGCGCGTAGATTTTCTGGCCCGTGACCTTCGGCATCCCGTCGATGCGCCACCGCGCCTTGCCGGGCACCGGCGCCCAGCTCGGCCCGCTCGCGCCGGTATCGGCCTGCTCGCCGGCGTCGAGCGCCAGCGCCGGCAAATGGGTGATCGAGATCGCGACGACAGCGCCGCTCCCGGCCAGCTTCAGAAACGTCCGGCGTGTCACAGGCACATCGATGGCCATGCTGCGTCCCTCGTTCGATTTGTCATGGCTGGGGCACCGTCGATGCGCGACGCGCGCCGCCGCGCCGGCCGTGCGCGGGCCGCTGCGCGTGTGCTTCGCGGTGCTGGATGTCGGTGCGGAAACGGGCTTGCGGGCGCGGTGGTACGCGCCGGTAGTCAGGAATCGGGAGGAAGCGGACCGGGAAGGATGCGCGGCGGATTCGCGGGGCCGTTCGAGGCCCGTGGACGCCGGCTCGATGAAGCGTCAGGCTGCGTGCTTGTCGCTGATTGCTCGTTCATGATTCCCCCGGCCTTGATCGTGCGTAACTGGCCTGTTTTCCGTATTGTCGGGCAGTCTCTTGATTTTCAAGTGTTTTTGTTCGGTCTTTCCGGTATGCGTGACGTTTTTCGTGTTCGTACCGTCATACGAGTTCGATTTTGAATAATGCTAGAAATTGGCACCGGAGATTTCAAGGAGATTTTCGGATAGCGTGCATGGCGCCGGTGCGCATGAAGCGCCGATCCGTACCGTCCTGGCAGCCTGCCGGTGGGACGGGGCGCGCGACCGATATTACAAATTGCCTTCAATGAATCGGTCGTTTCGTCAACGTCGTTTTCCCGCGGTACGCAAATAACGAACGGAAAGCAATCGCAATCAACAACTCGATGAACAATCCCGCGCATTATTGAATTGGATTAATTCGTCTGCGGGTGTTCAGCGCTTTCCGTCGCTTTTAACCGCGCCGGCGCAATGCCGGCAACGGGGCCTTCAGGGTTAGCAGTAGGGGGCAGCCGATGAGGGCGGTGGACTACGGCTTGCTCCATGGCCGACCATGGGTCCAGGTTGCATTGACGCCGCTATGGTCGACCTGTCTCGCGGCGCCGCCTGGGGAGGGAGCCTCCATGAAGCCTGTTGCCGTGCCGGCCGGCGCGTGTGTCGGGGCCGGCACGCAAAACCTCTGGCGCTGCGCTCGAAGCCGCGCGTGTCCGCCGCTCACGGCGCGATGCTGACGAACGTCGGCAGCAGCACGCGATAGACGTGAATCATCGCCGGCCCGAGCAGCACCAGCATCAGCGCGGGAAAGATGCAGAAGATCAGCGGGAACAGCAGCTTCAGCGCGATCTTCGCCGCACGCTCTTCCGCGCGCATCCGCCGCCGCGTGCGCAGCATGTCCGACAGCACGCGCAGCGATTCGCTGATGCTCGTGCCGAAGCGATCGGCCTGGATCAGCATCGCGCAGAACGACTCGATGTCCTCGACGCCGGTGCGCAGCGCGAAATTGCGCAGCGCCGTCTCCTTCGTGAAGCCGGAGCGCATCTCGAGCAGCAGCAGGTCGAGTTCGCCTGCGACCACCTCGCTGCGAAACCGCAGCTCCTCGCTCACCCGCATCAGCGCCGCGTCGAGCCCGAGCCCCGCTTCGACGCACACCGTCAGCAGGTCGAGCGCGTCCGGAAAATCCTCGAAGATCGTCTGCTGGCGCACCTTGACCCGCTGCGACAGCACGATGTTCGGGATGTAGTAGCCGATGCCGGCGAGCGCCACGAGGATGGCCGACAACAGCGCGCGCTCGTCGCCGAGCTTGGTCGTGACCAGCCCCAGCAGCGCCATGCACGGCAACGCGAGCGCGAGCACCGTCTTCGCGGTGAAATACAGCGCGGCCGCGCTCTGGTTGCGCCATCCGGCATTCATCAGCCGGACGCGCAGCGGCGAATTCTCCCAGCCCTCCTTCGGCACCGACAGCTTCGAGATCGGGGTGGACAGATCGACCAGCTTCGCGACCCAGCGCGACGCCAGATCGTCGCCGTCGCCCGGGCCCGCGACGGCACCCGCGCCCGCACCGGCCCCGCCGGCCTGCTGGAGCCGGCGCTGGATGCTGCGCGGCGCGAACAGCAGCATCGCGACGAGCACCCCGCCGGCCACGAAGATGAACAAGCCGCCCAGCATCACGGCCTGGACCACGTTCAGATTTTGCATGACAGCCTCGCAAACGGTTCGTTATTCGACTCGCACGTCAGACGCGAATCCGGACAATCCGGCGGATCCAGAACAGGCCGAAGAGCATCGACACCAGCATCCCGCCGACCATCTTGATCCCTGCCGGATCCTCCCAGAGCACGGACAGGAACTCGCGGTTCAGCAGCGCCATCACCGCGGCGGTGCCGAACGGCAGCAGCCCGAGAATCCACGCCGACAGCCGCCCTTCCGCCGACAGCACGCGCACCTTGTCGAACAGCTTGAAGCGCTCGCGGATCAGCGCCGCGATGCTGTCGAGCAGCTCGGCCAGGTTGCCGCCCGTCTCGCGCTGGATCAGCACCGCGATCACGAAGTAGCGCAGATCCTGCACCGGCACGCGCGTCGCGAGGTTCATCAGCGCGTCGTGCAGCGACACGCCGTAGTTGACTTCGTCGAACGTGATCCGGAACTCGCCGCCCATCGGATCGGGAAACTCGTCGCCGACCATCCCGAGCGTGCCCGTGAACGAATGACCGGAACGCAGTGCGCGCGCGATCATGTCGCAGATGTCCGGCAGCTGCCGCTCGAGCTTGAGCATCCGGCGCGCACGGCGGCGCATCACGTACATCGTCGGCATGCACCCGGCAAACAGCGCGCCCGGCAGTGCGGCCAGTTGCGGCAGCGTGGCGAGGCTCAGCGCGAGCCATGTGAACACCGCGAACACCACGCTGAGCACGATCAGCTTCGGAAGCGTCCAGTCGAGGCCCGATTGCTGGATCACGAGATCGAGCGAGTGCACGCGCGGCAAGCGCAACAGCAGCCGGTCGAACGGCTTCGAATCGTCGAGCATCCGCTTCTTCAGGATCGACAGCCGCTCCTGCTGCACGTTGCCGCCGGCCGACATCGCGCGAATGCGCGATTCGATCCGGCGCGCGGCGGCGCCGTGCCGCGCGTTCCACCATTGATAGATGCCTTCGATCGCGAGCACGACCGCGACGAAGGTGAGAATCACAAAACCGTAAAAGATCGTGTTCATGAAGCCTCCCCGGCAGCAAACGGCGCCATGTCGTCAGTCCGTCTCGTAACGCTGGGACGGGTCGTACAGCGAATCCGGCAGGTTGATGCCGAACGCCTGCAGCCGCTCGACGAACTTCGGCCGCACGCCGGTCGCGCAGAAGTGGCCGCGTACCGTGCCGTCGCGATCCACGCCGGTACGCTTGAACGTGAAGATCTCCTGCATGTTGATGATGTCGCCTTCCATCCCGGTCAGCTCCTGGATGCTGACGATCTTGCGCTTGCCGTCCGTCAGCCGCGCCGCCTGCACGACCACCGAGATCGCCGACGCGATCTGCTGGCGCATCGTCTTCGGCGGCAGCGACAGGCCGGAGACGCTGATCATGTTCTCGAGCCGCGTCAGCGCATCGCGCGGCGTGTTCGCGTGGATCGTCGCGAGCGAGCCTTCGTGGCCGGTGTTCATCGCGTTGAGCATGTCGAGCGCTTCGGCGCCGCGCACTTCGCCGAGGATGATCCGGTCCGGCCGCATCCGCAGCGCGTTGCGCACCAGCGTGCGCTGCGTGATCTCGCCCTTGCCCTCGATGTTCGGCGGGCGCGTTTCGAGCCGCAGCACGTGCGGCTGCTGGAGCTGCAGCTCGGCGGCGTCCTCGATCGTCACGATCCGCTCGTTGCGCGGGATGAAGCCGGACAGGATGTTGAGCAGCGTCGTCTTGCCGCTGCCGGTGCCGCCCGACACGAGCACGTTCACCTTCGCGTGCGACAGCGCATCGAGCAGCTCCGCCATCGGCGGCGTCAGGCTGTGGTAGCGCACCAGGTCGTCCATCTTCAGCGGGTTGACCGCGAAACGCCGGATCGACATCAGTGGCCCGTCGATCGCCGACGGCGGGATGATCGCGTTCACGCGCGAGCCGTCCGGCAGCCGCGCATCGACCATCGGGCTCGATTCGTCGATGCGGCGCCCGACGCGCGACACGATCTTCTCGATCACCTTCATCAGGTGCGCGTCGTCGTAGAACGTCACGTCGGTCAGTTCGAGCTGGCCGCCGCGTTCGACATAAACCTGCCGGTACGTGTTCACGAGGATGTCGGAGATGCTCGGGTCGCGCAGCAGCGCTTCGAGCGGGCCGAAGCCGAACATCTCGTCGTACACGTCGATCGCGAGCTGCCGCCGCTCGATGTCGTTCGCGGGCGTCCGCTCGTCGTCGAGGATGCGCGAGATCAGCGAGGAGATTTCCTGGCGGACCTGCTCCTGCGGCAACCGCGACAGGCGCTCCAGCTCGACGCGTTCGAGCACGGTCTGGTGAATTTCGCGGCGCAGCTTCTGGTATGCGTCGCGTACCGACGAATGCGCCGGGCCGGCCGGCTCGCTGCCCGCCGCCAGCGGCTGGGCCCGGTGCAAGGACATCTGTTCGCGCAATGACATGACGGTTCCCCGAGAGATTTACATGGACTTGAGCTTCGGCGTGGCCTTGCGGCCGAACAGCCGGGACATCAGCGGTTCGCTGCGCGTCGCGCTGCGTCCGGCGCGCACTTCGCCGTCGACGAGTTGCTTCGCACAGCCCTGCAATGCACGCGCGACCGCGGTGCCGCGCGCGACCCGCGACACCGGATGGCCCTGGTTGATCGCTTCGAGCACGGTGTCGGCGTCGTCGGGAATCACGCAGGCGGCCTGCAGGCCGAGCACTTCCTCGAGCGCGGTGCGGGTCCGGTCGCTCGCGCGCGTCGCGCGGTTCACGACCAGTCGCATCTGGTCGGTCGAGTAGCCGAGCGACACGAGGATTTCCAGCAGCCGGCGGCCGGCGCGCACGTGCGGCATCGCGGGCTGCAGCACGAGCTGGATCTGGTCGCTGCGATCGAGCGCGACCATCGACAGCGGATTGATGCCGACGCCGATGTCGAAGATCACGAAGTCGTAGCGCGGCGCGGCGACGCCGAGGATCCATTCGAGCGCGTCCTCGCGCATCTCGGCGGCCTTGACCGGATCGCCGGCGCCCGCGAGCACGTGGAAGTTCTCGGTCACGTGCGCGACGCTCGCGTCGAGAAACGCGCTGTCGAGCCGCTCGATCTGCGCGCAGAGCTGCGGCAGCGTCGACGGCGGGGTTTCGTCGCTGACCAGGAACGCCGCGTCGGCGAACTGCTGGTTCAGGTCGATCAGCAGCACGCGGCGCTTGAAGCCCTCGGCGATCTCGAACGCAACGTTGCTGGCGACGAAGCTCGTGCCGGCCCCGCCCTTGCACGACATGAACGACACGATCCGCGTATCGTCGGTGTCGCTTCGCGTGCTTTGCGCGGCGGCACGCTCGAGCGCGTTGCCGAGCGCCTGCCGATCGAGCGGCCACTGCAGCACGTCGCGGGCGCCCGCGCGCATCGCGTCCAGCAGCACGTGCGGCGACGTGTCTGCCGTCACGAGGATGCAGGTCAGGCCCGCGTGCGCGCGGCAGATCCGCTCGATCGCCGACAGCTCCGACGGATCGGTCGACGTGCCGTCGATCAGCAGGATGTCGAACGCGTCGAGCCCGTCGGTGCGGTGCTCGATCTGCGACGGCCGTCCGGTCGCGCGTGTCGCGCGATAGCGTCCGCAGTCGGCCACGAGGCGCGCGATCTGCGTGAGCCGCGCGGTATCGTCGGAAGCTACGAGGATATTGATCATGTCGTGTGCCTCGTCTGTTCGGTTAATTGCAGGCGGTGCCGCCGGTCGCGGAGTTCAGGCTTTCGCGCGGCAGCGTTGTCGTGAACGGCGGCATCCTGACCGTAACGTTCACGAACGGGATCATCGTCTTGACCGTGACGTTCTTGACGCTCACGGTCACGAACGAGCAGGTATTCACGTCGCAGCTTGCCGGCGAGTAATCCACCGACACGTTCGCGCTCGACAGCAGCGGCAGCAGCTTCGTCACGCGCTTCGCGACGCCGGCGGCATCCACGTCGCAGACCACCGCCGTGCGCGCGCCGAGGCGTACGGCCTCGCTCGCGGTGTTCCAGTAAAACAGCACGCGGCCGAACTCGAAGATGCCGATCAGCAGCATGATCAGCACCGACGCGATGAGCCCGAACTCGACGATCGTCGAGCCGCGCTCGCCGCGCCGGCGCGACAGCGGAAAATGGCGCGCGCTCATGACACTTGCCTCATCACGGTGACGATGTTGCCGAAGGTGATCGACGTCAGCCCCGGGTACGCGGGGATCGGTTGGTACTGGTAGCCCTTGATCTTCACTTCGACGACGTTGATGCTGCCCGTCGCCGTGCCGCTCGCCGCATTGTTGTCCGCGTCGTAGGTCGGCAGGTTCGAGAACTGCGCCGGGTCGGACGCATCGCCGCAGCCGGTCGTATGCGACGCATCGCAGATGGTCACCATCGACGTGGTGAGCCCCGGCACCAGCTCGGTGCCGGCCGAGCCGCAGGTCGTGCTGCCGTACACGACGAGACACTGCGCCGCCGCCACCGGATACGCGCTGTCGCTCGGCAGCCAGACCGACAGGTAGCGCGCCGCGTCGCGCGTCGCCTTGGTCAGCGTCTCGTACTGGTAGATCGCGCGGCCGAACTCGGCCACGCCGGTCGCGAGCATGATCATCGGCATCAGCACGAGCGCGAACTCGACGGCGGCCACGCCACGGGTGCGCGAACGGCGAAACGGGGGCCTTTTCATGATCGCCTCTCCCTATTGAACGAGCATCGGCACCTGGACCCCGGACGCGCTGCCGCTGCCGGGCAACCCGTGCGTCGCGCACGGATTGTTGCCGGATACGGTCGAGCCGAGGTATTCGAGGTGGGCTATGACGGGGCCGCTGCCGGGGCTGAACGGCACGGGATCGAGCATCAGCACGCAATCCCATTGCGTGATGTGCACCTTGCCGCTGCTGCCGCTCAGCGCCGAGCAGTCGCCTTCCGGCGCGAGCGCGACACGGCGGTCGCCGCCAAAGGTCTGGTAGTTGCTCGCCGTCGCGGTGCCGTTGGTGGAGATCCCGCTGCCCGCCGGCGGCGCGCCGTCGCCCTGGTAGGTCTTGTAGGTCGTGCGGTCGGTCACGAACTGCGTGTATGCGTCGCCCTTGATGCCCGGCGTTCCGGGCGGCCCGTAGTTCGGGCCGACATACGCGTAGCCGGTGAAGTCGGGCTGGCCGCTCGAGCCGTTCGCGCCGTTCGTATAAATGCCGAAGCGCGTATTCCAGGCGCGCAGCGCCGCCGACTTCAGGCCGGTGCTGCCGAGGTCGGGCGGGCTCTTGATATTGCAGGTGTTGCCCGACAGCTCGTTCGCGATGGTCGTTTCGCTCGTCGAACCGTCGAGCGCCGCCCAGCCGAAGTTGCCCGGCCCGTAGGTCGAGCCGGACGGCGACGTGATCCAGTCGCCGACGTTGTAGGGCGGCGCGCCCGTCGCGCGGCACACGAACACCGGGATCGCGCAGGTGGTCTGCCCGCCGCCGACCGTCGCGATCGCGCTCGCCGACACTTCGGCCGCGTTCGCGAGCTTCGTGCCCGGCAGCACGTTCAGCACCTCGATGAACCAGTGTGCGATGTTGCTCAGCGACGCGACGCACTTCACGTACTTGATGTTCGCCGGCGTCGCGACCGAGTTCTTCGTCAGGAACGGATTGGACAGCGAGTCGCTGAACGTGATGTTCGAATTCGTCAGCATCTGCACCGACTTGTTCTGGAAGAACACGAAATTCAGGTGGCCGGCGGCGATGCCGTTCGCCTCGGCGACCGACAGGCTGATGGCCGAAGTCAGGTCGCGCGCAGCCGACAGCGCGCACGCATCGGCGCTGTTCTGCAGTTCGCTGCGCGTGACGTACAGCTTGCCGAGGTCCAGCGCGAGACCGACGAACCCGATCATCACCGCCAGTGCGAGACCGACGATGATCGCGACGGCGCCGCGCTGGCGATGGAGGCCGCGACGCGTGACTTTCGGATAGCGAGCTGCGCTGGACATGGCGTTCTCCCTGAGCGTGCCGTCGTTATTGAGTCGCCTTGCCGATGCCGATCACGAACGCATTGGCAGGCGGCTGGATCTGCTTGAACGACTTGTCGTAGTTGTCGAGCGCGGCCGCGGCCGCGCCGCCGTCGATGCCCGACGCCGAAGCCGATGCCGCGTGTTCGGCGGCATGCGGGTCGATGATCTGGGCCTGCATCACGGAGCGGACCGAGTCGCCGAAACGGCTGTCCCACACCGGGGTCGACGACATGCAGCCGGCAAGCGCGAACGCGAGCGGTGCGGCGAGCGCCGCGCGGCGCACGAATACGAGGTAGGCGGATTTCATGGAGCTTCCCCTTGGATGGCTTCAACGATCGGTGGACTTGGGTTCCGAGCGCGCGACCTGCGCCCGGGCACCCGCGGGCACCCGTTGCTTCGGTCGCGCCGCCGGCTGGGCCGGCGTGTCGGGGCCGGCCGCCGCGAGGCGCGCGGCGGCGGCTTCGATACGTGCGACGCGGGCCGCGTTTGCCGCGTCTGGCTGCGGCGCGGTGGCCGCTACCGGCGCAGGCGTCTTCTGCGGCTCGGCCGGCACCGGCGGCTGTGCGTCCGTGCCCTGCGGCGCGCGCGGCGCAGGCAGTGCGGCGGCCGCAGCGGCGGGTGCTTCCGATTGCGGTGCAGGTGCCGGACCCTGGGCCGGAGCCTGGGCCGGTGCCTCCTGCGGTGCAGCAGCCGCGCCGTTCGCGGGTTGCGCGCCCGCCTTGCGGACCCCGCGGCGGCCTTCCATGTTGCCCGTCGCGTACACGTCGATTTCGTGCGGCTTCGAGAAGCTGTCGGTCGGCAACGGCACGTCCGCGGTCTGCATCGGCTTCACGAGGTGCGGCGTGATCAGGAAGATCAGCTCGGTGCGGTCCTGCTGGAACGACGTGCTGCGGAACAGCGCGCCGAGCACCGGCACTTCGCCCACACCCGGGATCGCCTTCAGCGCGCCGCTCGCGTTGTCCTTGATCAGCCCGCCGATCGCGAACGATTCGCCGTCGCTCATCTGGACCGTCGTCGAAGCACGCCGCGTCGTGATCAGCGGCAGGATCGACGTGCCGCCGATGTTGGTCGCGCTCAGCGTGACGCCCGTTTGCGACAGCTCCGACACTTCCGGTGCGACCTTCAGGCTGATCCGGCCGTTCGCCAGCACCGTCGGCGTGAACTTCAGCGCGACGCCGAACTCCTCTTCCTGCAGCGTGATCGACGACGTGCCGTTGCCGCTGCTCTGCGGGATCGGGATGAAGATCTTGCCGCCGGCGAGGAACGTCGCTTCCTGGCCGCTGATCGTCACGAGATTCGGCTCCGCGAGGATCTTGACGAGGTTGTCGGTGTTCTGCGCGTCGGCCGAGATGCTGAACGGCTTGTTGTTCGCCTTGTTGAAGATGGCCCCGCTCGCGACGCCCGCGAGCAGGTTGCTGACCAGCGCGCCGCTCCACGAACCGAACCCGCCCTGGATGTTGAACGCGCTGCCCATCTGGTTGATCAGCGTCTTCGACACCTCGGCGACCTTCACCTCGAGCATCACCTGCTGCGGCGACGTGACGCTCAGCATGTTCAGCACGCCGGCGCCCTGCTTGCCGCCCCCGCCGGCATCACCCGCACTGTCGCCGTACGCGCGTGCGATCTGCACGGCCTGCTGCGCGGCCTGCGAGCTCGACACCGTGCCGGCCAGCACGATCGTGCCGGCCGCGGTCGACACGTGGATGTCGCGTTCTCCCGGCAGCAGTTGCAGCAGCGATGCCTGCAGGCCGCCGGCGTCAGCGCCGACCGCGACGTCGATCACGCGGCATGCGCCGCTCTTGCCCTGCACGATCATGTTGGTCGTGCCGACCGACAGCCCGAGGATGTACAGCGTCTGCGGCGACACCATCGTCGCCTGCGCGACGGCCGGGTTGCCGATCGTCCGATTGCGGACCGGCTCCGGCATCGGCACCAGCAGCGACTTGCCGAGCGGCACGCTGACGCTGCTCGACTCGCGCACGGCACCGACGCAGTTCGGCCCGCGCAGCGGCCCCGCCGCAGCGGCGGCCGCGGCGACCGGCGCCGGCGCCATGCTGATCGTCATCTGCACGGGCCCCTTGCCGACCGCGGCCGGCGCGCTGGCGCCGCCCTTCGTCAGCACGCCCGCCTCGATGCCTTCCTGGGCCAGTGCGCCATAAACGGTCAGCCATCCTGAACAGAGGATCGCGGCCATCATCGTGCCCCGTGCGACGCGAGTCCGCAGTGGGCCGGTACCTGTACGTTGCGATTTGAGCTTCATTTTGTTTGATCCCCCGAGAGACCGGCGCCGTGCCGGTTGTCGACTTCCGAGGCCGCCGTACCCTGCCGGCGGCCGATTTGTTTATCTGGCTGTGTTGATCTGCTTCAGAAACATTCGACGCTGCCCTTCACGCCGGCCAGCACGCCGACGCAGTCGCGCCGCGCTGCCGGCGCCGCGTGCGACGCGACGTGCACGCGCACCGTCCGCACCTGTGCGGGAACGGGAAGCGGCGGCAAATCGGGTACGGGCGGCTTGCCGAGCAGCGTCATCTTGGTCGCGCCACCCGTGTTCAGCGTCTTCTGGTCGACCTGATTGCGCAGCACGAGCGACAGCGTGCCGACGCTGCGCGCGAGGTCGAGCCGTTCGGCCTGGTCGGGCGTGACTTCCAGCGTGACCGCGTTGACGACCTTCGGTGCAGTGTCGTCGCGGCTGACCTGCTGCGCGACGGCGAGCACGAGGATGTGCTCGAGCACGATCTTGGAGATGCTCTGCCCGTCGGTCTTGCCCTGCTGCTCCTGCGTGTTGACGATCACGTCGACGTAGGTGCCCGGCAGCGCGAAGCCCGCGACGCCGACCACGTCGTTCACGCGCACCGTGATCGCGCGGCTGCCGTCGGCGATCACCGCGGACAGCCCGCCCTTCGTGCCGAGCGGTGCGAGCTTCGACTCGATCACCGGCTCGCCGCGCGCCAGGCTGGTGCGCACGACGCGCCCTTCGAGGGTTTTCGTATCGGTGAACGCGCCGGTCGGCACGCTGCCCGACGGCCAGCTCACCATGTGGATCTGGTTCGCCCCGAGCGGCTCGCCCAGGTTCAGGTCCGCGGCCGCCACCGCGACGGGCGTGACCGAGTTCGTGGATGTCTGCACCAGCCAGTGGGACGCGAACACGACCGCGGCAAGACCCGCGACCATCGCGACGGCCAGCATCATGAGCGCTCGACTGTTTTTCATGGCAATGCTCCTCGACGATTCGTAAAAAAAACGGCTCAACCGGTGATGTACGTACGTCCGCCTCGCTCGACGGGCGGCGTATGGTTGCCGTCCCGTTCGGGCGCTGCGCCGAAATAGCTCGCCCACGCGTCGTACAGCGCGTCGTGCGTCACCTCGGGCGGATCGCCGCGGTAACGTGCGCCGGCGGCGACAAGGCGCAGCAGATCCGCCGGAAAGCACGCGAGAAACGCCTTGCCGGTCGGCAGATGCAGCCGATGCAGCAGGAACTCGAATGCATCGCTCGCCGAGACGAGACCGAGCGATGTGCAGGCCGCGTCGTACACCGCGCGGTAGTGGTCGATCGACAGCGGACCGACGTGAAGCTTCGAGCCGAGGCGGCGCAGGAACGCGTCGTCGCAGAACTGTTCCGGCGCGAGGTTGCTCGAGAACACCGGCCACACGTCGAACGGCAGCACGAAGCGGTTGCCGGATTCGAGCGTCAGGAAATCGACGCCGCGATCGAGCGGGCGCAGCCAGCGATTGAGCAGGTCGCGCGGCTCGACGCGCTGGCGGCCGAGATCGTCGACGATGTACATGCCCATGTTCGCCTTCATGTGCGGCGGCGCCTGGTAGAAGCCGGCAGCTTCATCACGGCGCAGGTCGAGTTCGTCGAGCGTCAGTTCGCCGCCGGACAGCACGACCGGCCGCTTGCACAGGCGCCAGCGGCGATCGACCGACTGGCCGCCGGATTGCGGTTCCGCGTCGACGTGCACGAGCGGGTCGTAGATCTGGATCACTTCACCGGCCTCGCAGATCGCGTGCGGCACCGGCACGCGGCCGTGCATCAGCGCGCCGAGCCGCTCGGCGAGGAAGGTCTTGCCGCTGCCGGCCGGACCGTAGATCAGCAGCGGACGGCCCGCGTTCAGCGCCGCGGCCGCCGCATCGATGACCGACGTGTCGATCACGATGCCTTCGAACGCGGCCCACACGTCGCCCTGGTCGATGTGCAGCTTGCGCACCGAATGCGCGCTCACGCATTCGAGATACGCGGCGAGCGAGACCGGCGCGGGGCCGCTGTAACCGCTGCGCGCGCGTTCCTCGAACGCGAGCACGCGGCCCGCATCGGTCAGGCGGAACGTCACGTCGAGATCGGTCGCGCCGCGATGGGTGAGCTCGACGAGATGCTCGCGCACCAGGAACGCGAAGACGTCGTCGAGCACCGCGAGCGGCAGGCAGTGCCGCTCGACCAGGTCGCCGTACGACGGGCGGCCGAGCATCAGCGTCGACTTCAGCACGAGCCCGGCGACGAACGTCATGCTCAGCCCGGTTTCGCCGAGCGAGCGCGGCGCCGCCGGCAACTGCGCGCCCAGCTTCGTATTGGCCTCCCGCGACGGCAACGGATCGGGCAGTTTGGATACCTGCGCGTCGCGTCTCGGTTCGGTGTGGTTCGTGTTCATGGTCGTTCCATCCTCGTTGCGGGCTCGTCGCGCTACGCGCACGACGCGAACAGCATGCCCAGCGTGCCGGCCGCGATCGCGACGCCGTACGGCAGCGTGCCGACCGACGCGATTTCCGCTGGGCCGTCGGCTGCCCCTGCGCGCGCCCCTTGCGAACGGCGCGCGATCAGCACGCGGACGTTCGCCCACATCCGGCGCATCCGCCCGCGCAGCAGCGCGAACGCGATGGCACCGATCCCGCCGGCCACGAAGGTGGCCAGCACGATGTAAAACGTCATTTCCGCGCCGACCCATGCACCGATCGCGAGCATCAGCTTCACGTCGCCGGCCGCCATCCCGCGCAACAGGTAGAACGGCAGCAGCAGGCCGAAGCCGGTCGCTGCTCCCGCGAGCCATCCGAGTGCGCCTGCCAGGACGCCGTGCAGCATGCACTGGGCGACCAGCGCGCCGACGAGTCCGGCCGCGACGAGGCGGTTCGGAATGCGGCGGGCCGCGATGTCCGTGCTGGCCGCGGCGACCGCGAGCAGCGTCACGCACAACGGAACCGGGTAAGGCGGCGCAACGAGTAACATGGCGAACCTCGCGGAGCGAATCGAAGGATCAGGAAACCATTGCAAGCGCGGTGGTCACGGCAGCCGTCAAGGCTGTTGCAATCACCTCGTACGTATCGGCCAGCGAACCTCTCAGCGTGACGACGCTGCCCAGCACCGCGACGGCGAACATTGCCCCGAGCAACGCATATTCGATCGACGTCACACCCTGCTCGTCGCCGATCCAGCGGCGACATACGGCACGCACCCTGGCTTGCATGATGGTCTCCGGTTCCGGTTGATCAGATGACCGGGGACGGCTCGAGCACTGCACCAGCCGAGCCGTCCGCGGTACGGTCCATCAGATGCCTGCCACCGCCGAATCCAGGTCGGCCGCGATCGTGCTGAACACGGTCTTGAGGTCCTTCCCGATCGTCGACAGCGCGAGGATGATGCCTACCGCGATCAGTGCGGCGATCAGGCCGTATTCGATGGCGGTCACGCCGTCTTCATCGCGGACGAAACGGCTGGCTTGTTGAATGAACTTGGACATGGTTATCTCCTTGCGTGATGACTTTCAAAGCCCTCGTGTACCGGCTGGATCGATCGATCTGGCATCGATACGTCGAGGAAAGTTGTTAATGCCGTGTGGTGCCGGCGAACGATTCGGACGAGCCGCCCGCCGCACCGTCCATCAGAGTCCTGCTACCGCCGAGTCCAGATCTGCGGCGATCGTGCTGAACACGGTCTTCAGATCCGTACCGACCGTCGCCAACGCGGCGACGATTCCGATCGCGATCAGTGCGGCGATCAGGCCGTATTCAATGGCCGTCACGCCGCGCTGATCCCGAATGAACCAGGCGATCTTTTCGATGATTCTTGACATGAGCATTCTCCTTTCGGACTGCTATGAAATACCCTTCGTCTGTCATGACGTCGGGGACGGGCACCACCGGCACTACGAGAAAATCGAAACGCGACGCTCAGCTGCGAGAACAGGGATGCGCACACCTGTCCGTGAGAACGGATTTCAGTGAGAAGGAACGCGAGAGATGCGCGTACGGTTCGATCAGCCGGATATACCGGGCTGGACGATCGACCTGAACGGCGTGACTGCCGTTCGACGCACGGAATTCAATTGAGCGGGAGCCGAACTCCCGGCGATGCTGAAAATCGCTTTTGTCGCGGCTCGCCGGCCGCGATGTGCTTTGCTGTTTCATTTTTATTCCCCGTCTGCTGCGATGCCGATTTCTTTTTGCCCTGACGATCCCGGGTCTCGTTGGCCTATCGACGAAGGTTCTCGCGGTTCATCGACCTGGAGCTGCGTGTTTTCCCCGACGCGCTCCGGCCCTCTTCTCCGCAGGTGATTCCGGAGCTGGTTCCGTCTGTTCCCGGAACCGCCCGGTCGTCACGTCGTCGACTGCCGTGCCAACGCTGACGCAAAGAGCAGGCCACCTCGAGCGAAATCCAGGCGTATCAAGGGTTCCGGCGATCTCCGGGTTCCCGCGTCAATGGTGCGACGAACGAAATGTTTCAACTTTGATATATGCATTCCCGCGAGCGAGGTACGCCGGAACGCTCGCCGCCGCGCTGCACAAAGGGTCCAAAATTTTTTCTCGGGACTTTCCCGAACGCGGGCAGCCGGTTGCATTTCACGGGATCGGCAGGACGCGACACCGCTCGAAAACACGGAATGTTTCAAGCCAGAAACATGAAATCCGGCCGGGTCGTTTTTTCATACCTGAAAACGCGGTTTTCACGCCTGTCACCGATTGATCGGGATCACGGCTTCCAGTGCCCGGTTTGCATCACGCGATTTTTTCTTCAACAATGAATTCACCGGACAACGCCATTCAGAGCGATTCGATCCGGCGGCACGACAACATGAAACGGCTGCGACAGACCAGGCAGCCTCCACTACATACGGGGCATCATGTACACAGCCAATCGTGGAACGCGCGATCGCGCCATATGCCGGGCTCAATGGCTGACGGCGGACCGGATCGTTCCGTACAGCTGCATCATGCTGATGCTCTTCGCCGCGCTGCTGGCCATCTGGGGCGTCGTGACGGACGGCTTCACGTCGAATGCCACCGCCCGCCCGGGCACCGACTTCTCGGTCTTCTGGACCGCATCGAACCTCGTGTTGCAAGGCCATGCCGCAGCGGCCTACGACTCTTCGTCATTCCTGCAGGCCGAGTTCGCGCACTTCGGTGCGTATCTGCAGCACCGGCCGCTTCCCTGGCTCTATCCGCCGACGATGTTGCTGTTCATCGCGCCGGTTGCCCTCGTGCCTTTCCTGCCCGCATATTTCCTCTTTTTCGCGGGCAGTCTTTTATGCTACGCGTTCGCCGTCTCGCGGTTGTCGGGATTGCGCGCGCATCTTCCGCACCCGCGCGCCGCGGCGCTCGTCGTGGTCGCGTATTCGGCGGTGTGCATGTCCGCGCTGTTCGGCCAGAACAGCATCCTGACCGCCGGCCTCGCCGCACTCGCGCTGCATCTGCTCGGCAAGCGTCCGGTTGCGGCCGGCGTGCTGATCGGGCTGCTCGCGATCAAGCCGCAACTCGCCGTCGTGTTCCCGTTCGTGCTGATCGCGACGCGGGCGTGGCGCACGTTCGCGGCGGCGGCGATCAGCGCGACGCTGTTCGCGGCGGCCGGCATCGCGCTGGCCGGGCCCGGCGCGCTGCACGGCTTGAGCCACGCCATGTCGACGGTACGCGACCAGCATTTCATGCTCGCGTCGTACTGGCTCGCGTCGCCGACGCCGTTCGCCGCGCTGCGGCTCGCGGGTGCGCCGGTGGCGGCCGCGCTGGCCGTGCAAGCGGCGGTCGCGCTGCTGGCGATCGCCGCGGCCGTCGACGTGTGGCGCCGCACGCGCGACATGCGCCTGCGCGCCGCGGTGCTGGCCGTCGCCACGCTGCTGACGACGCCCTATCTGTGGAACTACGAACTGACCTGGCTCGGCATCGCGATCTTCTGCCTGATCGCACACGGTCTCGACGAAGGCTGGCTGCCCGGCGACCAGGGCATCCTCGTGCTCGCGTGGCTGCTGCCGATCTTCGAGATGTTCAACCGGCTGATGAAGCTGCCGCAGATCGGGCCGGTCGTGCTGCTCGCGGTGCTGTTCGTCGTCGTGCGCCGCACGGCACTCGCGTCACGGAGCGCGCAATGAAAACGCCTTCGTTCGCCCGCCATGCGCATTCCGCCGTCGATCTGCATCCGGAACTCCCGATCGCGGGCCCGCGCCGCTATCCGCACTGGCTCAATCGCGATCGCGTGCGCCTCTATGCGGCCGCCGTGCTGCTGACGGAACTGCTGTTCATCGTCATCTACGTGATCCGCGTGTTCCTGTCGCACAACGGTGCGCTGGAGCCGCTGTCGCAGGATTTCTCGCCGATCTGGAGCGCCGCGCGGCTCGCCGCGCACGGGCACGGTGCCGACGCGTGGCATTTCCCCGCGCTGTTCGCGGTCCAGAAGCTGGCAGTCCCGACGATGACGCTCGCGGACGGCACGCTGCCGTGGCTCTATCCGCCGACGATGCTGCTGCTCGTGCTGCCGCTCGGCTGGCTGCCGTACATGCTGGCACTCGTGCTGTGGCTCGGCGTCACGTATGTGCTGTTCGCCGCGACGATCCGTGCGACCGTGCAGCGCGATGCCGCGTGGCTGTGCGCGCTCGCGTTCCCCGGCGCGTTCCTCACCGTGATCGTCGGCCAGACCAGCCTCTTTACCGCGATGCTCGCCGGTATCGGCCTGCTTGCGCTGAACCGCCGCCCGGTATGCGCGGGAATCTGCTTCGGCTTGCTGACGATGAAGCCGCAGCTCGCGGTGCTGTTCCCGCTCGCGCTGCTGTGCGCGGGCCAGTGGCGCGCGCTGGCCGCATGGGCTGCGACGATCGCCAGCTGCGCCGCGCTCGCGACGCTCGCGTTCGGTGTCGGCCCGTGGGTCACGTTCGCGCATGTGATCGGCAACGCCTATACGATCGTCGGCACCGGTCACGCCAAGCTCGCCCGCATGCCGACCGTGTTCGCACTCGCGACGATGGCCGGCTGGCCCGCGATCGTCGCGCGCGGCCTTCAGCTGCTGTCGGCCGCGGCCGCCGCGATCGCCGTCGTCTACGCGTGGCGCGGCGCGTGTTCCTACGCGCTGCGCGCCGCCACCCTTGCATGCGCATGCCTGCTCGTCAGCCCCTATCTGTACGACTACGACCTGACCTGGTATGGCATCGTGATCGCGTGGTACGCGCGTTATGCGTGGACGCACGGCTGGCGGCGCTTCGACCGCGAATGGCTGATGCTGCTGTGGCCGATGCCGCTCGCGGGCCTCGCGGTCGTGTCGCATCTGTCGTTCCAGTTCATGCCGCTCGTGACGCTCGCGTCGCTCGCGCTGCTCGTCAGCCGGATCGCGCAGGAAAGACACGACGTGCCGTCGATGCCCGACGCACGCGACGACTCGACCGAGACCGGCTTCGCACATCCGGTCCGACCACACCACCGATCGGCGCACGGAATGCGCCGCACCGGCCGCCCGACGCTCGGCGCCGGCCGGTGAAGCGACATCACAAGGGGAATCATCATGCGGGAACCACTCTACACGCCGCTCGTTTCGCTGGTCGTGCCGTTCTATAACGAAGGCGAGGCCGTCGAGCGCTTCTTCGACGTCGTGATTCCGTTGCTGACGGCCATCGACGCGATCCGCTTCGAGATCGTCTGCGTGAACGACGGCAGCCGCGACGACACGCTCGAACGCCTGATCCGGATCAGCACCGGCGAGCGGCGCGTGCGCGTGATCGATCTCACCCGCAACTTCGGCAAGGAAGCGGCGCTGACGGCCGGCCTCGACGAAGCCGCCGGCGACGCGGTGATCCCGCTCGACGCCGACCTGCAGGATCCGCCGAGCCTGATTCCGGTGATGATCGAACACTGGCGCGCCGGCGCGGAAGTCGTCGCGGCGAAGCGCAGCAACCGCGCGTGCGATTCGTTCGCGAAGCGCACCGCGGCCGCGATCTACTATCGCGTGCACAACCTGCTGTCGGACGTGAAGCTGCCGGAGAACGTCGGCGATTTCCGGCTGATGGACCGCAAGGTCGTGAACGCGCTGCGCAACCTGCCCGAGCGGCACCGCTTCATGAAGGGGCTGTTCGCGTGGGTCGGCTTCAAGACCGTGATCGTCGAATACCAGCGCGACCCGCGCAGCGCCGGGCACTCGAAGTTCTCCGGCTGGAAGCTGTGGAATTTCGCGCTGGAGGGGATCACCAGCTTCAGCACGGTGCCGCTGCGCAGCTGGACCTATATCGGTGTCGGCATCGCCGCGCTCGCGTTCCTGTACGGCTCGTTCATCATCTTCCGCACGCTGCTGTTCGGCAATCCGGTGCTCGGTTACGCGTCGCTGATCTCGGTCACGCTGTTCATCGGCGGCATCGAACTGATCGGGATCGGTGTCGTCGGCGAATACATCGGGCGGATCTACGACGAGTCGAAGCAACGGCCCGTCTACCTGATCCGCCGCCGCTACCAGGCGCACGGCAAGGTGATCGAACTTCCGGTCGCGCGCGATGCGCGCCGCCAGATCGCACGCCGGCGCGTGCAGCCGAACCGTGCGCGGATCGACGTACGCTGAACGCGCGCAGACGGCCATGATCGACCTGCTCCATGCCGAGCGCACGAGGCTCGTGCGCTTCGGCTTGTCCGGGCTTTGTTCGACCGCGCTCCATACGCTGGTCGCGTCCGCGCTGTTCGCGCTGTTCGATGCGACGCTGGTCGCCGCGAACGCGGTCGCATTCCTGTGCGCGACGGCGTTCTCGTATCTCGCGAATACGCTGTGGAGCTTCTCGTCGACGGTGCATACGCGCAACGCGCTGCGTTTTCTCGTCGTCACGCTGGCCGGCTTCGTCGAAACGCTGCTGCTCGCGCGTGCCGCCGAAATGCTCGACGTGTCGCGCGCGATGAGCATCGTCGCGATCGCACTGCTGATCCCGCCGACGACGTTCGTGCTGCATCGGCTCTGGACCTACCGGTAAGCGCGCGATCGCCTGCCGCCCGGCCGCGGGCTACCTGCCGCGAATCACTCCCCCTTCCCGCTCCCGAATCGTCGTGCCGCCAAGGCGACGATCGCTCGAGATCGCGCCGGCCATCCGCCCCTTTCTCCGATCGAAAATAATCGGCAAATCGATTAACAGATTCAATTTTCTTCTATTTATGTAACGCATCGATCCGATTGAATCCGATTTTCAACTTAATATACGATAATCATTTTTATAACCCTGTTTACTCTTACAGCTTCCAGAATTAACCGAACGGGATAACCTGCATACGCCGTCGCGCCTGTACGTGCCACACATCGCACGGAGCCTTGCAGGACAAGGAGATGGCGGCCGCACGAAGCAGTTCTCGAAACGATAAGTCCCATTACTTAAAACGGGAGCTTCCATGTCACACTTCACCGATGTGCTCGTTTCATTCGATACCGAAACCATTCTCAAAAAGTATCCGAATCCCAGCAAGAATCCGGCCGCTCCGACGCTGATCGACTGGCATTATGTCTATATGGTGACCAACCAGGACAACGTAATCTCCGGGCAGGCGGGCGGCGAGCTCGACCTGAAGGCGCAGGTCGGCGACCTGATCCGCTGGCGCGAAACGAGCTTGTCGCTGGGCTTCGAGAACCAGGTCGTGTTCTACAAATTCGTCGGCAACGTCGGCAACGACTTGATCTCGACGCCGACGCCGCGGGTCGCGGAAGCGTCGATCCCGGTGCCGAACACCAGCAAGCCCGAGGTGCCGACATGCCAGAAGGTCGCGAACTACTACTGGTCGTCGGAATGCCTGAAGGTCGGCCGCGTGACCTACCACTTCCAGTTCCAGATCATCGATCGCAACTGCCAGAGCCAGGGTTGCTTCTCATGGGATCCGTTCATCACGATCCACAACTGATCGCGGCGGGCGGGCGGCCGCGCGGCGGGCGCCCGCGTCATTCCCTTGTTGCGGAGGAAGCGCTCATGTCTGGTCTTCGTTGCGATGTGCTCGCGATCGTCGACGCCGTCACGCTGCTGTCGGCCTACCCCGATGCGAGCCGGGACGCCGACGCGCCGACCGTGATCGACGGCCGGCACATCTACGTGTTGAGCCCCGGCGACACCGGGCAGCTCGGCCACAACGACAGCCGGCTCTTTGCCGGCCTGGCGCCGGGCGACCAGCTTGGCCTGCGCGAAACCACGCTGGCGCTGCGCGCCGAGCTGAGCGTGCTGTTCATCCGGTTCGCATTGAAGGACGCCGGCATCGTCGCGCCGATCGAACCGGAAGTGCGCGACGCCACGACGCCGGTGCCGGATGCCGACGACCTGCTTCATCCGGCGTGCCAGCCGATGAAAGACCATTACTGGCACAGCGACGTGCTCGCCGCGGGCACTACCACGTGCACGGCCGACTTCGCCGTGCTCGATCGCGACGGTGCGGTATTAGGCTATTTCCGCTGGGAAACGACGATCGAGATCGCCGGCAGCCGGCCGGATACGAAACAGCCCGGTTAGCCCGGTTTCCAGCCGTCGTCGAACCGCGACGTGCCGCCGAATACTGCCTTCAAGGCGATCTTCCACGCGAATGCCGCCGACCGGCAGGACCTGAAGCTGTTCATCGACGATGCGCGCGAACCGGCCGCGTCGTTCGTCGGCAACGGCAACGACGGCGTCAGGCAGTTCACGCTGAGCTCGAAAGGCGGCAAGATCCGGATCGACGCATCGGCCAACGGAAGGAAGTCCGCGACCGACGCGCGCGTCGCGCCGCTGTCCGCGGGCGATCAAGTGTGGCTCAGCTGGCTCGGCGCCGAGGACGGCGCCGACCGCGACTACAACGACGGGATCGTCATTCTTCAGTGGCCGATCACCTGAGCGGCGCCGCGCAGCGACACCTGGTACGCGAGCATCGAATTCACGCTGAATCGCGTACGCGCTTCCCGCGCGCGCACGGCAGTCACGATCGCATCCTCATGCCCGCTGCTCCAGCTCCGCCGTGTTCGCGTCGTCGCGTGCCCGCCGGACCGGCAGCCGCACGCAGAACGTCGTGCCGCGCCCGGGTTCGCTCGTCACGTCGATCGTGCCGCGATGGCGCTCGACGATGCCGTGCGATACCGACAAGCCAAGCCCGGTTCCCTGCCCGACCGGCTTCGTCGTGAAGAACGGATCGAAGATCCGCCGGACGACATCGGGCGTCATGCCCGTTCCGGTGTCGCTGATCGCGATCGACACCTGCTCGCCATCGCTCGACGTGCGGATCGTGATCACGCCACGCTCGGGAATCGCCTGCGCCGCGTTGACCAGCAGGTTCATGAACACCTGGTTCAACTGCGACGGCAGGCATTCGACCTGCGGCAGGTCGCCGTAATCGCGCACGATGTCGGCCTTGTACTTCAGTTCGTTATGGACGACGTTGAGCGTGCTCTCGAGGCCCGCATGGAGATCGACCACGCTCCACTCGTCGCTGCCCGGGCGCGAGAAATCGCGCAGGTCCTGCACGATGCGCCGCACCCGCACCGCACCATCGATCGATTCGTCTATCAGCGTCACGATCTCGTCGCGGACGTAGTCCAGATCCGCGGCGCGGCCCATCGCCGTCAGCGCATCGCGCGCGGCCGGGTCGAGCTGCGGCAGCGCCGCTTCATGCGCCGCGACCACATCGAGCAGGCTTCGCACCCAGGTCTTCAACGTATTGAGGTTCGCACTGACGAAGCCGATCGGATTGTTGATCTCGTGCGCGACGCCCGCCGCGAGCTGGCCGATCGACGCGAGCTTTTCCGACTGCAGCAACTGCACGTGGGTTGCCTCGAGCACATGCAGAAGGCGCCGCTGCTCTTCCTTCTCCTGTTCGAGCCGCGCCTGCGCGGCCTTGCGCTCGTCGATCTCGGTCGCCATGTTCTCACGCGTGCGCTGCAGCATCTCCGTCGTCTGCTCGTAGCGGTGCAACGCACGTTCGAGTTCCGCGGTGCGCATTTTCACGAGCCGCTCGAGCGTGTCGGCCATCCCGCGCAGAAAGGTTGTGCGCGCATCGAAGCGGCTGAGCAGCAGCGTGACGATCAGCGTCGCCATCGTAAACAGCGCGACGGTCGTCGCGAGCCACGGCGCGTCGATCCCGTTCGCGGTGCCGCATCGCGCGTCCGGCGCGAAATGGGCCGCCGCCATCCCCGTATAGTGCATGCCGGTAATGGCGATGCCCATGATGAAGGCCGCGCCGACGCGTTGCGCGGTCGCATGACGCGCCTGCCGCACGCGCAGCGCCTGCGCGATCCACAGCGCGGCAGTCGACGCGATCACCGCGATGCCGATCGATGCGGCGAACAGCGCGGGATCGTAGCGAATGCCGGGCTGCATGTGCATCGCGGCCATCCCCGTGTAATGCATGCCGGCAATCCCGCCGCCCATCAGCGCACCGCCCGCGAACAGCCGCCGCCAGCCCAGCCGCGCGCGCGTGACGACGTTCAGCGCGAAATACGACACGAGCACGGCGATCGCCAGCGACGCGCCGGTATCCGGCAGTGCATAACCGAGCGGGATCGGCAGCGAAAACGCGAGCATGCCGACGAAATGCATCGACCAGATCCCGGTTCCCATCGCGGCCGCGCCGCCGCCCAGCCACGCACGCTTGAGCTTCGGGTTGTCGAGCAGCGAAATGAACGCGGCCAGGTCGAGCGTCGTATAGGAGGCCAGCGTCGCGATCACAAGCGACAGCAGGACGAGCGGGAGGTCATAGGTGCCGTGCATGATCGAGCGACCGAATCGGTGTGAAGGCGTTGCCGCCGTGCGGCCGAGCGCGCGCGGCGTCCATCAGGCCAGGCATCCTGCGTCAGCCGGGCGGCGCGCCTGCGTTGTGCGCCTGCATCGATGCGGCCGCGCCGGCCAGGACGAGGATGTCGAACGGTGTCCCTTCCCGCGTCTCGAAACGGCGCACGAGCTCGATCTGGTGCGCCGACATCACGCTGCCCTTCGTCATCAGCAGCACGCCGCGATGCGTGCGCAGATCGTCGGCGAGCTGCATCCCTTCGCGCAGCTGCGCGGACTTGATCTCCGCGACGGACGCCGCGATACCGAGACTCGCCGGGTCGCGCATCAGCTCGATGCAACGCTCGACGATCTGCGGGTCGTATCGCACGCTGGCCTGCGAGCGCAACGCATCGAGCGCCTGTTCGACCGAATGCGGCACACCGATTTCGCCGTTGCGCAGCCCTTCGAAATCGCGTGCGATCGCAACGATCCGCGAGCCGAGCGGAATCGCGTCGCCGGTCAGCCCGTCCGGCGTGCCGCGTCCGTTGAAGCGCTCGTACTGGTGCAGTACGATCGACGCGACCTTGTGCAATTGCGCGACCGGCGTCAGCACCATCTGCGCGCGCAGCGGATGCTGCTGGAACAGCCGGTGTTCGTCCGTCGTCATCCGCGCGAGCGGCTTGTGCAGCAATTCGTCGGGCAGCGACAACTTGCCGATACCGTGCAGCAACCCCGCGAAATAGACATCCTGCGCGTGCAGCTCGCTCATCCCCGACGCCAGCGCGAGCCGTCGCGCGATCTCGCCGACGCGCATCGCGTGTCCGCCGGCGGTGCCGCAACGCAGCTCGATCATGCTCGCGCAGACCTGGACCATTGCCGTGAAACTGCTTTTCAGGTCGCGTTGCGCCGCTTCGAGGAACATCACGGTCTGGCCGAGTTCCTCGGTGCGCGCACGCACCTGCGTTTCGAGTTCCGTGTTGAAACGGCGCAGCGCGTCGTTCTGCGCTTCCGTCAGCGCGGTCAGCCGGGCCGCTTCGCGGCGCAAGCGCCGCTGCTCCAGCGCCTGTTCGATGGTCATCAGCAGATCGTGATCGTCCCACGGCTTGTTCAGGTAGCGATACACGCCGCCTTCGTTGACGGCCTGCACGACCGATGCGATATCCGCATAGCCGGTCAGCAGGATACGCATCGTGTCCGGGTACAGCGCCCGCGCGCGGGCCAGGAATTCCGCACCGCTCATGCGCGGCATCCGCATGTCGGACACGATCAGGTCGACCTCGGTCGACGCCAGTATCTCGAGCGCGGCCTCGCCGCTGTCGGCGGTCAGGATGTCGTAGCCCGCGGGCCGGAACACGCGCTTGAGCGCCGACAGCACGTTCGGCTCGTCGTCGACCAGCAGGATCGACGGTGCGCGGCACGCGTCGTCGGATGCCGTTGCCGCCTCGGGCGTTTCAGGCAATGCCTCGTTCGGCCCGTTTGTTGCAGATGTCGTCATAATTGGCCTCGGATCGATTATTCACACCGTATCTCTCTGCAACATCGGCTTGTACGGCGTTTTCCTATATCGGGGGAAACGCTAATACGTCCTTTCATGCACGCGAATGAAGAACGTCAAAAACATGAGTCGGTTGCGCAACTGCCGTCGAGACCCATTCCGGTTCTTGCCAACCATGCGTTTCGCGCATGGACGACGTAACACGCCGGCGCGCCGTCGCACCGCGGTGAGCGGACCGTCGCCGCTGTTTACGCGTCTTCGCTGCGGTGCTATAACGCGGTGTCGGAAAAGGCAGACTTGGTTTGGTAAGCCCAAGTCCTTTCGTTAGCGAAAGCTCTGGTCTTTGCCCCGTGCATGAGATCCCCACGACGAACATCCGACGCCGGCCAGGCGTCCAAACGTTCGTCCGTGTGGCGCTCAACCTGAGAAACGCTCCGGTCGAACATCGACACAGGAGTGATTCATGCACGAGCACCATCAGGATATCTACGACGTCGTGATTGCCGGGGCTGGCCCCGTCGGTCTGTTTCTCGCCTGCGAGCTTCGCCTGTTCAAGCTGTCGGTCCTCGTACTCGAGCGCGCCGAAATACCGCGCGCTCCGTTGAAGCGCCTGCCGTTCGGCATGCGCGGCCTTTCGGCCCCCACCCTCGAAACGCTTGACAGGCGCGGGCTGCTGGACGAAGTAATCGAGGCCGCGCGTGCCGACCCTATCGCGGACAAGACTGCGACGATCCCGCACTGGATGCAGCAGCCGCGCCGGCCCGCCGGTCATTTCGCCGGCATTGAGTTCCATCACGACGACATCGATACCTCGAAGTGGCCGTATCGCCTGTCAGGCTCGGCCGACACCAGCATGGCAGTCGCAGTGGAAACACTCGAAACGGTCCTGGCTCGTCGAGCCGGCGCGACGGGTTGCGAGATCCGGCGAGGCCTGAGCGCCGACGCATTCCACGAGTCGGATGGAGCGGTGACCGTTCATGCGGGCGGGAACACTTTTCGCGGGCGCTGGCTCGTCGGCTGCGACGGCGGCCGCAGTGCGATCCGCAAAGCCGGCTGCTTTGATTTCGTCGGTACTGATCCGGAGTTCACCGGCTACTCCGTCGAAGTCGACATGGCTGAGCCGGACGCGCTTCCCCCCGGCCGACACTACACATCGACGGGCATGTACACCTATGCGCGGCCCGGCACGATTGCGATGGTGGAATTCGACGGCGGAGCGTTTCACCGCCTTCACCCCGTCACGCTGGAGCATGTGCAGGCGGTGCTGCGCCGCGTGTCCGGCACCGAAATCACGCTGACCCGGCTCAGGCTGGCTTCCACGTGGACGGATCGCGCCTTCCAGGCAACGACCTATCGGAACGGACGCGTGCTGCTCGCGGGCGATGCCGCGCACATCCATTCTCCTTTGGGCGGTCAAGGGCTCAATCTTGGACTCGGAGACGCGATGAACCTCGGCTGGAAGCTGGCAGCCACCATCCGTGGCGATGCGCCGGCCGGTCTGCTCGACAGCTATCAACAAGAGCGGCATCCGATAGGGGCACGCGTTCTCGATTGGTCGCGTGCGCAAGTCGCACTTATGCGACCTACCCCCGGCACGCGCGCGCTGGAGGCGATCGTTCGCGATCTCATCGAGACCCGGGATGGCGCAACGTATTTCGCCGAGCGCGTCTGGGGTGTGTCGCTTCGCTACGATCTTGGCAGCCCTCACCCGCTGGTGGGCCGCAGCGTACCCGATTTCGAACTGGTCGACGGAACGAAGGCAGGCCGCCTGTTGCGCGACGGGCGAGGACTCCTGCTGGACTTCGATTCAGGCGCATCGCTTCACGCGCTTGGGAACCGTTGGCGCGAGTGCCTCGCCTATGTCTCAGCCGACGCCAAGGATCGGTTAGGTATGCGAGCTATATTGGTGCGTCCCGACGGGATCGTCGCGTGGGCATGCGAAGCCGCTCCCGACCATGAAGAAGTCGCCCATGCCATCTCGCGATGGTTCGGCGAAACCGGGCGTGCAGGTGATTCGCCGCGTCGGAGAAGTTCAACAGCCTGCCGGCGTTCGAGCGCTTCGCAGTCGGAATCATGAAGCCCCTTCGAGGATGACGAAGGTCCCGGTCGCGGCCCCGGCGCGAAGCGCCTTGGCCGCCTGATATTCGGGGCTTTCATAGAAGCGCCTGGCCTCGGCCAACGAATCGAACTCGAGGACCACATGCCGCTCGTGGGCCTCGCCTTCGAGGTTTTCATACCGCCCCCAACCGGCGATGACCTTGGGGCCGAATTTTGTCATTGCATCGCCTGCGGCTTTTGCGTACGCAGCGTAAGCAGTTGCGTCCGAGACGCTGACGTGTGCGATCAGATAACCCTTTGGCATGTCTATCTATCTCTCTCTTTCAGTGGGCGCATTCCGACAACCGCCCAGGTCGACGGTATGGGTGTGCGGTAGCCGGTTCTAATTCGACGCAACGGGCCTGAACGGCAACGGACGCCTGCTCGCGTCCTGACGATCGATCATCCAGCCGGGATAACAGCTGGGCAGCGCACTCACGGCTTCAAGACGCGCAAGCTCGTCCTCGGTGAGAACGACATCGACCGCGCCGAGATTGTCTTCGAGCTGTTCGACCCGTTTGGCGCCGATAATGACGCTCGTGACATGCGGCCTGGCGAGCAACCAGGCGAGCGCTATCCGCGCGACCGAGATACCGCGCGCATCGGCGATGGCACGCATCTCCGCAACGCACGGCCACGCCCGGTCAAGATCGACCGGCGGGAAATCGAAATGGCTGCGCCGCGAACCTTCATCGGTCGGTGCTCCGGGGCCAAACTTCCCGGAAAGCAATCCACCCGCGAGGGGCGACCAGACAAGCAGCCCCATCTGCTCGTCGATCACGAGCGGCACCAGTTCGCGCTCCACGTCGCGTCCGGCGATCGAATAGTAGGCCTGCAGCGTTTCGAAGCGCGTGGCGCGAAGCGCCGCACTCAGTCCGAGCGCTTTACCGATCTTTCCTGCGCGCCAATTCGACACGCCGACATAACGAACCAGCCCCTGCCGCGTAAGATCGTCCAGGGCCCGCAGCGTTTCTTCGATCGGCGTGACAGAATCGCTGGCATGTATCTGGTAAAGGTCGATATGGTCGACCTGGAGCCGTTCCAGGCTTCTCTGCACCGAATCCATGATGTGACCGCGCGACGCCCCCTGATCGTTGGGTTTCGGGCCCATCACGCCGGCTGTCTTCGTCGCCAGCACGATTTCGTTGCGTGGTACGCCGATGTCTTTCAGTGCCTGTCCGACGAGTCGTTCGGACTGGCCAAAGGAATAAATGTCGGCGGTGTCGATGAAATTGATTCCCGCGGCAAGCGCGCGGGCAATCAACCGGTTCGCCTCGTCCTGACCGACTGCGCCGATCGCCTTCCACATGCCCGCGTCGGCATTGCCGCCCAGCGTCATCGTGCCGAGGCACAGCTCCGAGACATACAGGCCGGTGCGGCCGAGTTGCTTGTATTTCATGGCCATTTCCTTCAAGAGTGGCTGGATAACAGGTGGCGGCGTCTGTTCCGTCGCGTCGCGCGCGACAGGATTTCAGTTGCGTTGAGAGTGTCCAGACCGAAACTGTCCGGCGATCGTTGCGACGCGTGCGCCGTAGCGGCGCGCCGTCTCGAGATCCCCTGGCGACATCTCGTCAGGCGATGCATCGGCAGGCGTCTGCGCCATCGGCGCGATATAGGAGCCCATGCGATTCAGGTCGTCACGCATCGACGCTTTCACGTTCGCCGGCTTGATATCCATGCTGACCCAGATGCCGCCGTGCTGCCCGGCGAGCAGAAAGAAGTATTCGAGCGTATTGAGCTTGTCGCCGTTGATGCTCGCGCTGTTGGTAAAGCCGCCGAAGATCTTGTTTTGCCACCCGCCGTCGAACCAGGCTTTCGAGGATGCGTCCGCGAATTTCTTGAACTGCCAGCTGGGGCCGCCCATGTAGGTCGGCGAGCCGAACAGGATCGCATCCGCGCCGGCCAGCGTATCCCACGCATCCTCGGCAAGGTTTCCGTCGGTGTCGATTGCGACGAGTACGGCGCCGGCGCCTTCGGCGACGGCTGTTGCCATACGCTCGGTATGCCCATAGCCGGAGTGGTAGACGACGACCGTTTTGATCGCAGCGGTGTGTTGTGTCATGGTTGCTCCCTTTCGTTCAAGTTGTCCTCCGTGGACGACATGGGAAGCCACTCTACTGAGTCGCAACTGAGTTATAAATGATGACAAATTGAACGTTCCGTTACTCCCTGGGTGAACAATGCAAAACCTTGACGCGCTTTTGATCTTTGCCCGTGTCGCCGAAATGACGAGCTTCACGCGTGCGGCCGAAAGCCTCGGAATTCAGAAGGGACGTGTGTCGATGGTGATCCGCGGACTCGAGCGGGATGTCGGCGTGGCGCTGTTGCATCGGACCACGCGGAGCGTGCAGCTCACTGAAGACGGACGCGCCTTTTATCTACGCGCACGGGACCTGCTGGCCGAAGTACAGGAGTTGCAATCGATGTTCTCGGGTCATGGTGCATCTCTGCGGGGAAGGTTGCGCGTCGACATGCCCACCGAATTGGCACGAAGCGTCGTGGTTCCCGCGCTGCCGCAACTGATGGCGGCACATCCGGAGTTGGAACTGGAACTTTCCAGCACCGATCGGCGTGTCGATCTCGTCCAGGAAGGGTTCGATTGCGTGATCCGTCTGGGTCCGATCGTCGACGATACGCTGATTGCCCGACCGCTGGGCAAGCTGCGCATGACGAATGCGGCGAGCCCGAGCTATCTGGCACGGTACGGCATACCGCAGACGCTCGACGATCTGCGCAGCCAGGGGCACCGGATGGTTCACTACACGCTGACACTCGGCGCCCGGCATGCCGGATGGGAATACCCGGACGGCGACGGTTACGCGTCGCTTCCGTTGCCGAGCGCGATGCAGGTCAACAGCGTGCAGACCTATCATGCCGCCGGGCTTGCGGGCATCGGGTTGATCCAGGCGGGATATTCGGCGCTCGCGCATCACATCCAAAGCGGCGCGCTGGTGGAGGTTCTGCCCGACTTGCGTCCCGAGCCCCTCGCCGCGTCGCTCGTCGTGGCCCATCGGCGCAACCTGTCGCCACGCGTCCGGGCTTTCATGGATTGGATCGAGGGGGTATTGGAGCCGTATTTCGATTGACCGTCAGGTGTAGCGGCTCAACGGGGCAGAAAATGGCCGAACGCGGAAGTACGAGTTCGGCCGCGCAGCGAGGTATTCGCACGCCAGCCGAACTCCGATGGCCGCCCCACTGGACCATATGCAGAAGAAGATTTCGGCAAGATGCGCAGCTACGGTCAACGCGAATACGTGGTTGGCAGATGGCCGTCGTGAGGTGGTCGCTGCGCTTCGATCCATCGCGCCGGCGTTACGCTTGACGCGGTGTTTCAACGGGTGGTGTGCCGTCGTGAAAGAGCGTTTTCAGCTGTGAACGCAACTCCGGCGAATCGGCATGCTTGTGAACCGCGACCGCATGCTGTACGGCCGCCTCGAGCAACTCGTTTTCGGAATCCGCGGATAGCGCAACGGAACAATTCATTTCGCTCGGGAATTCCCGGCAATCGATGTATTTGCGCGTCATGATGTCCTTCCTCATACGACAGTAGTCATGGGTCTTGCGTGGATGACCGCGCGGGATGCCGCGCGAAGCACATAGGCACGATTGCGCCTCCTTGTCGCGGACGAAATGGTTTTGAAAGTATAGGTCGCGTGCAATGAATTCGCGGTAACGCATCGAAATTCACGGCGTTCCGCGTGCGTCGCCCGCACGCCGTGCCGCAGGTGCCGTCTGCGGCCGGGAATGAAGCAGGGGTGTAATCAACGGCCGACTACATGACTGACGAAATCCGCACACGAAAGTGGAGATTGCGCAGCATCACGGCAAGACCGTGGGACAAGTCGTGCGGCGCTGGGTGGTACAGCGTGGCATCGTCGCGCTGGCGAAGTCCGTGCGAAAGAATCGGATGCTGGAAAACCTGGCCGTCTTCGACTTCGAATTGTCCGAGGAATACATGCGGGCCATCGCCACGCTGGAGACCGGCACGAGCAGCTTCTTCTCCCATCGCGATCCGGCGATCGTGAAGTGGATGAGCGAACGGAAACTCGGCCTCTGATGCGCAATCGGGGGCGGCCGTCCGGTCAGTCAACCGTAATTTCGATTTGGTAAAGTGTATCGTTTCCTCTTTGACCTTCTCGCCGGTTTTATGGCTACTGCACCGTCGGACAACGCCTCTTCCGAATTCATTCCGGCCGACGTGAGGCAAACCGTCGTCACCCAAACATTGCCGTCCGCGCAGATCGGCATCAGTCGGCTGAAATCGGCGCGAAGAAATATGGGCCGGACTGCGCCCTATGACCTCGAATACGCCGATCTCATCGTGCTGCAATTGCGCGCTTTCGGCGAACAGGAATTGTGGCTTGACGGACGTGCTGCCCGTTTCGTCCCCTACAGCGCAGGGACCGTGACGATTCACGACCTCGACCGCAGGTGGGTGGCGGATCTGAAGGGGGCGTTCGACTGCCTCCACTTCCATCTGCCTCGCCGCACGCTGGAGGAAACGGCCGATGAAATCGGTGGCCGGCGACGGCCGCAGCTTTATTTGCCGCCGCACTTGAGTGCAACCGACCCGATCGTCCATCACCTCGGACAATCGCTGCTGCCCGCGTTGGCGCAGCCCGAGCATGCGTCGCAACTCTTCATCGACCAGGTCGCGCTCGCTTTCCAGACCCATATCGCACAACAGTACGGCGGCATCGGCGAGCAGCGGGAAAGGCAGACCGGCAAACTCACGCCGTGGCAGGAGCGTCAGGCAAAAGGACTCCTGTTCGAACACCTCAACGGAAAAATTTCGCTTGTCGATGTGGCGAAGGCCTGCGGCCTGTCTCGCAGTCATTTCGTCAAGGCCTTTCATCAGACTACAGGACTGCCCCCGCATCGCTGGCTGATCAATCAACGCGTAGAGCTGGCAAAGAAGTACATGCGCACGTCCCCCATGCCTCTGAACATGATCTCGGATTTGTGCGGCTTTGCGGACCAGAGCCACTTCACGAGGACATTCATGCGCCTGACCGGTGTCACACCTCGTCAGTGGCGTGCGGACAATCGTTGATTTAAGCACTGCGGTACTAACTACTTCCGCGTCGCAATCGCTTGTCCCGTGCCGCCTACATTGCGCACTTCTCCCCGATAATCGCCGCCCTGTTCCGCTTCGCTCCCCCCTGACGCGGCATCAATCTCGCGAACGATTTACCGATAGAACCAAAAGTTACCGTTCGTTTCAAAGATGCGCAAAATAGTACGCTGAAGCGACGCTATTCTTCGGTTACCCACAATAACACCCATGGGGGGTGACAATGAATAAGCTCTTTAAAAGTGCCCTTTGCGCTGCAATCGTGCCGTTCGTTCTTGCCGGCTGCGGCGGCGGAGACGACGGCGGCAGCGTGCAGAACGGCACGCTGCATGTCGCGATGACCGACGCCCCGTCGTGCGGCTTCGATCATGTGTTCGTCACCGTGTCGCAGGTGCGCGTAAACGCCAGTTCGAACGCGGGCGACAACGACGGAGGCTGGTCGACGATCACGCTGCCGACGCCGCAGAAGATCGACCTGCTGTCGCTGACCAACGGCGCACTCGCCGATCTCGGCCAGACCGCGCTGCCGGCCGGCCAGTACCAGCAGGTCCGCCTCGTGCTCGCGCAGAACCAGGGCAACACGCTCGCGAACTCGGTCGTGCCGACAGGCGGCAGCGAGCAGGCGCTCGCGACGCCGAGCGCGACGCAAAGCGGCTACAAGATCATCTCGCCGTTCACGGTCCAGCCGAACACGCTCGTCGACCTCGTGCTCGACTTCAATGCGTGCAAGTCGATCGTGCAGCGCGGCAACGGCACCTTTGCGCTCAAGCCGGTCGTGACGGCAACGCCGACGGTCGTGAGCGGCGCGATTTCCGGCTACGTCGCGCAGGCCGAAGCGGGTGCAACCGTCTATGCCGAGCAGCATGGCAAGGTCGTGCGCGGCACGGTGGCCGACAGCAGCGGCAAGTTCGTGCTGTCGCCGCTGATCCAGAGCTCGACGCAGGGCAATTACGACGTCGTGATCGTGCAGAACAACGTCTCGTCGGGTGTCGTCCGCTCCGTGCCGGTGGCCGTGAACACGAGCACGGCCGTATCGACGTCGAACCTGCCGATCACGCTGCCTGCCTCGACGATGAGCACGGTCAGCGGCACGGTGACGGCAAGCGCGAACGCGCTGGTGCGCGCACTGCAGACGATCGATGCAAACGCATACGAGATCACGTCGATCAACGCAAACCTGGATACGGGCGCGTACGCGCTGTCGGTGCCGACGGCCGCGCCGATCGTCGGCACGTACTCGGGTTCGCTGCCGGTCACGCTGGCTTCCTCGCCGGCGTCGGCAGGCCAATATACGATCGAAGCGGACGCAGCGTCGGGCGCAACGCAATCGACGAATGTCAATGCAACGACTAGCCAGACGAACGTCAATTTCAATTTCTGACGGTTCAACGGCATAACGGAAAGGGCCGAACGGCCCTTTCCCCTCAACGGGAGAACGAAGTGAAAACAGGGGTTATCGCGTTGCTTGCTGCGGCGAGCATGATCGGTGCACTCAGCGGATGCGTGGCTTACGTTCCCGGTCCGCCGGTAGTTGTCGCGCCGCAAGGCGGTCCGGGGAACGGGTTCTGCCCGCCCGGACAAGCGAAGAAAGGCAATTGCTGATATGAGGCCCGCACATCGCGGGCCTTTGTTTTACCCGCTCTGCGCCGATGGAGCGAATCAGTCTGCGAGCGGCGACCTCCGCCCCACTCCGGACTCTCGACCCTGTACGAAATCAGCGGCTGCAAGCAAGTGCGGATTCAATCCGTCCATGCCGCATCGTGTTTGTCGACGCCTCGTCACTTCCTGTCGTCCCGGGCAGCGGCGGTCTCGTGCGTTTGCGGCAATTCTTGTGGACCGTCAGTCAGTCCCCGGGTGGGCGTGCCGTCACATCGCCGACGACCACTCCTCTAAGCCCCTCCCGTAGCGCCGCGACATTCTCTACGCCGTTCAGCTGCTCGAACTCCCGCTGCGCTTCCCGCCATAGCGGGGCCGCTTTTTTGTGCAGACGTCGTCCTTCTTCGGTGAGCTCAACAAGGCGGCTTCGACCGTCCGTGGGCGAGGGCTTGATCGCGACGAAGCCGTCGCGCTCAAGGAAGCCGACCATCTTCCCCATCGCCGTCCGTTCGATATCGAGCCGTTCGGCAAGGGCGTTGACCGCGGCACTTCCCACCTCGTCCAGTGCGGCCAGGGTGAGGAATTGCGTAATGCGCAGGCCCACCGGCTCGAGATGGCTATCGTAGAGGCGGGATATCTGCCTGCTCGCCTTCCTCACTGCGAAGCAGTTGCATTGATCGATTCCAAGCGGCTGGTCGAACGGCAACATCTGATTCCACTCCTCATTTCTTTTGATTGCCGGAACGCTACGCGCACGCGCGAAGGTACGGCGGTATCTTTCGATGAAAGTCGACACTGAAAACGCTGGCGCCCCGGTAATCTGCGCGCCGCAAGTCTCGCCCCGGTAGCCGACTCTCGTCATCTGCGGCGTTTAAAGCCCTTCCGGCGGAATAATATAGCCCGGCACCTCAGCCGCTAGCGTACTCTTTAGCACCGCCGTACCCTCGTCGGCCATGACCTCGCTCTTGCCGGCAGCGAGAGCGTCATAGGTCTGCCGCACAACATCCTCGGGGCTGGCTTTAGGCACGTCAATACCATTGGTCAGGTCGGTATCCACAAATCCGACGTGCAGGCCGAGAACCTGGATGCCACGCTCATGCAGATGAAAGCGAAGCTGGTTCGTATAACTCCACGCTGCTGTCTTTGACGCCGCATACGGCGTCAGATACGGCCGCGGAAGCCACACGATGTCGGAAAGCACGTTGATGATCGCCGCATGCCGCTTGGCCGCCAATATCTGCTCGAAGGCCTGCGTGACGCGCACTACGCCGTAGTAGTTGGTATCGAACATGCGAGTGGATTGCGCTTCGACGTCGGCCGCCATAGGCCCGTCGATCAGAGCAGCTATGCCCGCGTTGTTGATCAGCAGCGTCGTATCCGCCGCCTGTTTCGCAGCCGCAGCGATCGACGCCGTATCCGTAACATCGATCTTGACCGGCACAATGCCCGGCTCTTCAAAGCCATTCGTGTTGCGCATGCCCGCGTACACTTTCGTCGCCCCGCGGCGACGTGCCTCTCGTGCAAAAGCCAGGCCCAGGCCGCGATTGGCGCCGGTGATAAAAACGGTGGCGTTCTTGATTTCCATGACAAGCTCCTTCGTTGAAGCCGCAGGCTCCGGGGAGATGCATCCTGCTCCGCTGGCCTGCGGGCGCCTGGGTTCAAAGAAAAAGGTTTTCCGGAAGCTGCTTTGAAAGTGCTTCCCGCAGATGGCCAGCGAGAGTCAGCACAGCGTCAGGCGGGCTCATCCGTACGCTGACGCGCGGCACTGATCCGTCGGAGTTGTGGTCGACGACGACGACCGCACTCAGGTTCTCGCCGCTCGTCAGAACGGCCTCGTACTCGAGAAAGAGCCGCGAACCGACAGTCTGAGCAAATGTGGGCGTCTGCGACGCGTAGAACGTTCCGACGGCGTTGACTGCCAGCCGGATTTCGTCGCGCCCAGATACGGGGCCGCGCAACACTGAGCTGACCAACTCTGCATCGGTTGTCAGATCGTCCAGAAACGGGTGACGCTCGTCTTGAGTGTGTGCCATTTTCAAACCTCGACTCGTTTGGGGTCATGCTCACGCGAATACGGCGCGATTCAGAGTGACGAACTGCTGGACCGAGAGTGGCGGCTTTCCGGTAATTTTCTCGATGACATCGTTGGTACCCGCGAAGACGCCGTCGCGGTAGTTCTGAGCAACCTCGACCAGATGCTGCGTGAGGAACGGCGGAAATTTGTAGAGATTTTCCATCTTGATTCGAAACTCCTCGATGGAACTCGGCTCGTATTCGATCCGGGCTCCGAGCGCCTCACTCATCGCCTCGGCGATCTCGGTATGGTTCATCTCGACGGGACCATGGAGCGCATAGATCTTGCCTTCGTGGCCTTCGGGGTTGGCCAGGACATGGGCGATCACCCGCCCCTGATCATCAGTGGCGATGGGTGCGTGACGGCCATCGCCAAAGGGAAATTCAATCTTTTTCCGGGCCCAGATCTCCTTCGCAAAATGCGGATAGACGAGCCAATCGGCAAAAAACGTGGGGCGGAGATGGGTAGTCGGAACGCCCGACCAATCGAAGACCCGCTCGGAAACCCAGTGATCCTGGGCCGCGTGGCTTTTCGACTCCCGGCGCGCGGAAATCTGCGACATGTTGACGATCGCCTTGACGTCCGCCTCCTTTGCGGCCTGCGCGAAATAAGCAGCAGCCCCGATGATTCCCGGCGCGATCGGATGGAGAAAATAGGCCGACCGGATTCCTTCCATGGCTGCGCGGATGTCATTGATGTCGGTGAAGTCTCCGACGGCGATATCGACTCCGCGCTGCCTCAGGGCGGCTGCCCGATCGTCGTCGGTGCGCACATACGCGCGCACGCGCCTGCCCATCTTGAGCAATTCGTCGATAGCAATACCTCCGGTCCGTCCGGTTGCTCCGCTCACAAGTATTTCGGCTTGGTTCATGGCTTGGCTCCATTTGGAAATAAGAGCATATGCTCTCTTGTAGCCAAGATAGGAGCATATGCTTCAATTGTCAAGGCATTCTTGTTCGTGCTGGACGCGATGCGTTATCGGGCTGAAGGCATTGGGGTGGGGACGGATCGACGGGTTGTCTGGCTGCCGCCATGCCCCCGAGGTTGCAGGGAAAGCACGAGAGCCTCGCGCACGGCGACAGCCGAACGTCCGTCATGGCCGACGACGCAACGCACGTCGTTCGCGGTCGAACGGCGGTTAACGGGGGCGGAACGGTCGCACGAATATCGACGCGGCGGCCTGGATGAATGGTGCTTCATGGCCGGGAAGCGTCACCGTCATATAGAATGGTGCGCTTTGCCCGACCTCCTATGTGGTTCAAGAATCTTCAGCTTCATCGTCTTCCGGCACCTTGGGCCGTTACCCCCGATCAGATGGAAAAATGGCTGGCGCCCCACGCGTTTCAGCCGGGCAGCAGCGTCGAGATGCAGCGCTTCGGATGGGCGTCGCCGCGTGACGACGGCGCGCTTGTGTATTCGATCAACCGGCAGATGCTGCTGCTGTTTCGTGCCGAAAAGAAGCTGCTCCCGGCGTCGGTCGTCAATCAGGTGACCAAGGCCCGGGCGCTTGAAGTCGAGGAGCAGCAAGGCTTCAAGGTGGGGCGAAAACAGCTGCGCGAACTCAAGGAGCAGGTTACCGACGAACTGCTGCCGCGCGCGTTCACCATTCGCCGCGATACCCGCGTGTGGATCGATACGGTGAACGGCTGGCTCGTCATCGATGCGGCTGCACAGGCGCTTGCCGACGACGTTCGCGGCCTGCTCGTCAAATCGATCGATCAGTTGCCGCTCGCCGGCGTTCAAGTGGCGCTTTCGCCGGTCGCCGCGATGACGGATTGGCTGCTGTCCGGCGAGGCGCCGGGCGGATTCACCGTGGACCAGGACGCCGAGTTGCGCTCGAGCGGCGAAGGCGGCGCCACGGTGCGATACGTCGGCCACGCGCTGGAAGCGAACGACATGCGCCGGCACATCGAGGCCGGCAAACAATGCATGCGCCTCGCGATGACCTGGGATGACCGGATCTCCTTCGTGCTGACACCGTCGCTGACGATCAAGCGTGTCACGCCGCTCGACGTGATCAAGGAGGCGACGGATCCCACCGCGCAGAACGACGATGAACGCTTCGACTCGGATTTCACGCTGATGACGGGTGAATTGGGGCGGATGCTGACCAGTCTCGTCGATATCCTGGGTGGCGATCAGCAGGACTCGATTCATAAGGCGGCAGCAGCCTGA
This sequence comes from Burkholderia sp. GbtcB21, assembly GCF_019091065.1. NCBI lineage: Bacteria > Pseudomonadati > Pseudomonadota > Betaproteobacteria > Burkholderiales > Burkholderiaceae > Burkholderia > Burkholderia sp. GbtcB21. The sequence goes on from NZ_JAGXKA010000026.1 coordinate 58,432, forward strand.
ACCCCGTCGACTGCCGAGAATCATCGCCCCGCGACGGCAGGGCTTCGCGCTGACGCGACATTTCGAGGAGGACCGTCGCCGCGCTGGCGGCGGGTCGCGGCTGGGCGCTCGCGACCCAAACCAGCCGACGGGCCAGTGGCTACCGAGCGACCGGGCTTTGGTTGCGCCACGCACGTCGATGTCCGTATAAACGCGGTTAGACTGCGGACGCCTTCCCCGCACATGTACTCGACCATTCTGGATGGTGACATGACCGAATGCGCTCTAACGTTTACCAGTCAGACCGAATGGGAAAGCTGGTTGGCGCAAAACGGCAGCACTTCGAGCGGAGCGAGGTTGCGTCTGGCGAAAAAAGGCACCGAGCAGCGAACCGTAACCTACGAACAGGCGTTGGAAAGCGCCCTCTGCTATGGCTGGATCGATGGTCAAAAGCAGGCTGAGAGCGAGCAATACTGGCTACAACGCTTTACCCCTCGCTCCGCAAAAAGCATCTGGTCCAAACTCAACAAAGACAGGGCTGAAGCGCTGATCGCCGCAGGCAGAATGCGCCCGCCCGGTATGCGCGAAATCGAGAAGGCCAGGAACGACGGCCGCTGGAAGGCTGCTTATACGTCGGCCAGCAACTCGATTGTGCCGGACGACCTACAGGTGGCTTTGGACGCAAATCCGGAAGCCCAGAAGTTTTTTGCAACGCTGAACAGCCGCCGGGTACCCAGCGGCAAATGTGCGATGCGGAGCAACCTTTCAGTCGCGCTTACTTGCTTACACCCGCTGCCTAGGAAAGTCAGCGCGGGGAAGTCACTGTCTGCGCAGCAGCATTGGGAGGCTCGAGAAGTACTAATGTGCGCTCACATGATCGCGCTAATTTGCCAAGGTACGAATTCGTTCTGTCCGTAGCCGTGCCGCTCACTGCGAGAACGGGTTCCCGAGGCGACATCTAGCAGCAATTCGAAAAGCACTCTGCCCAATTGCTCGATCGTCGTTCTCCCTTCCAACACTTCT
>NZ_JAGXKA010000260.1:0-268 GCF_019091065.1 Burkholderia sp. GbtcB21
CGTATTCCTCTGCTATGCCGGTCATGGCGGATGTGCATTCATCGACCGCTAGCTGTATGTGCCGCGGGCATGGACCGATGACCCGGCTCGCTGCAAAGCAGCCGGCATCCCGCCGGCGTTGGAGTTCGCAATGAAGCCAGGGCTCGCGCGCAGCATGCTTAAGCGTGCGCAGGATGCTGGCCTGCCATGCGGCTGGGTCACAGGTGATGAGGTTTATGGTGGTGACCGTGACCTGCGGTTGTGGCTCGAGTCACGCGGGCAGGCCTTC
>NZ_JAGXKA010000261.1:0-268 GCF_019091065.1 Burkholderia sp. GbtcB21
GGCTCACCTTGACCAAAAGAGTTACGGGCCCGCGGTCTCCACGAGTTTGCTGGATGAAGGAATCATGGCAGAACTCGCCATACTTCGAAAAGACATCGCCCGAGTCTCCCGGAGACAGAAAGGAGATGACTCCGACTCAGACAGCGAGGATCGAGAGCCGTGTGCCAAGCATATCCTGGAGGCGGAGCTCCCTAAAAACTTCAAGATGCCCGAAATGGCGGCATATACTGGGATCTCCGATCCCAGCGACCACCTGTCCCGGTGCTCC
>NZ_JAGXKA010000262.1:0-268 GCF_019091065.1 Burkholderia sp. GbtcB21
AAAATTCAAAAATAAGAATTTAATATAATATTTATAAAATTATACTTAGATGGCGATTGAAATAGAATTAATTATTTCCATCTCAGTAGTAATTTTGATATATAAATATTAAGAAAATTATTTAAGTTGTATTAATTTAAAGTAATTTGCAACTCAAAATAAATTTTCATGAGAATATATTTATTGTATTTTGAAAAAGAAAGTATAAAAACTTTATATTTTCAAAATACTTAAATAATAATTACTTAGAAAAATACTTCAAGAAAAA
>NZ_JAGXKA010000263.1:0-267 GCF_019091065.1 Burkholderia sp. GbtcB21
TACTCGACTCACATCAGGACCCCCAGTTCAACACTTCATTGTAAGTTTCTTGCATCCTTTGGTAGTGACATGCTTTTACTCGTTCTGTTTGTTCTTTTCTGGGTTTGCATTTGAGATTTCTGGGCATGCAATGTTTAAGTCCTTCATGTATTCTGTTTTGTATTTACTGCTTTAGTGGTAGGGTCGCCATTATCATGCCTCTGTTGTTACTGTGCATTTTCATTGTAGAAGACCATACGCTCTTCGTTCAATGCTTGTTTAGGGCAT
>NZ_JAGXKA010000264.1:0-267 GCF_019091065.1 Burkholderia sp. GbtcB21
TTCATTGCTTTGGAAGAGTACGAGTTGCTCCTAATCGTCTAGGTGCTTGGGTTCCCTCAGACCAAGTGCCACTGGATGACCACTCATCAAACAATGAAGAGGCATTGATCATAGAAGATAGAGAACCATCTTTGTTCAAGGAAGCTCTAGCTTCTTTGGAGAACCTAAAATGGTAGAAGGCCATGAAGCAGGAGATGCTGTCACTTCAAGCAAACAAGACTTGGGAACTTGTGTCGTTGCCAAAAGACAAGCGTATGGTGGATTGTA
>NZ_JAGXKA010000265.1:0-267 GCF_019091065.1 Burkholderia sp. GbtcB21
ATCTTCGGCGAGACAAGTCGATCATGTCTTCAACCCTGAACTCTTCTGGAAACCTGAGCCATGTCAATGCTTTGAAACCCTACTCTACTTTTGCACAAGGAATTCATGGCACCTTTGTATATATATTAGTTACCTTTGTCCTTGTAGCAATCAACATTAGTTATGTGGGTATTCCAGTCACCTGTTTGCATAATGTGGATGAGACCATGACGTTCTTTGATCTACCAAAATAAAGAACTTGATGAATCTGTTTCTTGCACTGTTGTT
>NZ_JAGXKA010000266.1:0-267 GCF_019091065.1 Burkholderia sp. GbtcB21
TGGAAATGGACAAGTGGCCCTAATGTTGGAATAAAAGAGACCACACTAATAGAATACATCACTCACACATACATATAACTATTAATTACTGATTAACATACACTAAACACACTGAATTACAGTAAAATAAAGATAGCTATGACAGAGTGTCATTCTTACCACCCCTCAAACGAGACGGTGATGATTTCACACCGAGTTTGGAGATGAGATGCTGAAATCTTGAGTGAGATAAACCCTTTGTCATGCAATCTGCAATCTGATCAACAG
>NZ_JAGXKA010000267.1:0-267 GCF_019091065.1 Burkholderia sp. GbtcB21
GTTTGGTTTTCAACCATGGTTTTCCATTCAACAAACTGTTTCAGGGCTAGATCTTTGGTTTTCAAAATATGAACCCAAACAAATCTTGAGAAATCATCAATGAAAGTAAGAAAGTACCTGGCACCACCTCTAGATATTGTTCTTGAAGGGCCCCATATGTCAGAGTGAATGTAGCTTAGAATTCCTTTGGATACATGCTTACCAGTTCCAAATTTCAATCTTGTAGCCTTCCCAAGCACACATTGTTCACAAAAGTCTAGATCCATG
>NZ_JAGXKA010000268.1:0-267 GCF_019091065.1 Burkholderia sp. GbtcB21
GTGACGATGAATGAGGAGTGAAGATGTGAGAGGAGGGATGTGAGGAAGGTGTGTGGAGAACGAGTGAGACGTAGAGTGTGTGATGAAGGAAAGTGAAGTGCGTGAGTGTGATGTGTGAGGTATGGATGTGGGGAAGTGTGCTGAATGTGATAGTGAGGGTAGGTGTATGTGTGTGTAAGATGATGAAGGTGAATGGAAAGATGAGGTGAGGAAGTAGAGATAGAATGTGAGAATGGTGAGTGTAAGTGTGGATGTAGATGTGTGAGG
>NZ_JAGXKA010000269.1:0-266 GCF_019091065.1 Burkholderia sp. GbtcB21
GGCGTGCCGAAGGTCTGGAAGCAGATGAACCGGGAAGGCATTGCAGTGGCACGCTGCACGGTCGGACGGTTGATGAAGCTGCAGGGCTTGCGTGGCGCAGTTCGCGGTAAGCGTGTTCGCACGACGATTCCCGATGTGACCGCGCCGCGCCCGCTGGACCGAGTCAACCGGCAGTTCAAGGCTGACCGGCCGAATCAGCTCTGGGTGTCGGATTTTACGTATGGTACGCCCAGCCAGCGTAGCCCGCCCGTATGGAGGTGAAGCTG
>NZ_JAGXKA010000027.1:0-57013 GCF_019091065.1 Burkholderia sp. GbtcB21
TGTGAAAGTAGGTAATCGTCAGGCTCCCTAAGCCAGAAACCCCCGCCCGAAAGGCGGGGGTTTTTGCATTGGCGCGGACAAAATGCGAGGCGGTCGGGCAACGGATTGCATGCTCCGTCATCGCATCAACGGCAATCCTGCTCACGACCGTCGGTCTCGGTCACTTCGGTTCTCTCGAGCGCGATACGGTGAGCTATTTCGCCTCCCTCTCCCATCTGGCGATGGTTACATGATTTGCGACGCATGCCCGGCGACGACGCGCCAGCCGGCGCCCGATCGACGCCACAGGCGCGTATAGGCAAATGTGCCGTCGAACGCAGCGCCGTCAAAACGGCCGGCAAGTGTCGCCTTCGTCGTGGTCAGGATCATCTCGCCGATCTCGCATGCCCGCGTTTCGAGGAAATCGAGTCTGTCGAGACGCAGCAGCTTCGCGCGATGCGTGGACAGATCGTCCTCTTTCGAGATGACCTGGCCGGTCGGAACGGTGAACACCAGATCGTCGTCCAGCAACGCATCGAGCGCGTCGACATCGTTGGCCAGCATCGCAGCACGAAGCGCGGTTTCGTAGGGTTCGATGACTGTACTGATTGCATCCATCTCGGGACCTCTCACCATCTCTGAAGGTTTGTGGTTCCGCTCATCGGCGGTGACCTGTTGCAGCACGCAACGCGTTCCAAACACAGCGGCGACGGCAAGAGCCTACCGCGCGTTCGACAGCGATTGACGTCGAACCAGCATGATCAGGCAGATGCCGATCGACGCGATGATGTTGACGGCCGGATAGAACGCGACCGCAATACTCCACGTGCTCAGTGCCAGCAACGCCAGCGCGTACTTGAGCACGCACAGCGCGAAATACGCGACGCTCTCGCTCCACGGATCGCGGATCGTCTTGCGGACGGTCGGGCCGAGACCGGCAAGCTCGATCAGCGTGACCAGGCAGATCGAGACCGTCGGATCGTCGGTTAGCATCCAGAGCGGAATGGCCGAAAGGGCTGCGCACAGGAAAAACCAGTCGATGCCGGTCCAGCCGCGTTCGCCGCGAAAAATGCTGGCGACCAATGTCAGGAAGCACGTGACGGCAATCGCCGCCGTGCACCACGCGGAGGGCCCCGCACCCGCGACGAACTGGCCGGCGGCCGCGATCGCCGTGACGACCGACCACACGAACCACGTGAACAGATGCGGACGAACGGTGCGCCGGTAGATCGCGAGCGCGTACGGAATCGCTGCCAGCAAAGACACGGCAGTTCCGATAACGCCAAAGAACGAAGCGGCACCCTGATCGACACTCACCATCGACGCAATCTTGTTCGCGCGGGCTGACCAGTATGTGGCCGGAAGGACCGGGGCGCAATGTCGCGCCGGGCAGCGCCGCGGGCAGTTGCGCGGTGCATCGCACCGGAATGCCGATGCCGGCGACCGATGCGGTCAAACGCAAACAAACCCAAACAAACCCAAACAAACGGCACAGGGATCGTGAAGCAGCTGGAGCACCCACTGCATGACGGCCGAATGAATAGAAATAACCTAGTATCGGCGCGGGGGCGGTGGTGGTTTGTCGGTCGTTTGCCGTCGCATATCGGTCGCGGATGGCAGCAAGAGGTTCGCATCGTATCAGCGTGGTGTGGCGGGATATCCGTATCCGCTACGTACGACACGCCTCCTCGGCGTGCGATTCAAGGTTCCGGATTCGCCGCATGCACGTCGCGCCGGAACGCGCCGGGGCTCGTGCCCGTCCATTTGCGGAATGCGCGATGAAATGCGCTCGGCTCGGTGAAGCCGAGCTCGGCCGCGATCTCCGCGACGCTGAGTGCGTACCCGCGCAGCAGCGACTGGGCCAGCGCGCCGCGCAACTCGTCCTTGATCGCAGCGAAGCTTTGTCCTTCACTGCGCAAACGCCGCCGCAGCGTCGCGGGCGTCGTGCCGAGGCGCACAGCCAGCGAATCGAAGTCGGGCCACTCGGCGGCGGGCAGCGCCTTCAGGTGCGCGCGCGTCTTCGCAACCCAGCCCGTGTCGTGCCGGTAGCGGACCAGCAGGTTGCCGGGCGCTCCGCGCAGGAAAGTCTTCAGCGCCTGCGCGGAGCGGATCGTCGGCAGTGCGAGATAGGCGGCGTTGAACGCGAGCCGGCTGTCGGGGCGGTCGAAATGCACGGGCACGCCGAAGAACTGCTGATAGTCGCTGCGCTGGTCGGGGCTCGGGCACGCGAAATCGATGCGCTGCAGCGGGATGCGCCGGCCGGTCAGCCAGCACGCGACGCCGAGCAGGATCAGCCAGAACGTCCGGTACGCGAATGCCGGATACGGCGCACCCGATTGCGTCAGCACGATCTGCGCCTGCCCGTCGGCCACGACGAGCTCGCCGTGCGGCTCGTCGAGCACCACGCGCAGGAACTGCAGCGCCCGCCGCAGCGCCTTGTCGAGCGTGCCGGCGTGCAGCACCGCGTGGCACAGCAGCTTGAAGCTGCCTTGCCGCATCGGGCGCGCGGCGAGCCCGAAGAATTCGTCGTCGATCGTGCCGGCGATCGCGAGCCACAGGCGGCCGTATTGTTGCGGCGTGACGGGCTCGCACACGATGGCCGGCAGGCCCGCGGCGCGCAGCACGGGCGCGGTCGCGATGCGTTGCCGGCGCAGGCACGCGAGCGCGTCGTCGACGAAATCCGGTGAAATCATCTGCGGCCCCATTTTCCTGTGTCCTCCCGACATGGCAAAAGCGATCACGATTCTAGATTCTGTTTGTCATTGATTGCAATGTGACGGCTGTCTACTATCGATGTATCCCCGTCGCGCCGCTGGCTCGACGGCGGTCATAACGCACAGGAGACACGCATGCCTGATGGAGCAACCGCCCGGGCGGTGCCGGCCTACGCCGACGCCGTGGCCCGGTTCAGTATCGAGACCGCCGCCGCGCATCTGCACGGCGACCTGGAGCGCGGCCTGAACGCATGTGTCGAATGCTGCGACCGGCACGCATCGGCGGACGCGATCGCGCTCGACTGGATCGATGCGGGCGGGCAGCACCGCCGCTTCACGTTCGCGCAGATGCGGGCGCTGTCGGCACGCGTGGCGAACCTGCTGGTCGCGCAAGGCGTGAAGCCGGGCGACGTGGTGGCCGGCCTGTTGCCGCGCACGCCCGAGCTCGTCGCGACGATCCTCGGCACGTGGCGCGCGGGCGCCGTCTATCAGCCGCTGTTCACCGCGTTCGGCCCGAAGGCGATCGAGCACCGCCTGCGGATGAGCGACGCGCGCCTGGTCGTGACCAACGTCGCAAATCGCGCCAAGCTCGACGAGATCGCGGATTGCCCGCCGGTTGCGACGGTACGCGCGCCGGGCGAGTCGCTGTCGGAACGCGACATCGATTTCCGCGCGGCGCTCGACGCGCAGCCCGACACGTTCGAGCCGGTGCTGCGCAAGGGCACGGACCTGTTCATGATGATGTCGACGTCGGGCACGACAGGTTTGCCGAAGGGCGTGCCGGTGCCGCTGCGCGCGCTGCTCGCGTTCGGCGCGTACATGCGCGACGCGGTCGACCTGCGCGAAGGCGACCGGTTCTGGAACATCGCCGATCCGGGCTGGGCGTACGGCCTCTATTACGCAATCACGGGCCCGCTGTTGCTGGGCCACGCGACGACGCTCTACGAGGGCGGCTTCACGGTCGACAGCACGTACGACGTGATCGAACGGCTAGGCATCACGAGCCTCGCCGGCTCGCCGACCGCGTACCGGATGCTGATGGCAGCCGGTACGGAAGCAGCGGCGCGCGTGAAGGGCAAGCTGCGCGTGGTCAGCAGCGCGGGCGAGCCGCTGAATCCGGAAGTCGTGCGCTGGTTCGACGCGGCGCTCGGCGCGCCGATCTACGATCATTACGGCCAGACCGAACTCGGGATGGTCGTGAACAATCATCACGGCCTCGCGCACGTCGTGCATGCCGGCTCGGCCGGCCTGGCGATGCCCGGCTATCGCGTCGCGGTACTCGACGAAGCGAGCCGCGAGCTCGGCCCCGGCGAGCCGGGCAACCTTGCGATCGACATCGCGCGCTCGCCGCTGCTGTGGTTCCACGGCTACTGGCAGCAGGACACGCCGGCGATCGCGGACGGCTACTACCGGACCGGCGACAACGTCGAGCTGGAGCCGGACGGCACCGTGAGCTTCATCGGTCGCGCGGACGACGTGATCACGTCGTCCGGCTACCGGATCGGCCCGTTCGACGTGGAAAGCGCGCTGATCGAGCATCCTGCCGTCAGCGAAGCCGCCGTGATCGGCGTGCCGGATCCGGAGCGCACGGAGATCGTCAAGGCGTTCGTCGTGCTGTCGAAGGGCTTCGACGGCACGTCGGCGCTGGCCGAGGAACTGAGCCAGCACGTGAAGCGGCGGCTGTCCGCCCACGCCTATCCTCGCGCGATCGACTTCGTCGACGCGCTGCCGAAAACCCCGAGCGGCAAGATCCAGCGCTTCGTGTTGCGCAAGATGGAAGCCGAGAAGGCCGCTCAACCCTGAATACGGACTGCTGATGAATATCAAGGATCGCGTTTTTCTGATTACGGGCGCCGGTTCGGGCCTTGGTGCCGCGGTAGCGCGCATGGTCGTCGCGGAAGGCGGCAAGGCCGTGCTGCTGGATGTCAATGACGATGCCGGTGCGAGCCTCGCGCACGAACTCGGTGCGGCCGCGCGCTTCGTGAAGACCGACGTGACGAGCGAGGCCGACGGGCAGGCGGCCGTGGCCGCCGCGCGCGACGTGTTCGGCCGCATCGACGCGCTCGTCAACTGCGCGGGCGTCGCGCCGGGCGAGAAGGTCGTCGGCCGCGACGGTCCGCACTCGCTCGACCGTTTCGCGCGCGCGGTGTCGATCAATCTCGTCGGCACGTTCAACATGATCCGGCTGGCCGCCGAAGCGATGTCGAAGCAGGATGCCGACGCGGAAGGCGAGCGCGGCGTGATCGTCAACACCGCGTCGGTCGCGGCGTTCGACGGGCAGATCGGGCAGGCCGCGTATGCGGCGTCGAAGAGCGGCGTGGTGGGCATGACGCTGCCGATCGCGCGCGAACTCGCGCGGTTCGGCATTCGTGTCGTGACGATCGCGCCCGGCATCTTCGCGACGCCGATGATGGCCGGCATGCCGCAGGACGTGCAGGATGCGCTCGGCAAGAGCGTGCCGTTCCCGCCGCGGCTCGGCCGCCCGGAAGAATTTGCGGCGCTGGTGCGCCACATCGCCGAGAACACGATGCTGAACGGCGAAGTCATCCGTCTCGATGGCGCGTTGCGCATGGCACCGCGCTGACACTGGAGGAAGCGAATCATGACGACTCAGGATCCGATCGTAATCGTTGGTATGGCGCGTACGCCGATGGGTGGTTTTCAGGGCGACCTGGCGGCGGCCAGCGCGAGCGAGCTCGGTGCGGTAGCGATTCGCGCGGCGCTCGAGCGCGCGAACGTGCCGGCCGAGCGTATCGATGAAATCGTGTTCGGCTGCGTGCTGCCGGCCGGGCAGGGCCAGGCGCCGGCGCGGCAGGCCGCGCTGAAGGCCGGGCTGCCGCTCGCGGCGGGCGCGACCACGGTCAACAAGATGTGCGGCTCCGGGATGAAGGCTGCGATGTTCGTGCACGACCTGCTGCTGGCAGGCTCGGCGGGCGTCGCCGTTGCGGGCGGGATGGAAAGCATGACGAATGCGCCGTACCTGCTGCCGAAAGCGCGCGCGGGGATGCGGATGGGCCACGGCCAGGTGCTCGACCACATGTTCCTCGACGGGCTCGAGGACGCGTATGACAAAGGCCGCTTGATGGGCACGTTCGCCGAGGATTGCGCGCAAGCGTACCAGTTCACGCGCGAAGCGCAGGATGCGTTTGCGATCGCGTCGCTGACGCGCGCGCAACGCGCGATCGCCGAAGGGCATTTCGTGTCGGAGATCGCGCCGGTGCCCGTGAAGGCCGGCAAGACCGAAGCAGTCGTGTCGATCGACGAGCAGCCGGGCAAGGCGAAGCTCGACAAGATCCCGACGCTGAAACCGGCATTCCGCGAAGGCGGCACGGTGACGGCAGCAAACGCATCGTCGATCTCGGACGGTGCGGCGGCGCTGGTGATGATGCGCCGCTCGGAAGCGGAGCGCCTGGGCCTCACGCCGAAGGCCGTGATCGTCGGGCATTCAACTTACGCAGACAAGCCGGGCCTGTTCGCGACCGCGCCGGTCGGCGCGCTGCGCAAGCTGTCGGAGAAAACCGGCTGGAACCTGCGCGACGTCGATCTGTTCGAGATCAACGAAGCGTTCGCGGTGGTGCCGATGGCCGCGATGCGCGATCTCGACCTGCCGCACGAGAAGGTCAACGTGCACGGCGGCGCGTGCGCGCTCGGACATCCGATCGGCGCATCGGGCGCGCGCGTGATGGTGACGCTGCTGGCCGCGCTCGAAACGTATGGCCTGAAACGCGGCGTCGCGTCGCTGTGCATCGGCGGCGGCGAGGCGACGGCCATCGCGATCGAGCGCATCGCGTAACGTGTAGCGCATAACACGCACGCTGCGACGCGGGCGACGGGTATCGCGCAGGAAACGCCTGCGTGGTGCTCGTCGCCCGTTTTTTATTCGGCGGCTCGCCGCGGTTGCGCTATGGCTGCGCGTTCGGCGACACCGCGCCGCACGCGCGTATCACGAGCTGCACGACCTGCTCGGTCTTCTCGTCGAACGCCTTCCGCGTGAACGCGCGCTTGCCGCTCAGCGCGCGGATCTGCGCATCGAAATCCGCATAGTGCTGCGTGGTCGCCCAGATCAGGTACATCAGGGCATGCGCGTCGATCGGCGCGAGCAGCCCGCGCGCGATCCAGCCGTCGATCACCTTCACGCGCGTGTCGAACCACGGCTTCACGCGTTGCGACAGGATGTCATGCATGTGCTCCGCGCCATGGATGATCTCGTTGGCCCAGACCTTCGAGCCGAGCGGGCGCCGCCGCGACAGATCCATCTTCGCGCGCACGTAGCCGCCGATCGCTTCCACCGGATCGTCGCTTGCCTCGAACGAGCCGGCCGCGCGATGCCAGTCCTCGAACAGGTCGTCGAGCACGCGGCGGTACAGCGCGAGCTTCGTCGGGAAGTAGTAGTGCACGTTTGCCTTCGGCAGGCCGGCGCGTTCCGCGATCATCGCGGTGCTCGCGCCGTCGAGCCCGCGCTCCGCGAACACGGCTTCCGCACAGGCGAGCAGATGCGCTTCGTTGGACTCGCGGATGTGCGCCTTGCGTCGCCGCAAAGGCGCGGACGTTTCTTCGCTGTCGGTCGCTTCGGCTGCCGCCTCGTCATGTCTCATCGTTACCCTCGCGCGGCGGGCATGCCGCGTTGGGCTTCATTCTAGCCGCTGATTCGTGTCGGACGCACGCGTGCGGACACTGCGCATCCGCAGCGATGCTGCGTTGCGATGGCACGTTTCTCGCTCTATCGAACCACGAAAGAAAGACATTGCCTTGGTCATTTTGATCGTCTAAAACCTGTCCAATCGGACAGGATTCGACGAGCAGCGCAATGCGGTTCCGGCAATTCGTCGGACGAACTTCGCGCACGACCGGGACATGCACCGCGCACGGGCGGGTATGCCCCGAAACAGGTATTGCACGCACCGGCGCAGACCGGTCCAACGACATCACCTACCCCACAGGAGCGATGCGAATGAACGCGGTATCGGAAACAGTGAAGCGGCCGGTCTTCGACCCGTCGATCAAGGTCGACGGCAAGCGGTTGTGGGACAGCCTGATGGAAGTCGCGAAGATCGGCGCGACGCCGAAAGGCGGTGTGTGCCGCCTCGCGCTGACCGATCTCGACAAGGCCGGCCGCGACCTGATCGTCGGCTGGGCGAAGGCCGCCGGCTGCACGGTGACGGTCGATACGATGGGCAACGTGTTCATGCGCCGCGCGGGCCGCGTGGCGGACGCGGCGCCGGTCGTCACGGGCTCGCACGCGGATTCGCAGCCGACGGGCGGCCGCTTCGACGGCATCTACGGCGTGCTCGGCGGCCTCGAGGTGATTCGCAGTCTCAACGATCACGGCGTCGAGACCGAGCATCCGGTCGAGGTCGTGATCTGGACCAACGAGGAGGGCTCGCGCTTCGCGCCCGCGATGGTCGCGTCCGGTGTGTTCGCGGGCGTGTTCCCGCTGGAATACGGGCTGTCGCGCAAGGACGTCGACGGCAAGACGATCGGCGAGGAGCTGGCGCGCATCGGCTACGCGGGCGACGTGCCGTGCGGCGGACGCAAGCTGCACGCGGCGTTCGAACTGCATATCGAGCAGGGGCCGATTCTCGAAGCGGAGTGCAAGACGATCGGCGTCGTGACCGATGCGCAGGGGCAGCGCTGGTACGAGATCACGTTCACCGGCCAGGAGGCGCATGCGGGGCCGACGCCGATGCCGCGCCGCCGCGACGCGCTACTCGGCGCGTCGCGCGTGGTCGATCTCGTCAACCGGATCGGCCTCGATCATGCGCCGTTCGGCTGCGCGACGGTCGGCATGATGCAGGTCCATCCGAACTCGCGCAACGTGATTCCCGGCCGCGTGTTCTTCACCGTCGATTTCCGTCATCCGGACGACGCCGTGCTCGCGAAGATGGACGCCGCGCTGCGCGACGGCGTCGCGCGCATTGCGGCCGGCATCGGGCTCGAAACGGAACTCGAGCAGATTTTCTACTACAAGCCCGTCGCATTCGATGCGGCGTGCGTGGCGGCCGTGCGTGACGCGGCCGATCGCTTCGGCTACTCGCACCGCGACATCGTGTCGGGTGCAGGGCATGACGCATGTTATCTGGCGCAGGTCGCGCCGACGTCGATGGTGTTCGTGCCGTGTGTCGACGGCATCAGCCACAACGAGATCGAGGACGCGACGCCCGCGTGGATCGAGGCCGGCGCGAATGTGCTGCTGCACGCGATGCTGTCGCGCGCATGCGAGCCGGCTTCATGACGAATCGACCGTAGCAGCCGGCAGGCCGCGCATCGCCTGACCGCAGGATTCCTCAGCATGACCGCCCCGACTGTGCATCCGCAGCCGGCGGGGATGGCTTTGTCTCCACCCAGTCGAAGGAACGCGTATGACCACCAAGCCAACCGGCGATATCGCCGCGCATCGCCTGTCGTCCACGCAACTCTCGTGCGAATTCGCCGATATCGCGCCGCTGCTCGATCCGACCGCGGCGGCGGCCGCTGCCAGCCGCTGCCACTACTGCTACGACGCGCCGTGCGTACAGGCGTGCCCGACGCAGATCGACATCCCGAGCTTCATCCGCAAGATCGGCAACGGCAACCTGAAAGGCGCCGCGACCGACATCCTGTCCGCGAATCCGCTCGGCGGCATGTGCGCACGCGTGTGCCCGACCGAGATCCTGTGCGAAGGCGCATGCGTGCGCAACCATCAGGATGCGCAACCGGTGGCGATCGGCGCGCTGCAGCGGCATGCGACCGACTGGGCGATGGCAACCGGGGCGGTACGTTTTACGCGTGCGCCCGATACGGGCCGCCATGTCGCGGTGGTCGGCGCGGGGCCGGCCGGGCTCGCGTGCGCGCACCGGCTCGCGCTCGCCGGGCACCGCGTGACGCTGTTCGACGCGCGCCCGAAGGCCGGTGGTCTCAACGAATACGGGATCGCCGCGTACAAGACGGTCGACGATTTCGCGCAGCGTGAAGTCGAATGGCTGCTGTCGGTCGGCGGCATCACGCTGAAAACGGGTGTTGCGCTCGGACGCGACATGACGCTCGACACGCTGCGCGAGCAGCACGACGCAGTGTTTCTCGCGATGGGCCTCGGCGGCGTGCGCGCGCTCGCGATCGACGGCGAGCAACTGGCCGGCGTGATGAACGCGGTCGACTTCATCGAGCAGGTGCGGCAGGCCGACGGGCTGGAGAACGTGCCGGTCGGGCGGCGCGTGGTCGTGATCGGCGGCGGCAATACGGCCATCGATGCGGCCGTGCAGAGCCGCAAGCTCGGCGCCGAGCGCGTGACGATGGTTTACCGGCGCGGCGTGGATGCGATGAGCGCGACGTGGGCCGAGCGCGAGTTCGCGCAGAAGAGCGGCGTCACGCTCGTCACGCACGCGAAGCCGGTGCGCATCGCGGGCGCGAACGGGCAGGTGACGGGCGTCGAGTTTGAAGCGGCATCGGGCGAGCGCTTCACCGTCGACGCGGACATGGTGCTGAAGGCGATCGGCCAGACGCTGGTGCCCGACGATATCGCGGCCGCGTTGCTGACGGCGGACGGCACGCGCATCGCGGTGGATGCGGACGGGCGCACGGCACTGCCCGACGTGTGGGCCGGCGGCGATTGCGCGGCGACGGACGGCATCGATCTCACGGTGCAGGCCGTGCAGGACGGCAAGCGCGCGGCCGCGTCGATCGACGCGGCGCTCGCGCTGCGCGACGCAAAGGCGGCATAAGCGCCCGCGCACGCATCCACCGCGCACGCATCCACTCCACGACAACGACCCCACTCTCACGGAGCCGAACATGGCCGACCTTCGCTGCACCATCGCGGGCATCACTTCGCCGAATCCCTTCTGGCTCGCGTCCGCACCGCCGACCGACAAGGCCTACAACGTCAACCGCGCGTTCGAGGCGGGCTGGGGCGGCGTCGTCTGGAAGACGCTCGGGCTCGATCCGCACGTCGTCAACGTCAGTTCGCGCTACGGCGCCGTGCAGTGGAACGGCCAGCGCATCGCGGGGCTGAACAACATCGAGCTGATCACCGACCGTCCGCTCGACGTGAACCTGAGAGAAATCGCGCAGGTGAAGCGCGACTGGCCGGACCGCGCGCTGATCGTATCGCTGATGGTGCCGTGCAACGAACGCGACTGGAAATGGATCCTGCCGCTCGTCGAGGATACGGGCGCCGACGCGGTCGAACTGAACTTCGGCTGCCCGCACGGGATGAGCGAGCGCGGGATGGGCGCGGCCGTCGGGCAGGTGCCCGAATATGTCGAGATGGTCACGCGCTGGGTCAAGGAAGGCACGAAGCTGCCGTGCCTCGTGAAGCTCACGCCGAACATCAGCGACATCCGGATGGGGTCGCGCGCCGCGTACAAGGGCGGTGCCGACGGCGTGTCGTTGATCAACACGATCAACTCGATCGTCGCGGTCGATCTCGACCACATGGCGCCGATGCCGACCGTCGACGGCAAGGGCACGCACGGCGGCTATTGCGGTCCGGCGGTCAAGCCGATCGCGCTGAACATGGTCGCGGAAATCGCGCGCGATCCGGAAACGCCGAACCTGCCGATCTCGGGCATCGGCGGCATCTCGACGTGGCGCGACGCGGCCGAATTCATCGTGCTCGGCGCCGGCAGCGTGCAGGTGTGCACCGCGGCGATGCATTACGGCTTCCGGATCGTGTCGGATCTCGCCGACGGCCTGTCGAACTGGATGGACGAGAAGGGCTACGCGACGCTCGACGACGTGCGCGGCCGCGCGGTGCCGAACGTGACCGACTGGAAATACCTGAACCTGAAGTACGACATCAAGGCGCGCATCGACCAGGACCGCTGCATCCAGTGCGGGCTGTGCCATATCGCGTGCGAGGACACGTCGCACCAGGCGATCACGCGCGAGAAGGACGGCGTGCGGCACTTCGAAGTGATCGATTCGGAGTGCGTCGGGTGCAATCTTTGCATGCATGTGTGTCCGGTCGAGCAATGCATCACGATGGAGCGCGTCGACTCGGGCGAGTACGCGAACTGGACCACGCATTCGAACAATCCGGCGCGCACGGATGCGGGGGCGAGCCCGGCGGCGCCCGAGAAGCACGCGAAGGCGGCCTGACCTGCGTCCGGCGGTGCGCGAGATCCGGCGCCGCCGTTTTTCGTTTCCGTGAGCCGGCATCGCGCGATGCCGGCGCTGACGTTTACGTGGAGTGCCTCCGATGAAGCCAGCAGCGACCCCCGCCGAACCCGACAGCGCCGCGGCGCCGGGCGGCAGCCTGTACAACGACGACCTCGCGCCGACGACGCCGGCGCAGCGCACGTGGAAGTGGTATCACTTCGCGGCGCTGTGGGTCGGGATGGTGATGAACATCGCGTCGTACATGCTCGCGGCCGGGCTGATCCAGGAAGGCATGTCGCCGTGGCAGGCGGTGATGACCGTGCTGCTCGGCAACCTGATCGTGCTCGTGCCGATGCTGCTGATCGGCCATGCGGGCGCGAAGCACGGGATTCCGTACGCGGTGCTCGTGCGCGCGTCGTTCGGCACGCAGGGTGCGAAGCTGCCGGCGCTCTTGCGCGCGATCGTCGCGTGCGGCTGGTACGGCATCCAGACCTGGCTCGGCGGCAGCGCGATCTACACGCTGCTGAACATCCTGACCGGCAACGCGCTGCACGGCGCGGCGCTGCCGATAGTCGGCATCTCGTTCGGGCAGTTCGCGTGCTTCCTCGTGTTCTGGGCGCTGCAGATCTACTTCATCCTGCACGGCACCGATTCGATCCGCTGGCTCGAAAGCTGGTCCGCGCCGATCAAGGTCGTGATGTGCGTGGCGCTCGTATGGTGGGCGACGTCGAAGGCGGGCGGCTTCGGTTCGATGCTGTCGGCGCCGTCGCAGTTCGCGGCGGGCGGCAAGAAGGCCGGGCTGTTCTGGGCGACCTTCTGGCCGGGCCTGACCGCGATGGTCGGCTTCTGGGCGACGCTCGCGCTGAACATTCCCGATTTCACGCGCTTCGCGCATTCGCAGCGCGACCAGATGATCGGGCAGTCGATCGGGCTGCCGCTGCCGATGGCGCTGCTGTCGGTGGTGTCGGTCGTCGTGACGTCGGCGACGGTCGTGATCTACGGCAACGCGATCTGGGACCCGATCGACCTGACGAGCCGGATGACGGGCATCGGCGTGGGCATCGCGCTCGTGATCCTCACGCTCGACACGATGTGCTGCAACCTCGCCGCGAATCTCGTCGGCCCCGCGTACGACTTCTCGAGCCTGTGGCCGAAGGCCATCTCGTACCGCACGGGCGGGATGATCACCGCGACGATCGCGATCGTGATGATGCCGTGGAAGATCCTCGCGACGACGGACGGTTATATCTTCACCTGGCTCGTCGGTTATTCGGCGCTGCTCGGGCCCGTCGCGGGCATCATGATGGTCGACTACTTCCTGATTCGCGGCACGCAGCTCGACACGCGCGCGCTGTTCGACGAGCGCGGCGGCTTCAGCTACGCGCGCGGCTGGAACCCGGCCGCGCTGGCCGCGCTCGCGGTCGGCGTGCTGCCGAACCTGCCCGGCTTCCTGCACACGGCATTTCCGGCGTCGTTTCCGAACGTGCCGGCGTTCTTCAACACGCTTTACACGTACGCGTGGTTCGTCGGCCTCGTGCTGGCGTCGGGCGTGTACGGCACCTGGATGAAGTGGCGCGCCGGACAGCGCGCGCAGATCGCGAGCGCATGACGCGTGCTGTGCATGTGACCCGAGCGCCGCATGCGGCACCCGACAGTCAACGAGGAGGCAACCAAATGGCAATCCTGATTCGCGGCGGCACCGTGGTCGATGCGGACCGCTCCTATCGCGCGGACGTGCTCTGCGCGGATCCGCAGGATGGCGGCACGATCCTGCAGATCGCCGAGAAGATCGACGCGCCGGCCGGCGCGAGCGTCGTCGACGCGCACGACCAGTACGTGATGCCGGGCGGCATCGATCCGCATACGCACATGGAACTGCCGTTCATGGGCACGACCGCGAGCGACGATTTCTACTCGGGCACGGCCGCCGGGCTGTCGGGCGGCACGACGAGCATCATCGACTTCGTGATCCCGAGCCCGAAGCAGCCGCTGATGGACGCGTTCCGCGAATGGCGCGGCTGGGCCGAGAAGGCGGCGGCCGACTACGGCTTCCACGTGGCGGTGACGTGGTGGGACGAGAGCGTGCATCGCGACATGGGCACGCTCGTGCGCGAGCACGGCGTGTCGAGCTTCAAGCACTTCATGGCGTACAAGAACGCGATCATGGCCGACGACGAGATCCTCGTGAACAGCTTCTCGCGTTCGCTCGAACTCGGCGCGCTGCCGACCGTGCACGCGGAGAACGGCGAGCTCGTGTTCCGGCTGCAGCAGGCGCTGCTCGCGCGCGGCATGACGGGGCCGGAGGCGCATCCGCTGTCGCGGCCGCCGGAAGTCGAAGGCGAGGCCGCGAACCGTGCGATCCGCATCGCGCAGGTGCTCGGCGTGCCCGTGTATATCGTGCACGTATCGTCGAAGGATGCGGTCGACGCGATCACGCGCGCGCGCAGCGAAGGGCTGCGCGTGTTCGGCGAAGTGCTGCCGGGCCATCTGGTGATCGACGAGGCCGTCTATCGCGACCCGGACTGGACGCGGGCGGCCGCGCACGTGATGAGCCCGCCGTTCCGCTCGGCCGAGCATCGCGAGGCGCTGTGGCGCGGGCTGCAGGCGGGGCAGCTGCATACGACGGCGACCGATCACTGCGTGTTCTGCGCGTCGCAGAAGGCGATGGGCCGCGACGATTTCACGAGGATTCCGAACGGCTGCGGCGGCGTCGAGGATCGCATGTCGGTGCTGTGGCATCACGGCGTGAATCACGGCCGCATCACGCCGAACGAGTTCGTGCGGATCACGTCGACGAACGCCGCGCAGATCTTCAACCTGTATCCGCGCAAGGGCGCCGTGCAGGTGGGCGCAGACGCCGACCTCGTCGTGTGGGATCCGGCCGCGACGAAGACGATCTCGGTGAAGACCCACCACCAGCAGGTCGATTTCAACGTGTTCGAGGGGATGACGGTGCAGGGCGTCGCGACGCACACGCTCACGCGCGGCGCGCTCGCGTGGGCCGACGGCGACCTGCGCGCGGTGCGCGGCGCGGGCCGCTATCTGAAACGCCCGCCTGCGGCCGGCTACTACGAGGCCGCGCGCATTGCGAACCGGCTGCGCGAACCGCATCCGGTCGAGCGCGCGGGCTGAACGGTGCGTGTCGCGCGGGGCGTGTCCGTTCGCACGGCACGCCCCGCATGCATTTCAGCGTGCCGACCGGGTAATATCCACCGACAGCGTTGCACGAACGTTCCCGGCGGCGTGCGGGACAGATCAATAACATTGAGAGAAAGGAGCACAAGGTGGATATTCTGCGCAGTCTCCTGGGTATGTTGTTCCTGCTGCTGGTTGCCTATCTGCTGTCGAACAACCGGCGCGCGGTGAGCGGCCGAACCCTGATCGCCGCGCTGCTCACGCAGTTCGCGATCGGTGCGCTGGTGCTGTTCGTGCCGTCCGGCCGCGCGGCGCTGGCAGCGGCCGCGAACGGCGTCAATCGCGTGCTCGACATGGGCAATCACGGCATCGCGTTCGTGTTCGGCGGGCTGGTCGACAGCCGGATGTTCCAGTTGTTCGGCGACGGCGGGTTCGTATTCGGCCTGCGCGTGCTGCCGATGATCATCTTCGTCACCGCGCTGATCGCGGTGCTGTACTACGTCGGCGTGATGAAGTGGATTGTCGCGATCCTCGGCGCCGGGCTGGCGAAAGTGCTCGGCGTGAGCCGTATCGAGGCGTGCTCGGCCGTCGCGACGATCTTTCTCGGGCAAAGCGAGATGCCCGCGCTCGTGAAGCCGTTCGTGCGGAACATGACGAGCGCCGAGATCTTCACGGTGATGGCGAGCGGCATGGCGTCGGTCGCGGGCTCGGTGCTGGTCGGCTATGCCGGCCTCGGCGTGAAGATGGAGTATCTGCTCGCCGCGTCGTTCATGGCGGTGCCGGGCGGGCTGCTGTTCGGCAAGCTGCTGTTTCCGACCGTCGAGCCGAGCCGCGTCGTGGTCGACGGTCTCGATTTCGACGACAAGCGGGCCGCCAACGTGATCGAGGCGGCGGCGTCCGGCGCGTCGGTCGGACTGAGAATCGCGATCAACGTCGGCGCGATGCTGATCGCGTTCGTGGGGCTCATCGCGCTGATGAACCTCATCGTCGGCGGCGTGGCCGCGTTCGCGGGCTTTCCGCAGGTCACGCTGCTGGGCATCCTCGGCCACCTGTTCGCGCCGCTTGCGTGGATCATCGGCGTGCCGTGGCACGACGCGGCGCTGGCCGGCAACTTCATCGGCGAGAAACTGATCTTCAACGAGTTCGTCGCGTACGGCGACCTGTCGCCGTACCTGAAGGGCAGCGAGCACGTCGCGGCGGCCGGCCTGCAAGTGCTCGACCCGAAGACGCTCGCGATCGTGTCGTTCGCGCTGTGCGGCTTCGCGAACTTCTCGTCGATCGCCATTCTCGCGGGCGGCTTCAGCGCGGTCGCGCCGGAGCGTCGGTCGGAAGTCGCCCGGCACGGCTTGCGTGCGCTGACGGCCGCGACACTGTCGAACCTGATGAGCGCCGCGATTGCCGGCCTGTTCTTCTCCCTGCATTGACCGTGCAGCGGCCACTGACCGATCGAGGAGATGCAACGATGTTTCTACCGCAGGAATTCATCCGCAAAAAGCGCGACCGGCAGCCGCTCGATCGCGACGAGATTGCCGCGTTCGTGCGTGGCGTGACCGACGGCAGCGTGACCGAGGGCCAGGTGGCGGCATTCGCGATGGCCGTGTATTTCAACGACCTGAGCGTCGACGAACGCGTCGCGCTGACGATCGCGCAGCGCGACTCGGGCGACGTGCTCGACTGGCGCGCGCTCGATCTCGGCGGACCCGTGATCGACAAGCATTCGACCGGCGGCGTCGGCGACGTCGTGTCGCTGATGCTCGGGCCGATGGTGGCCGCGTGCGGCGGCTACGTGCCGATGATCTCGGGGCGCGGGCTCGGCCACACCGGCGGAACGCTCGACAAGCTCAGCGCGATCCCCGGCTATGACGTGACGCCCGATACGGATGCGTTTCGCCGCACGGTGCGCGACGTCGGCGTCGCGATCATCGGGCAGACCGCGCGGCTGGCGCCGGCCGACAAGCGCATCTATGCGATTCGCGACGTGACGGCGACCGTCGAGTCGGTCGCGATGATCACCGCGTCGATCCTGTCGAAGAAGCTCGCGGCAGGACTCGACGGGCTCGTGATGGACGTCAAGGTCGGCTCCGGTGCATTCATGCCGACCGTCGAGCAATCGGCGGAACTGGCCCGCAGCATCGTCGACGTCGGCAACGGCGCCGGCATGAAGACGACCGCGATCCTCACCGACATGAACCAGTCGCTCGCACCGTGCGCGGGCAATGCGCTCGAAGTGGCGTGCGCGATCGACTACCTGACCGGCAAGTCGCGTCCGGCCCGGCTGCATGAAGTGACGATGGCGCTCTCGGCACAGTTGCTCGTCACCGGCGGGCTGGCAGGCGATGCCGCGCAGGCGCGCGCGATGCTGCAACAGGCGCTCGACTCGGGCGCGGCGGCGGAACGCTTCGCGAGAATGGTCGTGGCGCTCGGCGGCCCCGCGGACTTGATCGATGCACCGTGGCGTCATCTCGCGCGGGCCGCGGTGATCGTGCCGGTTCCGGCGCGCGCGAGCGGCGTCGTGCAGCGGGTCGACTGCCGTGCGCTCGGGCTGGCGATCGTCGCGCTCGGCGGTGGCCGCACGCGCGCGGCGGATGCGATCGACACCCGTGTCGGCCTGTCCGCGCTCGCGGAGATCGGGCAGCGCATCGAGGCCGGCCAACCGCTCGGTTGCGTGCACGCCAGCGACGCCGCCGCGGCGGCGCGCGCGGTGGACGCGGTCCAGCGCAGCTACGTGCTGGGCGAAACGGGCGATGCGCCGCCGACCATTTACCAGCGGATCGGCTGACCGGCCGCCGGTGCCGGCACGGCGGGTGCGTGCGGGCGTCGGCGGCCGCTTCACATCACGGGACGTATCGTGCGCGCCGGGATGCGGCTGCGTCGATGCATCCCGGTACACCACCGGAGGCATCATCGAGATGGAACGAGACGAATTGCTCGAACAGGCAAAGGCGGCGCGCGAACGCGCGTATGCGCCGTATTCGCGCTTCAAGGTCGGCGCGGCGCTGCAGGCGCGCGACGGGACGATCTTTCACGGCTGCAACGTCGAGAACGCGTCCTACGGACTGTGCAATTGCGCGGAGCGCACGGCGATGTTTTCGGCCATCGCCGCCGGCTATCGTCCGGGGGATTTCGCGCGGCTCGCGGTCGTCGGCGACACGGACGGCCCGATCGCACCGTGCGGCGCGTGCCGTCAGGTGATCATCGAGATCGGCACACCCGACATCGAAGTGATCCTGGGCAACCTGAAAGGCGATGTCGAGGTCACGACGGCACACGCGTTGCTGCCGGGCGCGTTCCGGTTGTAGCGGAGCGCGCCGCGGCGAGCCTGCGCGGTCGTGCGGCGCGCCGCGCGTATCACGCGCCGTCGCGTGCTTCGCGGATCGGGATCACGGTGCGGCCGCCGCATTGGCGCAGCAGGTCGCGCAGTTCGTTGATGACCGGAAACACTTCGTGGTTCCAGTCGGCGCCCTGGCGATCGTGCGCTTCCTGCTCGCGCTCGACGATCCAGCGATCCTCGCGGAAGATGCGCTCGGTGAACCAGACGAGCAACGGCCACGCGAGATCGAGCGCGAACGGGATGCCGGGCTTGTGGATCGACAGCAGTCCGAACGTGCGGTTGGTGCGTTGCTCGGCGTCGAGCGGCACGTAGACGATCCACAGGTCCATCACGAGCGTGCCTTCGCTCGAACGGATCCGCAGCGTCTGGTACGGGTAGCCGGTGCGCACCGTCATCACGCTCTTGTCGGACTGGTCGGCCGGCTTCTTGCTCGCGCCGAACACGAGCGCCTCGCCGACCGGCTGCTTGCCTTCCATCCGCGCGAACGTGTAGTCGACCTCGACCCAGTCGTCGCCGCGGCGACGGCCCACCGAGCGCGCGCGCATCTGCCCCATCTGCTTGCGATGCAGGAACTGATGGTTCATGTCCATCAGGTTCTCGTGCATGAACGAGTAGTGGCACTTGACCTCGCGGCCGAAGCGGCGGGTCTTGTACGCGGGGTTGTCCGCCGATTCGAGCGCGGGGAACGGCCGCGTGTCGGCGAGCGTCGCGTCGCCGGGAAACACGAAGATCAGCCCGTGCGCTTCGCGGCACGGATACGCGCGTACGCCGTTCGGCAAACGCTCGCGGCCGAGGTAGGGCACGTCGACGCAGCGGCCGCTGTCGCACGCGTAGGTCCAGCCGTGATAGCAGCAGCGCAGCGTTTCGCCGCTCACGACGCCAGCATGCAGCGGCACCTGGCGGTGCGCGCAACGATCTTCGAGCGCGTACACGGCGCCCGATTCGGTGCGCACGAGCACGATCGGATCGCCGGCGAAGCGCACGCCGAGCGTCTTGCCGCGCTTGAGCTCGCGCGACCACGCGAGCGGATACCAGTGATCGGGGTGAATGGGCACGCGGCGCAGATCGCGCACGAGCGCGCCGGACGATTCTTCGAGGGTGCTGCTGTCAGGCAAAGGCACTGCGAGCATGCGTGACGTCTCCTGGCTGGGCAGAAAGTCCGGGCGCCGCAAGAAACGGCGGGGATCTTGAGAAGTCTACGCGAAGTTGCCCGATGTGGCGGACGCGATGCGGGTTTGCCCCGGCATGACGGCCGGGGTTTCGTTGATGCGGCGCAAACCGGGCCGCAGGCGGTGCGCGCCCGCCCCGGCTGCGCGGCGGGCGGCAACCCTGCCGCGCGGCCGGCTGCCGGTCACGAGCCCGCATCGCGCCACAGCACCGCGTCCGTGCGGTACAGCGCCGGGAAGCGCTGCTTCAGCCCGGCGACCTTTGGCAGGTCGTTGAACGCGATATACGGCGCGTCGGGATGCAGTTCGAGGTAGTTCTGGTGATAGGCCTCGGCCGGATAAAACCCCTTGTATGCCTCGACGCGCGTGACGACGGGCGCCGGAAACACGTGCGCGCTGCCGAGCTGCGCGATATACGCGGTCGCGACCGCGCGTTGCTGCGCGTTGGTCGGGAAGATCGCGGACCGGTACTGCGGCCCTTCGTCGGGGCCCTGCCGGTTGAGTTCGGTCGGGTCGTGCGCGACCGAGAAGAACACCTGCAGCAGCCGGCCGTACGTGATCTGCGTCGGGTCGTAGACGATGCGAACCGATTCCGCATGCCCGGTCAGCCCCGAGCCGACGAGTGCATAGTGCGCGGTTTCGGATGCACCGCCTGCATAACCCGCCGTGACCTGCTTCACGCCCTTCACGTGCTCGAACACGCCCTGCACGCCCCAGAAGCAGCCGCCGGCGAGCACGGCCGTTTCGTCGTGCGATGCGCCGGGCGTTTCGTCGAGCGTCGGCGCGGGCACGGTGCGCATCGGCTCGGCGGAATTGACGATGCGCTGGAAGCCGAACACGGCGGTGGCCGCGACGGCGATGGCGCCGATGCGGCGCAGCATCGCTGCGCGCCGTCGTGGCGCGGAATCGCGGGTGGGTGTCGGGTTCATCGTTTGCTCCTTCGGAATGCGTTGTGGAAGACGGTGCTCGGGTGGCGGCGTTGCCCGCGTGCGGCGCCCGCGTGCGGCGCTCGCGTTCAACCGAATGTGAATGCGTACGCATCGACGCCGGGATCGAGAAATTCGATTGCGAACGTGCGGTCTGCGATCGCGCCGGGCTGCCGGACGAGCTGGTACAGGCGCTGCCCGGTGACGGTGCCGTAGCCCTGCGCGTCGACGTCGGCGCCGTGCGCGGCACCGGGCGCCGCGCCGTCGAGCGTCACGCGAAAGCGCACGGGCTGGCCGTTCGCGCCCGGGCCGAGCACGAGGTGCAGGTCGCGCGCATGGAAGCGGTAGACGATCCGGCCGGACGGCGCGGCGAGCGACGCGCGCTCGGCGCCGACCTGCCAGGTGCCGGCGAGGCCCCAGTCGTTGAGACCGGGGCGCGCCGGCGCGTCGTAGCGATGCGCCGCGTCGCGCACGACGCCGCCCGGCGACGAGAAATCTTCCGCACGCGCATAGCCGACATAGGTTTCGGGCGAGCGGACGTCCGCGGCGTCCGCCGCCGCGAGCGCGCCCTTCGCGGGCGCACCGGCCAGCCCGAGCGGCACGTTCAGCGCTTCCGGATGGCCGGCTTCGGCGAGCAGCGACTGGATCGCGCGTTCCGACTGCGCGTATTCGCCTTCGCCGAAGTGGTGATGGCGGATGCGCCCTTGCGCGTCGATGAAGTAGTGCGCGGGCCAGTATTCGTTGCCGAACGCGCGCCAGATCGAATAACCGTTGTCGATCGCGACCGGGTAGTCGATGCCGAGGTCGTGCACGGCTTTCTTCACGTTGCCGATGTCGCGCTCGAACGCGAACTCCGGCGCGTGCACGCCGATCACGACGAGCCCGTACGGCGCGTACTTGCGCGCCCACGCGTTGGTGTACGGCAGCGTGCGCAGGCAGTTGATGCACGAATAGGTCCAGAAATCGACCAGCACGACCTTGCCGCGCAGGCCGGCCGCCGTCAGCGGCGGCGAGTTCAGCCACTGCACGGCGCCGTCGAGCGACGGCAGCGTGCCTTCGACGGGCAGCGCGGACGGCTTCACGTCGGCCGCGCGCATCATCGCGCTGCCGGCCGTCGCACCGCCGCCGGACTGCGCGCCATCGGCAGTCGCGGCCATCATCGCGCCGCCGCTTGCGTTGCCGGACGCGTTGCCTGCCGTATTACCCGTGGCGGCTGTCGTTGCGGGCGCACCGTTCGAGCGCCCGCCGAGCCGGTCGACGAGCTTCGTCTCGAGCCCGCCCGTCGTGACGGTCGACAGTTGCGCGAGCGCACCCGTATCGAGGCCGAGCGCGATCGCGCCGACGCCGGCCAAGAGCGCCGCGCCGATCCCGCGCCGGATCCATTCGCCGGCGCCGAGCGAGCGCTTCATCGCGGCGAACACCTTGCCGCCGATCACGAGCGCGACGGCGAGTGACGTCGCCGCGCCGGCCGCATACGCGACGAGCAGCAGCGTCGTGCCGACGTTCGCGCCGCGCAGCGCGGCGCCGGTCAGCACGAGCCCGAGGATCGGGCCCGCGCACGGCGCCCACAGCAGGCCGGTCGCGACGCCGAGCAGCAGCGACGACGCGGGGCCGGCCGGGCGGCCGTCGCGCTGCGCGAGCCCGGTGAGCCGGTTGCCGGCGGCGACGAGCGGGCGCGTCAGGTGTTCCGCGAAACGCGGCATCAGCAGCGTCAGGCCGAACACCGCGAGCAGCACGATGGCGATCCAGCGGCCGGCCTGGTTGGCCTGCGCGACCCAGCCGCCGCCGACGGCGGCGAGCGTCGCGACGACGGCGAACGTGAGCGCCATGCCGGCCAGCAGCGGCAGGCCGGTGCGCACGAACGGCTGGTCGGCGCGCGCGAACACGAACGGCAGCACGGGCAGGATGCACGGGCTCAGGATCGTGAGCACGCCGCCGAGATAGGCAAGGACGATGAGCAGCATGGTGCGTTCTCCAGTCGGTCGGGAGCGGGGCCGGATCAGGCGGCGGCCGGGTGGAAGGCGAGCGCGAGCCCGTTCATGCAGTAGCGCAGGCCGGTCGGCGGCGGGCCGTCGTCGAACACGTGGCCGAGATGGCCGCCGCAGCGGCGGCAGTGCACTTCGGTGCGGACCATCCCGAACGACACGTCGGCGTGGGTCCCGACCGCGTGGTCGAGCGGTTTCCAGAAGCTCGGCCAGCCCGTATGGCTGTCGAACTTGGTGGCCGACGAGAACAGCGCGAGGTCGCAGCCGGCGCATGCGAACGTGCCGGGCCGGTGCTCGTCGTTCAGCGGGCTGCTGTACGGCCGCTCGGTGCCGGCTTCGCGCAGGATCGCGAACTGGGCGGGCGTGAGCCGGCGATGCCATTCGACGTCGCTGAGCGTGATTTCGAAAGGGGCGGCCATCCGTGGGGCTGCCGGCGGCGGCGCGGCGAATGCGCGGCCGACCAGCGCGCGGCGGCCGGTGGACGACAGCGCCGCGAGCGCGGCGAGGCTGGTGGCGCCGGCGAACAGCAGCAGATGTCTGCGGGTGGGCATGATGGGCTCCTGGAAGCAGGTCCTGAAAACATGCGCCTATCGTAGGCAGCGGCCGGTGTCGAAGTCCTCACGGAAAGTTAAATGATTTGTGATGTCTGGGTGTTCCGTCGAGGCGCGCTGAAATCCGTCGAAGCTCCAGCTGGCAAGGGCCTTCGAGCGGGTGAGCCGCAGATGCTTACCGAGCACCTGTTCGCGCCGCGATTTTTAGTGTCTTTTTAGTGTTCGTCGAGTGGCGCGGCGAATCGGGACTTTGGTTTGCCGATCGAATCGGACTGAGACACGAGCGTTGTTTGACTGCGGTCGCGAATCACATCGAGCGTCTGATGCGCATTGATAGACGGATGAATTTGCAAGCTATCGCGACCGACGCGTGGTGCGCGTGTGGACGCGGACGTTTGACAGTTTCTACGTAGAAACTTCAAGAAGCGAGTTAGGACGTGCGCCGTTGTGCAGTGAAATGGCGACGCGATGCGCTCCGCCGAGGTGGTCCATTCATAGGCAGGATCCGGCGGAATGAAGGGGAACATAGTAAGGACTATGTTCCCCTTCATTTCGGGACATAAGCGATGGTCGAGGGGGCGGCGGGCGCTCACGCAACTAAAGTTGTGTCTAAATTCCAACTAAAGTTGTGACGCGCCCGGGCACCGTGCTCAGGGCACCCACATTTCACCGATCACCGTCATGACACAAGCAGCCTGGACCCGCGACGGGCATCCCGTAGACGCGGCCGCGTTCTCGATCCGCGAGTGGGATCAGCT
The DNA here is from genome assembly GCF_019091065.1 of Burkholderia sp. GbtcB21. Lineage (NCBI taxonomy): Bacteria > Pseudomonadati > Pseudomonadota > Betaproteobacteria > Burkholderiales > Burkholderiaceae > Burkholderia > Burkholderia sp. GbtcB21. The sequence continues at coordinate 23,621 of NZ_JAGXKA010000027.1, forward strand.
CAAGGAGTCGACGCAGCTCGGCGACTTCCTGCTCCCGTGCTGCAAGGCGCCGGCAGTGCTCAAGACGAGCATCAACGGCTTACCATTCTTCGCTCATCTGGCGGACGAGTGCGCCACTGCGCCGGAGACCCAATGGCATAGGTCCGGCAAAGCCGCCGTCCTCGCGGCACTGAGCGGCATGGGCATCGCGGGCGCCGAGGAAGTGCCGGGGTCATCGCCAGGCGGCGACAGATGGGAGGCGGATGTGCTCTTCTCAGTCGCCGGGCGCACCATCGCGATAGAGCTGCAACGCTCATACCAGCACCTGCGCGATTTCATACGCCGGCAGGAGCGGTACGTCGCCTCAGGTGTCGAATGCTACTGGCTCGTCCGCCACGAGACTTTTCTTACGTTGTGCAAGTCGACAACACGCCTGCTGCTCAAGCGTGATTTCGGAAACGTGTTCCCGCAGGAAGGCATCGGGACCGGCATGCTGCCTGAATTGCCGGTCGCCATGTTGATGAATACTGACAGCGAGCAACAGGTCTTGTTTGGGGGCATGAAAAAAGCGACAGTCACGACGTGGCTGGCCGGAATCCTCGGCGGCACCTACCAATACCGGGGCGGCTCATGGAACTTGGGTTGAATGCCCGACGGAGGCAGCGCATGCATGGAACAAGTTGGTCGCCGAGAATCGCTAGTGCGATTGGCCAACTCTGTCCGAGTAGCGACACCGCGAAACCGGTTGGCCAATAGTTCGCTCGCTGCTGTTTTCCATCGTTCAAACCAGAGAGGCCGTTCCCCGAGCGGTAAGGTCTCTTAGAACCGAGGTCGTTGCAACATGGCTTTTTCTAGCAAACAGGCGGTAGATATTCTGAAGTCCTTTGGCTTCACCGGGGGGAGTTCCGTCTTCGAGCTGAGCCCGAGTAAGAACGGCGAAGGCTTAGTGCAGGCGAGGGTCCCGATATTGACGGAAGGCTACATGCATGACGTCTCTGCGACTCCCTTTGTTCTCGTCTCCCGGTCAGCGCTTACTCGTGGTGGGAGGGGAATCCCAGTCGGGTCTACGTACTGCTTCGAAACACCTGGCGTCCTCGAAGCTCACCTGAAAGCGACCGTTCATGCGATCCGACATGTGCATGAACGCCATTTGAAATGCCATGTCTGCGGGGGGTGGCTCAAGGTCGCCCCGGGCAACGATCGGAATCCCCGCAGTCGATTTGAATGTTATCGACCGTTCGGGTCGGTTGTCGTCCAGAATGCTAGCCAGGGCTGTCCACGCCCGCATCACCGCGATTTGCCGGTGGTCGTGCGGTACGGTGCCGACTCGCTTGCGCCCCGATACACCGAGCTCGAACCTGCAGCGAAAGGGGCGTTGATGAACAAGGTGTGGCGAGCCCTCGTTGATGCCGTGCAGCAGCCTGCGGAAAATGTCTTGCCCGCCGACTATCCGGCCTGGCACCCCATGCCGGCCGACTGCCATCTCAATGCAAGGCGATGGTGCGCGAGTTACCCCGATTTCACGATCACGCGAGGTTGGTTGCACGAGCCGTTCGCGGACAGCCCACATCGCTTCGTTGCGCACACAATCGTGCAGAGCCGTGACGGCGCATTCCGTGACGTGACTTTTGGGCAGAAGGATGCACGACTAAGGTTCGTTGTGCATCCGACCGATGACGTTGAGTTCGATCAGTTGGTTCACGCGGTTCCGTATCGGGTTACCGACCTTTCGGGCGAAAATGCAGGAGGGACGATCGCATGAAGTTGATTGCACGTTTGGCTATCGCAGCGTCGCTGTTCTCAGGCGGTGTCAGCGGCACAATGATTGCCGTCGCGGGCAGTGCAGACGGGGTTCCTGCGCTCAAAGTGACCGCGCCTGGCGGAACTACGAGCATTCTGGTTGCCAGCATGCATGTTCCCTATGCTGGTTTGCACCAGCCGCTAGCCTCCGTGCTGCGCGGAAAGTCCCGACTCGTGATCGAGAGTTCCAATACGCAGGGTCCGCAGCCGCCGACCCCAGATCCGAGGGAAATGCTGACACCGGAAGCGCTGTCGGGCTTCTATACAGGTGGCGCGTTCGCTCGTGCGCCATGGGCAGCGTCGCTGACTGACGACGACGTGGCCGTATTGCGACGCAACGGGACCTGCTCGGGTTCAGTGCTCGATGACAAAGCGACCGACTTTCTCCTCGCTATGAAAAGCCCGGCGATGGCAGCCGGGATAGCGAATGCACCCTGTGGGAGGCCGGGACAGTTGTCGCGAGACGAGATTTTCACAAAGGCCGCCACAGCGGCACGATTGCCGATCGACACGCTTGAAACCCAAGTTGCGGTTGACCGGCAGCGCAAAGCGGTTCCAGACCGAATTTACGAAGCGCAACTGCGCGGTGCATTCGGCCCCGCTGCAGCGCGCGCATTTGCCCGGACCGTGACCGCGCTGAACCAAGGTGACTACGCGACTGTCCTGGACGTGGCGAATGCCGGTTATCAGAATCCGGCCGATGCGGCGACGCTTTACCGACTGATGGTCGATGAGCGCAATCGGGCCTGGATGGTGCCGCTGCGCCGGTACCTCGACGAAGGAAATGCCGTCGTTCTGGTTGGCGCGGCGCACCTGCCTGGAAAGAGCGGGTTGATCTCCCTGCTCAGGGAGGCGGGATATCAAATTGAGCCGATTGTGTTGCCGGCAGACCCGACGCAGGGCTAGTACTCAGCTCACCAGGCCGGGCAGATCGTGGTCGAGGCGGATGCTGGGTAAATTTCGGTATGGCCCTGTATTTGCCCGGCCAATCGAATTCGGTCGGCTGATAGCTTGGACGAAGGCCCAGCGTAATAGATATGAGGAACGCAAAAGGCCCGCCAAATGGCGGGCCTCAGAAAGGTTGGGGAACAGAAAACGTAGCGGGACACCGCCCAGACCCACGCCCCTGACCCCTTAATAACCGTGCCGTCTACAAGATACAACGGGCTTGCGTGAAGTAGGACGTACTATAGGCGCGAGAAGTTCCGTGGTCAACAAAAAATGCAGCGTTGAAAATTGACCCCCGAACCAGATGCGTCGCGCAGCGCAACCTCTAAACAGCAGCAAAAAAACGACCGAGCCGCGAGTGCAATGAAGAACGACCCCAAAGTAGCACAGTATCGATTGACCCGTGAACAGGCGGTGTTCGCGAACGTCTGGTACAACATGACCTATGCCTATTCGTTGGACTCGCACCGTGTGCGTGTTATGCACGCCGTCAACATCCTCGAGGAGTTGGCGCGGCTGAATGCCTATGCGCACGCGAATGGCGAAGATCGTTGGATGGTCGCGCGTGAAGCGCTCAGCGTTCTCGAGGCGGAGGCAGTGCTCAAGCGTCCGGCCCTGGCCGCGCAAACCGACACGATTCGCACCTTGTTAGGCAAGTCCTTCGGCCCGAAGTACGACAAGGCGAGTGCCGAGAAGGGGCGCCCTCTGCTGGAGTCGTACTTGCGGGAGTACATGAGCCAGCTTCGCGGATGCTATATGGAAGAGGCTATCCAGGGCATTCACGACGCGGTGCTTGCACCCGACAACGCGCGCCTCGAGCGCGAGCGGTTTGGCGAAATTCGATCACTAACCGGAAGCCTGATCAGCTATTTGATCGCGCGAGGTCAAAGCATCGAAGGACTGTACCAACTGTACAGCCACGTCCTGGTACCTATCCGGCGGCAAAACAAGCCATACCAGTTCGCCCAACGCTTCGATTTGTTGCGGCGGTTGATCACCTCAGATAGTAGCCAATGGGCCGCGTGGTTCGCGATTGATGGTGTCAGCGATACGCAGAATTTCCCCACACACATCGGCGACATTGAATTCGCAGTGACGCCCCCTGCAGACGTTGCCGCACTTCCCGGAATGAAGGCGCAGGGGCATCGTCTCTTTGCAACCTGCGACGCCAATGCGATTGACGCTCGGACAGCTGGTCAATTGATCCATGACCGAATCAATCGCGTCATTGACCTCGTGCGCTTTGAGTACGACCGCGCGAACATCGTGGTGTCCGAGCAATTTGCGGTGCGGCGACCGGCGGAAGAGCGGTGGCGCTTGTTGCCAATTCCGAAGGTCGTACCAAACCCGCAGTCATCGGTTAGCCCATCGGAACTCGACACGTTCGCGCAAAACGTTGGGACCCTGGTGAGCGGCGATCGATTCTCGCAAGAAGGGAGGGATCGAGTACTCGCTGCGTTCCGCTTGTACCGGACGGGCGCGGACACGACCAGTTTCGAGAACAAGCTCGTCAACTGGTGGACTGGCTTGGAGTTTCTCGCAAAGGGGATGGGCGGATCCAATTCGATCTCGGATGCGGTAGAGGGCAGTGTCACGCCCGTCCTAATGGGCATTGCCGTGATCAATCACCTCGCGGCCTACCGCGAAGTGTTGCTGGAGCAGTCCGTTGAGCTCGTCGACGGGGCAAGCGGTCAGCCGATCGCACTGAAAGAGCTTAATTTCGCCCAGCTCTACGATGTCCTTGCGAATCCAGATCAACGAGGCACGATCAACCGACAGTTGCACGGTATCCCGCTCACGCAGCTGCGCTTCGATCAATTCATGGGGTACCTGGCCTCGCCTGCCGACATGGAGACTTTCCTCGCGCGATGCGAGCAAGGTCTACGCTGGCACTTGCAGCGCGTCTGGCGCGCCCGTTGCGATATCGTGCACAGCGCCGGCCGCATGGTCAACATCGCGCTGTTGTGCGCCAACCTCGAGGCGTACCTGAAGTCGGTGTTGACGGCACTGTTGTCCGCTTTCGGACGTATCCCTACGCTTGCGAGCCCGCAGGAGTTCTTTATCCGGTCAGAGCATAGCTACAACAGCGCGCGCGAAGCATTGAGGCGTGGCGATGCTGGATTGTTGAAGGCTTTTTTGACAGAGCTGAAGCCGCCGCAGGCGGCAGATACCAACGTATAAGGCAAGCGCGATGGCAAACGGGGCAGCTTCACAAGGAAATTCATTTAAAAGCAACCACTACGTCCCCCAGTTTCTGCTTCAGGCGTGGTGCGTACGGGATCCGCGTCGCAACAACGAACTACATCTTCGGCAAATTGGTCATCGGCCGCACGTTGGGGGGCCGCGGGTCTCGCCGAGGACGCCAAGCGGAGTTGCATGCGTCGACTTTCTCTATGGAGTGCAGCTTGCAGCGCGGATATCGACGAGTGTCGAACGGGATTACTTTTCGGCGCGCATCGATCGTGAAGGGTCGGATGCATATCGCACCCTGATTTCGACAGGCGTCGGCAGTCTTGACGCGGTAGGAAGAAAATCTTGGGCGCGGTTCTTGGTTGCCCAGATGGCTCGAACGCCTAACATGGTCAAGTTGCTGGAGAAGCAAATTGGCGAATCTACTGATGACGTGACCGTCGAGCAATTGACGATAGGCTTGGATCAAGAGGATCGGGAGATCGTCGAGGAGCTCGCTCAAGAAATTGGGCCGGGTGTCGTTGGAGAGGCCGCCGTTTGGTTGATTCAGATCATTAGCACGCTGGTTCGCAAAAAACCATTTCGGACGTCGAACTGGCTAATTCGCGATGCAAGTGACGCTTGTAGCGAACTACTTCTCGGCGACAACCCTCTGATCCTTAGCTCAGAGGATGAAGATCGCGACTTCATATGTGTGTTGCCGTTGACGCCGCGCAAGCTATTTCTTGCGGCGTCGAGCGCTGCCCGCGCTGACCAGCTGAAGCAGGTATCGATCAACACGCTCGTGAAAGAGACCAATCGGTACACGACATCGCAAGCGGCGCAGAGCGTCTTTGCGACGGACGAGAGCCTACAGATGTTCATTGTCAAGCATCTGCGCCAAACTCCATAACCGGGCCTAGCAGGCTGTTGAAAAGCGCCTCGCTTTGGCGATCGGGGCACTGTTTAAAAGGGTTCCGTATGCGATTGGCCGTTGAGTTTCAGACGAATCGTGCCGGATGCCCCGCTGGCGAGCGGGCCGGCCGGCGCGTTGCCACGCAACTGCTGCGCTCGGGCGGCTCATCGCGTCGCTCCTTGCGGCACCGCTGCCAGTATTCGGGCCATTCGAGTCAGGTTGCTCGCCAGCATCGTCAGCTTGAAGTGCTGGTCGACCCGTTTGATGCCGCGATACGCGGTCTGCCGAATCCTGCCGACGGTCTTGCCCCAGCCGAAGTGCTCTTCGATTCGCTTGCGAATCACTTGGCTGATGCCATAACCGGCGTGCCGCGACGTCCGTCCGTCGATCGCGCTGCCGCCTTGATGCGTGTCGTTGCGCGCGACGTGCGGCGTCACTTTGCGCGTTCGGCAATCCCGCACAAAGTCGCGCATGTCGTAACCCTTGTCGGCACCGAGCGTCTTGGCGTGACGACCCGGCACGCAATCGAGCAGGCGCAATGCACTCGCGCGTTCGCCGAAACCGTCCGCGTGACTGACCACGGCGCCGACCACCAAGCCCGAGCGGTTCTCCATCAGGATGTGCCCCTGATAACAAAGGATGGCTCCGCTTTGTCGTCCCTTTCGGAACAGGCGCGCATCCGGATCAGTGCTCGATTCATGCGTGTCGTTGCTGCGCCGTTTGCCCTTCCAGTCGGTGTCGACATTGCGGCCGCCGCCGGCCGGCGGATCGTCCGAACCGTCCTTGGGCCGGAAGCTCTTGGGGCTGGCCCACGCCTGGATCAACGTGCCATCGACCGAGAAGTGTTCTCTGGAGAGCAGCCCTTGCTTGTCGGCCAAGCTCATGACTTCGGTAAAGAACGCTTCGACCACTTCGTGCTCGAGCAGACGATCCCGGTTCTTGGAGAACACCGAGTGGTCCCAGACGGCGTCTTCGATCGCCAGTCCGAAGAACCAGCGGAACAGCAGGTTGTAGCGCATCTGCTCCATCAGCATGCGCTCGCTGCGCACCGAGTACAGCACCTGCAGCAGCAACGCACGCAGCAGCTTCTCAGGGGGAATCGACGCACGGCCGCTGTCTGCGTAAATCGTGCCGAACAATCCGTTAAGTCGCTTCAGCGCTTGATTGACCAGCAACCGAAGTGGTCGCAACGGATGATCGGCCGGCACGAAGTCTTCCAGCTTCACCGTCGTGAACAGCGGTTCTTGCATCTCGTCCATTCCGCGCATCGCTCTCGCCTGCCCAAGATCATGAACACGATATCTCTAACTCACTGCCCTCAGGGCCCGTTTACACCGTATCCAATTTCAACAGCCTGCTAGGTGACGAATCCGTACCAAGGCATTTCTCGTCGGTGCGTGACGAGATGCAAAAGAACACAACACCAAGACTTGAAAAATGGCTGGCGATCTCGCAAACCCGCACGATTTCTGGAAAGCGACATGTGGCGTCGATACTTATGCTCGAAGTCGTGATCATGCGCGCGTTGATACTCCGTGGAATGCATTTTCACGAGAAAAATCGGCACTGATTTGCACGCTGTGGCTCGATCGTATTGTGACGGTAAGAGACCCCGATGAAGCACGCGAGCGCCGTTTCGTTCGTCTCGGAGGGCGATCGCGGAAGTGGGAGGGGCCAGCGATCGCGCATGGCCGAGATGCCCGGGCCAATCTCGAAGAGGCAATTAAATCGCATATTCCGGTTTATGGCTATGAGGCCGAGGCGATCAAGGCCGCGCTTGAGCGAGGAGAAAGGAAGGTCAAGCATATCTATCTGCGCCGCGCCAACCGATTACTTCCGCATATCGGACTGCGTGCCGCGGACCTCGACGAGCGCCTGAATCTCGAAGCGGTTTTCCGTAGCAACGAGATCCATGACGATATCGACCCGAACATGCGGGCGATCTTGTTTGAACTTGTAGATGAGAATGTCACGGAGGTTCCTGGCACGTTGGACACGAGCTGCATCGCGGGCAACGAGCCGGATGATCCGGATTCCCTCGATGACGAAGTTGAAGAACAATCGACTACTGAAGAGTATGCAAGCTTGGCTCTATCTATACTGATCGACCACGTATTGCGGCAGCAAGACGGGGTCATGTCGTTGATCACATACAAGCGACTCGCAGAATTGATCGGTCGAAGAAACAAGCATGGTGAACCGTGGGCCCGTGGTCTCGGCCGGGTGCTTGGGGCGGTTACTCGCTCGATCGACAGGGCGACGGCAGGGTGGACTTCGCCGCCGCCTTTTCTTACTACGATCGTGGTGAGAGGATCGGGGGCCGAGAAGGGGCTGCCAGGTCCTGGTATTAAAGAAGTTTGGACGGGATACGAAACGCTATCTCGAACTGGCAAAATTGCGAAGCTAAATAGCGAATACGTCCGAATTCTGCAGTATGGGGCGCGGTGGAATGCCGTGCTGGAAGCAATGGGACATTCTCCGATCACTGACGGGACAACTGCGCTTGAGGGACGGGGCGGGGGCTGGGGAGGCGGCGAATCCGACGCGCACAAGGCGCTCAAGCAGTTCGTGTTGACTCATCCAGAACTCGTTGGTGCAGATGGAGCATGGCGTGCGGAGCTTGAGTATCCGCTGCGCTCAGGCGATGTTGTGGATGTTATGTTCTTACACGATGACGTTTGGATTGCCGTCGAAGTGAAGTCCCGCGTCTCCGATCTCAACGTCACCGACTATGAGCGCGGTCTTTACCAGGCGGTCAAATATGATGCCGTCCTTCGTGCGCAGGCTCGAATCGATCGCATTGAGGCGCCACCTGAAATCCGTGTCTACTTGGTATTGGAAAATCAACTGCCGGACGAGTATTGTGACGCCGCTCGCGAGCTGCACGTGCAATACATCGAGAACGCCATGGGTCAGTGATCTTGCTGCGGTAGGTGTCTTATTGCGTCCGTGCGTTGAACCGTTCCGAACGAAATCGACCGGAAAAAGGAATCAGAAATGAGCGACTACTTCAGTGATCGAGAACTTGGACCGAAGCCTAGGACAGAGCAAGATATGACGCCAGTCGCATGGGCAGGGATAGTGGCTCTTGTCGGCTCGCTCGCCGATGGAGGCGCCTTCGGGGCGAGCTTCCCAGAGCGGTGTCCAGATGGGCAGGGAGTATGTGGTAATGAGATCGAGCGATTGAAGCAAGTGATGGAATCGGAAATCCATGGCCTTATATGGCCGCTTCAAACCGAGATCGAGGTACTATACCCTTCTGAGGCAAGCGCGGTGCCCGGCCACGCTTGTCTCATTGGACTTTGTCGAGTTCGTCTGGAGGAATGTCGCGCAGCCAACCAACGTCGGAAAATTCCACGACTATTATCGCCACTTCCACCTTGAATTTGACGTGGATTCCGGCAGGGCTGCATTCGCCCAGAACGTGAATCGGATTTTTGCTCGGAACAGTTTGGCGTACGAGTTGGGGTACGATGGGCGCATTCGCCGCATACTTCCCGCCGTCCTGGGTGAAGCCTTGAGCCGCACGTATTTCAACACAACGGACCGGATTCTGGATGTGATGCTTGAGGAGGGTCGGCAGAAGTTTTCGTCACCCGATCCGTTGATCAGGCGTGAAGGGCTTGAAAGGCTGATCGATAGTTGGGAACGGATCAAGACGTTAGCCGATGCCGATAAGGCCGTCTCCATAAAGCGGATTCTTGACGCGAGCGCAACGGAGCCCGCTTTTAGAGAGCTGCTCGAGTCGGAGAGCAGGGAGCTGACGCGAATCGGCAACAGTCATTTGCTACGCCATCACGAGCGCAATCAGACGCCTGTCATTGATGCGCAGCACGTTGACTATCTTTTTCATCGGTTGTTCGCGCTAGTGGAGTTGGTCATTCGCAAGAATTCGCCTCGTTGATCAAGGTGAAGTACAAGGCCGAGATTGAGCGATCGTACTCGGCATGATCGACGCGGCCGGGAAGTGGGGGCTTGACGTGTATCGGGCGCGCGTGATCGCGCAGACGGACAGTGGCCGCCGCGCTCTCGACAATGCCGAGCAGCTCGAGACGTATGCGTATCGCTGTCGGCAACTGATCAACGAGAACGCCTATGCAGCGGCGCAGATCGCACCGTGGAGCCAACCCGAATGCTTTGAGTTCGCGCTGCCTGACCTGGCCGATGCGGTGACGACCGGACAAGGAGTGCGGCACTTGTCGTTCGAAGCGAACTACCGGGGCCTGCAGCGCGAGATCGGGGACGTTAACCGGCAGGTCAGTGAGTGCAGCGAAATCCAAGGACAAACACTTCGATAAGCGTTCACAGCGACCGATAGGGCGCTGATCGAGCACCGCGGGCAGGAAATGGCACAAGTCGAGTTGTCGATCCAGGCCGGCCCGACCTCGTCGCGACCACTGCTCCGGCTAGGTTCCAGGGCTGCAATGACCGGCTGGCCGCTCTGGGCGGGAGCCAATTGAGACCACGTATTGGCAAAATCTGCTCGGTGTCGATATCTGCTCACCAGTCGAACAGTGGTAAACCCTAGTATTCGGGGGCGCACCCGTTTTGATATGTTCATTTCGCGGTGCTCATTTATGCCGCTTAAAAATGTAAAATTGTAAATTCGGGCGCGGCAAATGACGATTTCCCGGATGCCGGCAATTTTCTAGAAATATCAAAGACCGAGAGAATCTGGGGGCAACATGCGTCATCCGAATTCTGAGCTTGCTCGGCGCCCGGGCAAGAAAGCCGTGCGCCAGTTCATCCGAAGCGCCACGGCTCTGGCGTTGCTCCTCGCAAGTGCCGCTGCGAGTTCCGGTTCTATCAGCTACACCTATGACTCCTTGGGCCGGCTGACGAAGGCCGTCTTCAATAACGGTTCCAGCACCACCACTGTCACCTACAATTACGACGCGGCGGGTAATCGCACGTCGGTTTCCACCACCTCCCCATAGCGTCGTTTCGCATCCCGCGGTCTTGCACGCTTCGCTCTTAGCTATTTCGCATTCCATATTAACGTGATATTCACGGGGGACGTTATGTCCAGGCTCTCGCGCGCCGCTTTCCAGAACACCGTCAATCTTTTCGTTTTCGTAGGTTTGACGGCGTTCGGATCGATTAGCTTTGCCGCTCCTATTCAAACCGTGTTGCCGCTGCCGAAAAAGGCAGGAACGGAGTGGATGTTGGGCGCCCAGCCACCGTCGCCGAAGTCTGCAAAACACTTCGTTGGAAAAGAGTCACCAGCCACCGGCGTCGGGCAACCGGTGACATTCGTGAGCGGGAAGCCGGCGATTGCCTATTCTCAGGAGCGCCTTTCGGCACTCGCCAACTCGCAGGGACCTGGCAGAAATGCAGTCAATTTGTTTCCGATCTCTGGTCGGGATTGGGAGCAATCCCGTGCGCGAGTCGTACTTCCAGCCAAAGTCAATCAAGGTGCGACGGTCGAAACGAAGACCGTTGCTCCGTCCACCCGCACCGGCCGCACGAATGTCGTGAGCGCTGATGGAAATGTGAGTCCGCAAGGTCCGGCGTCGATCGCAGAACTGGCGCGTGCGTTGAATTTCAACCCGGACGTGATCTATCAGTACGTCCACAACAACGTCGAGGTGTATCCGATTTACGGTACTCAGAAGGGTTCATTCGGCGCCGTGCTCGACAATCAGGGGACCGTCTACGATCAAGCCATGTTGATGGTCGATCTCCTCCGAGCATCCGGCTATACAGCGAGCTTCACGACGGGGGTGATCAAGTACACGGCCGCGCAATTCAACTCGCTTTACGGCGTCGACACGTCAAATGTATGTGGGGTGCTGAATCTGTTAGGCAAGGGTGGAATTCCCATCTATGCGGCCACGGCAGTGAATCCGGGGCAGTGTCCCGGTAACACTTCGGCATTGGTTGATGTGTCCCTGGCGCACGTCTGGGTGAAGACGGTAATTAACGGTACGACCTACTATTTCGATCCGAGCTACAAAACGCATTCATTCAAAACGGGAATCAATCTCGCCAGTTCCAGCACTACAGGCTACGACGCGACGACGTATCTGAATTCGGCAAAGAGCGGTGCGAGCATCACCGCGAATTACGTACAGAACATCAATCGCACAAATATTCGGAACAACCTGACGACCTACGCCAATAACCTCGCTGCGTATTTGCGAGCGAACATGCCGACGGCTACGGTTGACGATGTCGTGGGTGGCAAGTCAATCGATCTGATCTACGGGGCCATCCCGCATTACACGTCGCCACCGCTGCAAAACACGGCTTACGCACTTCAGGATCAGACGGATGTTCCGATATCCATGAAGGCGACGTTGCGAATCCAATATCAAGGGATCGACCAGACGTACACGTCGGATGCGATCTACGGTCATCGGCTGACCATAACGTACAACTCAGCCAATCAGCCGATCCTCACACTCGACGGTGCCGCGGTTGGTAGTCCTGGCACGGCCCCTCCTTCTGGCGCGTCGACGACCCTCACCCTTACTGCGACGCACAACGCATATGGTACGACAGCTGCAAACCTGACTATCAATCAAACGATTGTCGCGAAACCCGGGAACGTGTTCACGATTGCGAATGCGTGGGGACCAACTGGTCGTGGTCTCCCGAACTCTTATCAAACCGCGCTCGCCAACCTGCGAGCGGCCGGCGTGGCCGACACATCGGAGGCGGTGGGAGGGACAACATTGGCTGTTCTCGCTGCACATTGGCTTGGTCAAACGTCTCGAATGCAGTCCCTGAGTGAGCGTCTGTCCAATACCTCGATCTTGGTTCACCACGATATCGGGATCGCCGGTTATACCGGCGCCTCCTCCTACGTCGACCTGCCCGGCGGCACATTTGGAGTGGCGAGCGTCTCCGGTGACTCGAATAGCGAGACCATCGCCTTTTACCAACAGGGGATGCACTCGAGCATTTTAGAATCGACTGTTGTGCAACAGATCAGTTCCGTTTCAGCCGCATCCACGGTGAAATTGATCGATGCGGCTGCGGCAGCAGGTCAGCCGATCTACAACGCAACATCGGCAAACTATTCCACCGCCGTTCAGCCGAATCTGGTGAATTGCAGCAATTATTACGGCACGTTCAGTTCGTACCTGTCTAGCGGGTTCAATCTGATTTTGCCGCAGCACTGTGATCTGACTGAGAACAGTTGGACCGGTGTTGGCTACTTCGTGCAGAGCCCGGTCTTTCTGGGTGCACTGATCACTGGAAACCTCGCCGGGGGATTCATGACTCTGGGTCAGTATCTCTCCACGCTTTCCCCGTTGGCGCAGGTCGCGTCGCCGTTTCCGCCGTCGATGTACAACCTTCCGGTCACCGTCCTCAATAATGGCGCCCTTCAAATTGGGCCTTCCCTCCAAGGCGAACCACTCAATTATGCCGGCGACCCGATCGGTCTAGCGGCCGGGAATTTTACGTACAGTCGCGATGACATTTCGTCAGGTGTGGGTCTCTTTCCGCAGCGCCTCACCTTCAGCCGTATGTATAGTTCGAGCGCCAAGAATCAGGACAGTGTGCTCGGCAAGGGCTGGGCTCACAATTTCAACGCGACGGCGAAAGTAAATTCCGACGGTTATCAGGGGATGGGGGAAGATTCTGCGCTCGATGCAGTAGCTGCGTTGGTCGAGATGAAGGCATCGTCAGATTTGCTTGTGGATGCGTCACATCCAATTGAAAAATTGGTCATCGCGACTTTGGGGCAACGGTGGTTCGGCGATCAGCTGATCAACAATACCGTGATCGTCACACAAGGTCTGAATGGCGAGGTGTTCGTGAAGTTGCCAGACGGCAGCTACAACCCGCCCCCGGGGAATTCTTCGAAACTGATACTGAACGGGGATAGCACTTACAGCTACGACACTGTTCACCACAACACGATGCACTTCAATTCGTCGGGGAACATCGATACCTACAAAGACGCCAACGGCACTCAGGTCAACTACAGCTACACCGGAAGCAACTTGACCAGCGTCAGCAACGGCTTCTGGCGCACGCTAAATTTCAGCTACGCGAACGGACGGATTAGCCAGGTCTCCGACGGCGCTCGAACGGTCCAATATGGCTACGACACGAATGGCAATCTGACGACCTTCACCGACACGATGTCGAAGAGTACGACCTACGGCTATGGGTTGCCAGGTCAGATGACACAAATCTTTTATCCGAGCTTCCCGTCCACTGCGGGCGTCACAAATGTCTATGACAGCCTGGGACGAGTCCAAACACAGACGAATGCGCGTGGTAAAACGTATAGCTACTACTTCGCCGGATCACGGGCTCTTGAATCCGCACCCGGGGGTATCACGAGGCTCAGCTATCTTGATGTGCTCGGGAATGTGTTGCAGCAAGCGGACCCGCTGTTCAACGTCACGCAATTCGCTTACGACGGACAAGGACGGCTGATCACCAAGATTTTGCCCCAGGGGAATGGCTTCTCGTACACGTACGATGATGCATCCTGTGCGAGCTCGGAGAAACGCTGTACGCAGAACGTGAAGTCGATCACGCAGTTCGCACCGTCCGGTTCCGGTCTCGCACCACTCATTCGAAGCTTCACCTATGAGAGTGCATACAACAAAGTTGCAACGGAAACCGATGCGCGCGGCAATGTCACGACGTACACCTATGCACCCTGGGGCGACATCGCGACAGTGACGTCTCCGGTCGATGCGAGCGGCGTGGCACCGTGGACGGCCTACGATTACTACTCGTGGACGCCGACCGGTTTTCCTACGATGTATCTGGTGTGGAAGACGACCGTTAAGACGAGCGCATCGAATTCTACCGCGACGACGAGGACCTATGATTGGGCGCACCACGAAGTACCGGCGACCTCGACAGTCGACGCCGGCTCTGGAACGCTCAATCTCACGACCAGCTACATCTACGACGACATCGGCAACCTGACCGTAGTGGACGGGCCGCGCACCGATGTGGTCGATACGGTGACAACGAGCTACGACAGTGAACGGCGCCCAACCGTCGTGACGGATGCGCTCGGGAAGCAAACACAGACGACTTATGACGCCGACGGTCGCCCAACTGCCGTCGCGCGGCAGATCGGCACCCAGTGGTTGACGAGCTGCTCGCGTTACAGCGCGACAGGGAAAGTCATCCGGGCCTGGGGTCCGTCGCTGACGGCGTCGGCGACGACCTGCCCAGCCGAGGCAGCGCCGGTCCCGATCACGGATACCGCGTACGACGATCTGGATCGCCCGTATCAGAAAACGGAGTACCTTGCGGCCGCAGACGGCGGTAACCGGGTCACCACAACGGTGTACAACGTCGACGACACCATCAACACGATTCAGAAGGCGACGGGTACGGCGCAACAGCAGAATTACGTGCAGTACACCTATACGCCGAACGGCAATCTCAACTCAAGCGCCGACGCGAAGAACAATCTGACCGTCTATGAATACAACGGCTTCGATCGCCTGACCAACCGGTACTACCCGCTGCCAAATACACCGGGTTCCGCGAACAGCAGCGATTACGACGGCTACACGTACGACGCGAACGGCAATGTGTCGGCCATCCGCAAGCGTAGCGGCGACACGATCACCCAGACTTGGGACAATCTGAATCGCTTGACGGCACGCACTTATCCGAACAGTGCGAGCAATGTTCAGTTCGGGTATGACCTGCGCGGGCTGCGCACTGCGTCCCAATACGCGAACGGAAGCTACGCGGTTTCCTATGCGTGGGACAACGCAGGCCGGCTGCTCAACACATCGGCGGGTGGAAAGACGCTCAATTTCCAGTATGACGCTGCGGGTAATCGCACGCAGACAACGTGGCCCGACGGGTTCAACACGACCACCAGCTACGATGCGCTGAATCGGCCGAGCGTGATCAAGGAGAACGGAAGCGCGGCGCTCGCGACGTACAACTACGACGACCTGAGCCGGGCAACCACGATCACGTTCGGAAACGGGACATCGGTTCAACGCGGGTACGATAATCAAGGCGGGCTCTCGACGCTGACGAACGCGTTGACGGCAGCTGGCGATCAGGTGCAGTACACGTACGCGCGCAACCAGGTCCTCGACGTGACCAGCGTCACGCCGAGCAATCTCGCGTACCAGTGGAGTGGCGGGACCATCGGCACCCAGAGCTACACCGCGGATGGCCTGAATCGCTACACAGCTGCAGCCGGAAGCTCAGTCGGATACGACAACAACGGGAATGTGGCGAGCTACGGTGGTTGGACGTACGCCTACGATCTCGACAATCGTCTCGTATCCGGAACCACTGGATTATTTTCAACGGTCAGCCTAGCGTACGACGCGGAAAATCGGTTGCGCCAGACGGTCGAGCCCAATGGCCTCGGCAGTCTCACGACGAATATGCTGTACGACGGGACGAAGCTCGTTGCCGAATACGATTCGTCAGGCAACGTGCTGAGGCGTTATGTGCATGGCTCGGGTGTGGACAACCCACTCGTCTGGTACGAGGGCTCGGGGACCACGAGCAAGAATTGGTTCTACACGGATCAATTGGGCAGCGTTGTCGCGACGGCCAATGCAACAGGGGGCAAGACAGCGACCTATACCTACGGCCCGTTTGGCGAGCCGAATGCAACGACCGGCATTCGATTCCGGTACACCGGGCAGCAGCTCATCGGTTCGCTCGGACTGTACTACTATAAAGCGAGGTTCTATTCGTCTGGGCTGGGGCGGTTCTTCCAGACGGATCCGATCGGATACCAGGACGATCAGAACTTATATGCATACGGCGGAAACAATCCTATTAACCGATCCGACCCGTCTGGGCAATCAGGCGTCGTCACTGGGGAAAGCTACAGTGTTGCCGGCAACTTCGGTGACCGTCCTTGTCAAGGACCTCTGTGCAAGTCGGGAGGGAACTATGGGGACACGGGCATGTACTACATAGGTAACGGTTATAGGTGTTGGGGATGTGCAGTCTTTTTGACCGGGATGGAGGGTCAGCCCTACTCAGACCAGAAGCAGGTTCTTCAACCATTCTTGGCCCAACCGGGTAGTGGCGACTGATGATGACAAATTAGGCGGAATTTAGAGGAAGTGCGAATGCTTGACTACGCAATCGAACCTATTCACAACGAGCTTGCCTTTCCAGTTGCGTCTTTTAGGGTTTCCGTTGATGAATTGAGGGATATTCTCGGGGACTCCGCGAGCGCCGTTGAATCAATGAAGGGCCCGGGCTGGACAATGTTTGACTCGGCGGAGTTTGCAAATTTGAATTCATTTTTGAAAAATTTCGTCGAATTTGAACCACGATTTTTCGGCGTTTCAATATTTGAACGCGACGACCGTAGACCACCATATCTCATTCATACAGGATTTGAGGCTCCTCTTTTTATCAATGGAAAAAAGAAGCTCGGATGGCTTGATCTATCACCCGGCATGAGTTTGTTCGAAAAGTTCAGGATGGAATGTTTAGAGCGCCTCGTGAATCAAGGTGAACTAGAAAAGTATGACCGCACGATAATAGATGGTGATGGTGCTCGTGGGCGGATTTTTTATTCCTCGCCTGGGGAAGGATGGCGCGTGAAGACGTACGAAGTGCTCCAGAAGGTTTCGGCTACTACCGGCGGATGGAATAGTGGGTATGAAGAAATGCTCGGTGCTCTCATGGGGTACAGCGACGATGAGAATCGATGGTGGATTTTGGATTGTATGAGCCGCGATATTTTTCCAAGCGGAATGCGGTTCTACTGTGCCCTCGAATCTGAAGATCTAGAATTTGTCAGAAATGGCGGCAACAAAATTCTTCCTTGGCGAGCAAGAGATCCTATTATTTTGCACTGGGGGGTATCGGAAAGCGATGAATTTTATAAATCGATGATTGCGGAGGCGCCAAAAAAAACTGGAGTTGTAAGGATTGTTGCATCACTTTCGGAGGTGAAAGCAATAGCGATCGAAATTGGTAGTCAAGTTTATAAAATTAATTTCAAGTCAATTCCTGAACTAAATAAAATAATACGCGGAGAAATTAAAATTGTGCACGAAAGACTATGAGGTCGGTAGTGGCTTTATTGCCTAAGATATACATTTTTTGTTAGGTATGAGCTCGTTCTTGGATCTCGCGGTCGCCGTGACCCTGTTCTGTGTGTCGCTTGTCAGCAAAACTCCCGTGCTGTCGTCGGTAGTGCACCAAGTAACGCGGTCCGGTCGACGAGCTTGCTCGCGATCAGATGACGGACCTTGTCCTCGGCCTGCCATACGCCATAGACGGCGAGCAGCGCGGCTGCCGAGCGTTTCCTTCCGATACGTTTCCAGCTGTTTGGGCCACAGGATCACATTCACCTCGCCTGTTTCGTCCTCGAGCGTCATGAACAGCACGCCATTGGCCGTGCCCGGTCGCTGCCGCACCGTGACCAGTCCGCACGCGCGCGAGCTGCCCGTTGTGCAGCGTCGCCAGCTGTTCGGCCGACTGCAGGTGGTGATCGCGCAGTATCGCCAGCGGATGCCGGCCGAGGGTGAAGCCCATCGCGCGGTAGTCCGTCACGATCTCCGTTCCCTCGGAGGCTGATGGCAGCGCCGGCGCCGCGTCATCACGTTCCGTGCCGTGCAGCACGCCGTACGCCGGTTGCCGCCCGCGAGCGTGCGCAGCGCGCGAGATCAGCGACGTCGACGAACGGCAGTACCTGTTGCGAGCTCGGTGCGGTCGGCCACGTCTTCGAGTATGCTGCGCAGCAGTGAAAGGCCAAACCCCGCACCGGTGCCGTCGCCCCTTCGATTGCGGAATGCCACACGCTCACGGTGACGTCGACCAGGTACGGCTCGTGCGAAGAAGCAAGCGGATCACTGTGTCGCGATGGTGCGCGCGGTGGGGGGGGGCGGCGCAACGGACCGCGAGGCCGGACGGGCCCAGGGGCTCGCGTATTCGATCGCTGCACGTGCGGTACCAACACATTGTCATTCCTGCACGCGGCGACACGGCGACGCCCTTGCACGATCCGTTTGGGCGTATCCATTCGGACGCGACGCAGGTCAGCGGATAGCGGTTGCAGACCGATGAACTGCAGAAGCCAGAGGCAACACCCATGGCATTAACACTGGGGCTTCCCAGTGGTCGGCATGTCAATCAGCATCATCTTGATTATAAAGCGTATTTCTCAGGGGCCTGACCGCAAGCCCTTGTCGGAGCTAGATCGCCATACATCGGTAAAACGCACCAAAATCAAAGGGACCCCTTGTGGCCGTACCCCGTCGCGGTCGCGGCACCGAACTGCAAACCCACGGTTGATTTGTAGACAGCAACATACTAGCTAGCGCGCCTGTGAACACTGCTAGCGCTAATTGTGAGCGCCTATACAAACTTCCGCGGGCGCATTGTCCGCAGACCAACGGAAAGGCTAGACGCTTTATCCAGTCAGCTTCACGTGAGTGCGGCTACGCGCGGACATACCAAAGCTCGGCCCATCGCAACGAAGCCTGGGCCAGTTGGCAGCACCACTACAACTGGCATCGAGCTCATAGCGCCATCGGCGGCAAAGTGCCGATGGCTAGACTTCCCGCCTCGAGAAACAACCTCTAGACGCTTCACAACCAGCCTATTAACGCGAGCGGCCAGCGCACCGTATTGTTGCTGCTACACTGGCGCGGTGACGGGGGGCGTTACATGAGCGAGACAAACGCAGGGCGCGACGCGCCGGCGGCGGCCAGGAGGCCTTGCAGGATTCTTTCGCTGGACGGCGGCGGTGCCAAGGGTTTTTATACGCTGGGAGTGCTGCGCGAGATCGAGGCGATGGCGGGGCGGCCGCTGTGCGAGTGCTTCGATCTGATCTTCGGTACCAGCACCGGGTCCATCATCGCCAGCCTGCTCGCCCTGGGCTACGAGGTCGAGGCGATCCACGCGCTCTACCAGCGGCATGTACCGACGGTCATGGCGCAACGCCGGGCGAGGGATCGCACGGCCGCGCTGGAAGCGCTCGCCACCGAACTATTCCAGGAGCGCACCTTCGCCGACGTGAAGACCGGCATTGGCGTCGTGGCGACCCGCTGGATGACCGAGAAGCCGATGATCTTCAAGGGCAGCGCGGCCCAGGCCCACGGGCGCGCGGCCACCTTCGTGCCGGGCTTCGGCGTGACCCTGGCCAAGGCCGTGCAGGCGTCCTGTTCGGCCTTTCCGTTCTTCGAGCGCACCTTCGTGACTACCGCGGCCGGGGATCGTGTCGAGTTGGTCGACGGCGGCTACTGCGCTAACAATCCCACCTTGTACGCGATCGCCGACGCGGTCGTCGCGTTGGAGCACGCGCACGAGGATCTGCGCGTGGTCAGCATCGGCGTGGGCGTCTACCCGGAGCCCAAGCGAAGCTGGACGATGCGGCTCGCCAAGAAATACCTGCTCAGCGTGCAACTGCTGCAGAAGACCCTGGAAATCAACACGCAGTCGATGGACCAGCTGCGCGAGGTGCTGTTCAAGGACGTGCCCACGATCCGCATCAGCGACGTGTTCGAGCGTCCAGAGATGGCCACCGACCTGCTGGAGCACGACCTCGCCAAGCTCAACCTGCTGCGCCAGCGCGGCAGCGAATCCTTCGCCACCCGCGAGGCGGCGTTGCGAGCGTTCCTGCGGTAAGGAGACCGTATGCCCATTTCCGAAGCGCAGTTGGAAACCTGGTCGCACCAGGGGGCCATCCGTGGGTCGAGCCTGACCTATCAGGCGATCAAATCCACGCTGGAGGACGCGGACAGTCCCTATGCAGGCAAGAACGTCGAGGTGTTCCTGCAGGGCTCCTACGGCAACGCCACGAATATCTACGCCGAGAGCGATGTCGACGTGGTGATCCTGCTGAAGGACTGCTTCCAGCAGGACCTGAAGGCGTTGAGCGAGGAGCAGAAAACCGCCTGGCGGGCGGCGTATTACGATGCGGTGTATACGCACCGGGATTTCAAGAAGGACGTGGTGTCGGTCCTGACGGACGCCTACGGCGGTGACGTCACGGTCGGCGACAAGGCGATCGCCATCGCCGCGCGCGGCACGCGCCGCAAGGCGGATGTGATCGCTGCGATCGGCTACCGGCGCTACTACCGCTTCAACGGCCTGCGCGACCAGTCCTACGACGAAGGTATTTGTTTCTACGACGCGGCAGGGACGCGGATCGCCAACTATCCCAAGCAACACGCCGAGAACCTCACCGCCCAGCACCAGGCCACCCAGCGGCGGCTCAAGCCGATGGTGCGGATCTGGAAGAACCTGCGCAGCGCGCTGGTCGAGGCGGGCGCGATCGAGGCCGGCAGTGCGCCGTCCTATTATCTCGAGGGCCTGTTGTACAACGTGCCGGTGGACAAATTCGTCGGCAGCTACGTCGAGTCCTTCGTCAACGCCTACAACTGGCTGGCGACGGAGGCGGACAGGACCCAACTGGAGTGTGCCAACCGGCAGTACTACCTGCTGCGCGACAACGCGCCGACCTGCTGGGCTCCGGCGCAATGCGAGGCCTTTCTCGCGGCGACCCTGGCGTATTGGGATGGTTGGGGCGCATGACGGCGCGTAGGCGGCGAGTGGGTCGATCCGGATCAACGAAACGCAGGAGGCACGGATGGGCCAGCGGGACGATTTCAGCAAGAAAGTGCGGCAGGCGGTCGCGGCGAATGCCGGCTGGCACTGCGCGTTCACCGGCTGCGGCAAGCTAACGGTCGGGCCGAGCGACGAGGGGGCCGACAGAAGCACCACGATCGGCGAGGCCGCCCATATCCATGCCGCCGCGCCGGGCGGCCGGCGCTACGATGCGACGATGACGCCGGAAGCGCGTGGCGGCATCGACAACGCGATCTGGCTTTGCGCCGACCACGCCCGGTTGATCGACCGCGACGACGTCACCTATACCGCGCCGCGGCTGCGCGCGATGAAACAGGCGCACGAGGACGCCTGCAAGCGGGCCGTGCGCACCGGGCAGGCCTCGCTGGTCGCGGCGGGGCTGCTGGCGATCGGCCCCGAGATCGTCTGTACGGGCGAATTGACACAGGTCGACGCGCGTGGGTGGACGCTGCGGCTCGGGCATTTCCTGATCAGCGATCTCCAGGGGGTCGTCGACTACATCGACCGGTTCGGACGCCTGCCTCCCGAGGATTGCTATGTGCTCAGCAACGAACTGGGCGACGGCCGTGTTCTCGCTGCGGCGCCGGTCCTCGCCAAACAGGACGGCGGTTACCACCTGCGGTGCACGGTCGCGCCCGGTACGGCGCGCGTCGACGTGAGCGACCTCGGCAGCGGGTGGACCCTGCACGCGGAAACGGACGATCTGTATCTCGACGACCGCGGCGCGATCGCCCGCGTCAGCGGCGTGGACTATCTGCCGCAGCGTGTGCGCGAGGTGTTGTCGATGCAACAAGGCGAGAGCCCGCTGCATCCGTCGTTCGGAGTGCGTTTCTTCGAATACTTCCAGGCCTATCGCGGATCGCCGTGGCTCGACCTGCTGCTCAAACTCGAGGTGGTGCGCCAGGCTGCGGTGCCTTACCGCGATCCCCTGGGTAAACAGGAAACCACGCCGCTGCGCTGCGTGACGCGGGTGCGTCAACTTGAACTGCTCGCGGAGGCGCCGGCGAATCAGCGGCTGCCGATCCGGCTCGAGCTGGAGATCCAGGGGCTGGGGCGCTGGGTCAGGGAGATCGCGGTCTACCTGCCCACGGCCGAACAGATGACCGAACTCGCGCAACGGCGGGCGCGGATGGCTGGGCTGTTCGTATCTCCGGGTGGAGCGGCGGGTTGATGCCGTTCTCCACGTCCCGGCGCGCACGTCATGCCCCTCGTTGGGCATGACGCTTGTACGACAGCCAGAACCGGCGGGTCGACTCGAAGAAATGGAAGACGAAAGCCCTGACGGCCGACCTCGAAAAGCTCTTCGAAGGCAGGCTCACCCACGAAACGGTGCTCAATTTCTGAGGTTGCACGATGCGCGACGATTTTGACTACGCGGCGTACTTTCACCCTATATGGGCAGACCTGCGCCCCGCTGACCAGCGTTTTCCGGAATTCAGGCCGTTAATCGCACACTACTGCTCGATCACCACGCTCGAGGCGGTCGTCAAGAACGAGCAGTTTTGGTTCTCGAATCCGCTCTACATGAACGATTACGAAGAACTGGTGTTCGGTCTGGCGAACAGCCGCAGCCGGTTTCTGCAGAACAGTTCTGTCAGGAACGCCTTCAAGACCCCGGAGCGATACGACAGGTTTCGCGAACAGGTTCTCTGGATCTATGACCAGTTCGACAAAGGTCTGCTGTTCGACATATACATTGCCTGTTTTGCCGAGCACGATCCGGCCGACAATGATGGTCTTCTGTCAATGTGGCGGGGATATGGCGCGAATGGCAGTGGCGCAGCCATTGTGTTTAATACAGCGGCGCTAACGGAGATTCCACGTTCACCGCTGCGCATAGACCCGGTCACCTACGGAACGAGCGAAGAGCGGCTTGCATGGATCGATCAGATTCTCGATAAATTCGCCGAACTAGTAGCCGCATGCAACATCCCCGAAGATGCCCTTCGCACCTGCGCCTCAGCGCTCTTTGAGCGGTTTCTCACGTTATCGGTCTTCACCAAGCATCGCGGTTTTCGGGAGGAGAAGGAATGGCGGGTGGTGTACTCGCGGCACTACGATCCTAACCAGATTCTCACGGACATGCTCGGCTACTTCATCAACGGCGGAATGGTCGAGCCAAAGCTGAAATTCAAGATTGCGCCACTCGACGGAGCCGCCACTGGCGTCACGCTCGAGCAGCTTGTTGTGAAAATCATCTTGGGTCCCAACGGTGCATCGGCCCGTTCCACCATGGCTGTGCGGCGAATGCTGGAAACGCTCGGCAAGCCGGTATTGGCCGAGCGTGTCGTGACATCGTCTACGCCGTACCGTGCGAAATAGATCTTGCTCAACGCCATCAATGGGGGAAAGGTACGGAAATCGGCCGCCTAGGACGGCGGGGCGTTAGGATTCCAAATATCTCGCTCGTGATCGGTGACGCACATGACCGCTTTCCTGTGCGGATTCGTTCGCGTTGCCCCAACCGCCATTCGCTGTCGCGTACAGATCCTGACGTCGGGATGAATGCGCAAGCGGGATAAGGAACTTATCACGACAGCACGATAGTCTGCCCAAACTCCGAATTCGCACAACGTTTGAACGGGTTGCCGGCGCTGCAACGGCGCCGCGGGGGAGCCGACATCGAGCGTTGCAAGGCCAAGGCCAGTGACGACTTCAATTCGCGACGTTCAAACTCATGCATTTCCGGTAGTTTCGTATCCTTTGGTCGCCGTCGACTTGCATACTGACAATTTTCCTTCGCAACCGGCGACAAGTTCATTTTGATCAACGGGTCGGGGTAAGAATCTGGTTGGCCCTCTCTCGAGTACCGTCTATGCTTGTGTTACGTACGAGATGTAGGCGTGCGAAGCAGAAACAATCACGATAGATCGGTTCGGCGGGGGATAACAATGATTCGCTTCGCAACAACGGCCGTTCTGGCGGCCGCGTGTGGGGGAGGCTATGTCGTCGCCGCGCATGCGCAGGAGGACGTCACGCTTTACGCGGTCCATGATCGAGCAATTTTCGACGGGAAGTTTGGAAAGGTCGCTCGTGCACAAGCGGCCCTCGACGGCGTGGCGCATGGTTGCGGCTCTCCAGGCCTTAAGGCAGACGGCGTGTTCGGTGCTGGCTCCGCGGGAGTCGTGAAGGTCGTCGCGGCGTGCCCGCCATTGGAGAAGAAGCTCCCTGACGGATCTCCGGCGTTCAAGGGGGAGTTGACACTGGAACTGTGGAAGCAGTTGCTTCCCGACGTGCCTCCGCCTTCGGCCGATGAACGGGCGCAGTCGCTGGTCCTCACCTACGAGGCGACCGATTACGATCATCTCGAATGGAACTTCTGTCAGAGCAAGCCACTTTGGTCGTCTGCTCATCCAGAGAAAACATGCTTCAGCAACGATCGTTCAAGCTTCGTAACCTGGGGGCCGCGTGGCGCCACGGCCGGAGGCGGCCGGGAAGTGCAGTGGATCGTCGCGCGTGTCGATGCTAGCGCCCCCGCTCTTGTTGATCAGGCATTCGGCAGTGAGGCCAGCGCATTGCGCAAGCTCGTTCACTTGAACGGTGAGTCTGCACGCAGGTTTTTGTGCTCCGTTTTCGCGGATGATCAGCGACGGGCGGTGTGGACGAACGGATTTGCGCGTTTCGGTTCGTTCGCTGCTGTGCGCATGGCCTATCAGCAGCACTATGCTTCGCCCGTTAGCGACGCATCGAAAATGCGATCGTTTTTCCAGCTGTATCGGACGCTGGGTGTCGCGCCGACAGAGGTTGACTACGGTTTTTTCCTTGACCGGTCGACTCAGTCGTCACCGCCGGACGACTCTGGTGTCTCGGCTATGAAGATTCGCAAGCTTCTTTCCTCAAAGGGGCTACCCCACACGCCACCCAACGTGCGGCGAGCTTTCTCGCAGTTGTTTCCAACCTCGAATGTGAATGACGATCGCCTGGGGCGTGACGTCGCGTTCTTCGTCGATGCGATATCCGAATCGGGATTGACTAAGAAGGAAGCGCGTGCTTGGAATAGGAAGTGGCGCCTACGTGCGAGTGACGTCGGATTGTCCGACGCGCGGCCGGCTCCATCGTTGTCTACGGTGCCGAGCATTGACTCGCCAGGATTCTCCGAGATCTTGCATCCACTGCCGTCGTGCCCCGAGTCGGTTATGCACCCAGTGCGTCCCCCGAAGCCTGCCGCTTGACGTGTGTTCGCTGCGCCAAGCGGCGGCGCTACTCGATTACAAGAACTCGAAATGACGGGGGAAGTCATGAAACTCACTTACCTGGCAATATCGCTGCCCCTCGTTCTGACCGCCGGCTGCTCAACCGTGCCACGTAGTTTTCAACTGACAGCGAAGCCTTTGATGACGGCCAGCGAGGCGCTGGCGGAGAAGCAGCCAAAACCCGCCACCCCCGATGGAGCTTCGGGTGTTCAGTCCGGGGACAAAAGCGGGACGCCGAGCCGGTCGCTATCAAACTTTCAGGCTGTCAATTCGCTCGTCCAGGATTCTCAATCGAAATGTGCTGATTTCGTCAATTCGCTGTACTCGCAGATGGCCGGATCGGGGTTTGCATTCGATGTGCTGGGGACTATTTCATCTACCTTGGCGACCGTGTTTACTCCGCTCACCGTCGTTCATTCCCTTACCGCTGGCAGCACCGTATTCGGTGCTGCAAAGACTGGCATCAGCGCCAACTATTTGAACACCCTGTCTATTTCGCACGTCGCTCAATCTATACAGTCGACTTATCAGGCTGACATCCAAAAATATATCGCGTATCTGAACGGGCTGGACCAGAATGGGCGGGACCACCTCGACGTCTACGCCGAGAGAAGCATGATCCTTTCATACCACAATGAATGTTCGCTTGCGTGGGCAGAAGGCACCATATCGGTTGCGTTGCAACCCTCGCAGTCAGGGCAGACCGCTACGTCAGGCCGTCAGTCGATCAGTGTGAAATACACGGTGCCGCAGGGTGGTCAATCCGCCGCGGCGGTCGCGGACAGCGTAGCATCCGCGGTCACTGCGAGTAGCGATTTTAAGGCGGCCAACGTAACCGCTTCATCCAAAAATGGCGTCGTCTCGTTTGCAATGAAGAAGACATTTCCGCTGGATGCGATCGCGAGCCCGGGCAAGCCAAATACACAAGTCACCATGGATAACGAGAGTTCCCCCATCACGTTGACGATCAGCGGAACGCCTGCACACGGTGACGTTATCACCATCACGGGAAACCCGACGTCGTCCGGCACCTCGACGTCAGGGGGGGCAAGCCGCAACGGCACGGAGGCAGAGGGCGGGGGTAGTGGCGGAGGGAAGTCAAATAATATTGGAATCAACGTTAAACCCAGTGCTGCAGTGCTGCGCGTACCGGCGCTTCGTTGAGAGGCGGGATCGTCAAGACGGCGGGATAAGGCTGGACATCTCTCGGCGAAACCGCAAGGTCATGACTGACATACGGCATTTCGGATGCGATTCGCTCGCAACTCCGGTCTCCCTTAGAATCCTGTAGTCTGAAACGACACGCATTACCCGCTCAAACCCAGAGTTCTCACAACGCGTGACCGGCACTGCCGGCCCCGCAAGGGGGGGCTGACACCGCTCTTCGCGGCACCGCGCTCGGTGACAACGTTGTTTTGATTGTAAGCGGTCTATAAATGACGCCCTTCCCATGACGGTCGGGAGGTCAGAAGCTAGGTGTCCGCGTGGACACTTGCACTCAGACCTTAATGACAGAGCAACCGAATCTTCGAAACAGACTGGTAGTTGGCCGCAAGCGAGACGGTCGACGCGAATTTGATGAAGCAGCACGGCGGGAGCTGGTCGAGCTGTGCCTGCGGCCTGGCGTGTCGATTGCTCGCGCGGCAATGGATCACGACGTCAATCCGAACCAATTGCGTAAATGGATCGCGAGCCATCAACAACGGCAACTTGCACGGCCATCGGCCGATGAGGTTGTGGCCGACGGCGTACCGCTTGATATTCCAGGGCCAACGTCCCGCTATCCCTCACCTGAGTCGCCGTCTGCATTTGTGCCGGTGATGTCGGCGCCACAGCAGCCGTCACCACCGCGATCGCCTGAGTTGCTGATGGCGATCGCGGTGCATGTACGACTACCCAACGGCGTCGAATTCGATCTTGGGAAGGCGAGCCTTGATGAACTGGCGACGATCGTCCAGATGCTGGGGAGGTTGCCGTGTTCCGGTTCGACGAAGAGCTGAAAGTCTATCTGCATCGCGATCCGGTCGACTTCCGCATGGGTATCAACGGACTGTCGATCCTGGTCGAACACGCGATGCACCTGAACCCCATGATCTCGGCGTTGTTTGTGTTCGGCAATCGACGTCGCGATCGCATCAAGATTCTCGGCTGGGACGGCAACGGCTTCTGGCTGCTGCTCAAGCGACTCGAAGCCGACCGTTTCGTCTGGCCGAACGGAGGCGACACGATCACGCTCAGCGCCGAGCAGTTGCACTGGCTGCTCGACGGCATCGACCTGGCCGTGATCCAGAAGCATCCCCAGCGATATTACGCGCGGATGAGCTGAACACCGCGCGGGTGGCATGGTTTAATCGGTCATGCCGAACAATCCCGTCATGTTGAGCGCCGAGGAGTACGAGGCGCTGATTGCCGCGAGCGTCGAACGCGATGCGCTGCGCGGTGAGCTTCGGCTCGTGACGGCCCAGCGCGATCTGGCCGAAGAGAAGCTACGGGCCTACAAGCACGAACTGTTCGGTGCATCGAGCGAGGCGCGCCATGCCGATCAGCTCGGCCTGTTCAACGAAGCCGAGGCACTTGCGACGGCTACCGACGCACCTGCGCGCGAGGACGTGCCCGGCACATCGGTCGCCGCTCACACGCGCGGCAAGCGTGGGCGCAAACCGCTCGATCCGAACCTACCACGCGAGGTCGTGCGGCACGAACTACCCGAGGCTGAACGATTCTGCGCGCACGACGGCCGTGCCCTCGTGGAGATCGGTGTCGAGACGAGCGAGCAGCTCGACGTGATTCCCGAGCAGGTGCGCGTCGTTCAGCACCAGCGGGTCAAGTACGCTTGCCCGTGCTGCGACTTGGGCATCAAGGTCACGCCTGCACCGGCGCGCATTATTCCTCGCGGGCTGCTCACGGAATCCGCGCTGGCGTGGATCATCACTGGCAAGTACCAGTACGGTATGCCGCTGTATCGCCAGGCCACGCTGCTGCGTCGCTTCGGTGGCGACATCTCGTCGAACACGCTGGCTGCCAGCGTAGTGCGGGTGGGGCTCGCCACGCAACCGGTGATCGACCTGATGCGCGACGCGCTGCTCGAATCGAACTTGATCTACGGCGACGAAACCACGTTCCAGGTGCTGAAGGAACCAGGACGAAGGCCGCAGACGAAGAGTTACCTATGGGCGCAGGTCAACGGCTCGGGGCCGCCCGTGCGGATGTTCTCGTACTCGTCAGGACGCAGCGCCCAACATGCACAGAAACTCTATGCCGGCGTGCAGCCCGGCACTGTGCTGATGACGGACGGGTACGAACTTTACAACGGCATCGCTCACGATCACCAGCTCGTGCATCTCGGATGCTGGGCGCACGTGCGCCGCGGCTTCATCAAGGCCGAAGAGTCGGTGCCGAAGGCCGCACGCTCGCCGGATCTGCTTACCACGCGCTTCGTTATGCTGATCGGCAAGCTGTTCGCGGCCGAGGCGCGCAGCGCGAAGTGGAAGCCCGAACGTCGGCAGCGACTGCGCGCCCGGTACAGCGCCCGCGTGCTCGCCATCATCGAGCGCATGCTGGTCGAGCATCTGCCGGGCGTTGTGCCGTCGAGTCTGCTCGGCAAGGCATTGCAGTACATGAGCAGACAGTGGTCCAAGCTGGTCCTATACGTCGGTAACGGCAACTGGCCGATCTCGAACAATCTGTGCGAGAACGCGATCCGGCCGTTCGTCGTTGGCCGCAAGGGCTGGCTGTTCTCCGATACTGTCGCCGGCGCGCAGGCCAGTGCCAACCTGTACTCCCTCGTCGAGACGTGCAAGGCGAACGGCGTCGAGCCGTATCGCTATCTCGTATGGTTGTTCCAGAAACTTCCGCTCGCGAACATCGTGAGCGACTACGAGGCGCTCTTGCCCTGGTGTTGCCCGCCAGAAAGCGCTGAACAGGAGGCGAGATGTACCCTCAGTTTGTGATACGCGCCGGCCGCCCTTCGGATGCGGACCAGCTCACGAAGCTCGCGTTTCTTTCGAAGGCGCACTAGGGCTACCCCAAAGAATGGCTGGATCTGTGGCACGCCGACCTTACGGTCACACCCGGGATGATCGAAAGCTCAATTGCCTACGTCGCCGAAACCGAAGAACAGATAATCGGGTTTTGGGTCAGGGCCTCGGTTGATTCAGATGAACCTACTCGCGGGTGGCTATTCGTTCACCCTGATCATATGGGTCGGGGCGTCGCACGTGCACTATGGTCCGAACTCAGAAAAGAAGCGGCGGCAAGGGGAATCAAGAGCTTCGTGATCGAAGCTGATCCCAATGCCGTGCCGTTCTATCTGGCGCTCGGCGCAGAAAAAATCGGCGAGAAAGAATCATCCGTTATTCCCGGAAGGCTTTTTCCAATCCTTCGGGTATCTGTCTGACGGGCGCAGTTTATT
The DNA here is from genome assembly GCF_019091065.1 of Burkholderia sp. GbtcB21. NCBI lineage: Bacteria > Pseudomonadati > Pseudomonadota > Betaproteobacteria > Burkholderiales > Burkholderiaceae > Burkholderia > Burkholderia sp. GbtcB21. Next base: position 53,562 of record NZ_JAGXKA010000027.1, read on the forward strand.
GATCGCTTACGGAGCAACAGTCGATCCACTACGGATTGCTAGCATGCGAGCTCGCCAATCAAATTCGAGACGAGATTCAGGTGCCGCGTTCGGAACTGGTGGCCGATTACCAACGACACTTTGAAGGCAGGTTCAAAGCCATCGTCGATCGAGCGGATTTCAGTCCCGACGATCTCAATTACTTGCCCGAGTTGATGGGGCGGCTCCACACAAAGCCCGCCGGGTCCGCACAAGCGGGAGCGACTTGAAGTGCGCACGCGGCCAATCCGCGCGCGCTGTTGCGCCTGGCGCCCGCTCACTTCGCGCTGTATCGCGCGTATCTCGAGGGCTTTGACGAGGCGACGCTGCACGCGCACTACGGTCTGCCCGGCACCGACGTGCGCGTCACACGTCGCACGCTCGCGACGCTGCGCGACACGCTGACGATTGCCGCGCGGCGCGCGCGACGTCGATGCCGCGCACCTGCTGCGCCTGAAAACGGGCAGCCTGGCCGCGCGACGCGCTCGCGGGCGCTGCCGAGGGCAGGGCGGCCGGCGAAGTGCCGACGCTCGACGCGTTCCGCGCGACGATCGATCCCGATGCGTCCTACAGCGAGCGCGAGCTCGTCGCGTTGTACGTCGAGACCTATCCGCCGGCGACGTCGCCCGCACTCGCTCGCAAGGTCGCGCGCAATTGGTGCCTGCGCGACCGGCAGGAGGCGGCGCTGACGCGCATGGAGGAGAGTCTTGTCGAGGCCACCGCAAGGCGCAAACGCTCGCCGGCTGCTTCGACGCCAAACTGGTCGCACGGCTCGCGGCCGCCGGCGTCGCCACCTTCGCCGACTTGCTCGCGTTGGTCCGCGCGCGACGCCGGTGCTGGTACCGCGTGGTGCCGCGCCTGGGCGAGCGTCGCACGCAGCGCGTCACCGACTTCATAGCACAGCACCCGGACACGCTCGTGTACCTGTAGCCGCTCACGGTCCGGTGCGCTGGAAGAAATACCTGATCCCGAATTCCGGCTAAATAACGCCCCATTCGCTTTCTCAGGCAACCACTACTTGCTGCAGCCGGAATATCAGAAAATCGCAGTTCAGCAAGCGGTTCCCGGAAATGTACCGATCAGCGGCGGTGGCTGACCTGGGCCGAATTTCGGGCAGGTGCACGCTGTCCCAGGGGGCATGCCTGCGGGCCGGTCGCATGAGGAGACGGGGGTCCCCGGCGGAAGCGCGTCCGGCCGGATGATGCACCGGGTAGTCATGCCGAGCGGACAGGTGCTCGCCGGGATGACGCCGCCAGTGCCACCGCCGTGGGTGATTTGGACAATGTCCTTGCGAATTTCAGGAATGAGTAGAGTGAACGAGTTGAATTGGCTATTGGCAACGGTCGTTACTGGACCGGAACTCTGCCGATAGCAGATCTGGCTAATGCTGACATTGCTGACGACTGTCCCATCCTTGACTACAGGGCTTGGGCAAGCTGCGCCGATAATCTGAGGGTCCCCGATTAGCTTTGTTTCCGTAACAGGCCCGGCAGGTCTGAACCGAAACGTGTAAATCAGAGTATTGCCGTTCGCCTCGGCATTAATGTAAAGGCCACCGCTCTGTTTGCATTGGGACCACGCGGCTATGATCTGAGGATCGGCAACTGCCGACAACAATTCGTGGTAGCCGGAAGAGGCAAAATTCGAACTATTTGCGCCGCAATTTTTCTGCTGCATTTTCTTGTAATCGCTGCTGTTGTAATTGCCGCCAAGCTTGATTGGCACGTCATATAGCGAAAAGCCAATGTCGAGACCGGCTCCGACTTGATCGCCATACTCCGACGCGCTCGAATTGCAGAATGCGCTCTGCATGTCAGCCTCGAAATTCGAAGTTTCTTTGGTCGCGAAGATGTTTCGAACGCCCTGCTCGAGGATCGCGTCACATTCATGGGCCAGCGACGCCCCGGCCATACCTAGGAGGACAAACCCGGCCACGACCGTTCTTAACATTTGGCTCTCCTTTCACTTCTTTGTATTAGGCCCAAGAACTGTAGGCATCCTGAGAGTATCATTAAAGATAGGGTTTTCCCGCCAACCGTGGCAGGCCACATCAGCAAAGCTAATGAACGGGCCTGCAAGTGGCCACCAGAGATCTTCACGCTTCTAATCGACGTCGAATACGAAATGATCCGGCTGTATCACGACTGTATGTCGCTGGTCTTGGCCGGGGCTGAGCTCGGATGCTGCAGGCGGCCGACAAATCAAAACGCCGCGCTGTGATTGCTCGAGGCTAGAACGTGTGCGCAACTACTCGACAGGCAGACCAGCATCCGTATTGGTCATCAATCGTTCGTTTCTTTCATGGATTTGCGCATTTCATTGCACACGAATCTAGGCAGTGTTTTTCTTCTGCGCGGCAATTGATGACGGGGTGACCATTCGCAATGCACTCGTCTGCGTTTGGGCATGAGTTTGCGCAATCAGACATACTGCATTGGTCGGTTTGAGCAAGGAGGATGGCGGAATTCGTCGACGCGGAGTTCCCGAGAATCTGCGCCAAAGGCGCGGCGGTCGCAGCGTTGCCGAAACATGCAAGTATGGCGAGGTGCAAAAGAACAACGATTCGCGCGCACATAGTTTCCTCCGTGCACTTCGTCGGAACAAAGGGGTTCGGCTGTCGCCCGGTGGTGCAGCCACGGTCCTACCGTATACCGCAGCAAGAAACGAGCCAGATCGCGTAGGGCATTGATTTTGTTCTAGTAGATGAAGCGGAGAAATGTCTCGGCGAATGAAATCGAAAAAAATTGTTTCAAATTGGATACGAAAGCAGTCGTCTCCGACGTCCGAATGCACCAGCCATTCCTCCAGTGCCGCGGTCGACTCAATCAGCATACGCTGCGCGCGTGACCAGTACATCAACAAGGCCGTGGGCAACACCATCGCCGGCCCACGGGGCTGAACCACGCGATCCGGATCGATCGTCCGCGCGCGCCATGCCGGATCCTGCTGTTGGCGTTCACAACTGGCGCTAGCGGTGCTCAGTAACCATGCTAACGGCAATCAAGCGCAAATCGCCTAGCTTCAAGGGTTGGGGGAAATGCCGCATTTGTCGCGGTGTTGCCATTACGCAACAAATAAAGCTAGTTCTGCTCACTAACTTCGCTGGCGCGTCAGTCGTGTCCTTGAATTCCGCTAGCGTGCTGTCCGGTACCTCTGCTGGAGTGAACATGGTTGCCCTCCAAGAGATCGGAATTCGAGCAGTGATGGTCGCATATGTGTTCTGGCGGCTTGGGAGAGGCGCACTTTCGCGAAAGCAGGCGGAACGGGCTGCGCAACTACTCGGTGATCGTTGGGAAATTGCGTTCGTATACCCGATTTCCGAAAAGTCGCAAATATCGATGCCGGTCTACGGACAATAAGTAAGCGTGTCCCCAGCACCGTCTCGACTGGGTGAAAAGAAGTTGCCAGAGTAGTCCCCACCAAAGTAGTGGAGA
>NZ_JAGXKA010000270.1:0-266 GCF_019091065.1 Burkholderia sp. GbtcB21
TTTCGGTTTTAACCCTCAAAATTTTTCCATTAGTACTCTTTCATAGATGGGACAAATTGAGTACTACTTTTTACTCTATTGACTTGTTATTATCTATTGAATTTAAGACTAGATTTTTACTAGTTTTAAGATAGGTTACCATCAATGAGTAAAACTCTAAGGGAGTTTAGGTCCCATCCCTCAAAAATTCATGCTTTAATCTTGTACGGAGATTAAGCAATTTGTTATAACCACACACTTTTCGATTCCAAACGAATCTTGCTAGC
>NZ_JAGXKA010000271.1:0-266 GCF_019091065.1 Burkholderia sp. GbtcB21
TCTCTATGAACTATTAATATTATCAAATCTTGTTCTCTAAATTCTTTTTACGTTAAATATTACTCCTAAACTATTTTTCAGTATTGTTGCTCCAAAATTCGCCCAAAATACGTGGACCAGCCAAGAGGGGACACGTGGATCAGATAACTTGGAAAGATTTGCTAAGTCTTTTTATGCCACCAGGAAGCGCTATTAGCATGGGTCCCGGAGGAGACACCCGGAGTACAAGTTACTCCTGGAAGCTAGTATAGCGTGAAGGCCCTCCG
>NZ_JAGXKA010000272.1:0-266 GCF_019091065.1 Burkholderia sp. GbtcB21
TTACTTTCATTTGAATTAAAGAAATTGCTTTAATTGAATATAATTGTGTTTTTGAACATTGGTTTTTTGGGACAGGGATTTGGTTCCATATTTGTAGGAATAAAGTAAGATTGAATTTAATAATGTATATAAAGTTGCTCTGGTTTTTCTGCTCAAATCTCATATATATATATTATTCTTTACTCTGTTTCCTGCTTAGGATTTGAATTCTTACAGATTAATCTAATCTATGTAAGGGTTGAACATTAATAAAGGATTTTGCTTTT
>NZ_JAGXKA010000273.1:0-266 GCF_019091065.1 Burkholderia sp. GbtcB21
TGGATATTATGGAAAAAATTAAGCAAGTTACCTTTTTACAGAACTCAATTTCGATTTAATTTGAATTAGTTATGATTTTTTGAAGATTCGAAAAAAAGATAAGGTTGTTGTGCATCCTCACGCGCGAGCGGAACCGAGTGCACCTCGGTCTCACGCGTATTCGGACAGGATTTTGTCCGAGCTACGAGTGCGGATGTCTGAAGACACCCCATTCCGCGTGCGGATATGCTGCACGTGTCCCATTCCGCCGAGGTTTCTCGGCCAGC
>NZ_JAGXKA010000274.1:0-266 GCF_019091065.1 Burkholderia sp. GbtcB21
GTGGCGTACTGGACCCCAAGCGCCGACTTAAGATGTGCAACGATCACACGACTATGCCCATTCTGCCCTACGTACACGCGATGCTCTAGTAGCGCATTAGCCTCGATAGCGAGTACCCGAGCCTCGCCGCGCAGCACGACTGGACACCCGGCAGGCCGCTCACGTGGCGCGACGGGCCCGAAAACGTGAACGTCGACGCCGGCGGCGTCAGTTTCACGGTGGCATCGCTCGGCTTCCCGCCGGCGGCCGGTTACGACCTGTCGAAT
>NZ_JAGXKA010000275.1:0-265 GCF_019091065.1 Burkholderia sp. GbtcB21
CACCCGCGCCATCGACGCACCACATACTGATCCAGGCCACACTCCCCCTTGGTCGCCTCGAAGCCAGTTTCGCTTTCCCACCTGCGTCCCGCGACATTCACCAGAATCTGCAGTGAAGCTTTACTGCGTGGAGCGTAGACGACATAGTGGGCATGCTCGCGCTTTTCATCCAGACTGCGCCGTACCAGCAAGTAATGTCCGAAGCTACAATCCCCGGGGGGGTTCTGCAGCCTCCATAGTGGCGTCATTGCCCAATCGACGCACG
>NZ_JAGXKA010000276.1:0-265 GCF_019091065.1 Burkholderia sp. GbtcB21
GTCGGCGAGCTTCGCCGCGGCCGAACCGCAAGTCGACGAGAATCGCGGCTATACGATCTGCGGCATCGCGCAGCCCGTGCAGAACCTGATGTATCGCGCGTGGGCCGGGATCTCGCAGGACGACCGGCGCGTCGAGCGCTCGGGCCTCATCGGTCCGCGTTTCACCGATGCCGAGGAAGCCGGGCAGTTTGCGCTCGACTGGGCGCGCCAGTGGATCGATCGCCACGGTGCGAGCCACGGGCCGGCCCGCGCGCCGCAAAGCGAG
>NZ_JAGXKA010000277.1:0-265 GCF_019091065.1 Burkholderia sp. GbtcB21
TCGCCGATGACGAATGCTGGATCGTCCTGATCGAACCCGTTCAGACGAAGCATACCGGCGACGCCGAGTCACCGCTGACACGGACGAACGACGAGCAGTTGGGTGGGGTGCGCTGAGTTCATCTGTCGGCGTGGAGCGAGCCCTCCCAGGCCGCCCTGCCGTTGCCGAACCAGCGCCGAAACCCCGATACCCGCGATACGGCAGGCCGGAGCCGCCGTGCTGCCTGCGCCCTGCTCGCGCGCCGGTGCTGCGCGCCGCCCCCACG
>NZ_JAGXKA010000278.1:0-265 GCF_019091065.1 Burkholderia sp. GbtcB21
CTCATTTTATTTTCTCCTTTCCAGCCTCCCCACACTCCCTCCATTCTTTTCCTTCTTCACTCTCGCACCCTTCATCTTCCCTCCTCTCACCACACATCCTCCTTCCTCCCTCCTCTTCGCCTCCTACTCCTCTCCTCATCTCTCCTTCTCCGCTCTTTCGCCCACATCTTCTTCACACACCTCTCGCACTCACACATCGCTTTTCACATTTTTCTCACATTCAGCCCACTTCCTTCTCCTTCATTCACGCCCTCGCGCGGCCGGT
>NZ_JAGXKA010000279.1:0-265 GCF_019091065.1 Burkholderia sp. GbtcB21
TGCTTTGGCTGAAGAAGTGGAGGATTCAGATGATGATGGAGAAATTGACAACACTGTTTGTGCACTCCAAGTTGAAGAAAAAGAAGATAGAGATGCATGCTTGAAGAACATTGAGGTTGGAGTTTATCATAGAGAATCCACAACAGAGATGGAGTCATATTGGGCAAGAGCATGCACTGAAGTAGAGGTGGAGCTCAATGGAATCAAAGGGCCTATCAAGGCACTTATTGATTCAGGTTCAGAGGTTAACTTGATGTCAAAGGAG
>NZ_JAGXKA010000028.1:0-51392 GCF_019091065.1 Burkholderia sp. GbtcB21
AAGAACCTCTTCCGTCATCGCAAGGCGCGCTACAAGGGACTGCTCAAGAACACGGCGCAACTGTTCAGTTTGTTCGCCTTGGCGAACCTCGTGATCGCGCGAAACCAATTGCGGACGATTCATGGGAGCAATCCATCATGCGTGTGAGAAATGCGAGAAATGAGGCACTTCCTCGGGTCGAACTTCTCCGAACGGGCGACGCTTCGCTTCGGCATTCAGCCTTGCCACGCCCGCGTCGTCGATAACCTCGCGTGATCGCCTATTAATCAGTGATTCCCTAGGGCATTTACCTACGGAGCGGTGCGCCGGATTCAATAGCATCAAGCTAAAATCTTTGACATAAATCGACATTGCGGTCATGCAGGGAACAATGGCGGTTTCCCGACTTGCCCTTGTCTTCAAGTCTTCCGGATAGGCATGTGCAAGGTATGCGTCGAACCACACAAGGGAGCGTATGAATGATGGATTTCACACCGGATCAACTTGTTGCGTCGGGCAAAGCCAACGCAGCCGCCATGTTTGCGCTCACGAACCGGGCATTCGAAGGCTACGAGCAAATGATTCAACTCAATCTCCAGGCGGCTCGACAGGCGCTTACCGAAAGCGGGTCGTACTGGGCCGAAGCACTGTCGTGCAAGTCCCCGGAAGCAGCCATTGCACAGCAAACGAAACTCTTGCAATCGCGCGCCGAGCGAGCATTGTCGTATGGTGGTCAACTCGGCACCATTGCGTCACGCACCCACGTGGAATGGATGAAGATCGTCGAATCGCAATACGACGTTCATTCCCGCAGTGTTCCGCACCTTTAAACGTCTTACAAGGTACACACCGGTCCGCACGACGGTTGCGATGAGTTCGCTGACTACGTCGTTTAGGCCGCGCATTATGCGCGTCTCGAGTTGTTTCACGACACTATGATGGCCGGAGCGTCGTGCGTCGGCGCATATTGCCAACATCCGAATGTTTCGCTGCGAGGCCCCTATGCTCACGATGCTAAGTCCGCACGAAATCTCAACGTTGATGATGGCGTGGGATGCCCCGGACCAGATTGGATCTCACCGCGAGGAGCTTCTCACGCTACTGGAGCGCCAACTGGTCACCTTTGAGCCCTCGGCTTCCGATGATCGACGGATCCAGGTGACAGCTGAGGGGCGTGCAGTCCTGAAGGCGGTTTCGCGAGTTCGCTAAGCAGTGTCGGCAGGACCGGCTTGGGCTATTCAAGCAGGCCGCGCAGCGCGATAATCGACCACAATGCCCGGAAGCAAGTGGGCGTCAGCCGTCGCCTGGATTGGACGCAATGACGGAGGCAACGATGGACGGATCATGGGTGGGGATTGTGGTCGGGACGTTCGTGCTGGTCCTCGCGGCGATTGTTGTTGCGAATCACTATCGCCGTGAGCATCGTCGTGCGGAGTTGCTTAAAAATCTGGATCACCACGATTGGTGCAGATGGACTCACACTCATCATGCCGGTTCGCGAACAGCGAAAAGATAAGGTGATGTTTCGCGAAGCGTGAATTCAAATATATCGCGGCAGATTTCTCACGAATCGGACGATTACCGCAAGGCGGTGGACTTCTTTCTGCCGGACCGCGTCGGAGCAGGGTGGTGGGCGCACGGTGTGCTCGGCGGTATCCCCGCCGCTGCCTCGCGCAGAGTGCGTGGCGCGTCGGCCGGCCCGATCTCGTCAAACGGTCGACGCATCCCGCCGGTGAGTGTTTGCGGGAAGCGGAAGCGGTTGACGTGCTGCGTCGAGTGTCAGGCCGCCACGCATACAGCTTTGCGCAGGCCGCCACCGCCTAGACTATGATCGTGCAACGGTTGCGGCGACGATAGTGGCGACCGATGCCCCTATGGGCGATCCAATTTGTTAGGATTCCACGTCAAAGTTGACATAATTAACACTGACACCTCGACACGCGTTCAACGCGGCTGGTGCTCGACCTGCAGGTCTGTCCGAGCTCTGTCCGAATCGAAGGCGCGCAGGCGAGCACGTCATCGATCGTCAGCGTTCCGCGGAGTCGTCCAGGGTGTCCTTATGGACAACTTCGACGTCGACAGTTCGGCCATCGTTGCCGAACGCGCGAGTCTGCCGCCGCAGCGCGCGCGTCTTCCACCACAGATAACCGACGGCGATCGCGCCCGCCGCGAACATCACCGCGAGCAGGACCATCGACAGCATCGCTGCGGCCACGAGCACGGCCGCGCCGAGCACGTAGGCCAACAACCGGCCGAACCATCCGGATCCGCCGACCCGGATCTCCTTGTCATATCTCACACGCCGTGGAGGCGGTCTGCCGCTCTGCATCGCTCGTCCCAAGTCGCCGCCGGCCGAGGCGGGCGGCGGTCGTCAGTCGACCATCGCCAGACTGTGAACCGCAGTCGCCGCCAGTGCAAGCCCGTTATTCACGTGAACAGACCCTAATCCGCGAGGGATGGCTCCGCGGCCAGCCCGAGCGCGTGCAGCATGATGCTCAGCAGATCGAGCGCGTTGTTCGTTGCCGTGCCGCTCAGCGTGCAGTCGCGCGTGAAGCGCTGCGGCCCGCCGACCGGCTGCACGCCGATCTGCAGCGTCGCGTTCACCGCGCCGGCTGTCGCCGCCGTAGGCGAGAAGCGTGCGGTCACGATGCGGACGTCGCCCGGCTGCAGCGTGAACGGCGTCGCGGGCGGTGTGGCGAGCGTGAAGCCCGGATTGCCGCCGGCGACGATCGCGATGCTGCCGATTTCCGCCGGTACGAAGCCGACGTTCTCGATCCGCGCGTCGAGATCGAGCGACAGCGTCGGCGGCGTGATCCCGAACGGGAGCGTCTGTGTGATGCCGACGCGGATCGGCCCCGCGCCGGTGACGCCGTCGCCGGAACAGCGCAGTGTCTGGCTGCCGGCGCTGCTGTCGATCTGCATCTCGCCGCCGCGCCGCCCCGCGACGCTCGGTGTGAACACTACGTCGAGTACGCGCTGCTCGCCGGCCGCGAGATCGAACGGCGTGGCAGGCGGCGCGTCGAGACGAAAATCGCCGCCAGCGAGTGCCACGTCGAGATGCATGACCGACAGCGTCGCGCCGCCCGCGTTGTGCAGCACGACTTGGCGGCGCCGGTCGCGGCCGAGCACCGTCGACGAGAAGCCGAGATTGCCGCGAACGATCAGCTTCGCGTCGGCACTGCGCTTGAGCTCGAACGCGCTGCGGCCGTACGTGCCGATGCGGATCGTGCTGGCCGGCGCGGCGGTCGGGGCGAGCACGACGCGCTGGCACGACACGTTCGGCAGATTCGCGCCGACGCGCTCCCATCGATTCGACGCCTCAAGCCAGCGTAGCACCCCCGCGTCGGTCGCGACGTAAAGCGTCGACGGCGCGGTGCTGCGGTCGAACGCGGCCGACAGCACCGGCAGGTCCGGCACGTTGCCGGTCGCCGCGAGCCGTGTGCCGCCGATTTCGCGCCAGTTTGCGCCGCGATCGTCGGTCAGGTACACATGGCGCGTGCGGAACAGCGGGTCGGTCGCCGAGTAGCCGGAGTAGACGATGGCCACGCGGTTGCCGTTCGCGACGGCCGGATCCTCGGCGATCGCGGCGATCGACGTGCGGCCGCCGGGCGTCGTGTCGAGCGCGGGCGAGGCGGCCCAGGTCGCGCCGCCGTCGGTGGAGAAGCGCACTTCGCCGGAACGCTGTGCGCCGCCCGACGTGCGCGCGCGCACGCCGACCCAGAGCCGGTTCGCGGCCGGGCTCACGATGCACGTGATCTCCGACGGGAACTGGCTCGTGCCCGCGACCTGCGTGAAGTTGAAGCCCGCGTCGTCGCTGCGGAACAGCCGCCGCCCGTCGGACGCATAGATGCGCGTCGCGGGGGCCGGCGCATTTGGCACTAGCGCGATGCGCACGAAACGATCGTGCGTCGCGGGCAGGCCGCGCCCGAACGTCGGGCCGGTCGCGCGCGGGCCGTTGCGCCACGGATTGTTCCCGGCCACGCCGACGAGTTCGAAGCTGTTGCGGTCGATCACGCGGATCGTGCGGCCCGCGCCGTTCGACGCGGTGTTGCCGGGCACGTTCGCGATGTCGACCGCGTCGCCGGTCGCGAAGCAGTGGTCGGGCGCGGTGACGACGAGGCCGTGGCCGCTCGCGGCGACCTGCGCGGCGCTCGGGTGCGTCGTGAACACGATCGGCACCGCCTGCACGGTGCGCGGGCCGCGCACGAGGCCGGTGTTCGGCATCGGCGTCAGCGCTGGATCCGTGCCGTCGCTGCCGTCGAGCGTGAACGCGGTCGCGTCGACGACGGTGATCGTCCACGACGGCCGCGCGGCGTCGTTGTTTGCGGCCGTGTTGCCGAGCACGCCGGCGACGTTGACCTGATCGCCGGTCGCGAAGCCGTGCGGCCCGTCGGTCGTGATGCGGATCGGCGCTTGCAGGCTCGCGCCCGCGATGCGCAGCGTGCGCGGGTAGCGCGGGCCGCTCGCCTGCGGCCCGGATTCGAGCGCGGGCAGGGCGGCCGGATGAAAGCCGTTCAGCCGGAACTGGTGATCGTTGTCGACGGTGATCGTGTAGCTGCCGTTCGCGAGGCCGCCGGCGCCGGTCGCGCCCGAGATCGTCACGCGGTCGCCGGTGACGAACGGATGCCGCAGGCAGGTGATCCGCGCCGACGCGGGATTCATGTTCTCGATGCCTAGGATCGGCACCACCGCGTTCTGGCCTTGCGACACCCAATTGACGCCGCCATCCCGGCTCAGGATCAGGTCGCCGTTGGCGAGCCCGTAGACGATGTTGCCGTTCGCCGGATCGACGGCCGTGTGGCTGCCGTCGCCGTCGGTGCCTGCGGACCAGTTGCGCGCGGCGTCGATCGCGCGCTTGCCGGCCGTGCCGGTGTCCTGCATCCCGCCGAACGATACGCCGACGTCGGCACCCTGGCCCATGTCGAAGCCGACGAACAGGTTGGTCTCGATCCCGACGTTCAGCGACACGTAGCTCGCGCCGCCGTCGTCGCTGCGAACGATGCCGCCGTCGGTGCCGACGTACGCAGCGGCCGGCGCGGTTGGCTGCCCGGCGGCCCAGTTCCAGTGCGTCGGCGGCGCGAACGTCAGCTCGTGGTGGTCCCAGTGCAGCAGGCAGAAGCTCGCGGCCGGCGAAAAGTTGCCGACGGAATTGAAGTCGACGCCGCCGCCGGTGATCGGCGTGACGGCCGGCCAGGTCTGGCCGCTGTCGGCGGACGTGAAGAGCTGCTTGAGCGCGATGTAGAGCCGCGTCGGGTCGACCGGATCGACGCCGACCGTCAGGTCGTAGTTGGTCTGGTTCGCCTCGTTGCCGACGAGCCGCGGTTGCAGGTTCGCGAGGCGCGACGTCCAGCTCCGCCCGTGATCAGACGACACAAGCAGCGTACGCAGCCGCGCGCTCGATCCCGAGCCCGACTGTACGGCGGCGAACAGTACGCGGCCGTCGGGCATCGGCGCGGTGGCGCGGGTCAGCATCGATTGCGCGACCGCGACGTTGCCGTAGCTGGCCGGCACGCCGGGCGCGCCGCGCAGCAGGTCGCGGGAGCGCACCGGCCCGTCGCTCGTCAGCGCGAGGCGGTTGAGCCCGCCCAGCGGATCGCCGCCGCCCGCCTGCACAGCGTAGAGCGCGTGATTCCATACCGAGGCGGCTTCGACGCGGCCGCCGGCGCCGCCATAGGCCGCGTTCATCCGCGTGCCGGGCAGCCGCACGTGATCCGGCTGCCCGGCGACGAGCCGCACGCGCCGTTGCCGGTCGGCGCCGTTGATCCCCGGCAGGCCGGTCACGCGCACCGTGTCACCTTCGCGCAGCGTGTGGCCAGGCGCGGTGATCTCGATCGCAGTCGTCGTGTTCGCTGCGGCGTTGATCGAGAACGAGATCCGGCGCGGCGCCGCATCGATCGTGCCGCTGCCGGCCGCATATGCGCCGGTGCCGCGCGACGCGTCGAGCTCGAAGCGATCGTCGTCGACGACGCGGATCGACCAGACGCCGTTCGCGCCGCGGTTGCCGTTCACGCCGTGCACCGCGACGACGTCGCCCGAGACGAGCTCGTGGTTCGCGCTTGTCACGACGATCGGCAGCGCGCCGGCCGGGTTCGTCGCGCCGGTCATCGCCAGCGTGCGCGGCCGCGCGGGGCCGATCGCCCAGCCGGACGCCGCACCGCCGCCCGCGCCGGACGAGCCGCGCAGCGTGAAGTGATCGGCGTCGACGACGTCGACGAGCCAGCTTCCGTTTGCGAGGCGGTTCGGCGCCACGCCGCCGACGAACACGCGGTCGCTGTTCTGGAACCCGTGCGCGGTGCAGCGCACGTTGATCGGCGAGTCGGCGCTCGCGTCCTCGACGCGCAGCACGGAAGTGGCCGCCGGGTCGACCTGCAGCGCGCTGATGAACTGCTGGCTGGTCGACACGCCGGTCGTGTCGGCCGGCTCGAACAGCATCAGCGACGCGCCGTCGTCGAACGCCGGCGGATTGCCGCCGAAATTGCGGCCGCCGTCGACCGACAGATACAGGCCGCTTTCGGTCGCGACCAGCAGCGTATTCGGCGCCGGGCAGACGATCCGGTTGATCCCGGCCGACAGGAACGCGCGCGCGTCGTCGTCGCCGTACGCGGGCGCCCATGTGTCGCCGCCGTCGAGCGACCTGAACAGCCCGCGCGCCTTGCGGATGCCGCCGCCGCCTTCGAACAGGTTGCCGGTGCCCGCGTAGACGATGTCCGGGTCGCCCGGGTCGATCGCGACCGCGCCGATCTGCATCGACGGCAGCAAGTCGGTCAGCGCGTGCCAGGTCTGGCCGCCGTCGCCGCTTTTCCAGACGCCGCCGCTGTTGGTCGCGATGTAGAGCCGGCGCCGGTCGCCGCTCGGGTCGATCGCGATGTCGACGACCTGGCCGGAGTTCGGCCCGATCCCCTGAAAAATCTGGTCGCCGAGCACGTGCAGCGGCGCGGGGCCGATGTTTTCCCACCAGCCCTGGCCACCGAACGGCACGCGCTCGATGTCCGCGATGCTGCGGCCCCATTCGCTGCCCTGGCGGTCGAGGCCGCCCGCGGGCAGATCGTGCTGGAACGACAGCGCCTCGGGTTCCTCGGCGCTGCCTTCTTCCTCGCGATCGTCGTCGTGCTCGCTCATGTTCCGCTTCCCGGTGCCGGTTTTTCCGGCGACAGTTTGAGCCAACCTTCCTGACCTTCGACCGGGTCGCGCGGCAGTTCGCCGTCGCCGTTCGAATTGATCACCTGATCTTCCTGCCACGTCGTCGCGTCGACGCGGTGGCACCAGCTCCACGTGCCGTTCAGCTCGGCCGCGAGTGGCATCCGGATGCGCTTCGGATCGACGAGCACCGGGCCGAAGCGGAAGGTCGGCGCGATCGCCGCGAGGCCGCCCGTCACCCATTCGCGGCGCATTCCGATCGCCTTGCGCGGCAGGAGCCCGCAGGTCGCGTTCACGACGCTGTGCGGCTCCATCAGCAGCGTCAGCATCACGGTCTGGCCGGGCCGCAGGAAGATCACACCGGACGGATCGACGAAGTCGTGATCGACCGGGCTCGCGCCCGCCTGCGTGGCGACGCCGAGATCGTCGGCGAAGTGGTCGTAGTAGCCGGTCGTGCGCGTCGGGTTCTGCAGGAAGCCCTGGCCGGGCCCGAGCGGGCGCGCGAAGCCGGCCGCGGCCGGATCGGGCAGATGCAGCGTCCGGTAGTCGTCGTCGACGAAATAGCCGAGCAGGCCGTCCTGCCACTGCGCGAGCGCGCCGAGCCGCACCGGCACCCGGTGCGCCTGCAGCGCGTCGGGCGCGATCGGCTCGCGGATCTCGAGCGTGAGCCGCGCGCGCATCACCGCGACCGGATGGCCGACGAGCAGCGACAGGTGCTCGTCACCCGCATGGCCGAACGGATCGACGGTCCACAGCGTCGTGTCGATCACGCGCAGCAGCGACGACAGCGCGGTGTCGAAATCCGGATCGCCGCGCGTCGAATCGGCGACGCCCCAGTCGACGAGGCCCTGCGCGATGCCGGCGAGATGCGGATTGCCGATCGCGCGCAGCGGCGACGCGCCGACGGTGCTCGGCTTGCCCGGCGCGTCTTCCCACTGCACGCCGGCGTCGCGGTCGAAGCGCACCGCGCCGATCCCGCCGCCGTCCGGCGCGTGGAACTGCAGCTCGGCGTCGAGATGGTCAGGCAGCAGGAAGCCGCAGAGCGGCGTGCGGTCGTCGCGCGCCTCGGTCGCGTCGTCGGCGGCGGCCATGAAGCGGAACAGCAGCCGCGTCGGCGCGGTGAAGCGCGGCGAGAGCTCGAGCAGGTCGGGGCGGTCGGCGACGGTCATCGGCTCGGAGCGGATCACCGTCGTCATGTCGGCGTTGCTCGTCGCCGACGAGCCGGCCAGATCGACGATCTGCCCGAAGCAGTCGACGAGGCGCAGACGGCGGATCCGCAGATAGCCGGCGCGCAGCGCGAAGAACGGCGCGGGCGCCGGATCGCCGGACGCCGGCGCGGCGGTGCCGTCGGCGACGTAGCCGACGCGCAGCCGCGTATGGAAGCGGTCGAGCGCGCCGGCGAGCACGTCCATGTTGGCGAGCGCCTCGGCGACCGAGCGCAGATCGGCGTCGCCGGCCGCCGCCGCTCGCGTCGCGCGCTGGCCGACCGGCATGTTCGCGAGCTCGGTCAGCAGCGTTTTCGCCATCTCCGAATGGAACTGCTCGATCATCCCCGGCTTCAGCGCGGTCGATCCGCCGGACTGCCGCGCGCGGTCGAGCGTCTGCCGCACCGCGGCCGCCGCGGTCTGCGCGGCGCCGGGCGTCAGCAGCGCGCGGCCGCGCAGCACGATGCCGGCCGGCAGCGCATCGGCGGGCGGCACCGCGTCGGCCTTCGCGTCGAAGTCGATCTCGCCGAGCTGCCAGTCGCTATCGCCGCTCGACAGGTATTCGACTTCCCAGTCCAGATGCAGCGGCACCCACGGACGTTGCGGCGGCGACACCGCGATCGCGCACGGCAGCGTCCCCGCGAAGCCGCTGCGCGCGCCGAGCGGCGCCATGTCGCGATGCAGGTCGCGCGACGCCCACCAGATCGTCTGCTCGACTGCGTAGGTCTTCGCCGCGCGCTGCACGGCATCGCGCGAGAGCCGCTGCGCGGCGCGCGCCGACGCACGCGCGCCGAACGTCGCGGAGCCCGGATCGAGGACCGCGAGCTCGTTGAGCAGCGCGTCGCATTCGGGCGGCACGCTGCCGTTCGCGACGCCGCGCGCGAGCAGGTCCGGCCCGCGCAGCACGCCGCCGCCCGGCAGATCGTGGATCGCCATCGGCGCGAGCTCGCGCACGGTTGTGTCGCTGACGCGGCACGGCAGCGTGCCGTTTTCGGAGAAGCGTCCGTCGGCGCCGTGCTTGAACGAGCGGTTGATCCCCTGCAGCAGGATCACCGGATCGGACGGGATGTAAAAGCGCGGCAGCGCGCGCTTCACCTCGACCGGCTGCGGTGCGGGATCGCCTGCCGGCGGCATGGCGACCGAGTCCGCGATGCGGCGCAGGTTCGCGATGTCGCCGAGGCTGCGGTCCGCATGCACCTTCACGCCGCCGAGCTTCGGATTCACGCGCTGCTCGCTCGCGACGACGCCAATGCCGAGCGCCTGTCCATGCACGACGCCCCGGCCGCCCTTGCCGCCGGGTGCGGCCGGCAGCTTGCCGCGGAACACGCCGGGGTCGGTCTTCGACGGATCGACGCGCGGCGCGCCGGGCGCGCCCGCCGGTGGCCGCTGCATGATTGTCTCGGTCACGTAGCCGCCGGGCAGCGAGCCGAAGCTGGCCGCGTGCACGCGCACGTCGACGCGGCTCGCCGCATCGGCCTCGTCGAGCTGATCGGCGCCGCCGAGCAGCGCGGCCTCGAGCGCGCGCGCGTCGTCGGCCGAATGGTTGGTCGCGGCGAACAGCGCGGCGAGCGCGTCGGTCATCGTGTGGCCGATCGCGACGCGGATGTCGCCGGCCGGCGGCGGCCCGCCGACCTGATCGCCGCCGCCGAGCAGGCCCGACGGTGCGACCGGAATGCCCTGATTCGGCCAGCCGATGCCGACCACGCCGCCGTGCAGCAGCGTGTATTTCGGCCACCAACTGTCGACGATCCGGTGATAGCCGCCGACCGGCAATCCTTCGCGGTCGATCGGCGCCGCCTGCACGACGCCCTCGACATCGAGGCTATGCGCGACGTCGAACGCGGCGCGGCCGCTCATGTCGAGCGCCGCGCGCATCATTGGCATCTCGGTCGCCTCGCGCGTCTCGAGGCCGACGAGCGACGCCGCGCGAATGCGGTCGTACGCATGCGCCGACTGACCGTACGCGCCGGCCGGCAGCGACCAGCCGAGTTCGCCGATGCGCGCCTCGAACGCCGCGAGCGACGTGATCGAATCGCCGAGCACGTCGCGCGCCGGGTCGCCGTACCAGCCGCAGACGAGATACGCGAGCGGGCCTTCGTTCACGCCGTCGAGCGCGTCGTGGAACGCGAGGCGGTTCGTCACGTTGTCGTAGTACGCGGCCCATGCGGGGTCGCCGTTGCCGAGCGCGGTCAGCGCCTTGCGCGGACGGTTGTCCGGCGCGCCGCCTGTGGGCGCGGCGGTCGGATTCTCGCTCGTCGGCCGGGTCGCGTCCGGCCCCGGCTCTTTCCACGCATCGAGTGGCGTGACGACCGGCGCGCGGCCGCCGGCCTCGATCACCCAGCCGGTGACCGCGCGCCGCGACAGGCTCCGGTCCGCGCCGCCGCCGATGCGCAGCACCAGCCAGCGGTCGGGAATCGCCGGAAACGTCGCGCCGTTCAGCTTCGCGCGCTCGGCGGGTGTCGCGTCGTCGGGCGGAATCGCGCCGACACCGCGCGTGAGCCCGTCCGGCAGCGCCCAGTGCAGATGCACCCCGCGCGCACGCGGCGTCGCCCGCTCGGCGAACGGCGCCGGCAAAAGCTGGCCGGCCTCGATCGCGATTTCCGTGTCCGGATCGGGGTCGCGCATCGCGCAGTCGGCCCAGACACCGCCCTCGGCGCGCACGACGAGCGCGTCGACCTGGATCGGCACGAGCACGCGCGGCGTGCGCGGCAGGTCCGGATGCCAGGTCGCGGCGGCGCGCGGATCGAGCCCGTTGGCGACGGCCGCTGCGAAGAGCCGCTTGTCGATGGCCATGATCATTTCCCCTTTGGACCGAACGCCGTTTCGACCGCCATCTTCAACGCGACCTGCCGCACGCGCTGGCTCACGCCGAGCACGCGCGGCTGCGTCGGCGCGGGCGGCTCGCCCGCCAGATCCTCGGTGCCCTCGAAGCGCTGCCGCCACGGCGGATCGAGCACGGCGATCGCGAACGCGGCGCTGCCGCTTTGCACGATCGGCGTCTGGCCGGTGTCGTCGATTTCGGTGCCGGCCTTCGCCGCGAGCTGGTCGCGCAGGCGTTTGATGTCGATCACGTCCTGGCGGCGCGCGCGCCGCGGCAGCGGCACCGGCACTGCGCGGCCGCCCTTGACGAGGAGCTGGCCCGTCTTCGTGCGCAGCGGCACGGTCGCGCTGCTGCCGTCGCTCGACACGTCGACGCCGAACTGGATTCCGTGATGCGGCTCTTCGAGCGTCACGAGCACCGGCACGCCTTCGAACAGCGCGAACAGCACGCCCGGCGACAGCCGTTCGAGACGCAGCAGCGCAAGCTGCTTCGAGATCGCGTGATCCGAGCTCGCGTCGAAAGGCTCGGGGATGCGCTCGGTGTACGCGCGCACGTCCATGTGCGGCCAGCCGGACACTGTGCCCGAGCGCAGCACGAAGCCGGTCACGAGATCGGCCGACGGCGGCGTGCCCGCGAACGTCTTCGCGCGGATCGTCTCGAAGCCCTCGCGGCCGCGCTGCAGGCTGCGCACCATCCGCTCGGACACGTCGAGCGTGCGCGATACCGCGTCCGCGTGGCCCTGGTGATGTGCCTGCTCGCGGCTGCCGATCTTGCCGACCGTGACCGCACCGTCGACGAGCCGGTCGGTCCACGACCGGTCGAGATAGAAGAAGCGGATCGATTCGTCGGGCAACAGGCGCGGATCCGGGATCAGATACTCGAACGGCACGCCGACGAGCAGCCGCAGATGCGCGAGGAACGATTCCATGTACGGCGGCATGCCCGATTCGGGCGCGGCGGCCGGCACTTGCCCCGGCTCGCTGAGCCGCGCGCGCAGCGCGTCGCGGCCGGTGGTCAGCGGTGCTCTCATCGCGTAGTCCTCCCGAACGGGCCGAGCTGCGCCTTCACGTTGTCGAGCAGCTGGCCGCGCAGGCTCTGCAGCCGCGCGAGGCCGACAGTGTCGCGCAGCACCGCGTCGAGCGTCTCGATGCCGCCGAGCGCGAGCGGCGGCGCGTCGACCGCGGTGCCTAGCAGCGCGTCGCCGGTGCCGAGCAGCGCGCGCGCATGGTCGAGCGTGTCGAGCGAGAACGTCTCGCGCACGAGTTCGATGTTGAATCCGGGCACGGCAGCCAGCGTCGCGAGCCCGGTCGGATCGGCGAGCGGCCCGCAGCCGGCGTTCATCCGGCCGACGACCTGCGTCGCGAAGAACGCCGCCATCGGCAGGTGATCGTCGATCAGCTGCACGATGCGCAGATAGTCCTTCATGAAGCGGCGGCTGTCGGTCAGCGCCGAGCGCAGATACGCGCCGCGCCGCCAGCGCATCAGCTCCTGGGCAAGCCGCGCGTCGGCGGCCGCGAGCAGCCGGCCGACCTCGAACGCGCACGCGTACGACACGTCCTCGGCGCCGACGTCCGGCGCGACGCGCCGCGCCTGATCGGCACTGTGGTATGGCCCGTTCGTATCGCGCGTGAGCGGCGTGCCGACGAGCGGCCCGCGATAGAACACGGTTTCCGGCGCGCCGAGCCGGTTGATCGATTCGACGCGCAGATGGCCGGTGTCGAGTATCTCCGGGCCGCCGTCGTGCGGCTTGCCGATCATCCCGACGTCGAGCGCCTGCATCAGCGCGCGGAAGCTCGCGCTGCCCTCGCATTCAAACACCCACGTCGTGAGCAGCACGAGCGACGTCTGGAACAACCGCACGTGCGGCGCCTGGATGCGCTCGGCCAGTGTGAGCGCGCGCATGTCGTCGCGCGCGGAAGCCATCGCCGGCCCAGGCATCGCTGCCGGCGCGGCCCCGACGGCGACGTCGAGCGGCAGCGTGGTGCGCGTGCCGGGCGGCGGTGCGCCGCCGACCGGATAGTCGACGAGCACTGTGTCGGCCATCGCGAGCGTGTCGACGATGTGGAAGCCGAGATCGGGCGCCGGCGGCAGCTCGGGCACGATGTCGGTGCGCTCCTCGATCGACACGAGGCAGCAACGGTACTTGCGGCCGCGCTGCGGCAACCGGTTGCCCATCACGACCGCGAAGAAGCCGTCGGAATCGCCGGCCGCGAGCTCGCGGTCGTCGACGTTGACCTGGCGCACGTGCGTCAGCAGCGCGAGCTCCTCATACGCGGGCATCAGGTCCGCGACGAGGTCGCGCGGCGCCGTTACGGTGTCGACGAGCAGATCGCGCGGCACGCCGAGCCGGTCGACGACGGCCGTCGGCAGCTTGTCGCCGATCTTCTGCTTGGTCTCGATCGTGCACTCACCGTCCTCGAAGATCAGCAGCGCCATCCACGGAATCGGCGTGCCGCCCGCGTTGACCGGCGTGCCGTCGACGCTCGCGCGCGCCGCCGAGAACGGCCGCTCCCACGGCAGCGTGCGGCGGCCGAGCGCGACGTGCGGAATCGCTTCGTCGAACGGCCCGTGGCCGTTCTTCGGCGGGAACATCCCGGACACTTCGGGTGCCGCGAGCGTGAAGCGCGGCCCCTCGACGTTGAAGTACGCGATCCGGTGGTCGAGCGGCTTGTCGCCACCGCCGACCGTCACGCCCGTCGATACGTCGAGCCGGTACTGGCCGTCGTAGAGCGGCGGCAGGATGTAGTCGTGGAGCAGCATTTCGCCGACTTTCGGGTCTGCCATGGTGTCCGGCTCCTTTATGCGAAGCGCACGCGCGTGCGGCCGTCGGCGGTCAGGGGCTCGTCGGGCACCCAGTCCTCCGGCAGGCTGCCGTTCAGTTTCTGTCCCCACTCGCGCGCGGTGCCCGCGAGCCCGACGACGCCCGAAATCCGCACGTCGTCCGCCGTGCCGACCGTCACCGAGATCGGCCGGCCAGCCTTCAGCGCGTCCGGCGACGCCACGACGTCGAACAGCAGCACCGCGCGCTGGCCGCCGCCCGCGCGCACCGGCAACGCGCCGACGGTCGCGTCGCGCACCGACAGATCCAGATCGTCGTCGCCGGGCAGCCGCGCGCCGAGCGCGTCGAGCAGGATCGCGACGACGCTTACGTGCGCCGGCAGCCGGGTCTCGACGCTCGCCTCGACCGGCACCGCGTCGGCCATCGGCAGCACGCCGACCGGCAGGTTCTGCCGATGCGCGACGTTGTCGGCGCGCAGCGACACGCGCACGACCGCGCCGCGCGCGAGCAGCGTACTCGCGCCGACCTGCAATCCCCGATCGGTCGACTGCCAGCCGGTGGCCGGCTCGCGGCCGGCGGGCGCGGCGAACGCGGTGACGGCGCCGGGCGCCGGCGCGGACCGCCAGCCGTCGCCGGCGATGCCGAGCCGGCCGAGCCCGCTCACCGCGACCATCGCGCAGTTCGCCGGCAGCGCGAGCTTCAGCGCACCGGCCGCGCCGTACTCGCGGTCGTCGATCACGCCGCCGCCGCGCGACAACAGTGTCACGCGCAGCGCCTGATCGCCGTCGAAGGCGAGGGCCGTCTGGCCGGGCGGCACGTCCCAGAGCTGCGTGACGCCCGCGCGCAGCACGACACCGTCGCCCGTCGCGAGCGCCTCGGTGCGCGCGAACGCGCGCGCGCGGGCCGCGCCGACCGCCGCGCCGATTTCCGCGCTGCGCAGGCTCGCCGCGCCGCGCGCGAAGCGGGTCGGCCGCGGCGCCGCGACCGGCGCGACGCGCTCGAGACGCGCGCCGGCGACGATCGCGCGCCGCACGAGATCGCGTCCGACGACGACCGTGCCGAGCGCCGCGTCGCGCTGCGCGGCGGACACGCTCGTGCGCAGCCGCGGCGCCGCGTTCTCGGTCGCGCGCGCCGCGACCTGCATCACCGCCTTCAGACGCGGCTTCGCGAGCGCGACCGGCTCGACGGGCGGCGGCGCGACGAGCGGCGCAGGCGCCGGCAGGTCGACCGGATTCATCGACAGCCCGGCCGACAGCGGCGCGACGAGCGGCGCGGCGGACCGGCGCACGAGCAGCGCCTGCCTGGCGACCGACCCGAGGCCGCCCGGGATCACGCCGCTCGCGCCGCGATTCTCGGCGAACACGGTGCCGACGCCGCTCAGCACGGACGCGGACGCCGCGAGCGCGTCGCGATACGAGAGGTCGTTGCCGTAGCCGTAGTACCGATCAGCAGCGCGGCCGGCCACGCGGATGTCGCCCCATTGCGGCGCGTCGGGCTTCGCGAACGGCAGCGGCCGCGGGTTGGTCGCGTCGCGCAGCTTTGCGATCGGGATCACGTCGGGTGTGTTCGAGCGCAACTCCGCGATGCCGCTGATCGCGAGCCCGGTGAGCGCCGGCAGCGTGTTCGCAGCGGCGGGCGGCAGGCCGCTGAACACGCGGTACGCCGCTTCGGAAACCTTGCCGATGCGCGGTGCGAGCACGAAGCGGTTGGCGTCGAGCTGATCCGGCGTCATCCGCTGCCACGCGCCGCCGGTGAACTGCTCGATGAACACGCGATGGATGCTCGTCACGTTTTCCTCGTCCATCGGCCCGATGTCGAGGTCGTACGTCTGCGCGTCGACGCTGAACACCGAGAAGCGCGACGGCGAATTCGGATCCCACGGCTCGATCGCGGACTCCGTGACGAACGCGAACGCGCGCGCCGGCATCCGCGTCTCGGTCTGGAAGCTCCACTCGGCGGTGAGCCGCCACGGCTGATCCGCGGTGCCGGGCGCGACTGGCGCCCCAGGCGGCTCCGGCGAGAGCATGCCGGTCGCAACCTGTGCGCTGACCGGCAGCGCCGCGGGATCGGAGCCCTGCAGATACTTGAGCTTGAACTGGTCCCACGAGATCGGCGGCGGCTTCGGGCGCGCGTCGGGGCCGAACGGCAACGTGACCGACGCGATCGCCAGATCTACGGTGACGAAGCCGTGCAGCGGCGGCCCTTCGAGATGCAGCGTCGCGCCGACCGAGATGCTGATCGAGATCGTCACGCAGCCAATGAAGCAGATCTCCATGCTGAAGCGCGCGCCGACCGAAATGCCGATTTCGGCGACGAAATAGAACGGATCCCACTGCGCGAGAAAATCCGCGTGCGCATTGAACCAGAGCTGCAGCCAGTCGGGGCCGTAGGTCGCCTCGAGGCTCGTGCCGGCCATCACGCAGGTGTTCGTCAGCGCGAAGTACGACTCGCCCTTGATGTGGATCACGCCGAGAAGATTCCAGCGGAAGCCGAGGCGCGGCACGACCGGGTATTCGGGCCGCGGCTGGAAGGACGGATGGTAGCCGCCGAGCGTCAGCAGGAACTGCGATTCGCGGAACCACATGAAGAACGCGAAGCCGCCGGTAAGCTGACAGTCGTGCGACAGCAGCCACGAGTTGTCGGTGAGCTGCGCCTGGATCGAGAACAGCATCTCCGCGCTCGAGAAGCGCGCCTTCAGCGCGAGCTCGATGCTGACGAGCGCGGCGTCGTCAGCCGGCAGCGCTGCGCGCGCGAGGCCGAGCAGCCCGACTTCGACGCCGTGATCGAGCTCGACGTAGAGCACCGCGGTGATGTGCACGATCTCGAACGACGTGCCGCGCAGTCCGACCGCGAGCCAGAATGCGCCGCGGCTCGGCGGCACCGCGTCGCGAAAGCGCAACAGCGCGCCGAGCGGATCGTTCGCGAGCGCCTCCGGATGATCGAGCGCCTGGATCAGCATGAAGTCCGGAATCTGGTTCAGGTCGCTCGGCACGATCAGCCGACGGTTCAACCCGACACCGAGGCCGAACGCGGTCAGGTTGATGATCGGCGCGATGCCGATCGGCACGAACACGCCGCCGAAGATTGCGAGCGACGTGTACTTGTCGCCGCCGGCTTCCTCCGGCACCGCGTAGCTGCCGACCGCGATTGCGCCGATCGTGCCGATCTTGATCAGCAGCATCCCGTCGTACTCGATCGGCGGCGTGTATTTCACGAGCGCGCCGCTGATCGTCAGGCCCGGCTGGCTGAAGCCGATGCCGAGGCCCTTCAGGTCGAGCGTCCACGTCGACGGATCGCCGGCCGTGCGGTACGGGACGATCAGCGTCAGATCGTCGACCTGCGCGGTGAACCCGCCGATCGACGCGCCGCCGTCGACGAGCAGCCCCGCATCGCTGCTCGTCAGCCGTACGCCGACCTGGTCGATGTAGATCGGGCCGAACTTCGAATGCACGCCGATCCACAGCACGCCGGTCGCGCCGCCCATCCGCACGTGAAGCTGGTCGTCCTCGCGATACCAGACCTCGATGTCGACGCCCGGATTGGCCGGATGGTTGTCGCCGCCGGCGCCGCCCTGCGACAGCAGCGCGCCGACGACCGGATTGCCGCCGCCCGCGCCGCCGCCCGTCACCGCGTTGAGCGGCAGCCCGAAGTCCTTGATCTCGAGGCCGCCGCCTAGCCGTTCGACGTGCAGGCCGCCTTGCGTCTCGACGTTCATGAACAGATACGCGCCGACGCCGCCCAGGTGGATCGATGGATCGTCGACGAGCGCCTGGCCGTCCTTGCCATAGATCCCGATGCCGACGCCCGACAGTTCGACGCCGACGTTCAGCGCCGGCTCCGGCCCGCTGGTGTCGAGCACGAAGATTTGCAGCCCGTCTGCAGCTTCCGGCGTGCCGGGATCGGCGCCGGCCGCCTGCGTCCAGCTCTGCGGCGCGCCGAGCAGCACCGCGACGCTCAGGCTGTCGGTCTCGAACTTCACGCGGCCCTTCAGGCGGACGCCGAGCCGGCCGGCTTCGCCCGCCAGCGACAGCGCGAGATCGCCGATCGGGATCGACGCGCCGTTCGCGAGCACCGACAGCCCGCCGGCGACCATCGGCCACACGTCGGGCAGCGGCGTGCGCAGATGGCCGCCGACGTCGACGAGGTGCGCGCCGGTCAGCACGTCCTGCACCGTCGGGCCGGTGCTCCACAGCTTCGTCGCGAGCAGCGACTCGCGCCGCGCGACTTCGAGCAGCGTGCTCGCGACGAGCGGCAGCGCCCAGCCGGTGATCAACTGCTCGACCGAGCCCGCGCCGGGCGTCGCGGAGAAGCTCGGCGCGATCCGCAGATCGAGCGGCCCCGGCTCGCTGTCGCCGATGCCGGACGCGAGCGGCTGCACGCTCAGGTTGAAGCCGCCGTCGGGCCCGGCGTTCGCCGCGAAATCGATGCGCGGCACGAGCGGCACGCCGATCGCGGACAGCACTGCGCCGAAGCGCCCGTCGCATTCGACGCCGCCCGCCTGCGCAACGAAATTGAGCCGCGCGGCGAGGACGCCGGCGAGCTCGAGCTGGTCGACGAAGAGCCCGACCGACGGCGCGTCGCCCTGAAAGCCGACGGACACGCCGACTTGCCCCGTGACGCCCGCCGGCAGGTTCAGCGCGAAGCGCGCGCGGGCGCCGTCCTGCGTGACGACCGCGGGCAGTCCCGGCACGGCCTGCAGCGCTTCGACGGCTTTCTGCGCGACCAGATTGCGGACGCTCGCGGTGAAGCCCGCCGACAGATTGCCTTCGAGCAGGCTGCGGAGCTGGTCGGTATGCGCGGCGAAGCCGCCGGCCGTGTCGTGCAGACCGAGCGCGTCGGTCACGTCGAGCAGCTTCTGCAGCCAGGCCGGCAGCGGCGCGAGCGCGGCGACGAGCTCGTCGAGCGCCTTCGGCAACAGTGCCTCGGCCGCGCCGCGCAGTGCGCCGAGGCCGCTGAACGTCGGCAGGATCTGGATCGGCGCGGTGCCGCCGCCGGGCAGCAATGTGAGCTGCACGACGCCGCGATCGATGCCGAAGCGCACGCCGATGTTGCCCCACGTGCCGTCGAGCGGCAGCGTCAGCGTGACGGTGCCTTCGGGGGTCACGTGCCGCGCCGGATCGATGCGCACGCCGGCATCGAAGCCGAGTACGCCGGCAATGTCGGCGCTTGTCGCAAGGCCGACGCGCAGCGGGTCGGCGGCGTTGCCGGCGCCGGTCGCCGCGAGCCGCAGCCCGGCGGGCAGGCCGAGTCCGGCACCGATCGGCAGGCCCGCGATCCGGCCGATGTCCGCGAGCATCGTCTGGATCCGCGACACGTCGAAGCCGCTGCCGTCGGCGACCGACAGCACGTCGTGCAGCGTCGCGCCGGTGTCGCGCAGGAAGCGTTCGAGCGCGCCGAGATCGAGCGTCGGCACGAGCGTGTGCAGCGCCGCCGATGCCGCCCCGGAGAACAGCACGCGCGGCCACAGATCGGACAGCTTCGCCTGCAGGGCGGCCGGCGTCGGCACCGGGATCAGGTCGAGCCCGTCGAGCCACGGCTGCGCGCGCAGCGTCAGCCGGCCCGCGCTCGCCTGCCAGTCGAGCTCGACCGCGCCCAGATGCGCGTCAACGCCGACGTCGACCGTCAGCGCGGGCAGCGTGACGCCCGCTTCGAACGCGATGCCGAACGATTCGCCGGCCGCGTTGCTGTCGGCGCCGGCGGACAGGTTCAGCGACCACGGCTGCCCGCCGCCGGCTGGTCGGATCACGAATTCGACCGGCGCATCGGCCGGCGCCCAGCGCCACGGTCCTTCGGCCGGGCCGGTGATGCCGAGCCAGCCGCCGGTCGCGAGCGCGGCCGGCAGCCGCGTGCGCAGGAAGCCCAGCGCGTCCGTCGTCAGCGCCGCCCACGCATCGCCGAGCAGTCCGATGCCGCCATGCGGATCGGGGCCGACGAGGCCGATCGCGGTCAGCGCGTCGAGCAGCCGCGTCGCGGCGCCCAGCACGTCGGCGTTGCCCGACGACAGCGCCTGGAACACCTCGCCGAGCAGCGCCGACGTGATCGCGTCCTGCGCGCCGGCGCGCGCGACAGTCGGGCCGTGCAGCGCCGCGTCCGTCAGGCGGACCCACGGCGATGCGGTGCTGCCCGCAATGTCGAGGCCGATCGCCGCTTCGCGCACGCGCACGTCGAGGAAGGCGACACGCGGATCGGACAAGCCCGCGAGATCCGCCGGCAGCGTGCTCGCGCCACCGAGCAGCCAGTCGCCGGGCCGGTAGAAGCGGGCCGCGAAGCCCATGCCGTGCGCGGGCCGTGGCGCGGCGGCGGCCGGATGCGAAAGCGGAATCTGCAGCAGATCGATGCGCAGCCGCGCATCGGCGGCGATCTGGTTCTGCTGCGGCGGCGGCAGATCGAGCGCGGCCGAGAAACCGACACCCAGATGCGTTGGCATCGGCCGCGCGACGGCGGCCATCCGTGTCGCGAAACCCTGCGTGCCCGCCTTGAACGCGGCGAACGCCGAATCGGCGATGGCGACCGCTCCGATCGTATGCACCGGCACGTCGCCGACGTCGAATGCCGCGCCGGTCGCGTCGAATGCGGCGAACGGAAAGCGCTGCGGCTGCGGCAGCGCGCCAGCGGCCGCAGGCGGCAGATAGCCGTCGAGCGCGACGGTCAGCGAGCGGACCGTGTCTGGCAGCGCGCCCGGCGTCATGTCGCCGGCGAGCACCGCGATCGTGCGGATCGCATCGGCGAGATCGCGATCGACGAGGAATGGCAGGTTCGCGCCGACGTGCGGCGTGCCGAGCGTGATCAGTCCTTTCACCTTCGCCTGATTGCCGGCCGTGTAGTGTCGCGCAGCGAGGCCGAACGTTGAGTGCGCGACGATCGTCACCGGCACGCCGGGGCGGAGCGAGGCGATGCGATCGACGAGCCGGCCGATCAGCGCGCCGTGTCGGTTCCAGTCGGGCAGATCGTCGTCGGGCAGGCTGCCAACGTACCAGTCGGCAACGGCCGTCATGCTGTCGAGCGGGTAGGTCAGCGGATCGGGGATGCTCGGATCGTCGAGGGCGAAGCGGGCGGCCGGATCCTTCGTACCGTGAACGTCGGCCGACGCGAGCAGCGCGTTCCACGGATCGCGCCCGGCCAGCGCCGGCGCGAGCAGGAGCACGGCGCGCGGCGCGCCGGCGCCGCCCGCGAGCGCATCCACCTGCGTGCCGACCTGCGTGATCGCGGCCGCCACGCCGGGCAGCCGCCAGTGGCTCGCGAATACCGGATCGCCGGTGGTCCAGCCGCCGACCACCGGCTGCTGTGACGCGAGCGGCACGACGCCGTCGCTGCGCTCCAGCAAATCCGCGAACAGTTCGATTCCGTACGCGAGCGCGTCGCTGCGGCGGCCGTGCAGATGCGCGCGCAGGTCCGCGTCGTAGGTGCCGAGATCACGCAGCAGCGGCACGAGCACCGCCGGCGTCGGCGCGACCGAGGCCAGCGCGCCGAGCCCCGTCGCGATCGCGCTCGGCGGCCCGGCCGGGTCGAGCCAGATCAGCAACTGCGCGGCATCGGCCGAATCGGCGCCGGGGAACGGCAGCATCCACGGCTCTTCGTACGTGCCGCCGCCTTCGAGCGTCAGCGCGTCGAGCACGTTAGCCGGCAGCGCGCCGCCGACGATGCCGAGCAGGCGCTCGAGCCACACCGCCGCGTAGCTTTCGCCGCTCGCCGACGCGCTCGTCAGCATCCGCGCGAGCCAGCCGCGCACGGCCGACAACGGATCGGTGAGCAACAGTCCCGGTGCGGCCGGATCGGCGAGCGTCGGCCAGTCGTCGGGCAGTCCGTCGGCGAAGCGATGCAGGCCGGCGAGCGCGCTTAGCTCGCGGACGTCATCGCCGAGCGCCGCCGCCGCCTGGCCGAGCAGCAGCGACAGCAGCTTTTCGAGGGTGGCGGGCGTGAGGCCGAACGCCGCGGCGGCGGTGGCGGGATTCGACAGGTCGAAACCGGCCGCCGGCGGGAAGCCGAGCGTCGCCACCGTGAAGCTGTCGCCGCCGGCGTCGACGTGCACGTTTTCGAGCCCGACGCGCCACGCGAGCGGCGAGCCGGGCGTCCAGTCGAGCTGCGCGGCGAGACTCGCGACGCTCGCGGTCACTTCGGCGTCGAACAGCGTGCCGCTGTACGCGGGCGTAACCGCGAGACGCAGCGCCTGCGCGCCGATGAACGCGAGATGGCCCGCGCCGGTCGCCGGCAGGTCGAACGCGAGCATTTCGCTCTGCCACGAAAAGCTCAGCGGCGCTGCATCGGCCGCGACGCGCAGCCCGACGCGCAAACGCTGGACGTCGGCCGGATTGCCCGACGTCTGTGCATTCCACGCGGCGAGCTGCAGTTGCAGCGGGCCGATCGCCGGCCCGAGCGCGATGCGCCACGGGTCCGTGGCCGCGCCCGTGCCGGCGACACCGCCCGGCAGTCCGGGCAGCAGCGCGGCCAGCTCGCCGAACAGCGGAGCCCATCCGTGCGTCGCGTCGAGCAGCGCGGCGCGGTGGACTGCGGCAATCGCGCCGGCCGGGTTCGTGACGAATGTCGCCGGATCGATGTGATGCGTCCAGCCCGGCAGCGGCTGCGCCGGATTGGCCGGATCGCGCGGCGCGCCGAGGCCGGCGAGCGCCGCGAGGCTGCGCGCGACACCACCGCCGCCGAGCGCGGCGTCGATTGCGTCGGTGACGGCCGCCGTCGCGGCGGCGGCGACGCTGTCCGTGTTCGTCAGATCGAGCCGCGGGTAGTCGGTGGACGCGACGTGCACGCCGTCGAGCTCGACGAGCGGCTGCAATGCGGCGCCGTCCCAGTGCAGCCCCGCGCGCAGCGAGCCGACGCGAAAGCTGCCTC
This sequence comes from Burkholderia sp. GbtcB21, assembly GCF_019091065.1. Classification (NCBI taxonomy): domain Bacteria; kingdom Pseudomonadati; phylum Pseudomonadota; class Betaproteobacteria; order Burkholderiales; family Burkholderiaceae; genus Burkholderia; species Burkholderia sp. GbtcB21. The sequence continues at coordinate 22,766 of NZ_JAGXKA010000028.1, forward strand.
CGCCGAGCGGCACCAGATCGCCGCCGCCGCCGCCGCTGAGCGATAGTTGCACGATCGCGTCCGGCAGCACGCGCGCGCGGCCGGTGCCGGCGAGCGGAATGTCGGCGAGCGATGCGCCGGCCTCGATCGCGAGCCGCTTGCCGTCGAGCACGAACGCGAGCCGCGCGGCAAGGCCGAGACGGAAGAAGCTGCCGACGCGCGCGGCTTGCAGACGCAGCGACGAATCGCCGCCGAACGGCACCAGCGCGATGCTGAACGACTGCGGCAGCGCGCCCGGCTCGACGGCCGGCGCGGCGCCGAAGAGATCGCCGAACAAGCCGGCGAAATGGCCGAGCCAGGCTTCGATCGGCAGCGGGCCGGCGCCTTCGAACAGGCTTTGCAGCCATTGTTGGACTGCGGCCGGATCGTTCGCGACGCGCGCGAACGGAAAGGCCGGGATCGCGGTGTCCGCCAGGCCGAGCAGGCCGATCGCGTTGCCGACCGCGCGCACGGCCGCCGGGTCCGCGCTCGCGACGACCTGCTTCAGCAGCCCCGCGAGCAGATCGGGAATGTCGTCGCCAAGGCTCGCCGGATCGAGGGTCTTGTCGACCGGCGGCTCGCCGTCGAGCGACAACCCTTCGAGCACGATCCGCAACGAAAACGCGCTCGTCGTCGCGCGCGCGACGACGTCGATCGCGCGCAGCGCGATCCCGCCGCCCGCTCCCGGCGTCAGGCCGACGCCGACGCGCAGGCGCACCGTCAGCGGCCCGTCGTCGGAGCCCGGCAGCGCCGACACCGACGCGCCCGCGCCGATCAGCGGCTGCGTGACCGACAGCCGCGCGGAGACCGGCGTCGCGTCGTCGGCGGTGCCGTAGTCGCCGGCGAGGCCGATCACGAGCCCGCCGCCTTGCTCGCGGACCGTCACGTATGCGTTGCCCGACGGATTCGACGGCAACAGCGGATGCCATTTCTCGCCGGCTGGCACGTTGGGGCCGGTCTTCGGCGGCAGCAGCGCGTCGAGCAGCCGCAGCACTGCGTCGCGCTGATCGGCGTTCGACAGCGCAGTGCGCAGCGACGGCGCGGCGCCGAGCGGCGCGCCGAACCAGTCCTTGTTGAAGCCGCCGTCGGAATTGAGGAGGCCGGCGATCCTGGCCAGATCGGCCAGCTCGCCCGACATGCCGCCGAGATCGATCATTGCGGTGCTCCGTTGCGCTTGCCCGGGAACGCGGCGTCGAAGGATTTCAGCGCGGTCGCGCCGAGGGCCAGCGGCGCGACGGCGGCGAGGCGCAGATGGCCGTCGAGCACGTGGATGCTCTGCGGCACCTGCCCGCGTTCGCTCGCGTGCTGGCGCGCGGTGCCGATCAGCGCGGCCCAGACGGTTTCCTGATAGGTGCGGCCCCAGCGGCCGGCGAGCAGCGGGTGGCCGCGTGGCACGTCGTCGGTCGTCGCGACGAGTCCTGCGGCGTCCTGCACGCCGCCCATCGCGAACGTGACGATCAGTGGTGCGCGGCCGGTCTGCTCACATTCGAAGTCGACGCTGACGAACGCGAGCGACTTGACGAGGCGCACCTGCGCGCTGTCGAGATGGACCAGCACCTGATCGCCGAAGTCGTCCCAGACGACGGTGCGCGAGCGGTTCGCGTCCGCGGCCGCAACCGCGTCCGGGTTGCCGGCCAGCGCGTGCTGGATGATCGTGCGGACGGCGGATTCGCCGAGCACGTCGGGGATCGCATAGCGCGACCGCCTGCCCAAAGTCATGGTTGCCACTTCGAATCCTTTCTTTTTGTTTGAATCGGAGAAGAAGGACCGACAATTTCAGCCGTGCAACTTCGCGTCTACGCTTAAAATCCCGACTGCCGTTCCGATGACTTGGGACGAAGATCACATACCGGTACACGATAGTGCGTGTTTGCGCGTTATTCAAAAAAACTGATCGATGCGCTGGGCGGGAAAAAGCTGAAGTGGCAAACGTGTGTGGAGAAATCGACGTGAAGGCGGGGCGGGGAATCGAGAAAAAGTAATTAGATGCTCAAGAGACGCCATTCGGGATCGCAGGATTCCAATGAAAGGCGTCCGGATTTTCGTGGCGAATTGATTAATCTGATTTAATCGCCCGGTGAAGAAATTCGCCATTCCGATTCGTCGGAACCGCCACGCCGCGCACCGATCCACCGTGCGGCGGATCGCGCGGCGGCCGGCCATCGGTATGCGTCTTGCCGCGGACCGATACGACGCCTAATGCGCAAGTGCAATCATCTGGCGGGAGGAAGATCGTATGCGATGCGCTCGTTGGGACTTTCCCTGCGAGCCCCCGTGTTGGCAACCGCCAGATGTTGCACAAATCGAACGCTTACCCCAAGATGTCTGAATTCAAATATTTGACATAAATACAAATCGCATAAATAGGGTCAGCACCCGACATCTCGAAGATTTTGCAGGGCCGTCACTGCAGTAGACCAACCCGACTCAGTCTGAATCAGACAAATCGGGGCCCAATTCTGCTTCAATCTGGTCAATGGATGGCAGTCCTGCTTCAAGCGACGCGGGGACGTCCCGAAGGAGCTGGTATTCTGCGACGCCCATCGGATTTGCCATGCCACGCAGCGCATACTCGGCAACCAAACGGTTCTTTTCCCGGCACAGGAGCAACCCAATGGTCGGATGATCATCAGGCGACTTCAGTTCCGAGTCGACTGCGGACAGGTAAAAGTTCAGTTGCCCGGCATATTCGGGCCGGAACGGTGTCGCCTTCAGCTCCACCACCACATAACTGCGAAGTTTCAGGTGGTAAAACAGCAGATCGATGAAGAATTCATCGCCGCCGACTTCGAGCCGATACTGTCGCCCGACAAACGCAAAGCCGGCGCCAAGCTCGAGTAGAAAGCGGGTAATGTGCCGCGTCAGCCCCTGCTCGATATCGCGTTCCTGAGCATCTTCGGACAATCCGAGGAAGTCGAAGATGTACGGATCTTTGAGCGCTTCGCGCGCCAGATCTGATTGATGAGGCGGCAGGCGTGCGTCGAAATTGGTTACGGCCACACCCGTCCGCGCATGTGCTTGCGTGTCAATTTGCATCGCGAGAACGTTGCGGGACCAGCCGTGCTCAAGCGCCTTGCCCGCGTACCAATCGCGGACCGCCGGATCCTTTGCTTTGTCGAGCAAGGTACAAAGATGAAACCACGGCAATTGTGCAGCAGGCTGCTGCACAAATTCCGATGACGGCCATGCTTGCGCCAGAGCCCGCATGTATTTCAGGTTGCGCGGCGAGAATCCCCGCATGTCGGGAAACGCAGCCTTCAGGTCCTGCGCCAGCCGATCGATGACTTTTGCCCCCCACCCTTGTCGCTCCTGGCGTTCGAGAATGTCGCTACCGATCTGCCAGTACAGTGTCACCAACTCGCGATTCACACTTGCGGCGGCGCGTGCACGGGCAAGCTCGACCCGCTGCTTGAGCTCTGTGAGCCAGCGGCGATAGTCTTCGTCACCCTGCGGGGTAAGGGAATTTGTCATCCGGCCTTTCGTTTGCAGTGTCGTAGTCAAAAAGACAGTAGGCAATTATCCCGGCTGCAACCGGAATGAGGCAATGCCTTGCCGAACCTGAGGGAATGTTGATCAAGCCCTATAGGGTTCCTAGCGAACGAAATCCTGTCGAATGTTCCGGCGTGTACTTGATTTTTACTCGATCACGCGCACGTGGAATTTCCCGATCTCCGCGCGACGGCGTTTCTCTTCGGCCGTCACGTATTCGGACGCCGTCTGAAGCGAAGCATGCCCGAGTAACCGCTGCACGACGTCTTGCGATGCGTCGGCGGCCAGTGGACATGCCCGAACTCCCCCTGCGGACTCCGGAGAATCCGCAGATCTTTCCGATTCCCTACGCCGACTCGATGATCCTGGTCGGGTTCATCTTCGCTCTGAAACGCGAATTCCGCCAACTGGTCGTGTCACCCGCGGAAATGCCCTTGCTGAAAAACGCATAACAGGTGGCCAGATCGGAGGCCGGCGGGAGCGTTGTGCCTGTTGTGGCGCCGGGTCCGAATATCCAGCACCCGCTTTTCGGATACGCATGCCTCGAGTTGGACGCGCGCGCGTCGGACCGAATCGAGCTGCGCCGCCACTAAAACAGGGGCAACTGCCGTGGATCTCGAGTGGATACTGAGACGCGGTCGACACCCCTCCCGACACGTTGCATCCAGGCGATCACGGGGACGTGCGTCCCATCGACGATTAAGTCGAAGGCAAACGCTTCAAACCCCTCCCGTGCGAGATGCGCCAGCGGTTGCCACGCCGGCGTCCAACCTCTTGCGCTTGTGCGCGCCAGCAATTGACGTTTGGTCAGGCCCGGTACGCACTCACGGACAAAACGGGTGCAAGCGTCGGGAACCGACTCGGGAGGGAACGTCGGCGGTAACGCGAAGGCCGACAGTCGCAAGGTGTCTGTCATCCACGGTTCTCTACAGCAGCGACAACTGATCCGGTTCGATTGTGCGAGTTTCTTGATCGCTTTTCATCACGTCCAGCTCGAGATCACGCTCCGCCAGCATCTTCTTCAGTCGTGCGTTCTCCTGCTCGAGATGCTTGAGCCGCTTGACGTCAGCCGCCTCCAGGCCGCCGAAATGCTGCCGCCAGTTGTAGATCGTCTGTTCGCTAATCCCGTGCTTCTTCGCGACCTCGGCGACCGGCGCCTTGTCGGCCTCACGCAGGATCGTCACCATCTGCTCGTCGGTAAACCGGCTCTTCTTCATGACTTCCTTTCTCCGTTGGAAGCCATTCTCTCAAGTTTCAGATGGTCCGAAAATTCCAGGGCAGGTCAGTGGGAAGCGGCGCATCTTTGGACATGCGTCGCAGTTTACGAGCCTTCGATGCGGTTTACAACATCGACAGCGCGGCGGTACGACGTGGCTGCCGCCAATCGATGCCCTCGAGCAGCATCGACAGCTGGGCGCTCGTCAGATGGATCTTTCCGCCGTCGGCCTGAGGCCAGATAAAACGGCCTCGCTCCAATCGTTTTGTGAGCAACCAGAGCCCGTCGTCGGTCGCCCAAAGCAGCTTCACGAGATCGCCGCGACGCACGCGGAAGATGAATACGTTGCCGCCCAGCGGATTCTCCTCGAGCACCGCCTGTACTTTTGCGGCCAGCCCCTGGAACCCGCAGCGCATGTCGGTCACGCCCGCTGCGAGCCAGATGCGCGTACCCGCTGGAAAGCCGATCATCGTGATAGCTCGCGAATAAGCAGCTTCAGCGTTGCCGGTGATACATCACCCCGCAGACGAATCCGTGCCCGTTCAAACTCGATCTCGCAAACACCTTCTGCCAATGGCACGGCTTCCGAGGTCGTCAGCGCAGATGCCGCGACCGAGGTCTCGTCAACAATACTCACCGGCAACAACGTCGGAATACCATCGGTCGGCTTCTGGACTACATGTTCAGGGCACAGCGGACCAAATGCGCCTTCAAGATATTGGCGACGCCATCGGAAGAGCAAGTTGGTGTTGACATCGTTACGCCGGGCAACCAGCGAAACCGATGCGCCTGGCTCGACGTTTGCTCGACCAGCGCTCGCTTGAATTCGTCCGCGAAGTTCGGTCGTTTGCTCGACTTCACGCGTTTGACGGCTGGCATCTCGTCCACTTTGGTTCCCACTAAAAAATTTAGTGGGAACTACGATACATTCGATCAGGCCCCGTGGGCGAACGGCCGCCCCGAGCCGCTTACGGTCGCCGAGCAACGCTCCGACGATCAATATACCTTGACGGACTGTTCCTGGCCGATTGCCGCCCGACGCGGTCGACCGTTGCCGACCCACATGCGACCTTCGGACTAATCGTGCCGTAGTGACACCGCGAATTGGTGGAATCGCATCAACGAGCGGCAGCAGCTGCGTGGCGTCGTTGGCGTTCGCGCCAGTCAGGATTGCGACGACGGGAACGCCGTTGGCGTCTACGAGGATGTGGTGCTAGGAACCCGGTCGCGCGCGATCCGTGGGGTTCGGGCCAGTTTTTCGCCCGCCCCAACGGCGCGCACGGACGATGAATCGACCGCAGCGTATGACAGATCGATTTGGCCGGCCGCGCGCAACTTGTCGAGCAACAACTCGTGCAGTTGGTCCCATACACCAGCCTTTTGCCAGTCGCTCAATCGCCGCCAGCAAGTTGCGCCCGAGCCGAAGCCCAGGCGAGTCGGCAAGTGGTTCCAGCGAATTCCCGTTTGGCCCAGCCGAGCCGCTTACCCCTGTGGCACGGGTTTCCGGGTTTCAGTGGGTGGGATCGTGCGTTTTGATGCGCAACGATGCGAATTCATGCACTGATGCGTGCAGTTGTGACCCCGCAACATCTGCGCAGGATGATGAGTGACTATTGAAAATACCCTGCGTCTTTCATTTTTTTAATTAAATCTTCACTTCGGTTTATAAACTCCTGCGCTTTGTATTGCATTTCGATATTCTCGACTTGAGCCGGAGGTAAGTACGGTGCCGCAGGAGAAAGGCTTGGGAAGTATCTGTCAGAACTCAAACTCAGCGCCATAGGCGCTTCCCCGGCCTGACTTACCACTAGGTGTGAGACGGAAAAGTCCGGAAAGAGCACGGGACCTTGAACCAACACTTCCCATGAACCTAGCATGTTGATGTTCAAGTCCGAACTTTTGCCGGCTCTGAATCTGAGAACCGCCCCCATGAGGATGTCGCTGCGCTGTGATATAGCCTCGCGTATGGTTGTTGTTTGGTTTGCCGACGCAATAGCGATTGATACTGATAGGCTGGATTGACTTCCCGGTGAAGTCGGTAGCCAACGAGTCCCTTTGCCCTCCATAGTTTGCCAAGGAGTATCTATATCCCCTTCTGATTTAACTTCCCCTTTGCTGGAAATATCATTCCACGAAAAGTGACTGGATGACACTCCTCGCTCTAGGTACAGGGTGTCTGCGTTCCATTTTTTATAAAGATCTAGAAAATCAATCTCTACTTTCGGGTCTCTAAAAGAAACTTGCTGCTGATTTGTCTTGACGAGCCCCTTCTGGAAAGTTAGCCTCGACTCGTCGCCAATTTGCAACGAATTTTCCCAAGGGCTTTGTGTTATTGGTACTCTTGCATTCCCAATTTGCATATATCCAATTTCTTTGGAACCAGATCCTTCGGTGGATGAGCTAGCCTGACCTCTTAGTCGCGAGAAGAGTTTCTCGATTCCCAGCCCCGTTGCATCCTTTCGGCTGATAGGGTTATTCCCGACCATACAGAAGAGGTTGAGCCCGTCCACGGGGCCGGCGGGATCGGGGTTAATCCATCGGGAGAGCCACGGGGCGTAATAGCGCATGCCGTAGTAGTAGAGGCCGGTGGCGTCGCGCTCCTGACCCGAGTAGCGCACGTACTTGTACTTCGCCTCGGTGTCACTGCGTGCGGACCACATGGCGGTGCCGCCATACGGGTAGTACTCTTCCCAAGTCAGGACATCGGCGTGCGCGTCGAGTTCGAGCCTCGACGAGCCGATCTGATCGTCGAGGCTGTAACGCTGCTGGTCGTTCTCGATCGTCGGCGGCTTGCCTACCTCCCAATGCAGCACGCGCACCGACTGGCGGCCGGCCGCGGCGAGGGTGAGCACCTGCAGGCGCTCGACCGGCGTGGGCGTCGCTTCGCCGGCACGGGTCTGCTCGGTGTCGCGCAGCTCCAGCCCGGGCAGGTAGCGCACGCGCTCGGTGCGGGTGGTGCCGCTGGTGCGGGCCGTGCCGAGCTTGGTGGCGCGCTGGCCGGCGCCATCGTACCAGTACACCTCGGTGTCGTCGTCATTGCCGCCGCGCAAAATCTGCGTGGTGCGCTGCAACTGGTTGCGGCTGTCCCACGCAAGCGGCTGGTCCGGGCCCAATTCCTTGAGGTTGCCGCAGGCGTCGAAATAGCCGTTCACGTCGCCGCGCGTGAGGCCGTCGGTTTGCGGCACCGCGAGGTTCGAGGTAGGGGCGACCACCATTCGCTGTGTGTAGGGCGTGGTGCCCTGGTGATGCATGGTGGTGAGGTTGGCGCCGCGGTCGTAGCTGTAGGTACGCGTGTAGTTGGTCAGCTCGCCGGTCTCCTGCCACAGGGGCACGATCGGCGCCGGCAGTCGCTGGCCTTGGCGCCCGGCGTTGGCGTTCTCGCACCCCGTGGCCCGGATGAGCTGGTACAGCGCATCGTAGCTGTAGTGGCTGGTGGGTTCGACGCGCTGATTGCGGGTATGGCGAGTGACCTTGGCCGTGTCCTCGATGGCCAGCAGGTTGCCGACCGGGTCGTACTGGTAGGACAGCGCCTGCAGGAGCGGCGAGCGGCCGGATTGAGTGGGACGGGTGGTGCGTAGCTCGGCGAGGCGCTGGGTCTGCGGCTCGTAGGTGTAATCGGTGACGACGCCGTTGCCGGCGGCTTCGTGCAGCACCTGGCCGGCGGCGCTGTAGGTGACCGCATGCAACAGCGGCTGCCAAGCGGACTGGCCTGCCAGTTGCAGGTCGCTCGCGGCGAGCTGACCGGCGACGTTGAAGCGCTGTCGCTGCCGGTTGCCGAGCGCATCGATGCGCTCGGTTTCCTGGCCAAGGGCGTTGTAGGTCCTGCGCGTGACGTAGATTCCGGGGGCGAGATCGTCGCCCCAGGCGGCCGGCTCGTCGCCGGCCCAGTCGCTGTCGAGCACGTCGTCGCGCAGGAACTGCTGCTCGCTGGTCAAGAACTGGCCGGTGATCGCATAGGACGGAGTGACGCTCAAGCCGGCGGGCGACCACGCTTGAGACAGTTGGCCGCGCAAGTTGGCGTCGGGGTCGGCGTTGGCGTCGCCATACACGAAGCGCTCGCTGACGCGCGGCGCATCCGTGCCGGCCTGCTCGGCGACCGACACCAGACGGTGCAGCAGGTCGTAGGTGCGGCGCAGCTGCTGGTCGCGGCCGCCGTGCTCCCACACGACGGCGCCCTCGACGTCAAAGAGCGCCGTGCGCACGCCGGCGTCCTGACAGTGAATTGCCAGGGGCTGGCCGGAGAGCGAGCGGATGTAGAGAAAGTTGGGCAGCACGGCCGGGTTAAGCCGCTGCTCGTTGAACAGGCGGGGATCGGTGCTGGAGTCAAGCTGGCCGCTCACGGACCAGGTATGGCGCGTGATTAACTCGTCGAGCGTATCTTCCGCCGCCGTGCGGTTGTACTGCACGGTACGTACGACCAAGCCGCGGTTGTCGACCACGGTGACAGTCGGGGTGCCCGCGCAGCGGCGCGCCGTCGCGGCATCGGAAACAGTCGTCACGATACCAATTCTCCTAAGGAATCACTGATTAATAGGCCAACGCGCGAGCTTTTCGGCGGTGCTGACGCGCAAATTCCGGATGCCGAAGTGAAGCGCAGCCAATTCGGGGAAGTTTGCCCCGGGGAAGTGCCTCATTTCCTGCATTTTTCATACACGTGACGGACTACTCCCATGAACCGACCGCAACCGGTTTCGCGCGATCACCAAGTTCGCCAAAGCGAACAGGCTGAACAGTTGCGCCGTGTTCTTCGCCAGTCCCTTGTAGCGCACCTTGCGACGACGGAACAGGTTCTTGACGACATGGAACGGATGTTCGACCCGCGCGCGGATTTGTGCCTTGGTTCGCTCGAGCGCGATCATCAGATCCCTCAGCGCACCGTCGGGCATCGCCTTGATCTTTCCTCGCTTGGCCGCCACGCGCCACTTCACCGACTTGCTCTTCATTTCATCGCGCTTGTCTACGCCGATGTAGCCCGCGTCGCCGAACGCTTCTTGCTCGTGTCCGTGCAACAGCGCGTGCGCTTGCGAAACATCCGACACGTTGGCAGACGTGCCGACCACGCTGTGAACCAGCCCCGAATCGGCATCGACGCCGATATGCGTCTTCATGCCGAAGTACCATTCGTTACCTTTCTTCGTTTGATGCATGTCCGGATCGCGACGCTTCTCGGCGTTCTTGGTCGACGGCGGCGCTTCGATGATCGTCGCATCGACCAGCGTGCCTTCCTTCATCATCAGCCCGCGCTCGCACAGCGAGATGCCAATCTCGTCGAACAGCTTGCGCGTCAGGTCATGTTCGAGAAGCAGGCGCCGGAACTTCAGCAGCGTGGTCGCGTCCGGCACGTTCTCCACGGCCAGATCAATCCCGGCGAAGGCCCGCATCGCGATGCTGTCGTACAGCGCATCCTCCAGCCCTTCGTCCGACAGGCTGTACCACTGCTGCAGGAAGTAGATTCGAAGCATTCGCTCCAGACCGATCGGCGGGCGCCCGCGCGCTCCTTTCGGGTAGTACGGCTCGATTGCCGTCAGCAATCGCGACCACGGCACGAGCTTCTCCATCTCGTCCAGGAAACGCTGACGCCTGGTCACGCGCTTCTTGCCCGCACTTTCCGCTTCCGCAAAGCTCATTTGCCGTTTCATCGTCTTGGGCTCGTTCAGTGAACTATCTTTTACAACGTCCTCGGCTGCGTCAGCGATGACTACCGAGCCGGATTAATCAGTGTTTCCCAAGGGCTAATGCTGCCAATTCGGCGCAAGAGTGTCGAGCCGCTGGCGGCACATCTGGAACCGGAGCATGTGAGCGCGCGGCACCAATCGCTGCATCATTTCGTGGCGAAGTCGGAATGGTCTGATACAGCGCTGCTCGAGCAGGTGCGGCGCTGGGTTCCTGCTCCTTTTGATCCTGATCGTGGCGCCGCTGTGCGCGGTGCTGCCCAATGCGACAACGGTCGTTCTGCTCGCACCCGTTATCATTCGGGTCGCGCAAGCGCTCGACGTTGATATTGCACCGCCGATGATTCTGACCGCGATCGTCAGCAATTCCGCCGGCTTGCTGACGATCGTCGGCGACCCGGCGACCTATCTCGTCGGCAGTTCGGTCGGCATGACGTTCGAGTTCTATCTGCGCCACGTCAGCATGGGTGGCTCATGGCGATGGCAATCGTTGTGCCGCTCTTGCCGCGGCTTATGCCGGGCGTATGGAATCTGCGGCGTGCGTTGCTGCCGGCCCGGACGCCGGGGCGCATCGAGCGGCCAGTCTATGCGAGTTTGACGCTCGCGGTGCTGGTGGCGATGGTGGGTCTCTTCGTATTCGGCGAGCGTCTTCCCGCGCCGATCGTTCCGCCGGCCGTCGCGCTGATCGCGAGCGCGCTCGCGCTGCTTGTTGGCTATGCGGCACGCGTCGAGCCGACCGACAACGTGTTGCGCGATGTGGACTGGAAGACGCTCATGTTTCTGGCGAGCATCTTCTGTCTCGTGCAGGCGATAGTCAAGACGGGCCTGCTTCAGTTGATGGCGCTGCGGCTCTATGACCTGTTCGGCACGCACGTCACACTCGCTGCGCTAACTGTAATCGCGGGGATCGGCTTCCTGTCGAGCCTGCTCGCCAACGTTCCCGTCGCCGCCGCATCGGTCGTGATGATCAAGGGCTACCTTGTGGCGGCGGAGGTCGTGCCGGAGACGGCGCTGTCCGCACATTTTTGCGCATTGGCCAGCGGTGTCGATCCCGGTGTTTGTCGGGATGATGTTCGGTGCGACATTCGGGGGCAACGCGACGCTGATCGGCGCATCCGCGAACATCGTTGCGGCGGCAGGCATTTGCGTCCGACAGGGCAAGCCGATCACGTTCGCGCAATTTCTGCACCTTGGGCTACCCATTGCGCTGTGTCAGTTGGTGGCGTCGGCGCTGTACGTCGCCGTGCTTTCGCAATTTAAGCGCTAGACATCCTACTCACGTGATCGTGCCACCGCGGAAAATGTCATCAGGACTGGAATTCGGTCGCCCTGTATACCTAAAATTGGTTGCAAACACGAGAGTAATTGCAATTCCCGACGCCATCGTTCAGGCGGTATGTAGCATGAAGCTACACCTCCAAATGCAGATTCGACGATGGTTTTGCCGCCCGCCGCGAAACGCGTGACTGACGCAGAAGCAGCCGGCGCGTCGCCACGGAGAAAGAGACATGGCTCTCCCCACGCCGGGTACCGAGATCGCGCTGGCGATATCAGTTGCGCTATTCGTGTGGCAGTTACATAACTTGTGTGCGCGACCTCAAGCGCCACTCGATTCGAGCGGCGATCGCGATGCGCTATTCAGTGTCGATCGGATCGCTGCATTGCAATGTGATGCCCCGCGAGGAGAACCCCGCGGCGAAGGGGTTTTTGCGCATGCGGGCTTGCACATCCAGCCGACGCTGCGCCGCGCGTCGGACTTGGCGGCACGCATTCCATGGTTAGGAAAGAGGTTGAAACCAGATCGTAAGCATCACAAGACGACAATGCCGATGCATGATGCGCTTGAACGCGTTCCGATGGCGATTATTGGTTTCAATGAACGTAATGAAGTCGCCTTTGCCAACGAATGGGCGAAGGCGCTGTTCGGTTACTGTGGCGACACGTTGACTAGTGCATCCGAGCGCATACTGTTTCCTGAATTTCCGGTGAACGTCACGTATCACGTATCGGAGCAGCTTGCGCCGGGCATGTCGCCGCCGTGGCAAACGATGAAATTGGCTGTGGCGAGGCGCAGTGATGGAGCGGAATTTCCGGTGGAAGTGACGGTGAGCGAATGCCGAATCGATGGTGCGCTGACCCGGCTCGCGATGATCGTTGATTGCCGGGAGCGAGTTGAGTTGCACCGGAGCCGACAGGAACTCGCGCACCTCGCGCGAATTTCCGCGCTTGGCGAACTGGCGGGGTCGCTTGCGCACGAACTGAACCAGCCGCTGACCGCGATCCTGAGCAACGCGCAGGCGGCACAGCGTTTCATGGAGGCCGACCCGATCAACCTGATCGAGGTACGCGAAACCCTGAAAGACATAGTGGCCGACAATTGCCGCGCAGGTGAAATCATCCGAAAAATGCGGGCGCTCGTCCGGAAGGGCGACGTGGATCTTCAGCTGCTTGACGTTGGCAGTGTCATTCGTGACGTCATGCTGCTCGTGCACAGTGACGCGGTTCTGCGCGGTATCCGGACGACGCTCCACATCGAAGACGCGCTACCCGCCGTGCGTGGTGACCGGGTGCAGCTTCAGCAGGTCGTGCTCAATCTCCTGCTCAATGCATTTGACGCAGTGCATGACAAGCCTGCCGTGGACTGCGTCGTGGCTGTGCGGGCGTGGGCCGAGCCAGAAGGGACGGTTCGTGTCTGCGTGCGTGATCGAGGGCATGGACTGACGGTCGACCAGCTCGACAAGATCTTCAAGCCGTTCTTCACGTCGAAGCCACACGGGCTGGGATTGGGCCTGTCGATCAGCCAGACGATCGTCGCCGCGCACGACGGCCGTCTCTGGGCGGAAAACAACCCGGATAGGGGCGCTTCGTTTCATGTTGCGCTGCCGACAGAGGGCACTGCGGAATCAAACCGTGCGCGCCGACAGTCATGAACAATCACGCTTCCCTCGTTTTCATCGTGGACGACGATCCTTCGGTTCGACTCGCGCTTTCGAGGCTCGTCCGGTCGGCAGGTCACCGGGTCGAGTCATTCGAGTCGGGGCGTGCGTTTCTCGCTGCCGCCGATCCGACGAATTGCCCTGCGTGCCTGTTGCTGGACCTTCAGTTGCCGGACGTGAGCGGACTCGAATTGCAACGCCAACTGAGCGCGGTGCTGCCGATCATTTTCATTACAGGACATGGTGATATCTGCACGACCGTGGTCGCGATGAAGGCCGGCGCGACGGACTTCCTGCCGAAGCCGGTCTGCGGCACAGTTCTGCTAGACGCAATCCGGCGCGCGCTCGAGAGTTCGGTGCAGATGGATAAACGCCGCCGGGAACTCGCCAGCCTACAGGAGCGTGCCAACCGTCTAACGCCGCGAGAGCGGGAGGTCTTGACACTCGTCGTGACGGGCCGCCTGAACAAGCAAGTCGCCGCCGATCTCGGCATTGCAGAAAAGACAATCAAGATCCACCGCGCACGCGTGATGGAAAAAATGGAAGCGGCGTCGCTGGCGGATCTGGTTCGTCTCGCCGAAAAGATCGGTATCGGCGTTTCGACTTCCGTACGTCCGGTCCATTAAACATCCGCGCTACGCGTCCCTCGTCTCGACGGTGGACCAAAGTCTTATATCGGTTTTGCAACTCGCCTGATAGCCTCAATTTGCGGGATCGCGGTGACGCGGGCAACGGCCGAATCCGGAAATTCTCACAATGGATAACGTCAAGCCATTCGTTGTGGTTGTCGACGACGATGAATCGGTGGGCCGGGCGATCAAGCGTCTGTTGCGATCTGTCGGCATCGGCGCAGACACGTTTCTCAGCGGCGATGATTTTCTCGACACGCTTGCTTCGATGCCTTCGTACCATCCCGCTTGCGCGATTCTCGATATCCAGATGCCCGGGCTCAACGGACTCGAGGTGCAGCGGCGCTTCGCCGTAACGGGTGTGCCAGTCATCGTGATTACCGCCTACGACGATGTCGCCGTGCGCGAACAAGCGCTTGCTGCTGGTGCGATCGCCTATGTGCGCAAGCCGTTCCACGATTCCGTGCTGATCAAGACTGTCCGCGCCGCACTGGGTATCGTGTCGCCATAGTGATGCTGTATTCGAGCGCCGGCGCGATATGGGACCAAAGTCCCATTGTTCTTCCTGCGCATGGCTGCCACACTTGAATGCGACACGTGCGCCCCATTCTCTGAGGAATTTGCTGGATTGCACGATCGCTGGTACCAAATAGGAGTACGAATCATGATCGAACGCATTCGCAAGCTGGCTGTCATCTCGCTGTTGGCCGTGATGGCGGCCTGCTCGACCGGTCAATCACCGTCCGCAACCAGTTCCATGAAGTCGGATCCTGTCCTCGACGAGGACGCCCAGGCGGCGCTCGCGAATTTGTATGCTGCCACGCCGCAGGCGAAAGACGTGGCCGCCACGGCCAAAGGCATTCTGGTCTTTCCGAGCGTGGTGAGGGCCGGATTCATCGCCGGTGCGTCGCACGGCACGGGAGAGCTGATCGAGGACGGCAAGGTTACCGGTTACTACGCGACGACATCGGTCACGTATGGCCTTCAGGCAGGCGTCCAGACTTATGGTTACGTGATGATGTTCATGTCGGACAAGGCGCTCGACAACCTGAAAACGAGTTCCGGCTTCGAGGTGGGAATGGCGCCAACGGTTGTGATCGGGGATGCTGGCGCTGCTAAAAATCTGACCACCACGACACTCAAGTCGGATATTTACGCGTTCATCTTCAACCAGAAGGGGCTGATGGCCGGGATAGGTCTGAGGGGGTCGAAGATCACCCGCCTCGATCGATGAAGCAGGCGTCTGCTGCTCAAGACATCTGTGCGAATGGTGATCTGGATTGCGATCGGAATAATTCGGTCGAAGCGAGACCAAACATGGAATCCACATTGCAGCGTTCGAAGTCTGAATGTCAAGGCAAGTCCGAAGAGGCCCACACGCGGCGGTTCGCATGCTTCGTGATTTGTCTTGTCACATTGACGGTCACCGGTTTCGCGTCTGCTCAGCAGCAGCCGATCTTCTATCCGGCAAAGGAGCAGAGTGCGCAAAAACAGCAGACCGACACGGCGGAATGCCAGGTATGGGCAAAACAGACCACTGGCGTTGACCCGGTCGCCCTCGCGCAACGCTCGGCATCTCCGCCTGCTCCCCAGCCGCCGCAGGGTGGCCCCGTGACGGGCGCGGCAGGCGGAGCGGCCATGGGGGCCGCGATTGGTGCAATCGCCGGTGATGCAGGTAAGGGGGCGGCAATCGGTGCTGTCACGGGTACCGCCGGTGGCGGCATGCGCCGGCTTCGTCGGGAGCAGGCCGCCGCTCAGCAGCAGCAGGCCACGCAGAGCAGCACCGCGAGCCAACTATCGACGTTTACGCGCGCCGTGACTGCGTGCATGAACGGGCGAGGTTACACGAGCCAGTAGTATCGAAGCGGAACGACGGGTGCAGCCATGAAGAACATTGTACGTCGGGTGCTGGTGGCGACGGCCATCTTGCTGGATTGCGCAGGCGCATATGCTGGCGATTTCGATGGAAGCAAGCGGCTGCTGTGCGCGACGATTGAGGCTCATGCATGCGATCCGGGCCTTCCTTGCGCGCGTGCGCTGCCCGCAGACCTCGGTGCGCCGAAGTTCCTATCCATCGACTTCGTGAAAAGAACGGTTGCCGGACCCTCGCGGAGCTCACCGATTCAATTCATGGAGAAAGGCCAGACCCAGGTCGTCATGCAGGGCACCGAACTCGGCGTTGCGTGGACACTCGTGCTCGACACGCGTGACGGGACGATGACTGCGTCGCTTGTCAATCGAAATAATGCCGTGCTGGTGTTCGGAAACTGCACGGCGATGTAGCGTCGGGAATCATCTCATGAAACCCGTAACCCTACTTTGTTCGATGCCGCTGATCGCGGCCCTCGCCGTCTGCACGGGATGCAAGAAGCCGGCAGCGGTCCCGAAGCTCGGCGAGCCTGAAGTGACGATCGTGACGGTCGCGCCACGCGACACGCCGGTGGACTTCGAATTCACCGCGCAGACGCAGAGTTCGCACGAGGTCGAGATTCGAGCGCGGGTGGACGGATTCCTGGACAAGCGCACCTATGTCGAAGGTCAGATGGTGAAGTCTGGCCAGACGCTCTTCCAGATGGACCACAAGCCGTTCGATGCCGCGCTGCAGACCGCGAAGGGACAGCTCGCGCAGCAGCAGGCGAGGCTCAACGTCGCGAAGGAAAATCTCGCGCGGGTCAGGCCGCTCGCCGCACAGAACGCGCTGAGCAAGAAGGACCTCGACGACGCAGTCGGCAACGTGCAGCAGGCCGAGGCCGCCGTGATCGCCGCGCAGGGGCAGGTGCAGACGGCGCAGCTCAACCTCGGCTACACGACGATCAAGTCGCCGATCACCGGCCTGTCGAGTTTCGCCCGGCAGCAGGACGGCAGCTACGTCACGGCCACCGCGGCGGGACTGCTCACGTACATTTACCAGCTCGACCCGATGTGGGTGAATTTCAGCATCTCCGAAAACGAGATGCTCAAGCGCCGCGATGAAATTGCGAAAGGAAAGCTGCGCTTTCCGCCGAACGACGAATTCGTCGTGACGCTCGTGCTGGCCGACGGTACGGAGTTTCCGCAGCGCGGGCGGATCAATTTCGCGAACCCGGCATTCAGCACCGACACCGGAACGTTTCTGGTGCGCGCCGTGTTCGACAACCCGAACGGCACGTTGCGCCCCGGGCAGTTCGTGCGCGCGCGCGTGTCCGGCGCGACGCGGCCCGGCGCGGTGCTGGTACCGCAGCGCGCTGTCCTGCAGGGCGCGAAGAGTCACTACGTGTGGGTCGTCGACCATGAATCGAAGGCGCATCAGCGCGTCGTCGAAGTCGGGGAGTGGCACGGCGACGACTGGTTCGTCACCGACGGGCTGAAGGCCGGCGAGCGCGTCGTGGTCGACGGGGCGATCCGCGTGGCGCCGGATACGCCGCTGAAGATCGTTCCCGGGGCGCCGCCGTCGGCCGCGAGCGGATCCGGCGTCGCCGCGGCCCAGTGACGGGGCGGCCTCATGAACATCTCCCACTTCTGCATCGACCGGCCGATTTTCGCGTCCGTCATCTCGATCGTCATCACGCTGGGCGGCGCATTGACGATGCTCGCGCTGCCGGTGGCCCAGTACCCGGACGTCACGCCGCCGCAGATCACGATTGCGGCGTCCTATCCGGGTGCGAGCGCGGACGTCGTCGCCAATAACGTGGCCGCGCCGATCGAGCAGCAGGTCAACGGCGCGGACAACATGATCTACATGAATTCGTCCAGCTCGTCGACCGGCAACCTGACGATCAACGCGTACTTCGAGATCGGCACCAACCCCGAACTCGCGCAGGTGGACGTGCAGAACCGCGTGAACCTGGCGCTGCCGCAACTGCCGCAATCGGTTCAGGCGCAGGGCGTGCAGATCCAGAAGAAATCGTCGGCGTTCATGATGGTCATCGCGATCTATTCGCCGCAGGAACGCTACGACGCGACCTATATCGCGAACTACGCGAACATCTACGTGCTCGATGCGATCAAGCGCATCGGCGGGGCCAATCAGTCGGCCATCTTCGGCACCCCCGACTATGCGATGCGCATCTGGCTGAAGCCGGACCGGATGGCGCAACTGGGCGTCACGGCAGCCGACGTCCAGCGCGCGGTCGCCAACCAGAACCAGCAGTTCGCGGTCGGGCGGCTCGGTCAGGCGCCGACCGGCGGCGCGGTCGAGCAGTCTTTCGCGGTGACGACTCCGGGCCGCCTCGCCGAGCCGGCTGACTTCGACAACATCATCATCCGTGCGGCGAGCCAGGGCACGGCGATCGTCCGCCTCAAGGATGTGGGGCGGGCCGAGCTGGGGCAGAAGGACTATTCGATCCGCAGCCGCTTCCAGGGCAAGCCGGCCACGATCATCGCGGTCTATCAGCAGCCGGGCGCCAACGCGCTCGATGTGTCGAAGCAGGTGCGCGCGACGCTCGCGGACATGAAGAAGTCGTTTCCCGAAGGGCTCGACTACCAGATCGCGATGGACACGACGGAGTTCACGCGCGCGTCGATCACCGACGTCGTGCACACCTTCTTCGAGGCGCTCATCCTGGTCGTGATCGTCGTGTTCGTGTTCCTGCAAAGCCTGCGCGCCACCATCATCCCGGTGCTGGCGGTGCCGGTGTCGATTCTCGGCACCGCGATGGGCATGGCGCTGCTCGGCTTCTCGATCAACATGCTGACGCTGTTCGGGATGGTGCTCGCGATCGGCATCGTGGTCGACGACGCGATCGTCGTGATCGAGAACGTCGAGCGCAACATGACGGTGCACAAGCTCGACCCGAAGGCGGCCGCCAAGCGCGCGATGGACGAGGTGGCCGGGCCGGTGGTGGCGATCGTGCTGGTGCTGTGCGCGGTGTTCGTGCCGGTCGCGTTTCTCGGCGGCATCACGGGGCAGCTCTACAAGCAGTTCGCGATCACGATCGCGATTTCGGTGGTGATCTCGGGTGTCGTCGCGCTGACGTTGTCGCCGGCCCTGGCCGCGCTGCTGCTCACGAGCGCGCACCACGAGAAGAAGGGCTTCTTCCGATGGTTCGAAAACGTGTTCGCGCGGCTGACGGCCGGCTACACGCGCGCGGTCAGGTTCGTCATCAAGCGCTTCGTGCTCGCGCTCGTCCTGTTCGGCGGCATGATCGTGCTGACGGTGTTGATGTTCAGGGCGATCCCGGGCGCGTTTCTGCCGCCGGAAGATCAAGGCTACCTGCTCGGCGCGATCGTCATGCCGGACGCGGCAAGCCTCGACCGCACGGGCGACGTGTCGCAGCGGGTCGCCGACTACTTCATGAAGCAGGCGGCGGTGGGCAGCGTGACGACGGTCGACGGCTTCAGCCTGCTCGACAGCCAGAACAAGAACAACGCCGGCACGTTCTTCATCGGCCTGAAGGGCTTCGACGAGCGCTACAAGTTCGCGAACATCAGGACGCAGAACGCCCGCGCCGTGCTGGTCGATGCGTATGTGAACCTGTCCAGGATCAGGGAGGGAATCGTCATTCCCGTCAATCCGCCGTCGATTCCGGGGCTCGGTACGACCGGCGGCACCGAGGTATGGGTGCAGAGCAAGGGCGACGCGTCGATTGCGCAGTTGGCGGGCGTCGTGCAGGAATTCGTGAACAAGGCGAAAGCGCGGCCGGAGCTGTCTGGTGTGACATCGACCTTCAACGCATCGTCGCAACAGCTGCTGGTCGATGTGGATCGCGACAAGTCCGAGACGCTCGGCGTGCCGATCCAGGACGTGTACAGCGCGATGCAGACGATGTTCGGCTCGCTCTACGTGTCGCAATTCAACCGGGCGAGCCGGCTCTGGCAGGTCATCCTGCAGGCGGAACCGTCCTACCGCCTCAAGCCGCAGGACCTGGACCGGATCTACGTGCGCAGCACGAACGGCAACATGGTGCCGCTCAAGTCCGTGGTGACCTACCGGTACGTGACGGGCCCCGACCTGATCACGCGGTTCAACAATTTCCCCGCGGTCAAGATCACGGCCAATGCAGCCCCCGGCTACAGCTCCGGCCAGGTCATCGCCGTGCTGGAAGAGCTGGCGGCACAGTTGCCGCCCGGTTACGACGTCGCGTGGAGCGGCGAGGCCTACGAGGCGCGCAAGGCGGGTGGAACGTCCGGCCTGGTGTTCGGTTTCGGCCTCGTGATGGTGTTCCTGATCCTCGCCGCGCAATACGAGAAGTGGTCGCTGCCGTTCGGCGTGCTGATGGCGGTGCCGTTCGCGATGTTCGGCGCGCTGGTCGCGATCCTGCTGCGTGGGCTCAATAACGATGTCTACTTCCAGATCGGACTGACGATGCTGGTGGCTCTGGCCGCCAAGAACGCGATCCTGATCTTCGAGTTCGCGGTGATCAACCGCGAGGCGGGCGCATCGCCCTACGACGCGGCGCTCACCGCTTCGGAAGAGCGCTTGCGCCCGATCATCATGACCTCGCTGGCGTTCATCCTCGGCGTCGTGCCGCTGGCGATCGCGCTCGGCGCGTCGGCGAACAGCCGCCATTCGATCGGCACGGGCGTCATCGGCGGGATGCTCGGGGCCACTGCGATCGCCGTGTTCTTCATCCCGATGTTCTATTACCTGCTCGAGGCGTGGTCGTCGCGCTCGCGCGGCAAGGCCCTGCCGCCTTCGTCGGAGGCCGGGCCCGGGTCGCCGCACACCGCCCCATCCGTACCCTGCAAGGACGACTGACATGCGACGCGCCGCGTTCTGGCGCCTTTGCGCGCCGGTCTTGTTGATGGGCCTGGGCGGATGCCTGCTCGGCCCGGACTACGTGCGGCCCAAGGTCGACGCGCCGGCGTCGTTCCGGTTCGCGTCCGGCGAGGCGGCGGACGTCGCCAACAGCGCGTGGTGGGAGCAGTTCCAGGACCCGACATTGAACGCGTTGATCGCGACCGCACTGGCGGAAAACCGCGACGTCAAGGTTGCGTCGGCGCGCGTCGACGAATTCCTCGGTCAGTTCGTCAGCACGCGCTCGGCGTTGTTTCCGCAAGTCGCCGCCGGGTTCGACGCCACGCGCCAGCGCTCGTCGCGAAGCGGCGCGATTCCGCTGCCGCCGACGGTTCCGTCGGTCTCGAACCAGTTTCAGGCGACCCTGTCCGCAACGTGGGACCTCGACCTGTTCGGCAAGGTCAGACGCGAAACCGAAGCCGCGCGTGCCAACCTGCGCGCGAGCGAGGAAGCGCGCCGCGCGACGATCCTGACGCTCGTGGCGTCGGTCGCATCGTCCTACATCACGCTGCGCAGCCTCGACCGCCAGCTGGAGATCGCGAAAGCGACGACAGCGAGTCGCGCGGACTCCGTCAAGGTGTTTACGGCGCGCTTTAACGGGGGCGAAGTGTCGCAGATGGAGCTGGCGCAGAGCCAGTCCGAATACGAGACGACGCTTGCGACCATCCCGCAGCTCGAAACGCAGATAGCACTACAGGAGGACGCGCTGTCGGTGCTGCTCGGCCGCAATCCCGGCCCGATCGTACGCGGCCGCGCGCTCGCCGAGCTGGAGACGCCCGCCGTTCCCGCGGGGCTGCCGGCGGATCTGCTCGAACGCCGGCCCGACCTGCTGCAGGCGGAACAGAACCTGATCGCGCAGAACGCGCTGATCGGCGCGGCCCGCGCGCTGTACTTCCCGTCGATTTCGCTGACCGGGCTGTTCGGTTCGGTCAGCGCGCAGTTCTCGAATCTCTTTACCGGGCCCGCGCGCGTCTGGTCGTTTGCCGGGTCGGCGACGCTGCCGATCTTCACCGGCGGCAACATTTCCGGGCAGGTCCGCCAGGCAGAGGCACATCAGCAGGAAGCGCTCTACGCGTACCAGAAGGCGATCGAGGTCGCGTTCCAGCAGGTCGAGGACGCGCTGATCGGATCGCAGAAGTCGCGTGAGCAGCTCGCCGCGCAGGCGCGCCAGATCGACGCGTTGCGCACGTACGAGCGGCTCGCGCGGTTGCGCTACGAGGGCGGTTATACGAGCTATATCGAGGTGCTCGACGCGGAGCGCACGCTGTTCAATGCGGAGCTGTCGTACACGCAGACGCGCAGCGCGACGCTCACGTCGCTCGTCAATCTCTACATGGCGATGGGCGGGGGCTGGGTCGTCACGGCCGAGCGGATGACCGCACCGCCGCACGCCGCCGCCGATCGGCCCGTGGCCGACGAGGGGCCAAGATGAACCGCACCGGTCTGATCGTCTGCCACGAATGCGACCTGCTGCAGCGGAGCGGACCGGTGGCGCCTGGCGGCGCGCTGCGCTGCCGGCGCTGCCGTGCGGAGCTTTACCGGAATCGCGAGGACTGCCTGACGCGCGCGCTGGCGTTCGCCACGGCCGCGGGCGTGCTGTTCGTCATTTCGAACCTGTACCCGATCGTCGGCCTGTCGGTGGGCGGGACGGTGGTCGAGACGACGCTGGCCGGATCCGTGCGCGTGCTGTATGCGGACGGGATCTGGCCGCTCGCCGGCCTCGTGTTCGCGACCACGATGCTGATGCCGTTCGTGCAGATCGCCGGCATGCTCTGGCTGCTGGTGCCGTTGCGGATGAACCGCGTGCCAGCGTGCGCGGCGCTCGTGTTTCGGCTCTGCCACCTCGCGGCACCGTGGGGGATGACGGAAGTGCTGATCCTCGGCTTGCTGGTGGCGCTGGTCAAGCTGGCCCACATCGCGAGTGTCGTGACGGGCGTCGCGCTCTATTCGTTCGGCGGGCTGATGCTCGTGCTTGCAGCCGCCGGCGCGGCGTTCGATGCGCATGAATTGTGGTCGCGTATCGACGCGGCGCAGGGCCATGGCGACGGGCGCGGCAGCGGCATGCCGATGCCGCGCGGTGCCGTCACGGCCGCCGATTGCAGCCTCGCGCTGTGTCACGACTGCGGGCAACTCGCACGCGCGCCGGCCGACGCGCAGGATCTGGCCTGTCCGCGCTGCGGCGCGGCGCTGCACCTGCGCAAACCCGCGAGCGTGTCGCGCACTTGGGCGCTCCTGATTGCCGCGATCGTCCTTTACATCCCCGCGAACGTGCTGCCGGTGATGTACACGAGTTCGCTGTTCGGTGCGCAGAAGGACACCATCCTGAGCGGCGTCGTCTATTTGTGGGTCTCCGGATCGTGGCCGCTCGCGGTCGTGGTGTTTATCGCGAGCATCGCGGTGCCGCTGCTCAAGATTCTCGCGCTCGCGTATCTGGCGTTCTCGGTCCAGCGGCATTCGCGATGGCTGCAGGAACAGCGTACGCGCATCTATCGGATGGTTGAATTCGTCGGGCGCTGGTCGATGCTCGACATCTACGTGATCACGATGCTCGTCGCGCTCGTGCAGTTCCAGGCGCTGGCGACGATCAAGGCCGGTCCTGCGGCGATCGCGTTCGGGGCGGTGGTGGTGCTGACGATGTTCGCGGCGACGACATTCGACCCCCGCCTGATCTGGGACACTGGAGAGCAGCATCATGGGTGGCCCCGAGCAGAAGCCTGACATGCCGGACATTCCGGACGCCGTCGCCACGACGCGCTCGCGCTGGCGCATGCAACTCGTGTGGCTCGTGCCGATCGTCGCCGTGCTGATCGGCGGATGGCTGGCGGTGAAGGCCGTCATCGAACAAGGCCCGACGATCACGATCACCTTCAGGACCGGAGAAGGTCTCGAAGCCGGGAAGACGAAGATCAAGTTCAAGAACGTCGATATCGGCGTGGTCAGGTCGGTGGTGCTGTCCACCGATCACAAGCGCGTGGTGGCGACCGCGGACATCACCAAGGACGCGACGTCGCTGCTGGTCGAAAACACGCGTTTCTGGGTCGTGCGCCCGCGTATTTCCGGCGGGACGGTGTCGGGCCTCGGCACGCTGTTGTCCGGCTCGTTCATCGGCGCTGACGTCGGCGATGCGAAGGGCGCGCGCCGCACGTTCACCGGCCTGGAGACGCCGCCGGTGTTCACGAGTGACGAGCCGGGCCGGACGTTCGTCCTGAAAGGCATGGACATGGGGTCGATCGACGTCGGCACGCCGGTCTATTTCCGGCGGCTCCAGGTCGGGCAGATCGTTTCGTATTCGCTCGACTCGGACGGCAAGGGCGTGACGGTGCACGCGTTCGTTAATGCGCCGTACGACCGGTTCGTGAACGCGGATTCGCGGTTCTGGCACGCGAGCGGCATCGACGTCGCGCTCAGCCCCGACGGCTTGCAGGTCGAGACGCAGTCGCTGGTGTCGATCATGATCGGCGGCATTGCGTTCGAGACGCCCGGCGAGCCGCTCGAGCAGGCAGCGGCGCCAACCGACATGGCGTTCACGCTGTACCACGACCGCGCGGAGGCGATGAAGCGCCACGACGCCATCGTCTCGAAGTTTCTGGTGAACTTCACCGACTCGGTGCGCGGCCTGGCGGTCGGAGCGCCCGTCGATTTCCGCGGCGTGACGGTCGGCGAAGTGACGGGAATCTATACGCGCTTCGATCGCGAAACCCGCAAGTTCAGCATTCCCGTCGAATTCAATCTTTATCCGGAGCGTTTCACGTCGCGCTACCGGACAGGTGCCAAGGGGGGGCGCCTTTCCCGGCATCCCGAGCAACTGGCGAACCTGCTCGTGGAGCGCGGGCTGCGCGCGCAGTTGAGGACCGGCAACCTGCTGACCGGGCAACTCTATGTCGCACTCGATTTCTTTCCGGACGCAGCGAAGGCTTCGATCGACTGGGCCGCCAACCCGCCTGAACTACCGGCGATTCCGGGATCGCTGCAATCGCTGCAGGATTCGGTGACCCACCTGATGGCGAAACTCAACGGCATGCCGCTCGACAAGATCGGCAACAACGCGCAACAGACGCTGGCGAGCGCCAACCTGCTGCTCAAGCAGCTCGACACCGTGGTGCCGCAGGCGCGCGATACGCTGGCATCGGCGCACATCGCGCTCGATTCGGCGAACAGTGCGCTGCAGCCGGGCTCGGAGCTGCAGCAGAACACCGGCGATGCGATGCGGGAGATCGCCCGCACGGCCGCGGCGTTCCGGACGTTGGCGGACTACCTCGAGCGGCATCCTGAAGCACTGGTGCGGGGCAAGACGGAGGGGCGGCCATGATGCGCATCCATTCGCTCATCGCCGTCGCGCTGATGGCCGGACTGCTCGGCGGATGTGGCAGTTCGCCGATGGCCCGCTTCTATACGTTGAGTCCCGACGCGACGCTCACCGGCAACGGCGCCGCTGCGCCGGTTCATGTCGTGGTGAGCCCCGTGACCGTGCCTGAAGTCGTCGACCGGCCGCAGATCGTCACGCGCGCGGCCGGTAGCCGCGTGGACATCGATGAATTCGCACGCTGGGCCGAGCCGCTGAAGACGGATATCGCGCGCGTGATCGCGGCCGATCTCGGCATGCTGCTCGGTTCGGCCCAGGTGAACGTGTTCGATAGCGGCGTGGGTGCCACGCCGGCCTGGCGGGTGCGCGTGGACGTGATGCGCTTCGATTCGATGCCGGGTGATTCGGTCACGATCGACGCGCAGTGGGCGATCCGCGCGCCGGGAACGCCCGATGTGGTGATGGGCCGCTCCGTCGCGCACGAGCCGGTGCAGGGGCAGGGTTACGACGCGCTGGTCACGGCGCACAATCGGGCGTTGGCGTCAGTGAGCCGCGATATCGCGTCGGCTATCCATACGAACCGGACTCAATGAGGCCGGAGCAGCAATGAATTATTGTCGAAACTGGTGTACGCGGTGTCGGGAGCGAGCGAGAGAAGGCGGTGGTGATTGAAGGAGAAAGTTGCTTTCGACGGTAACACTTTCCCAATCGAACTCTACCACCATAGCAAAACATACGCAGGAAATGCACGGCAGTCAAACGGCAGAAGCAGACATCAAGGGCGCGCCCGGCCTGGACGATCTGATTCAGCAAGGCGCGCGGCGGATCATCCTGCAAGCCATCGAGGCGGATTTGGCAACGTTGCTCGAATGGTACTCGATCGTGAGGACGATCGACGGCCGGCGGGCGGTCGTACGCAACGGCTACCTGCCGGAGCGCCAGATTGTCACGGCGCTCGGCCCCGTGCCTGTTCAGGTACCGCAGCTCCGCGACCGTTCGGATTCGGGCGTGAAGTGCAACTCGGCGATCGTGCCGCTGTACGTGCGCAAGTCGCCGCGTGTGTCGTCGTCGCTGCCGTCGCTGTACCTGCGCGGCGTCTCGACGGGCGAGATGAGCGACGCGCTGTCTGAGCTGCTCGGCGAGCAGACCAAGGGTCTGTCGGCGAACACCGTGAGCCGCCTGACGGCGGCATGGGCAGATGAGTAACGAGCAGTGGAACAAGCGCGACCTGTCGAGATCGCGTTGGGTCTACTGGTGGGCGGACGGCGTCCACACGCAAGCCCACGCCGAGGATGCCGACGGTCAGTGCTTGCTTGTGATCATCGGCGTGACGCCGGACGGCGACAAGGAGCGCGTCGCGCTCAGCGACGGCTATCGCGAATCGAAGGCATCGTGGGTCGAGCTGCTGCTTGACTTGAAAGCCCGCGGCCCGCAGGCACTGCCACTGCTGGCGGTCGGTGACGGCGCGATGGGATTGTGGGCGGCACTCGACAAGGTGTTCCCGCAGACACGGCATCCATCAGCGCTGCTGGTTCCACAAGATCGGCAACGTGCTCAATGTCATGCCGAAGTCACAGTACGGCCGTGCCAAGGCGGCACTCCCCGAGATCTGGAATGCCGCGACGCGCGCCGATGCGATCGTCGCGTTCAACGGGTCCGTCGACACGTACGCAGCCAAGTACCCGAAAGCGGTCGAGAAGCTGACGAAGGATCGTGACGCGCTGCTCGCCTTCTACGACTTCCCGGACGAGCACTGGCAACACGTGCGAACCACGAATCCGATCGAATCGACGTTCGTGACCGTGCGGCATCGCACGAGCCGCACGCGCAACTGCCTGTCGCGCACGACCTTCCTCGGCATGGCATTCAAGCTGATCGAAGCGGCCGAGCAGTCTTGGAGAAAGATCCGCGGCGTCGACAAGATCGAGCCGCTCCTGAAGGGCATTCGCTTTAAGAGACGGTTTCAGAAAGGCTGCTGAGTCCGCTGCAAAATGTTCCAGCAGATCATGGAGCAGCCGAGTTTGAGGAACGCTTCATGAATGTCGGCACGCCGTTCGAATCGGATACGGAGACGTCGAAAGTGGTGCATCCGAGCATGCGTGCGCTTAACGACCCATCGAACCTTCCCAACGCCGCTGCCGTGTGGTTGTCCGCGTCGGGCAATGCTTGTGGGAATGCCTCGCTCGTGCAGGATGCGCCGGTACTTGTCGTGATCGTAACCCCGATCCGCATAGTCGGGTTTGGGCCGGCTCAGTGGCCGACCGCGAACGCCTTTGATCGGCGCGATCGCCTCGATCAGGGGGATCAGTTGCGTGACGTCATTGCGGTTGGCGCCGGTCAAGATTGCCGCGATCGGTGTGCCGTTGGCGTCGGTGGCGAGGTGGTGTTTGGAACCGGGTCGCGCTCGATCGGTTGGGTTCGGGCCAGTTTTTCGCCCGCCCCAACCGCACGAATCGACGAGGAGTCGACTACCACACGTGAGAAGTCGATCTGGTTTGCCGCGCGTAGTTTGGCCAGCAGCAACGCGTGCAATGCGTCCCACACGCCAGCCTGTTGCCAGTCGCGCAGCCGCCGCCAGCAACTCACGCCCGAGCCACATCCCATTTCCGCAGGAAGATCGCGCCAGCGAATGCCGGTCTTCAGCACGAACAGAATGCCCGTCAGCGCTGCGCGATTCGGCATGGGCTTGCGACCCGGGTATTTGAACCGACGGGGCTTGGCAGGTGGTAGACGTGGCTCGATTAGTTTCCCCAACTCGTCGTCGACGATCGGCTTGCCCATCTCCCTGATCCGGTTGTCATGACGGCTCAGGTTAACAGGTCGCGAGAAAAGGCAGTATGACTTTCCGTGAGGCAGAGGCTGGCCTGCCGTGGGGAATCAAACGCGGGTTAGCATCGCTGCCAGAGCCGCACGGTGTGGATAGGGCCACACCCGGCATTTCCGGCACGGAGGCCAGCATGGAAAACGATAGCACGGTGTACGTGGGACTTGATGTTCACAAGGAGTCCATCACGATCGCCTACGCGATCGGCATGGGGGAGGTGGAACTGCTGGGCAAGATCGGTACGATGCACGGCGATATCGATCGCCTGTGCAAACGCCTGCAGTCAAAGGGGCGACGCGTGCGCGTTGTCTATGAAGCCGGGCCGTGCGGCTATGGGCTCTACCGCCAACTCATGCAGAAGGAGTTCGACTGCATGGTGTGTGCATCGTCGCTGATTCCGAAGAAACCGGGCGAACGCGTCAAGACGGATCGACGCGATGCGATCAAGTTGGTGCGCGCGCTACGCGCGGGTGCCCTGTCGGCCGTGTACGTACCGGGTATCGAAGATGAGGCCTTCCGGGATCTGGCCCGTGCGTGGGCCGCAGCCAAGGACGATCTGAAGCAGGCGCGGCAGCGACTGAAGTCGTTTCTGCTCTCGCACGGTGTGCGCTATACGGGCAGCGCCAACTGGCGCCCAGCCCATCGACGATGGCTTAGTACTACAGCCGTAGATACTAACCGACAGGCGGGGTAAAACCACGGCGTCGGTAATGGGACTGTTGCGCGCGCCACTGGTGAGTACGTCGCCAAATTGACCATGCAATCACATGATTGAACGGGTGGACGGCGCGCCATAACAGACGGTACAACAGTCGACGAATTTCC
>NZ_JAGXKA010000280.1:0-264 GCF_019091065.1 Burkholderia sp. GbtcB21
CGCCTTCTCTTTGATACGTTCGGCGGATCTTCGTCATCCTCCTATCCCTCTACGTAATGGCTGGGACGTTGCATGAAGGTGTCCGGCGACACCGCTTGCCTTACACATTCATCAGATTGCGCTTCCGTCGCCTCCACACGGGCCTTCCGGGTGTGGAAGACTCGCAACCGATGCTTACGACTGAACAGCGTGCAGGTCACGCTCCGACGGCGCGGGTTGGGGCGAGGAGGACGCTTCCGCTCGTTGGCCAATGGTGACGTCGTG
>NZ_JAGXKA010000281.1:0-264 GCF_019091065.1 Burkholderia sp. GbtcB21
ACGATTTCATCCTTAAACTGTGAGAATTCATAAAGTAGACATAGTCTAACTTTTAGAATTATAATTGATTAATTAAAATCAATTAACTGAGTCTTACAAGCAGTATGGTCTCAACTAGTATGGGGACCATGGGTCTATATAACCGAGCTTCCAATAAGTCGAACCGAATTTACCAAGTAAATTCCCTAACTTATTAATTCCTCATTGAATCCACACTTAGAACTTGGAATTGCACTCTCAGTCATATAGAAACGCTCTATATGT
>NZ_JAGXKA010000282.1:0-264 GCF_019091065.1 Burkholderia sp. GbtcB21
CAAACAAAAGCGATGAATCATGAATGCATTAATGAAACAAATTTTCATTTAGTTTTAAAAATAGTTTTTAGATAAATATAGCTGCATTTAATTTTTTTTTTATTAAAAAAATAAAAATATTTTTAAACAAACATGTTTTATAAAAGAGTATTGCTATTAGACACCAGTAGTGCCTAGCACCTTCTCGACATGTCGTGTTGCAATTGGTTAGCAATACTCCCTAAAAACTATTATATTAAATTATATGGAATCCGATACTTAGTT
>NZ_JAGXKA010000283.1:0-264 GCF_019091065.1 Burkholderia sp. GbtcB21
TTCCAGTTATTTGTGTTGAGAGTAGGTTCAATTAATCTGGCGCCTTAGACGAACTCGGTCATCCCAACTAGCGCCTTTAGGACTATCGAAAGCGGCACTTAGTTTCCTCTGATAAATTAGAATAAGTTGGCAATCGTCAGAAGTAAAAAAGGGATATTTTTAGTCAAAAATCAGAAGAAAAAAAATATCAATAATTTGTGTTGATAGTGGGTTCAATTAATCTGGCGCCTTAGACGAACTCGGTCATCCCAACTAGCGCCTTTA
>NZ_JAGXKA010000284.1:0-264 GCF_019091065.1 Burkholderia sp. GbtcB21
TCGTCGGTGGCACTGGGGGGCGGTCTTCGGCTAGGCCAACTAATGGGGTTGTTGGAGTGGATCGAGGGCTTGGGCGTATGGCGAGGACGGAGTCTCCAGGTAAGGTTTCAGCTCCTACAAATAAGGAGCAAACTATGGGGATTGTTGGTAAGGTGGATTTTGCATTAAATAATGATACTTTAAATATGTTGGATGAGTTGGAAGATGGGGTTGATAGTCTAATTGTGCTGGATACCAAGCAACGCCATATGTGTTGGGTTTTAT
>NZ_JAGXKA010000285.1:0-264 GCF_019091065.1 Burkholderia sp. GbtcB21
CTCTTTCTATTATTTATTATGTGAAAGAGTCCAAAGAGATTAAAAAGAGAACTAGATATTCTTTTTTGATCAGTATGAAAAGGGAAAACTACGTACTCCTTTCATAAACTATGTTCGTGTTGCATATAAATGCTTAAATTAAAAAAAGAAAAATATTCGTGTTACATATTCATTTTTAAATATTTTAAAAAAGAAAATTTTTCATTTTTATACTTTAAAATAGTTTTTTTTTTGTATTTTTACGGAATTCTACATAAAAACCTA
>NZ_JAGXKA010000286.1:0-263 GCF_019091065.1 Burkholderia sp. GbtcB21
GAACTTCGCACGCAGCACCGGATCCTGCGTCGCGGCGCCGACCGGGCACGTGTTCAGGTGGCACTTGCGCATCATGATGCAGCCTTCGACGACGTGCGGTGCCGTCGCGAAGCCGAATTCGTCCGCGCCGAGCAGCGCGCCGTTCACGACGTCGCGGCCCGTCTTCATCTGGCCGTCGGCCTGCACGCGGATGCGACCGCGCAGGCGGTTCAGCACCAGCGTCTGCTGCGTTTCGGCGAGGCCGAGTTCCCACGGCGTACCCG
>NZ_JAGXKA010000287.1:0-263 GCF_019091065.1 Burkholderia sp. GbtcB21
ACCAACATTCATCATCTTCCCTAAATGGAAGATTAGCTCATGTTCAAATCCATAACCATTCCTAAAACAGAATTCAACATAAAGAAATTAAAAAGGAAGAGAGAAAGAAACTGTAGGTGGAATGACTCTGGATCTTCTCTCTGCTCCTCAAGCCGCTTTCCACTACGTTTTAGGTCTCAAAATTGCCTCCTCTAATTTCCAATCGCAGTTTTCTTTTTATTTATCGTTTTCAGGGTTCAACGGACGAAATTACCCTCGCTTGT
>NZ_JAGXKA010000288.1:0-263 GCF_019091065.1 Burkholderia sp. GbtcB21
AACCAACCAGCGCACGCCACCTCACGCACGTCAGCTCCTTCCCAACGAACCAGCTCGCGCCAAGTGGCACCTGCTGAAGAAAAAGAAGAAGAAAGAAATGAAGTGTTAATTGATTTATTTTATCCCAAAATTATATTCACAAACACCAAAAATTGCATTTTCTCCCACATATTACACATAAATACTCTATTTACTCTTCCCAATTTATTTCACCTAAATAAACATTCCTATTTTATTTTTTACCCTATCCTTTCACTACTTTT
>NZ_JAGXKA010000289.1:0-263 GCF_019091065.1 Burkholderia sp. GbtcB21
CACTAGAATACTCACTACTATTACTACCTTAAAGAAAAGAAGAAATACTACTTTAAAGAAAAGAAGAAACACCACCTTTAACCGCCTTTTACCTACCCTGCACTAAAATACTCACTACTATTACTACCCCAAAGAAAAGAAGAAATACTACCTTTAACCGCCTTTTACTTACCCTGTACTAGAATACTCACTACTATTACTACCCTAAAGAAAAGAAGAAATACTACTTTAAAGAAAAGAAGAAATACCACCTTTGACCGCCT